>FR895146.1:11380-38346 GCA_000435675.1 Eggerthella sp. CAG:298 | reverse complement strand
TAACGATCTGGAAGAGGACTGCGACCGCATAGAGCGCGATCGCAACATCAACAAGACCGATCACGTTCAGGATGATGCCAGCGAGCAGGATGAAGATCCAGGTGTTCGAAGCGAGGTTCACCACGGGCACGAGCGCAGAGCGCACCTTCATGGGCTTGTAGTCTTGTGCGAACTGGCACGCATGCCCCACCTCATGACAAGCAGTTGCGGTCGCCGTGATCGAACGACCGTTGTACGAATCGGGACCGAGCGTGATCGAGTTATCCTTCGGATTGAAGAAGTCTTGGCCTTCTCTTCCCATGCGCACTTCAACGCCTTGGATGCCGTAGTAGTTGAGCATACCAACGGCAACATCACGACCGGTCATCTGGCTGGTGTTGGGCACATGAGAGTACTTATTGAGCTGGTGGTTCACATACCCTTGCGCACCGAAGCCGATCGCAAAGGTAACGAGTATGAGCAAAAGATAGGTCACGAGGATCATTCCTTATACCGTATGAGTGACTACAACTGAACCGTGCCTTGATCGTAAGAACCGCACGATCCTTATCTTACAGAGTACTTTATCGCGAGAGTGAAGCGCAAAGCGTTATGAGCGTGTAATCTCCAGATTTCCCTCAGCAATCTGAAGCGTGCGCTTGCCCTCCATGAAAGCAACGAGCTCTTCGCCGAGCATATGCCTGCGCCACCCTTTCATGAGCTCGCATTCATCCCAATGACCGCGTGCGAGCGCCACTAATTCACTGTGGGGCGCGAGCGTCTGAGGGGCGATATCGTTCTCACGAGCGATCTTGCGCGCGATTCCAGAGAGCACATCGACGATCGCATCGACATTCGCTTCGCTCTTCGACTTCTTCTGCATATGCGGCAGCTCATCCTCAGGGCAGTTCAGACCCTTCTTGATGCACTCGAGTACCTTGCGCGCCTGGATCGTGGAGAGCGATTCGCGCATTCCGCGCACCATGTAGAGCTCATCGAGCGTCGTGGCCTCCCTGCGGCACGACTCCACGATCTGCTCATCAGAAAGGATCCACTTACGAGGGATGTTGCGGTTCTGAGCTTCGAGCTCACGCCACGCAGCCACTTCACGTGCGGCCGCAAGCTGATGGTTCTTGAGCTGATTGACGCGTTTGAGCTTGAGGAAGCGCGTATAAGGATCGGTTATATAGCGATCGGGCTCGCTCAGCTCCTCGAACGATTCAGTGAGCCATGCAAGGCGGTCCTTGCTCTTGAGTGCCTCGACCATCTTCTCGTGGATCTCAGGCAGATAGAGCACGTCTTCAGCCGCATAGCGAATCTGAGACGGAGAGAGCGGTCGGCGCGACCAGTCGGTGAACGAATCCTTCTTCGCAAGTTCCACATCGCAGTACTGAGAGACCAGAAGCGCATACGAAGGCTGCTGATTCTTGCCAAGCAGCGTTGCGGCGATCTGCGTATCGAACACCGGAGCAGGTAGGACGCCCGTCTCGCGCAAGAGTATCTCCATGTCTTGGCTGCACGCATGGAAGATCTTCAATATGTTCGGATTCGTGAAGGGACGCGCAAGTGGTTTCAAGCTCGCAAGCGCGAGCGGATCGATGATCGCGATCATGCCTTCGATGCCGATCTGGACCAAACAGGTCTTCGGATAGTAGGTCTTTTCGCGAAGGAATTCGGTGTCGATCGCCATATATGAGCTCGTCTCGCAAGCTTCGACGAAATCTTGGAACGCAGATTCGGTATCTATGAGTTGTTTCGTTGTCATCGTTTATATAAACCAGTTCTCGATCAGGACATCGAACTACTATAATGCATTAGTGAGCATCTTGAAGGAGCGCGAAGGGGCGACGGTGAAAGTTCTTGTCATTCATAACATCGGCTCAGGCCATGGGGCTGGAGCGATCTACGACTTCATCCGTTCCTACGCCGAAGACGGCGACACGATCACGCTGCGCACCTTCAATGGCCATACTCCTTTTGCTACCCTGCTCGAAGATGCCCGCGATTACGATTTCGTGGTGGCGAGCGGCGGAGACGGCACGATCGCAGCGGTCACCTATGAGCTGCGCTATTCCGATATCCCCATCCTCCCCTTCCCTTCGGGGACCGCGAATCTGCTCGCCATGAACCTCTCCTCGCCGAATGAGCCTCATGCGCTCTGCAAGGTGGCAGACCAAGGGCAGACGATGTACTTCGACCTGGGCGAGATCGAAACCCCCGAAGCTTCGATCGGGTTCACGATCATGGCGGGTTGCGGCTACGATGAGATCATCATGCGTCTTGCCACACAGCATAAGCAGGTACTCGGTCCGGTTGCCTATTTCCATGCAGCTTTCACTAACCCCACTCCCCCGCATTCGCAGTTCGTGCTCAATATCGATGGACAGAGAATCGAAAGCGACGGCATCGCTGTTGTGTTCACGAATTTCTCACGCATCCAATTCGACCTGATGGTCTCAGACATGAACCTCCCGCAAGACGGGTTGATCGACGTGGTCATCGTCAAAACGAAGACTGCGCTCGAGCTGCTGCCCACACTCGTTGCAAAAGCCGTCGATCATAGCGGCAACCTAGCCAAGAAGATCGGCAGCTTAGAGGTGTATCGCGGACGCGAGATCACGATCGAGGCAACACCTGAGATGTACATGGAATACGATGGCGAACCAACGCGCCTTCACACACCTTTTACGGTGCGTTGCCTGCCGAGGGCGGCACGCTACATCGTTTCCGATGATTGCATTCGCTACTTCGAAGAGCTCAAAACAGCTGCAAAACTTGCTTAAAGCTGATCCTTTGTTGAATCGATCTCGCGATTCTTGCGCGCGACCCACATCTGATAGTTCTTCTTGTACTTCATCTGAATGAGCTCGAGGATGATCGAGAATACCATGGCGAAGTACACCATGAGCTTTTCGAGGTGCATATCGAGGATCTCGATCCCTGAATTGATACCCAGACCATCGAGCGTGAGCAGGATACCGATCATCACGATGAACACGAGCGCGAGAATCTTGATCTCAGTATGTTGATTGATGAAGTTCGAGATCGCGTCGATGAAGACCATCATGAGCACGACCGCGACGATGACCGCCAAGATCATGATGATGAGATGTTGGGCAAGACCGACTGCTGTGATGACCGAGTCGATCGAGAACACCAGGTCCATGACCATGATCGTGATAACCGCTTGAGGTAACGTGATCGCGCTTCTGTGCACTTCAGGCTCATGTTGCTCTTTTTCTTCGGTTAGATTGAGCACGCTTCTGATCTCATCGATCCCCTTGTAGATCAAATAGATTCCGCCCGCCAACAGCACAAGATCACGCACGGAGAAACCCATCGGTTCGCCATGGATCTCGATGAACGGGATCGTGAAGAGCGGTGTGGTCATGTGCACGAGAAACGATGCGAAGCATAGGAAGATGATGCGCATGAACAGCGCACCCAAAAGACCGATCTTACGACCGAGATGCTGCTTTTCCGCGGGAAGGCGATCGGTAGTGATGGCGATGAAGACAAGGTTGTCGACCCCGAGCACGATCTCTAAGAACAGAAGCGTGATAAGGCTGATCCATGCTTCTGGTGTGGTGAAGATCGAAAGGTCGAACATGGGCACAAATGCCATCCTTTACAAAAAAGACCGCTGAGCGGTCTTGAGCTTGTATGGAGGCGACGCCCGGATTCGAACCGGGGGTAAAGGCTTTGCAGGCCTCTGCCTTACCACTTGGCCACGTCGCCATAAAAGCCGTTGCGAACGATTCGAACGACTGAAAGGTGCACTGGAGCGGACGACGGGGTTCGAACCCGCGACCCTCACCTTGGCAAGGTGATGCTCTACCAACTGAGCCACGTCCGCGCGCAAGAACCTATTATACCGACTCGCCGCTGATGTTCAAGAACAAAAAAATGACCGGCATAAAACCGGTCATAAGAATTCATGGAGCGGACGACGGGGTTCGAACCCGCGACCCTCACCTTGGCAAGGTGATACTCTACCAACTGAGCCACGTCCGCATGTTGTCTGTTTAAATGGTGGGCGATACTGGGATCGAACCAGTGGCCCCCACCGTGTCGAGGTGATGCTCTCCCGCTGAGCTAATCGCCCACTTAAACAGAATGCCTTTCAGCGGTTGATTAGTATACCTGAACCACGAAGACCGTCAAGCCCTCTGGTTAAAAATATCCATAATAGGGCGTTTGCACAACAGCGGAATGCGCCCATTTGATGAGCGTGATGAAGTCGAATATCGGCAGTCCCGTTGCTGCCTGGATGGCATAGGCGTACGGTGGCAGATCGCTGCATTCGAGCAGGATCGCACCTATCTCTGGATATTGCTCGACCAGGTCATGGGCCGTCTTTTCGAGATCTTCGGTAAGCCATTTGTTGTCGAGCGTCTCCTCGCCCCAGCGGATCGGGGCGAAGCTCTCCATCGAGCCTACATCTTGGATAATGAGATCATCCAACTGCGATCCGACCCCGCTCAATATCTCATCGTCGATATTATCTGCGCTCGCCGCGAACACCGCGATCTTCTGATCTTGCTTCAAACCAAGCTTGATGAGCGGAAGCTGGCAGAGGCTCGAAAGGAAGACAGGGACACTTACCGCATCCGCAACCTGCTTTTGGAAGTGCGCGAAGTATCCGCACGCTCCCACGATCGCACGCACGCCTTCAGCCTCCAGTTCTTTGGCAGCCTCGACAACGACCATCTCAAGCTCAGGAGCTCCTTCAAAGAGCAGCTCGATGTCGAATTCGACCTTCTTATAGAGCACCGGAAAATCGAACGTGGTCGCATTCACCACATTTCCAGGAAGCTTCGGATACTTCAGATCGACCGCGATCACGCCGATCGCATGGCCTGAAGTGAAGTGAGCGGGAACCGAGAAGGTCCCCGCAAGGTCTTGAGAATTCACGAACGGGCGTTGCCACGTCATGCCACAACTCCTAACATAAGGTGCTTGCGCACGGTTATTCGGTATAGACGCCCTCATTCAGATACGCGAGCAACGCCTCTTTATCCATATGGCCAATGCCCAGATCCTCGAGCTTAAGGCCGCTTTCGAAATAGTCGGTCTTGTTCATAACGCCGCCGAGCACGATCATCGAGTCGATGATGGGTGTCGGAACGCCGAACTTCTTGCCCAGTTCATGATAGACATGACAGCCGACCGGCACATCTTCCGTTACGTAGCGATTCTGGATCGTGAACGGACCGGTGCCATAGCCCACTTCCCATTCCTCGTCGAACGGAACGTCGCAGCCCTCGCCCATGTATTCCTGGCCGAGCACGCTCGTACGTTGATAGAAGACCTCTTTATCGAAAGGCTGGATACCAACGCCGATCGCATTAGCGAGCGCGATCTCTTCGTTGTAGAACCGATACTGCACCTCTGCGATAGACGGGCAGAAACTGTGACTATAGATACTGTAATCGTGCTTGTTCATATGGAGCACCGTGTTGAAGTTCTCCATCGTGGAAACGCCCAAGAGGGTGCCCGGAACATGGATAACGGGGTTCACGTTCGAGAAACCGATATCGAGCACGGTCTCGCCGCTGACCACACCATCACCCTGGGTTATGGCATCAAAGCACCCAAGCGCCTTGGAGCTTTCAAGGAAGTCTTCCTGGTCGGTCATCGGAAGCGCTGCACCACGCAAGGTAATCGCACGATAGACCAAGCTCACATGCGCATTCATGATGCCGCCTTCAGTATCAACGCGCGTGCCGTAAGGAGCGCTCGACCAGCCGCCTACGATGACCTTCTTCGTGCAACCTGCCTCACGCATCATCTTGCGCAGTTTCAGCGTGCCATAGTTGTCCGGGATGATGTGGATGATCTGACCATCTTCAAGGCACGGGATGAGCGCACTGAAGAACACCTCATGAGCGATAGAAGGAATGCCGACCACGATGAGCTTCGCGCCCTTCACGGCCTCTGCGACCGAATTGGTGACCTTCGCGAATTCTGCGCGACCATAACGAGCGAACCCGTATTTCGTCTGCGTACCGGGAAGCTTCTGACCGATAGTGATACCGGTCCGCTCGACCGTACCAAGGCTTGATTCGAAGAAGGGATCAAGATCACAGATACGAACTTCTTGCCCTGCAAGCGCGCAATCCGCGCCGCACGTCTTACCAACTGCGCCACCACCGAGGACCGCTATGGGCGCGCTTCGCAATTCTTCTACATCGATCATAAGAACGACCTTTCTTAGATTGGATTATTCAATAGCCTATGAAACGCTTCTATGATACGCCAAAAGCTAGCAAGGGGTAAGAGCGGGTTATGCAAGCCCTCTGCATATAAGACTACGCGCGATCGAGTCGGTTTTCTCGTGATCACCTGCGCTGCAAATGCAGCATCTCGCTCCAAGCATACGTTCGCTATAACCAGTTAGAAGAACTGATGATAACAAGAAGGATTGTGCTCAGAAAACGCAATGTTTAGACTAATCACCATTGAATTCGAGCTTGATCGTTCGTGGATCAAAAGGACGCCACGCGATAAGGAAGACACAGAAAGGAACTCATTCAATGGAAAAAGCAAAACGATTCCCCCAGCTACTTGTTGCAGTAGTGGCTGCACTCGCGCTCTCCCTCTTGGCTCTCACTGGCTGCTCGGGCGGCGGTTCATCGTCTGAAGACAAGACCATCACCATCGCGGCGGTCCCAACCCCCCATGCCGAGATCTTGAACGATGTTGTGAAGCCTGCGCTTGAGAAAGAGGGCTACACCCTCGAGGTGAAAGAGTTCACCGACTACGTCTTGCCCAATACGGCAACCGAGCAGGAAGAGGTCGATGCGAACTACTTCCAGCACAAGCCCTATCTTGACAACTTCAACGAAGAGCAGGGAACGCATCTGGTAGACGTGGTTGGCGTTCATTATGAGCCCTTCGGTCTGTACTCGACCAAATACACTGATCTCTCCGAGATCCCTAATGGTGCTAAGGTCGCCGTACCCAACGATGCTACCAATGAAGCGCGCGCACTGCTGCTGCTCGAAGAGAACGGACTCATCGAACTCAACGATGATGCAGGCGTGACCGCAACGAAGGCAGACATCACGAGCAACCCCAAGAATCTCGAGATCGTCGAGATCGAGGCTGCAACCGTTCCAACGGTCATCGATGATGTTGCACTCGCTGGTATCAATGCGAACTACGCTCTTGAGGGCGATTTGATCGATAAAGCGCTCGTGAAAGAGACGAGCGATTCGCTGGCTGCTCAGACCTACGCTAACCTGCTCGTAGTGAAGGACGGCAATCAGGACAAAGAGAAGATCAAAGCACTCGCTAAGGCTTTGACGAGCGATGAAGTACGCGACTACATCAATGAGAATTATTCGGGCGCGGTGCTTACCGTATTCTAAACACTCGACTCAATTGATCTATGAAGACCCGGCACTCTGTCGGGTCTTCTTTTTTTACTCCCTCCCCTTCGGAGCAATGAGTCCCGTTGCGCTACAATACGGTATGTTCATGAATAACTCACCATCAAGAGGCACCGAAACGCTATGCAATCGAATCTGACGCTCCAACAACTGCGCTATATCACTGAAGTGGTCGAATGCGGCTCGATCAATGCCGCGAGCCAGAACCTGTATGTGTCACAGCCGGCACTCTCCACTGCCATCAAGGATGCCGAACAAGAGCTCGGGATCGAGATATTCAATCGCAGCAATCGCGGCATCACCCTCACTCAGGAAGGTGTCGAATTCGTTGGCTATGCCCGCCAAGTCCTCGAGCAGGTCGATCTGCTCGAAGCGCGCTATAGCGGCACGGGCAATAAAGCAGTGCAGAAGCTCTCCATCTCCTCGCAGCACTATGCGTTCTGCGTAAAAGCCTTCGTTGACCTCGTCGAAGAATACGATCAAGACGAATATGAGTTCACGCTTCGCGAAACTCGTACCGCTGAGATCATCGAAGACGTGAAAAGTTATCGAAGCGAGTTGGGCGTGCTCTATCTCAGCAATTTCAACAAGCGCGTGATATCGAAAGCGCTCAGCGATGCAGGGCTCGAATTCGTTGCGCTCTTTGAAGCAGAGCCCCATGTCTTTGTTGGCGAGCACCATCCCCTTGCGCAAGAAACATCGGTCAAGCCCGAACAGCTTGAAGACTACACACGCTATTCGTTCGAGCAGGGCGCGAATAATTCATTCTTCTTCTCAGAAGAGCCGCTCAGCCATCTTCCCCACAAGAAGCAGATCACCTATTCGGACCGCGGAACGCTCTCGAACTTATTGACCAATTTCGACGGGTACACCATTGCAACCGGCGTGCTCTCCGATGAGATGAATGCAGGCATCGTTGCCATTCCGCTCGAAGCAGATGAGAAGATGACCGTTGGCTACATTCACCAAGCTGCGCATGACTTGAGCGAACTGGCAAAGCGCTATATCAAGAAATTGCGTGCCTATATCGAGGCGAATCCCACGGTCACCACTTACATCGAACACCCCAATGCGTCTGGCGATGAAAGCTAGCCCTATCGAAGCTGAAGGGATCTTGGCTATTCTTCGGTAGTTGTTTTATTCGTAGCCGTATTGCCGATGGAGCCCTTATCCGTACGATGCTCTTCGTCATTCGGCTCAACATAGATGAGGATGTCTTGGACCTCAGGGAAGGTCTCTGAGAGCTTCTGTTCGATCTCTGAGACCACCTTATGCGAGGCAATGACCGTCATCTCAGGATCGACCAGAATGTGCAGATCGAGGTAGATCTCGCCCTGCAGTCCGCGCGTACGGATCTGATGGGCTTCTTGAACCCCCTCTACGCTCTCAACCACTTCACGAATCTCTGCAGCAGGAATACGTGCTTCGTCGGTGAAGGTAGCGAACGCACTCTTGAAGATATCGAAGGCGGTGAACAGAATAGCCACCATGACGATGAGCGCCATGATGTCGTCTGCCATCTCTATCCCACAGGCGACCAAGATGAGCCCAACGATAACGCCAATCGAAACGAGACAATCTGAGAGCGTATGCGCCGCGTCAGCCTTGAGGATGTCGCTCTTAAGGCGATTACCCATCCTGCGTTCGTAGGTGGTTACGAAGAGATTGACCGCGAGCGTACCCACCATGACGACGAACGAGATAGCCGTGACTTCCGTGTGATAGCTACCTTCGATAAGCGAGGTGACCGCACTCGATCCAACCTGATAGGCAGCGAAGATGAGCATGAGCCCGATCATGAGCGAAGCGAAGGTCTCCAGCTTGAAATGTCCGTACGGGTGCTCTTTATCGGCAGGACGCGTAGCAAGGCTGATCCCGATAAGCCCGACCACATTACCCGCAGAATCGAAGATCGAGTGGATGCCATCAGCCTGCATTGCGGTCGAATACGAGATGGTTCCGTAAACGAACTTCGCAAGCGCAACCGCAAGATTGAGCAAGAGCACGGCAAGCAGCACGCGCCTCACGGTGCTCGTTCGCTTTTCATGATTCTGTAGGCTCAAGTGAGACATGACGCTCCAAGGTGATCATCAATGGTGCTTCAGCAGAAGATCGTGCTGAACTTTGGTTCCATAGTATGAAAAAGGCTCCCAGTAATGGGAGCCTTACTTTTTTAGCTGGTGTCGGAGGCGGGATTTGAACCCGCACACCCGTTCAAATGGGCACTAGCACCTCAAGCTAGCGTGTCTGCCGTTCCACCACTCCGACGTGTTTTCAGCGCTGTCTATCTTATCAAAAGTTTGCGATCTTGCAAGAAGCGATAGACAATTTCTTGCAGACGGAACCTCGAGCGGCACGAAGCGTGCTCGAAGCCTTCATTCTGCCTACTGGCCAGGATTGATCGTGCCGTGTGGGAAGATGATCATGAGCACGATGAGCGATACCAAGAACACCGCCACCAGAATAATGGTGATGCGATCAAGGTTCTTCTCAACGATGCTCGTTCCCTGGTTCGTACCATACACGCTCGAAGCGATCATGTCCGAAACGCCGGTACCTTTACCAGAATGCAACAGGATGAAGATGATGAGTCCGATGCCCGAAAGAACGAGCAAGACAGAAAAGATGATTGCGAGTGCTGACAAGTTGATCCCTTATCTCATACGATTTATGCCATACAAAACACTTATTATGACAAACAGCTTACTACTTTTCAAGAAGAGATTCTGCGGTCATTTCGCTCGGTAGCGGAATCCCGATCATATCGAGCAGCGTTGGAGAGATGTTCGCAAGGATGCCGCGCGTATCTTTGAGCGCATAGCCCTTGTTCGCGCCATCGACCAGGATGAGCGGCACCGGAGCTGTGGTATGCGCAGTGAACGGCGTGCCATCTTCTGCGATCATGCAATCTGCATTGCCGTGATCAGCCGTAACGAGCGCCACTCCCCCTTTGCGGCGTATCGCATTGACGACCGCACCAACACCTGAATCGACCGCTTCCACCGCCTTGATGGCAGCATCCAACACGCCTGTATGGCCGACCATGTCGCAATTGGCGAAGTTCACTATATAGACATCCGCCTCATCGTTATCGATCGCAGCTACGAGCGTTTCTGCAACTTCAGGCTCACTCATTTCTGGCTGAAGGTCGTAGGTAGCCACTTTAGGTGAAGGAATGAGCGTGCGGGTCTCGAGTGCTTTCGGCTCTTCTACCCCACCATTGAAGAAGAAGGTCACATGCGCGTACTTCTCCGTTTCAGCAATGTGATACTGGCGAAGCCCTTCTTCGGCAAGCACATCGGCAAGCACATGATCGGGACAGACCTTCGGAAATGCGATAGGCGCCGGAATGGTAGGATCGTATTCGGTTAAACAGACGAATACGGGCTTTTCCCAAGTGGGACGAGCGAACGCGTCGAATGCAGGATCGCAAAGCGCACGCGAGATCTCACGAGCACGATCGGGACGGAAATTGAAGAAGACGAACGCATCCTGCGCGCTCGCTGCTTCACCCGTCAAACTGACCGGAACGACGAATTCGTCGGTCACCTCTGCTGCATACGAATCTTCCATGACCTCTCGCGCATTGCGCTCGGTCGCGTTCTCCCCCAGCCAAATTGCACGCCAGGCTTGTTCGACACGATCCCAACGATTATCACGATCCATCGCATAATAGCGACCCGAGACCACGCCGATGCGCACATCGGCGTTAGGCACATCCTTGAAAATAGCTGCGATCTTCTCCTCGAGCTCTTCGATGTAACCACTGCCGCTGCACGGCGGCACATCACGACCGTCCATGAAGCAGTGAACACGGACTTTCTTCACACCAAGACGCTTGGCCATCTCGAGCAACGCATAAAGATGCGCGTTATTCGAATGCACGCCACCATCAGAAAGGAGTCCCATAAGATGCAAGGTAGAACCATGCTCAGCGACCGATCTCATCGCAGAGGCGATCACCTCGTTTTCGAAGAGCTCTCCGCTCTCGCAGGCATTATCGATACGCGAGAGCTCTTGGTGGACCGTTCGTCCAGCACCGATATTCAAATGCCCGACCTCGGAATTGCCCATCTGACCCTCCGGCAAACCAACGGGCTTTCCCGAAGCATCGAGTTCGATGTGCGGACAGGTTGCGAAAAGCTCATCGAGATGAGGCGTGTTTGCCAAAGAGATGGCATTCCCACATCCAGGATCCGCAAGCCCGAACCCATCCATGATGATGAGACATGCGGGCAAGGTAAGTGAAGAGCGCTCGGTCATGCCCTACTCCTCAGAAGCCTTTGCGGCAGCTTCGATGAGCTGCTTGAACGAATCGGCATCGAGCGCTGCGCCACCAATAAGACCGCCATCGATATCAGCCATCGCAAGCAGAGAATCAACATTGCCCACATTCATGGAACCACCGTAGAGAACGCGGATCGCTTCGGCTGCTTCTGCCGTGAACATATCAGCGATGGTCTGGCGAATAGCCGCGCAGACTTCCTCAGCCTGCTCAGGCGTAGCAGTACGACCCGTACCGATTGCCCACACGGGCTCGTACGCAACAACGACATGCTCAAGATCTTCTGCATCGAGACCAGCAAGCGCGGCACGTACCTGCGCCACGACGAATTCGATATAGCGATCATCATCACGGATCGCGAGCGATTCGCCCACACACACGATCGCACCAAGGCCATCAGCAACAAGCGCCTTGACCTTCAGGTTCACTGTTTCATCGGTTTCAGCAAAGTATTCACGACGCTCTGAATGACCGACGATGCTGTAGGTGCAACCCGCATCCTTGATCATCGGGATCGAGATCTCGCCCGTATAAGCGCCAGAAGGCTCGAAATAGACATTCTGAGCAGCGACTTCGATATCGGTCTTGTCGAAATCGATGACCGTCTGCACCGGACGGATATCGATCGCAGGAACGCAGAGGACCACTTCTACCTTGTCCCATGCGCGATTGTAATAGTTGCAGAGCTGTTGAGTGAGTGCGATGGCTTCTGGGATGGTCTTATTCATCTTCCAGTTGCCTGCCATCATGTACTTACGCATATATCCCCCTTATTTCAGAGCTTCAACACCAGGAAGAAGCTCGCCTTGTACCAATTCCATCGAAGCGCCGCCGCCCGTCGAGATGAAGGTCATCTGATCTGCGAGGCCGAACTTATTCACCGCCGCAACGCTATCGCCGCCGCCGATGATAGTGTCTGCCGCTTTGTTGTTCGCCACTGCATCAGCCACCGCACGCGTGCCACCTTCGAACGAAGGCATTTCGAATACCCCCATCGGGCCATTCCAGAACACCGTCTTCGCATCTTCGATCGCTTCAGCATAGACAATGGCGGTAGCTGGTCCAATATCGAGACCCATCATGTTATCTGGCATCTCAACGACCGTGCAGACTTCCTTGTGGGCATCGTTGGCGAATTCATCGGCGCACACGACATCGACCGGTAAGAGCATCTCAACGCCCTTTTCCTTAGCCTTTTCGAGCATCTTGCCCGCACGTTCGACCCACTCTTCTTCCATAAGAGAAGTGCCTGTCGAGAAGCCCTGCGCTTTCAAGAACGTGAAGCACATACCGCCGCCGATGATGAGCTTGTCACACTTATCGATGAGCGCATCGATCACTTTCACCTTATCGGAAACCTTCGAACCTCCCAGAATGGCGACGAAGGGGCGCTTGGGATTGTCGAGCATGGAAGTGAGGGTATTGACCTCTTTTGCCATGAGCGCACCCGCGTAAGCCGGCAAGAACTGCGCAACACCCGCCGTGGAAGCATGAGCACGATGCGCAGCCCCGAAGGCATCGTTGATATAGAGATCAGCAAGCGAAGCAAGTTCACGAGCGAATTCAGGGTCGTTCTTCTTCTCGCGCTTATCGAAACGCAGGTTCTCGAGCAGTGCTACATCGCCATCTTTGAGCGCCGCGACCGTTTCTTTAGCTGAATCTCCGATGGTGTCAGTAGCGAATGTGACTGGTTTGCCGATCAGATCCTGCAGATACGCAGCCACGGGCGCAAGCGAGAATTCTTCTTGATAGCCCGTACCATCAGGCCTGCCCAAGTGGCTTGCGAGGATAACGCGCGCACCGTGATCGATCAGGAATTCGATGGTAGGGAGTGCAGCGCGAATACGCGTATCGTCTTCGACCTTGCCGTCTTTGAGCGGTACGTTGAAATCTACGCGCACGAGCACGCGCTTGCCCGAAACATCGGCATCGGTATATAACTTGAGGTCGCTCATAGTGATCCTTTCAAAATAAAAGGAGAGCATTTATGAAAATACTCTCCTTCATGTTCAAACCGTGATACCAAACTTAGGGAAGCAAGATCTTCGCGAGATCCTTCACGCGATTCGAATAGCCCCATTCGTTGTCGTACCAGGAAATGCACTTCACGAAGTTGCCTTCGCCACCCAGAACCATGGTGAGCAGGCTGTCGAAGATCGAAGAATGCGCATCGTCGACGATATCGGTCGAGACGATGGGTTCGTCGACGTATTCGAGGATGCCCTTCATCGGACCTTCAGCTGCAGCCTTCATGGCAGCATTGATCTCTTCGATCGTAACGTTCTTCTCAAGCTCGACCGTAAGATCGACCATAGAGCCATCGGGAGTAGGAACGCGCGTAGCGAAACCGTCGAGCTTGCCCTTGAGCTCAGGCAAAACGAGCGAAACGGCACGAGCAGCACCCGTGGTGGTCGGGATCATGGAAAGCGCTGCAGCGCGTGCACGACGCAGATCCTTGTGCGGAAGATCGAGGATCTTCTGATCGTTGGTGTAAGCATGGATCGTGTTCATGAAACCACGCTTGATGCCGAAGTTATCGAGCAGCACCTTTGCCATAGGAGCAAGGCAGTTGGTGGTGCAGGACGCATTCGAGATGATGTTATCGGTCTCTGGGTTGTACTGATCGTCGTTCACACCCATGACGATGGTGATGTCCTCGTTCTTCGCAGGAGCGGAGATGATGACCTTCTTAGCGCCCGCATCCAGATGAGCTTTCGCCTTGTTCGCATCGGTGAACAGACCGGTGGATTCGACCACGATGTCGACACCGAGCTCGCCCCACGGAAGATCCTCAGGATTGCGCTCTGAAAGAACCTTGACCTTGCGGCCGTTCACTACGAAGCCCTCGGCTTCTGCGACGACCTCTTCGAAAACACGGCCATGGATGGAATCATATTTCAAAAGGTGAGCCATGGTAGGAATATCGCCCAGGTCGTTGATAGCAACAACCTCAAGTTCAGGATCGTTTTCCATGGCACGGAATACCAAGCGGCCGATACGACCGTATCCGTTAATACCAACCTTGGTTGTCATAGGTTTCCCCTTTCGCGGCTTGCACATGCAAACCCTTACAACTATTTCTTTTGTCGCTTATACAACAAGCGACAAACTAGATGAACTAACGTATTCACTATACCAGAAACACGATTGCACTCAGAGTGTTCAGCGGATTCACCCCAGTAAAACTACTCATAATCTAAAGATTGACCACATGGCGCAAGCTTATCTTCATCAGAGAAATGCATGTGAACAAAATAGTTCACATGCACTGCACGCATTATCCGCGCTGTTCTTTGCGCGCGATCTCTTGTGCGAGCTGTTCGACCCGACGAACACGATGGTTGATCGCAGATTTTGACAGCGGTGGGTCAGCAGCTTCACCAAGCTCTTTCAAGGTCGCATCGGGGTATGCGATGCGCAATTTGATGTATTCCTGAAGCGCTTGCGGAAGCGTTGCAAGATCGCGGTGTTCGAGCACACAGCGGATCGTCATGATCTGTTCGACCGAAGCAGCGGAAGCCTTCGCCTGATTGGCGATCTCGGCGTTCACGCGACGATTCACGTCGTTGCGCACGCTCTTCACCACTCGTTCGTTCTCCATCTTGAGCGCACTTTGATGAGCACCAACGAGCGCCAGAAACGACGAGATGGCCGTGCCGCTCTTGAGGTAGATCAGGTAGCTGTTGCGTCGCTGGATGGCGCGTGCCTTGATGCCGCGCTCCTTGAGCAATTCGACGATAGCGTTCGCGGTCGCTTCGGTCACGACCTTGAGTTCGAAATGGAAATCTCCACGCGGATTGGAGATGAACCCACTGCCTAAGAAGACACCTCGCAAGTACGCCGCTGCGCAGCACTGCTTTGCGATGAGCGCCGGATCGATGCCGCGCTCAAGCCCATCTTCTCCAAGGATGCCAAGTTCCTTCAACGTCTCATTGAGCCCTGGTTGCATCGGCACTTCGATGAGCCAGTTGGGCGTCTTATGGAGCACGCTGCGGCGCATAGTGAGGTCGGTCGTAAGGTGATAGTTCTCATGCAACGCCTTGATGATGAAGCGCGCAACCACCGGCGAATCAGTTGCGATCTCAAGGGCATATCTGCCCTGCCCCTTCATGAGCAGCGTGCCTTCGATACGAATGAGTGCTGCAAGCGTGGCATTCTCGCAATGCGAACACCCTGGTGCAACGCGGGAAAGCTCTTCTTTGACCTCGGTAGTGAACGACATGAGCCTATGCTCCACTCGAAGGCGTGTTCAGCCTGAATACATCAGCGAACGCACGAGCGAGCGCAGGCGGATAGTGCCATGTTGGACGCTGCGGGTCGACCATATTGCGCACGAGCACCACCGTGCCATCCTGCTGGATCTTCTGAATATCCTCATACGTCACTTCTACCGAGCGAATGTTCGCAGAAAGCGGCTTGCCTTCCCTGTTCTCCTGGTGAGCGCTCGCAAGCGCGCCTGAACCAGCGATGGCCTCGAAGCTATCCTGCAGCGGCGGACGCGGCGCGATCTTCTCTGCGCTATGAATGAGCACATAGTCGAGATTGCGTCCGATGCCGTGGCGGCGCAGCGCATCGACATGTTCGATGGCCGAAAGGCCCCAGGTCTCACCTTGCTGATCAGCAAGACTGCACACGAAGATGGTCTTTGCCTTCGAACGCTCGATCGCTTCGGGGATGCCCGGAACGAGCAAGTTCGGAATGATCGAAGTGAAGAGCGAACCAGGGCCGAGCACGATGAAATCCGCATCATAGATCGCGCGAATGGCCTCAACATAGGGCATCGGTTGACCAGCCGATTCGAGCCAGACGGTATCAAGCGCCGTCTCCGACTTGCAGGCGGTCGCTTGCCCGTGAAGCGTGCGCCCATCGAGCGTGCGCGCGTTGAGCACCACATTGTTGAGCGTGGACGGATAGACCCTGCCTTTGCTTCCGAGCAGCTTGCCGCAGATCTTCACCGCCTCAGGGAAAGAACCAGTTGCTTCCTCGAGCGCAGAGAGCATGAGATTGCCAAGCGTATGATTGCGCGCGAATTCGAAGCGATATTTGAACGCTTTCGTGAAGGGATCATCGGGATTCTCTGCGAACGCGGCAAGGCATTTGCGGATATCGCCAGGTGGGGTTACCTTTGCTTCAGCACGCAGGATGCCCGTTGACCCGCCGTCATCCGCCATGGCCACCACGGCCGATGTTTGGATACCCATCGAAAGCAAGGTGCGGATCGAGACCGGCGCGCCCGTGCCGCCGCCGATCACGACCGCCTTCAAGTCGTTATAGCCATGTGGGAATTGCGTATCGATGCGATCGATCGCTTGGAACATGGACGTGAGCGTGGGCTCTTGTTTGAAAGCCTCGCTACTCATTTGGTGGCTGCCTTTTCCGTATCGGCCAGCGCGATGTCGCGATGATAGACCGAAACGTTATAGTCTTCCTCTTTCAGGATCTTTGCCGTCTGCTCTGCGAGCACCACGCTGCGGTGCTGTCCGCCCGTGCAACCGACCGCAATGGCCAGATGATGCTTTCCTTCAGCCACATAACCCGGCATCACGCAATCGAGAAGATTCTTCCATGAAGTCAAGAACGCCTCGGTCTCAGAATTACAGAGCACGAAATCGCGCACCGGTTCATCAAGGCCGGTAAGGACGCGCATTTCAGGAATGTAGAACGGGTTCGGAAGAAAGCGCACATCGATGACGATATCAGCATCGACCGGTGCCCCATGTTTGAACCCGAACGAGTAAACGACCACATTCAAACCTTCACGCTTGGTCTCGAGCGAATAGAGTTCGCGCAAGCGTTCGCGCAACACACGCGTAGAGGTCTGAGAGGTATCTATGTAAGAATGGGCGATCTTCGGCAGGTCCTTATTGAGCTCGCGTTCGCGTTCGATCGCTTGGCCGATGGTGAGGTTATTCTCCATGCTAAGCGGATGAAGGCGACGCGTTGCCTTGTAGCGCGCGATGAGCGTTTCATCGGTAGCATCAAGGAAGACCAAGCGGTATCCGATGCCTGCTTCATCGAGATTGGCCAATTCTTTAACAAGCTGGTCGTAATAGCTCTGCGTGCGGATCGGACAAGCGATGGCGAGCTTGCGCAAGCCTTCATTCTGACCAGGGATATTCGCAAGGCTCACGATGCTCATGATGAGCTCGGGCGGAAGATTATCGATGCAGAAGAATCCAAGATCCTCGAAAGCATGGACCGCTTCCGTGCGCCCTGCCCCACTCATGCCGGTAATGATGACAACGGTAGGCTCCACGCGTTCGTCTTGTTGCTCTTCGGTGCTCTTCGCTTCAGATGCTTGCTCAGCCATATATCTAGTCCTTATCATCCGGAGATGTTTCTAGCGTAACGGTTCCATATTCTGCACGAAGCACCTCATAGAGGTCTTCTGCAACACTATCAGGAACAATTCTAGCAGCTTTTATATCGTCCAAGCTCGCTTGCTTGAGGTGTGAAAACGAACCGAAATGTTTGAGAATCTGTTTCTTGCGCTTCGGACCGATCCCAGGCACTTCGTCGAGGATGGACGTGGTCATAGCCTTGCGACGCAATTCGCGATGATACGTGATAGCAAAACGATGCGATTCATCGCGCACCTGCTTGAGCAGATAGAGACTCGGCGACCCACTGGGCAATACGACCGGCCCGCTTTCCTGCCAAGGAACGAAGAGCTCTTCATCGCGCTTAGCAAGGCCTGCGATGGGAATATCGGCAGCACCAAGCTCTTCAAGCTGCCTGAGCGCCGCCGTAAGCTGAGGCTTGCCACCATCGACTACGATAAGATCGGGCTTTTGGGCAAAGCGTTCATCCTTCATCTTCTCGGCGTTGTAGCGTCGCTCGAACACCTCGCTCATCATGGCGAAATCGTTCGCTTCTTCGGTCTCAAGACGGATCTTGAAACGGCGGTACTGGCTCTTATCGGGCTTGCCGTTCACGAACACCACCATCGAAGCGACCGAATGCTTGCCGTGAATAGTGGAGATATCGAAGCACTCGATGCGCAAGGGCGGTCTATCGAGCGCGAGCGCGCTCTCGAGCTGGAGCAGTGCTGCATTGATGCGCTCATCGTCATAGTTGCTGCGTGCTTTGTAGCGCATGAGCACATGACGCGCGTTCGTATTCGCCATCTGCAAGAGCGCCGAACGCTCCCCTCGTTTGGGAACGATGAAGTTCACCTTGGCACCATAGGGGCTCGCTAGTTTTTCGGTGAGCCACTCTTCGATGACCGTACTGTCTTCGGGGAGCATTTCAAGAATGACCTCGTGCGGGATCGATGAGGTCTTATCGTAATAGCGCAGGATGAACATGCGCACAAGGTCCTCGAACGGAACGTCCTTGCCCTTGTTGAAGACGAATTCGTTCGTATTGATGACCTTGCCGCCACGCACGTTGATGAGCGAAATGCCTGCGATCGTCTCTTCGCGGTAGATGCCGATCACATCAGAATCAAGGTTGAGCGAAGAGACCGCGTGCTGTTTGCTCTCGAGCGAATTGATCGTATCGATGCGGCCTTTGATACGTGATGCCTGTTCGAAATCGAGCTCAGCAACAGCGGCTTGCATGCTCTCTTCGAGCTCATCGAGGAATTCCTTATGTTGGCCAGAGAGAAAGCGCGCCACACGCTTTACGAGAAGTTGGTATTCCTCTGGATCGATCGCACCGCAACAAGCACCAGGACCAAGTCCCACATGAGCATCGAAGCACGGACGGTCGGAGAGTTCGAGCTCATCATAGGAACAATTCTCAAGACGGCGAGTGAGACGCCGCCATTCTGCACACGAAGAAGCGCAGATCGGCACGATACGACGCGTGATATCGACAAGGTCGCGTGCGGCACGCGAATCAGTATAGGGGCCGAAATAGCGTGTGTTAGGCTTATGGGCTTCGCGCGTGTATTTGATAGCCGGAAATACATCGCCAGTGGTGAGCGCGATGAACGGATAGCTCTTGTCGTCCTTGAAGTCCGCGTTGAAATAGGGCGAATACTGCTGGATGAGATTCTTCTCGAGCACGAGCGATTCGTGCTCGTTCTCGACCACGATGTATTCGAACGAGTCGATCTGCGAAACGAGCAGCGGGATCTTCTCACGCGTATCTTGGAAGTTCACGTATTGGCGCATGCGAGCGCGCAGCTGCTTGGCCTTACCTACATAGATGACGCGTCCTTTTTTATCCTTCCAAAGATATACGCCTGGGAGCGCTGGCACGGCAGCAAGCTGACGTTTGATATCTTCGAGCTTTTGATCGTTCATCTTCCCTATTCCTGAAACGACTCGTTAGAGACAGCGCAACACTGCTTAGATATGATCGTCCAGATCGAGCATCATAAGAGAAACATTATCGCGAAGCTTCTTCGCTTCAGCGCGTGAGATATTCCCTGAAGCATAGTAATCATCGACCACTTCAAGTTCGATCTGAAGTGCCATGCGCTGGATCGAGTCGCTGTTAGTAGTAGCCTGCTCCACCACATGATCAGCACGTCCTGCATCGCTCTGCAAAGCGGCGAGCACTCGTTCGTGAGCGATGAGCAGTTTTGCGACCACTTCGCTCGGATAGTTCGGATTATCCACCAATGAATGAAGATAGCGAATCGCTTCCTGCTCACAGATCATGCGAACCTGGTGCTGCATCAGGTTCTCCTTCATGGATTCGTTATTGAGCAGTGCGAGAAAACGGTTCTTAAGCTCACGGAAGAAGCGAACGATGCTCATGAGCAACATCTGAATCGAGAGGAAACGCTGCTTGGTATGCGTGAGCAGATTCTTTTGGTGTAGCAACGTACGCAGATAAGCAAAGCCCTCATAGGGATCGACGTTGCGCGCTTCGATATCTTCGATGAGCGCATTGGCCTGATGGTTGATCACCTGAATGCGCAACTGCGTTGAAGACGGCGGTTCGATATCAACCCAATCGCGGATCGTTGCGATACGGTTGTTGTACGATGCGACCACGAACTTGGTTGCGTTATCGTTCTCCGGCGTTGCCTCAACGAGCAACCGCTCGATGACCGTGCGCAATATCTCGATGCGCATGAGCAGGTTGTGTTCCCGCTCCTCTTCGTCTTCCTCAACATCCTTCGGCGCGAGCACAGGAAGCGCGAAGTTAGCCAAGAGCAAGGTACAGAGGATGACGCCAGAAGCCAGGAAGATGATGAGCGAACGCTGCGGGAAGACCGACCCATCGGAAAGCAAGAACGGCATCGAGAAGATGATCGAGAGCGTGATCGCGCCCTTCGGTCCGCCGACCGTGGTAACGAGCGCGTTGACGATGGTCTTCTTGTTGATCTTATCGCGCCGATTCGTGTCAGGGTTCTTCGTGATGAGTGACATGGCAAGCGCCCAGATCCAGCGCAAGACCACGATGAGCACCGTTATGAGCAGCACATACCCGATAAGTGCGAAGTTGTTGATATAGACATCGTTCCACGTCGATTGCGTGGCCATAGGAAGCTGCATGCCCAAGAGCACGAACACGATGCCGTTCAGCGTGAAGCCGATCACCTTCCACACGCTCGAAAGGGCGATATTGAGACTTGAACGATACGGCGAGATCTTTCGCGTGTTGTACATCGACCAGAGGATGCCGCACGCAACGACTGCCAAGATGCCGCTCACGCCGATGATCTCGGACACCAGGAACGTGACGAAGGGCATCGAAACTTCAAAGAGCACGTGGAACGTGGTGCTATCAAGGCCAAGATCGCGCACCTTCGACGATATGAACAAGAACAGCACCGCAAGGAAGATGCCGAACGCGATGCCACCAACGAAGCTCACCGCAAAAGAAGCGGTAGCATCCGCGAGGGAGAACGCGCCCGTAACCGCAGCGGCGATAGCGAACTGGAACGAAACAACGCCCGAAGCATCATTCAAGAGCGCTTCACCTTGCAGGATGGCCCCTTCGCGCTTGCCAAGCTGCGCCTCGTTGCGCAACGACTGAACGGCGACCGCGTCCGTCGGGCCGAGCGCTGCACCGAGCGCGAACGCAGCAGCGAGCGGGATCGAAGGGATGAGCCAATTCACCATGAAGCCCACACAGAGCGTGATGATGAGCACGAGCCCGATCGCGAACGAGAGAATGGTAACCTTGTTATCCCATAAGTTCTTCTTGTTCGAATCTTTCGCATCGCTGAAGAGCAAAGGCGCGATGAACAGCACCAAGAAGAGCTCTGGTTCTATATTGATCTCGATAGGAGAAACCGCGAGGAACGCGATGATGACGCCCAGGCCGATCTGGATGAGCGGTAGTGAGACCTTGGGGACGATCTGATCAAGGATTGAAGACAGGAGAACCGCTACTGCAAGCAGTAATATCAGTTCGAATGTTGCCACAGATCTATCCTTCGTTGTCTCGCTTGCTCTCTATAGTAGCGAAATACGCCACCGATTCGCTGGTTTAGTCCGTCCGCTGCGCAAGATTCACATGTTTTCTTATCTTTGCTTGCATGTGAGGATTATTTCCATATAATATTTCCTGCGCATATGGTGGGTGTGGCCTAGTTGGCTAAGGCGCCAGATTGTGGCTCTGGAGATCGAGGGTTCAAGTCCCTTCATCCACCCCAGCGCGCTTTTTGAGCTTTTGTGGAGCTGCTCTATTTTTTGCTTGTGCGACTTCGGTCGATAGCCTAAAATAGCAAAGCGCACAAACGCATTACATACGAAACGGATCGTTAGCTTAGTTGGTAGAGCAGGGGACTCTTAATCCCAAGGTCCGGGGTTCGAGTCCCCGACGATCCACCATGAACTTTCAGGCTGGTCTCCCCCAGCCTTTTCTTTTGCCTTCCTGTTTGGAGCAAGCCCTTTATTCGATACAAGCCCTCTACTTGAGCGCATACAACAGCACGCCATCTTCAGCGACCTGGCGCTCAGCCTTTCCCATATCGTAAAGATACTCAAGATATGAGAAGGCGATCGCAAGACGACGCACCTGAAGGATCGGAGGCTGATCATCCCAGCTGGGCAGATAGAAGTAGTACTTCTGCGCAAGCTCGTTCACAGCGAGCGGAGTGTCCTCAAGCATCGTGAACATCTTGTTGATCGGGCGCTCATAGCTTGCGATGATCTTCTCGATGAACGCGTTGATGGTCGGCGCGCCGATGAGCGGCTCATGGTGGCACATGAACACACGTTCGAGATCGAGCGACTTCAGATACGCAAGGTTTGCAAGGAAGCGTTGGAGCTGGCGAACATCAGCGGTGAAGGACATGATCCCAGGTGCTGTATCGAGCACATGGTCACCTGCGAACAGAATTCCCTTCTCGCGTTCGATCAAGCAGAGATGCGATGCCGTATGACCAGGTGTCTCGATGACCTCAAGATGATAGTCGCCCACATCGATCGCGTCTCCATCGCCAACGAAGGTGATCCGATCCTCATACCCTTTGAACCGCTCGCAACGATTGACCAAACGCTCGATATAGAAAGATAGCTCACTCTCCCCTGCACGCACAACGCCCCATTGTGTGAGGATGTCCTGTACGGCATTCGGCCCGAACTGATGAAGCTCTTTCATGAAAACCCTTTTTGCCCCACGATCCAAGCAATAGGCAAGGTTCCCATCGTGATCATCATGTGAATGCGTAAGGAAGACGTTCGCATCTTCCCAGGCCGTGCCCGTACGTACGAGCGCTTCATCTAAGAATTCAACACCGCAAAGATCATATGCTCCAACATCGATGAACAAAGCATTCGCACCAGGATCAACGACCGCGAATTCATCGATACGATCAGCAAAGTAGAAGTTATCGATCGCAAAACTACTGTGATAGATTCCTGGCAGATCTTCATTCAGAAGGAAATTCGTCACATAACTGACTTCAGGATAGACGATCGGAAGCTTCTTTTGAGAGCCGTCGCTTGCCACATACGTGAAGCATCTTGCGTTCGAGGAATCGCTCTTCCCAATCGAATCGAGCGCATTGAATCCGCTTTTCGTTGTGTTGTCGATATGCAAACGTTCCTGTGCTTTGCGTACGCCCGTATTCGTAGTGTTCTCTTCGTTGGTCATATCTCTGTCTTTCTCCAAAACATGATGATGGCGCGAAGCAGGAGCCAGCCCTTTCTTCGCTTTAAAGCATGTGAGCTTACTTTTCGTGCCCCTTTTCGCAACGTGTCAATTCAGTTACCGATGCTGCTAAAAGCTATTTTAAAGGATGAATCTCTTACTATTGATTGTATACCAGCTGCTTCAGCAGCCACTCCTGTGCTGTGCACTACCCAATCAAAACGCGCTGAAAGGATCCTCTCATGTTCGGAAATACCCTTTTGATCGTTAATCCTCAGGCGCAAAGCGGGCGCGCACGTCATGCGCGCGAAGAGATCGCGCATCTGCTCAAAAGCATCACCAATGTTACCCGTGGCCATTATTTCGAGGTGATCGAGACCACCCATCCGCTCGATGCGGTCATCATCACACATGAACTAGGCGAGAATTTCGACACGATATTCGCGCTCGGCGGAGATGGGCTGGTGCATGAAGTGGTGAACGGCCTCATGCAGATCGAGAAGGAAAAGCGGCCCACGCTTGGCATCTTCCCTGCCGGGCAAGGGAACGATTTCGCCCGGAGCCTCAACCTTCCGCTCAACCCGCTCCAAGTGCTCGACAAGCTTGCCAACCTCGAGAAGAAGACCATCGACATCGGTAAGGTCAACGACACCTACTTCTGCGAAACGCTCTCGTTCGGTGTGGATGCAGCGATCGCACTCGAAACGATGGAGCGCCGCAAGAAAACGAACAAGACCGGAACGATCCTCTATATCGAAAGCGGCTTCAATCAGATCAAGAACCATCTTAATGCCATCTCTGCCGAGATCGTGGTCGATGGAAAATCTTATGACGATCTCACGTTCTACACGTTCGCTATTCAAAACGGTCAAACGTATGGCGGCGGATTCAAGATATGCCCGCAAGCCAAGCTTGATGATGGCATGTTCGATATCTGCTATGCCGCTCCCCCGCTCTCGAAGTTCGAGGCAGTGCGCCTGTTCATGAGGGCGAAGGATGGCAAGCACATACACGACCCCCATATCCACTTCCTTGCTGGGAAGGATATCAAGATCACCTTCAAGGATATCGTACCTGCTCAGGTTGACGGTGAACCGATCCCCGCTTACGAATACGATATCTCGCTCATACCTGAAGCTCTTTCAGTTCTCAAGCTTGAAGACACCACAAGATGATCCTGCTCGAAGCAGCCGATTAGAAACCTCTCGAACACGAATAAAGCTCCCCAGATCAGGGAGCTTTATTACCCTAGTTGCTCTATGAGCACCGCGCAACCAAGATGCGTGTGCTTTAGTGCGCTTGAAACAGGACTTAAGACTAGACGATGCCCTGAGCCATCATCGCATCAGCGAGCTTCTTGAAGCCCGCGATGTTCGCACCCATCACGTAGTTGCCCTCGTGGCCATATTCCTTAGCAGCATCATCAGCAGCATGATAGATGCTCTTCATGATCTGCTGGAGCTTCGCATCGACCTCTTCGAAGGTCCAAGAAAGACGCTCAGAGTTCTGAGACATCTCGAGACCAGAGGTAGCAACGCCACCAGCGTTCGATGCCTTGCCCGGCATGAAGACCACACCATTGTTCATAAGGTACTCGGTCGCTTCCATGGTGGTAGGCATGTTCGCGCCCTCAGCAACGATCATGCAGTTATGGGTTGCGAGCTGCTTAGCGTCTTCGAGGTGAAGCTCGTTCTGAGTTGCGCAAGGAAGAGCGATATCGACCGGAATGCTCCAAACGCCACGGCCATCCTTGTACTCAACGCCTTCGCGACGCTTCGCATATTCGGAGATGCGGCCACGCTCGACTTCTTTGATCTGCTTAACGAGCGCCACATCGATGCCATTCGGATCGTAGATCCAACCCGTGGAGTCGGACAGGGTGACGACCTTAGCGCCGAGCTGCTGAGCCTTCTCAGTCGCATAGATCGCAACGTTACCCGAACCAGAAACAGCAACGGTCTTGCCCTCGAAGCTGTCGTCATGGCAGTTGAGGTATTCCTGAACGAAGTACACGAGGCCATAACCGGTTGCTTCGGTACGAGCGAGCGAACCGCCGTAGGAAAGACCCTTACCGGTAAGAACGCCTTCCCAGACATCCTTGATGCGCTTGTACTGACCGAACATGTAGCCGATCTCACGAGCGCCGGTTCCGATATCGCCTGCAGGAACGTCGGTGTCTGCGCCGATGTGGCGGCAGAGCTCGGTCATGAAGGACTGGCAGAAGCGCATGACTTCGTTATCGGACTTGCCCTTAGGATCGAAGTCAGAACCACCTTTGCCACCACCCATAGGAAGCGTGGTGAGAGAGTTCTTGAAGATCTGCTCGAAGCCGAGGAACTTGATGATGGAGAGGTTCACGGAAGGATGCAGACGGATGCCGCCCTTGTAGGGGCCGATGCAGCTGTTGTACTGCACGCGATAACCACGGTTGACCTGCACGTTTCCTGCGTCGTCTACCCAAGGAACGCGGAACATGATAACGCGCTCAGGCTCGACCAAGCGCTCGAGCAGCGATGCTTTCTCGTACTCGGGATGGGCTTCGATGACAGGCTCGAGAGAGGTAAGGACCTCGGTAACAGCCTGGATGAATTCGGGCTCGTTCGGGTTCTTCTCCTTGACAAGCTCGATGACGGACTCGACGTAACTCATGTGACCTCCTAATGAATTTTTCGGTAAGTGTATTTAACCAAATGTTCAAAAGATGGAAAAGACCGAGCCATCGAGCTTTAACATGCATGTAACAATGCAGCGCTTCAACGAAACGAACTTACAGGCGAATGGAAAAGGGAAAGGCAACGAATCTGTGAGCCTCTGTCCGAGCGCGATCCGCTGCCTTGCAAAAACTTCTCTGTGTACAAGCTACATAACAGCTGGAGCAGAAACACCGAGCAAGCCGAGTGTTTGTGCAAGATTGATGCGTGCCGCATCCACCAACGCCAAGCGAGCCTTAGTAAGCTCAGCCTCTTCGCCCAGCACGCGGCAATTGGTGTAGAACGAATGGAAGAGACCAGCAAGATCTTGAGCATAGTGCGTTAGGCGGAACGGCGCACGGTCGCGCGCTGCACCTGCCACCAGATCGGTGAAGCCATCGATCGCCTTCATGAGCGCGAGCTCCGATTCATGAGTGAGCAACTCGAGCTTCGCATCATCCAAATTGAGCTTCGCAGCCAATTCATCAGGCGAAAGCGCTTCCCAGTCTTCGATGCCCGCTTCAGCAGCTGCCTTACGTAGGATCGAGCAAATGCGTGCATGCGCATACTGCACGTAATAGACAGGGTTCGTGGCATCTTGTTTCTTCGCAACCT
>FR895146.1:0-11334 GCA_000435675.1 Eggerthella sp. CAG:298 | reverse complement strand
GGAAGAGCGCGAGAGCATGAGATAACGTGTTGCATCAACGCCCACTTCATCGATGAGCTCGCGGAAGGTGATCATCTCGCCTGTGCGCTTCGACATGCGCACCGCCTTGCCATCGCGGTAGAGATTCACCAGCTGGCCCAGCACTACCTCAAGATCGTTCGGATAGCCCCATGCCGCCATCATCGCTTGGCAACGTGGGATATAGCCATGGTGATCGGCGCCCCAAATATCAATCAAGAGATCGTAGCCGCGCTGCTTCTTATCATAGTGATAAGCGACATCGCTCATGAAATACGTGAGCTCGCCATTCTGCTTGATGAGCACGCGGTCCTTCTCGTCGCCGAATTCGCTCGATTTGAAATAGGTTGCGCCATCCTTTTCATAGATGTAGCCGCGCTCGTTCATGGCATCGAAGGCATGCTGGACCTTCGTCTTGCCGTCTTCACCGGGAATGAAGAGCGAATGCTCGGAGAAATAGGTATCGAACTGCGTACCGAAGAGCTCGAGCGTATCGCGCACCGACTCCATCATGGCTGCATAGCCGCGCTCCCTAAACGCCTGCCTGCGCTCATCGGGATCGACGAAGAGCCATTTGTCACCATCAGCATCGACGATGGTCTGCGCAAGGTCCTTCACGTACGCGCCACCATAGGATTGCTCAGGCATCTCGACCGCTTCGCCCAGCAACTGCTGATAGCGCACCACGAGCGAATCAGCGAAGACGTTCATCTGGTTGCCTTCGTCGTTCACGTAGAATTCTTCATCCACCGCATACCCCGCATGACGCATGACGCGCGCCATCGAATCACCGAGCGCCGCCCAACGACCATGACCCACGTGCATAGGCCCGGTGGGATTCGCAGAAACATACTCAAGGTTCACCTTGCAAGGAACAGTGAGCTGAGACTTGCCGTATTCTTCCCCGAGATCGCGCACCGTGCGCACTACTGCTTGGAAAGAAGAAGGTTCGAGCGTGAAGTTGATGAAGCCAGGACCAGCGATATCCACGCTTTTGATGATGGCATTTTCCGGAAGATGATCGACGATGATCTGGGCGATCTCGCGTGGGTTCTTGTGGGCAACTTTCGCAAGACGCATTGCGATCGTGCACGCCCAATCGCCGTGCGCTTCTTCACGCGGGCGCTCAAGGCTTGGCTCAGGCACCGTTTCAAGCGCAAGGCTCCCATCGTTCACGCACGCAGCAAGCGCGCTGCCTACTACCTCTTCCAAAGATTCACGAACCGTCATGCGGATCTTCCCTCTCTCTTTCCTATCGATTCGCCCGCAGAGTCACTTCCCTCTTCAGGCACTGAACTTATGTTGAACAGGACGTTCTAGCCCAGCGTAGCAAGCACGATCGCCTTGATCGAGTGCATGCGATTCTCTGCTTCGTCGAAGACCTTCGACTGGGCAGATTCGAACACTTCATCAGTCACTTCCATCTCGGTAAGGCCGAAGCGCGCCTCGATATCCTGTGCGACCGACGTGTCAGTGTCGTGGAATGCCGGCAAGCAATGCAGGAAGATCGCATTATCAGCAGCCATTGCCATAACCTTCGCGTTCACCTGGTACGGAGAAAGCAAGCGGATGCGCTCTTCCCAGAGGCTTGCTGGCTCACCCATCGAGACCCAAATATCGGTATAGATGATGTTCGCACCCGTGCATCCCTCTTCCACATCGGAAGTGAGGCGGATCTCGCAGTTGTTCTCTGCAGCGATCGCGCGACAGATTGCCACCAGCTCATCGCTAGGCATGCATTCCGCTGGGCCGCACGCCGTGAAGTTGATGCCCATTTTCGCGCTGGCCACCATGAGCGAATTCGCCACATTGTTCTTCGCATCGCCCATGAAGACGAGATTGAGACCCTGGAAATCGCCGAAGTTCTCACGGATCGTGAGCAAATCAGCGATCATCTGCGTAGGATGGAATTCGTCGGTAAGACCGTTCCACACAGGCACGCCAGAATACTCCGCGAGCGTTTCGACGATCTCTTGCCCATAGCCGCGATATTCGATGCCATCGAACATGCGCCCGAGTACGCGCGCAGTATCCTTGATCGATTCCTTGTTGCCGATCTGCGAACCGGATGGATCGAGATAGGTAACACCCATACCCAGATCGTGACCCGCTACCTCGAACGAACAACGCGTACGCGTGGAGGTCTTCTCGAAGATGAGGACCATGTTCTTGCCTTCAAGATAGCGATGCGGGATGCCTGCATGCTTCTTTTCCTTGAGATCTTGAGCCAGATCGACGAGGCCAACGATCTCCTCTGAGGTGAAATCGAGCAATTTGAGAAAATGCCTACCTGAAAGCGCGTACGACATGCGTCCTCCTTGAAGGTTGTTTCAAACGAAAAGATTATTGTATATCTCTTCGCGCGCTTTCGTGCCCCAGGCAGGTGAAATCTGCGTTTTTCTGGGCGAAACGGCGTATGCCTCGCGAAGGCAGCCTCGCGCTACTTGAAACGCTTCAGAAGAAGGGAGTTGCAAACGACCGTCACGCTCGAGAGCGCCATCGCCGCGCCCGCAAGCGCAGGAGCCAGGATGCCCACCGCCGCAAGCGGGATCATGATGCAGTTATAGATGAGCGCCCAAAACAGATTCTGCTTGATCTTGCGCATGGTGGCCTTCGAAAGCCGCAGGCTAGTGACCAGATCGCGCAGGTGATTGCGCATGAGCACAACCGAACCTGCCTCGAGTGCGACATCCGTGCCCGACGCCATCGCGACGCCAACATCTGCTGCGGCAAGTGCCGGTGCGTCATTGATGCCGTCCCCTACGAAGGCAACGGTTCGTATGCTTTGCTTTGAGCTGGCGCGCGTGTCGGCTGCTTCAAGCGATACCTTAACGGCTTCGACGCATTCCGCTTTCTCAAGCGGCTTAACTCCCGCAAATACGTTATCTGATGCGATGCCAACCTCAGAAGCGATGCGCGTGGCCTGCACGGCGTTATCGCCCGTAACCATATAGCTCGTAATGCCGTAGTTTCGCTCCAGCGTCTCGATCGTCTGCTTGGCATCTGACTTAGCTTCGTCCGAGAACTCGAATCCGCCCACTTCAGCACCATCAATGAACACCGAAGAGCCAACCTTCACCTGATGCCCCTCGACTTCGCCTTCGACACCTTCGCCGACAAGCGCACGAAAGTTGCTTACTGAAGGAAGCACCAGTCCGCGTGCTTGAGCGTATTCAACGACTGCGCGGGCAAGCAGATGCTCGCTCTTCGTTTCGAGCGCAGCGGCAAGACGAAGGTTCTCGGGCGTGAGCGAGCACGAAACTAGCTGGGGTTTTCCCACCGTGATCGTACCGGTCTTGTCGAACACTGCTGCGTCAAGCTTTCCAAGACGTTCGAGCACTTCACCATCTTTGATAAGAATACCCAGCTGAGCGCCTTTGCCCATGCCTACCATGAGCGCAGTTGGCGTTGCAAGGCCAAGCGCGCAGGGGCACGCAACAACGATGACCGCGATCGCAGGCAAAAGGGACTGCGTGAGCAGCGTATTCGCACCAGCTGGCGGAACGAAGAAGAACCAGATGCAGAACGTGATGAGAGAGATTCCGAGGATACACGGCACGAAGACCGACGCGATCTTGTCCGCCAAGCGCTGCACGGGAGCTTTCGAGCCCTGCGCATCCTCAACGGCGCGAACGATGCGGGCAAGCGTCGAATCGCTTCCCACACGCAACGCGCGCACGGTGATGGCGCCTGTGGTGTTCACTGTGCCGCCCGTAACGCTGTCGCCTGGCTGCTTCGTCACTGGCAGCGCTTCACCAGTGAGCATGGATTCATCGATCTCGGTCGATCCTTCGATCACTTCCCCATCGACGGCCACCTTCTCACCTGGCCCGACGAGCACGCTATCTCCTACGACCACCTGGGCAAGCGGGATCTCTACCACTGCACCACCGCGCCGCACTTGCGCTGTCGGCGGCGTAAGGTTGATGAGCGCCTCGATCGCCTGGTTGGTCGCTCCCTTTGCGCGCGTCTCCAGTATCTTTCCGAGCAAAACGAACGTGATGAGCATCGCGCACGTTTCGAAATAAGGCATACCTTCATTGATAGCGAGAGCCACTTCAGCATCGCTCCAGTTGTTCGTAATGACCGGCAAGAACGTGATCCAAAGCGAGAAGAGAAACGCGATCGTGGTACCGAGCGCAACGAGCACATCCATATTCGCGCTCCCACTGCGCAGAGAATCGAATGCGCCCTTATAGAAACGTGAGCCACAGCCGAACTGCACGGGCAGCGTGAGCACGAGAAGCAGGATATTGCCTGCGAACATCGCTTGCACGTGCGTTGCTGCGCTGCCGAAGAAAGCGCTTGCGATGAAGTGACCTACTGGCATATGCCAGCCAGGGATCATGCCGATCGAGAAGATGATCACGGTAAGAACGGCAGATACCACGAATACCTTGAGGTCGTGCTTGCGCTCCGCTGCCTCTTTCGCGCGTCGCTTCTCATCGACCAAGGGCACATCTTCGGCGATAAGCTCTGCCGTAAAGGGCAGATCGTCGAAGACCTTCAGCATGTCATCCACGCTCGCCTGGGCGGGGTCGAACGTCACACGCCCGGTGTTGTTCGCAAGATTGACCGCGACATCGATGACACTTGGCAGTGCACGATAATGCTTCTCGACATTAGCTACGCAATTCGCACAGTGCATACCATCGATCGCTAGACGAATGGTCTGTTCCATGGTGTCTTCCTGTTCCTCTCAGTTGAAACGTCGCATGAGCATGAAGAGCTCATCGACCGCCTCGTCTTTGCCTGAGCGTATATCTTCGATCAGACAAGTGTGCATGTGCTCTTCAAGGAGCATCTCTGAGACACGATGAATCGCGCTTTCAGCAGCAGCAAGCTGCGTGAGCACATCGCCGCAATAGCGGTTATCAGCAACCATGTCTTTAACAGCATTCAACTGCCCGATCGCGCGATTGAGGCGTCGCGTGACATCTTTCTGTAGTTCCTCGGAACGTGGTGTGTGTTTATGCCTGCATGTGCAATCTTGTTCTGTCATACAGATCCGTCCTTGCCAAGCGGTTGTCTTCCAGTGATTCTTCGCGTTCAGCATACCCCTAGGGGGTATATTTGTCAAAAAGAAGGACGCCGCAGCATGAGCGGTCAAAGCACCTCTATTTGCTTTATCGTGATGCTTTTTTGTCTCAAAAATAAAAAGAGGCCGTGCGTTACGACCCATGAATAAATAGAAATGGCGCGCCCAGTAGGATTCGAACCTACGACCTTTGGATTAGAAGTCCACTGCTCTATCCAGCTGAGCTATGGGCGCAAAACGTGATTATTATAGCCCAGGAATTCAATCGCGTCTGTCGCAAGCCACACGAGTACGAAAAAACAACGCGAAACAGGAAAAGGCTCCCCGAAGAGAGCCTTTTCCTGCTGTATTGAAGTAAAGGAAAGTGTCTTAGTCGATTTCGACGAGCTTACCGGTCTCCGCTGATTCAAGGATCGCATTGATGACCTTGAGCGTTGCAACGCCATCTTCGCCAGTGCAGCGCGGTACCGTTTCTCGCCCAAGACAGAGGTCTGCGAAATGCTCGATCTCTGCCGTCATCGGGTCGTTCTTCTCGACATCGAAGTGCTCCGTGACAAGCTTCTCCGCCCAGCCATAATGATCATCGTCAACATAATGGTAGAAATCCATATTCGGGAAACCGAATGAACCCTGCGTGCCGAAGAAGCGCAAGCTGTTCTCGCCTGGGCACCACTGGAAGAAGTGGTTTTCCTCAGCAGCCAAGTCATAGTTCCACGGACCCGGCGTGCCATCGGAGATGAAGTAGGTTGCCGTAACGCCATTATCGAATTCGATCACGATAGAAGCAGAATCTTCGACTTCGTTACCACGGATCGTATTGCGTGCAGCGGCATAAACGCGCGTAACCTTCATGCCGGTGGTGTAGTTAAGATCGTCGATATCATGGATCGCATTGATGAGGAACGGACCGCCACCCTTTTTCGTGTGCCATTCCACATCCCAATAGTTATAGGGTTTCGCAATAGCATACGTGGCTTGAACGCCGACCAGATCGCCCAACTTGCCCGAAGCGATAAAATCACGCAGGAACAAGTACTTTGTAGAAGAACGACGATGGTGACCGATAAGCAACGTGGCGTCTGCCTCCTTGCACATCGCAATGATCTCGTTCGCTTCTTCTACCGTGTTGGCAATGGGCTTTTCGAGCAAGATATTACGAACACCTGCGTCGAGCGCATTACGGGTTGCGCTCACATGCAGGCCATTCGGTAGTGCGATCGCAACCGCATCGAGCGGTACCTCATTGAGCAGCTCGGTATAATCCGCATAGAGCGGCACCTCAAGCTCGGCAGCAACATCTTCAGCTTGCTGACCAAAACCAGCAACTGCCACCAAATCATAATCGGGATTCTTCTTCGCATCGCGTGCGATCTTCGAACCCTGATTCAATCCGAATACGGCAAATCTAATAGCCATGTTCTTACCCCTCCATTTTTCCTTGTATATCTGAAACTCTTCTGATGTTTACCCTTGAACACCATGCATGAGATCACGAATAGCGCGTTCTTAGTCGAAGAATTTTTCTTGGACCAGCTCCGTAGGCATTTCCTTACCTACCCAAATATCTTCAGCGATAGCAGCTTGCCACAGAAGCATGCCAAGACCATTGATGGTCTTGAGCCCCTTAGCTTCGGCATCTTCGAGCAACTTCGTCTTGCGTGGCACGTAGATGACGTCTGCAACAACCAGACCTTCAACTAAAAGTTCTGCAGGAACAACGCTTATTCCTTCCAGATCGCCCATACCCACATTAGTGGCATTGATGAGTAATACTGATTCAGCGATAGAAGCCTTCATAGCCTCTTTATCTGCCATATCGATCAAGCGAATGTTGCACCCAGTTTTTTCAGCAATGTGCGCAACATGCTCTGCAGCAGCATCGTATGAATCGTTTTTTCGTTTATAGACATCGATCGCAGCAACGCCATCGAGGGCAGCCTGAGTATAGATAGCCATCGCAGCGCCACCTGCACCCATCACCGTGACCTTCTTGCCAACCACCTCAACGCCGTTTTCTTTTATATTGCGCATGAAGCCCGCGCCATCGGTGTTATGACCGATCGCTTTGCCATCTTTGATGACTACCGTATTGATGGCACCCATCAGCTCAGCAGCTGGCGAAAGCTCGTCGAGATAACGTGAAATATAGGTCTTATGCGGCATGGTGACGTTGTAGCCAAGAAACCCAAGCTCTTTCATGCCATTCACAGCAGCTTCGAGCTGGTCAGGCTCGACATTGTAAGCAAGGTACACACAATCGACGCCAAGTTGCTCGAACGAGAAGGTATGCATAGCTGGTGAAAGCGAATGCTCCACGGGTGAGCCGATCAAACAGATCGTTTTCGTGTGGCCAGAGATATTAGGCATAACAGATCCTTTACTTCTATTGAGATATTGCAATGATGCAGTTCCAACAATATCCAATAATCTCTACAAATAGCAAGATATTCACCTACTATTTTTACCATGAAATAGAGATATACAGTAGAAGTGTTTGCTTTACTGTTGCTTTGCCTTAAGAAACAATATTCAATTCAAAACTGGATGAGACATACCATACAAAGATTTTCACTACATTCACTACAGCGAAAAATAATGCCGTTATTCTTTATTCTTGATGCAGCCTTATCTTTCCCCTCCCTATTCTTTCTGCAAAGGACGTACTGTTGCAGTTGGAAAATGGTAGTTTTTCATATAGGTAACAAAATCTGATACAACTCTTGGCTGCGTAATAGCTTTATTTGAAATCAGATAGACTTTGTGGAACTCCCTAGGGGCATCTTGAAGAGGCAGATAGACAACATCGTCAAAAGCCTTGACCAAAAACGAATAGCACAATAATGCAACATCATTGGTATCTGAATTTACCAGGGAAGACAAAGTGATCTCATCGTTATAAGCATATTCGACATCCAATTCGCATTCAGCCTGCTGAAGCAATGCTTCCATTTCATCGTATACTGGTGAATCTTCATGGTATGAAATAATGTGAAATCCAGCCAAGTCATCGAGTGTCACGACAGACTTTTTCGCAAGGGGATGCCTCTTGTTCACTGCAACTGCCAGTTCCTGCGCCCAGCAATAGGTACAGTTGTATTTATTCGAAGTTTGAGGCTTTCCTGCGAAGATGACATCCAATCTGCCTGACTCTAGTCCTTCAAACAAAGAAGGAGTGAAACCCTGAGTTATGTTGATCGTCAGACCAGCACCGCATTCATCTTGAAAGGACTGTATCGCCTGCGACCAATCTTTACTCTGTATCGCGTAAAGCGTACCGAGGTTCAGGGTTCCGTTGATCTTCCCTTCATATTCTTCGACAGCTTGAACTCCTTGCTCGATGATTCGCAATCCTCGAGAAACGTAATCGTAGAATTCCTCTCCACATGGTGTTAGTTCTATCTTATTGTTCGCACGATAAAACAAGCGGGTATTTAGTTCCTTTTCGAGCGAAGAAATAGCGGCAGAAAGCGTTGGTTGCGAAACGTAAAGCTCTGAAGCAGCTTTCGTGAAATGCTTCACTTCTGCAAGCTTTTTGAAATATGTTAGATGAGAAAAATTCACTCATTGAGCTTTCTATTTAACGTTGATCCGAGAAAGAATTGCCGAATAAAATCATAGCTTATTTGATATCAACAACTTTACGCGTCTCTGCTGATTCAAGAATAGCATTGATGACTTTGAGCGTTGCAATGCCGTCTTCACCTGTACAACGAGGTTTAGTCTCGCGCCCCGTACACAGATCGGCAAAATGCTCGAGTTCGGCTGTCATGGGATCGTTCTTTTCTATCTCGTAATGTTCGGCGATCAACTCTTCTCCCCAACCATAATGATCGTCATCAGCGTAATGATAGAAGTCCATGTTCGGGAATCCAAGCGACCCTTTTGTGCCGAAAAAACGCAGACTATTCTCGCCTGGGCACCACTTGAAGAAATGATTCTCTTCTGCAGCTAAGTCGTAGTTCCAAGGACCTGGTGTGCCATCAGAAATAAAATAGGTAGCTGTAATGCCGTTTTCGAACTCAATAACGATCGAGGCCGAGTCTTCGATCTCATTACCACGGATCGTATTACGCGCCGCGGCATAGACACGATTAGCCTTCATACCAGTGGTGTAATTTAGGTCATCGATATCATGGATCGCGTTGATAAGGAACGGGCCGCCACCTTTCTTGGTATGCCACTCGACATCATAGTAGGCATACGGTTTCGCGATCGCATAAGAGGCCTGCACGCCAACAAGATCACCAAGCTTACCTGATTCAATAAAATCACGCAGGAAAAGATACTTTGATGAAGAACGACGATGGTGGCCGATGAGCAGCATCGCACCTGCTTCATCGCACATAGCAATGATCTCTTGCGCTTCTTCGACCGTATTAGCAATAGGCTTCTCCAATAGGATGTTCTTAACCCCCGCATCCAAACATGCACGCGTCGAACTTACATGAAGTCCGTTCGGAAGCGCAATCGCTACTGCATCAAGTGGCACCTCTTTTAGAAGATCATTGAAATCTGCATAGAGCGACACATCAAGCTCTGCCGCAACGTCTTCAGCTTGCTGACCAAAACCTGCAACTGCTACCAGATCGAACTCTTCGCTCGCCTTTGCATCACGAGCTATCTTTGAGCCTTGATTAAGCCCAAAAACTGCTAGTCTGATTGCCATGATGATTTCCCTTTCTTTGTGACCCTTGCCAAATCAATGCAAGGGAAGATTCTAAACAGATGAATCATGGGTGTCCTCTTCGAAGGCACCCATGGCTGCAACCCTTAGTTGAAGAACCTCTCTTCAATGAGCTTTGTGGGCATTTCCTTACCAACCCAAATATCTTCAGCGATCGCGGCCTGCCAGAGCAGCATGCCCAAGCCTGAGATCGCTTTGAGTCCTTTTGCTTCAGCGTCCTTCAAAAGCTTGGTCTTACGCGGCTCATAAACCGTATCAGCAACCGCTATACCATCGGCAAGATAGTCTGGCGAAATAACGCTTTGATCAACCAAATCTCCCATGCCAACGCGTGTTGCATTAACGAACAATGCTGATTCAGCAATAGATTGCTTGAGTGATTCTTTATCTTCGAGATCGATAAGGCGCATTTTGCAGCCTGTCTTCTCAGCAACTTCCGCCACACGTTCAGCAGTCACGTCAAAGAATTTATCCTTGATGTTGTAGACATCGATCGCAGCAACGCCATCAAGTGCCGCTTGAGTGTATATAGCCGATCCTGCACCACCTGCACCAACGATCGTGATCTTCTTTCCGATAACATCAACACCATTTTCTTTGAGGTTTCTCATAAACCCGGCACCATCAGTGTTGTAACCAATGGCCTTTCCTTGCTTGATAGCAACCGTGTTTACCGCACCCATCAATTCCGCCGCGTCAGATAGTTCGTCAAGGTATTTCGGAATGAATGTTTTATGAGGCATAGTAACGTTATACCCTGCAAACCCCATGTTCTTCATACCTACAGCAGCAGACTCTAGATCTTGTGGTTCGATGTCGTATGCAAGATAAACACAATCTACACCCAACTCATTGAATGATTGAGTATGCATAGCTGGTGATAAAGAATGCTTAACTGGAGAACCGATTAATGCGATAGTTTGTGTGCGACCCGATACTTGCATAGCTCTTCCTTTCAGACGCATATTGAACAGAACGCGTTTGGCTCTGTAGTTCTATTCTTTGCAGTTGCTCGGGAAACATCCAATAGTATTAATTGTCAATCGGAATAGCATTATTAAAAATGCCTATATCGCCCAGTCAAAAGCGTATATCCCGCTAATAGAATAGAGAAAAATACATCGTTATTTTTGCTATAATGTTTTAACATCGCGTCGGGATGTGGCGCAGTTTGGTAGCGCGCCTGCTTTGGGAGCAGGATGTCGCAGGTTCGAATCCTGTCATCCCGACCATTTTTTTTGCGGGTGTAGTTCAATGGTAGAACTCCAGCCTTCCAAGCTGTTCCATCGGGAGTGAGCTGCGAAACCCGCGAACTACATCTTTCGCAAAATACGAGTTCAGAGGGCTATTCCGCGAAACAGGCGAAATCTCTGAATCATTCTGTTTCGATGAGAAACCCGCAGTTTTCCAGTACGCTTCCAGTACGAGCACGAAACGGGCGCACCCTGCGCCCTGTTTTCACCTCGTCTTGTAGAGTCCTCATGTATTTTCTTCTGACCTCCCGACAGCGGCCCTGTTGCCGCAGGAACGGAGGCAGATCATGCCATGCAGAACCATCGCAGTCGCAAACCAGAAGGGCGGCACGGGAAAGACC
>FR895145.1 GCA_000435675.1 Eggerthella sp. CAG:298 | reverse complement strand
CCGCCGCTCGACGAAGACAAGACGGTGCTCGAGAACATCCAGATGGCCTTCGGCGATGTGCTCGCCAAGATCGATCGCTTCAACGAGATCGGTGCCGAAATGGCCGATCCCGATGCAGATTTCGACGCGCTCATGGCCGAGATGGGCGACCTGCAAACGGCCATTGACGCCGCTAATGGCTGGGACCTTGATAGCCAGCTTTCCCAAGCGATGGACGCGCTGCAATGCCCCGACCCCGAAGCGCTCGTCTCGGTGCTCTCCGGCGGCGAACGCAGGCGCGTGGCACTCTGCAAGCTCCTGCTCGAAGCGCCTGACCTGCTTCTTCTCGACGAACCAACGAACCATCTCGATGCGGAATCGGTGCTCTGGCTCGAGCAGTTCCTCTCGCGCTACCCCGGCGCGGTGCTCGCGGTCACGCACGATCGCTACTTCTTGGACAACGTAGCCGAATGGATCTGCGAGGTCGACCGCGGCTCGCTCTTCCCGTACAAGGGCAACTATTCCACGTATCTCGAAACCAAGGCGAAGCGCCTCGAAGCGCAAGGTCAGCAGCAGGCCAAGCTCGCCAAGCGCATGGAGCGCGAGCTCGAATGGGTGCGTTCATCGCCCAAGGCACGCCAGGCGAAGAACAAGGCGCGTCTCGAGCGCTACGAACAGATGGAGGCCGAAGCACGCCAGGCGAAGAAGCTCGACTTCACCGAGATCCAGATCCCGGTGGGTCCGCGTCTGGGCTCCAAGGTGATGAAGGCCGAGCACTTGCACAAAGAGTTTGACGGCCGCGTGCTCATCGATGATCTCTCGTTCGAGCTGCCGCGCAACGGCATCGTGGGCGTGATCGGCCCGAACGGCGTGGGCAAGACCACGCTCTTCAAGACCATCGTGGGGCTCGAGGATCTTACGAGCGGCAACCTGGAGATCGGCGAGACCGTGAAGATCTCGTATGTCGATCAGAACCGCGAAGGCATCGACCCGGACAAGAAGCTCTGGGAAGTGGTATCGGGCGACACTGACTACATGATGGTGGGCGAGACCGAGATTCCGAGCCGCGCGTATGTGGCAAGCTTCGGCTTCAAAGGGTCTGACCAGCAGAAACCCGCTGGCGTGCTCTCCGGCGGCGAACGCAATCGCCTGAACTTGGCACTCACGCTCAAGCAGGGCGGCAACCTGCTGCTCCTCGACGAGCCCACGAACGACCTCGACGTCGAAACCCTCTCGAGCCTGGAAGAGGCGCTGCTGAACTTCCCGGGTTGTTCGGTGGTGGTGAGCCACGACCGTTGGTTCCTCGACCGCATCGCAACGCACATCCTGGCGTGGGAAGGCACCGACGAAAACCCCGGGAACTGGCACTTCTTCGAAGGCAGCTTCGAGGCCTATCAGGCAGATCGCGAGGCGCGTCTGGGACCGGAGGCATCGAAGCCACATCGCATCCACCGCAAGCTCACGCGCGACTAGCCTAGTTTCGTTCGCTGCTGCATGCTCAAGCATTCGCGACATAACAGCCAAGACAGTCGTTATTCGTCTGCGCGCCACGAGTTTGATGCGGGCGATCAGATGCCAAGCGCTGCCCACGCGCATGGCGAAGCGCCCCTGCGTACGCGCGGCAAAGGGTTCGCGCACGCGATCGAGAACGCCACGCGCACCAACTCGTTTGCGCTGGTCGTGTTCATTATTCTCGTTGTTGGTCTCGTGGGCGTGGGCATTCATGCGGCGCTCTTTCCCAAGGAAGCGGGTGACAAGGCGGGCAGTTCTTCGACCTACAACTGGGACTATCTGAAGAAGGATAACGGCCGCTTCTACTACTCGATCGAGGGCAAGGCCGAATCGCGCACCGGCGTGGACGTTTCCGAACACCAGGGCTACATCAACTGGGACGCGGTTGCCAAAGACGGCATCTCCTTCGCGTTCGTGCGCGTGGGGAATCGCGGGTTGACCACGGGAAAGCTTTCGCAGGACGAGTATTTCGAGTACAACGCGAAGGCCGCTGACCAGGCAGGCTTGAAGGTGGGCGCCTACTTCTTCTCGCAGGCAACCACCGAAGAAGAAGCGCGCGAAGAGGCTGATTTCGTGATCGAACGCCTTAAGGGGCGCAACATCACCTACCCAGTGGCTTACGATCACGAACGCCTGGCGGATACCCCTGGCCGCGCAGATGATCTTTCACCCGAACAGATGACGAAGAATGCCGCGGCCTTCTGTGCGCGCATCCAAGAGGCAGGCTACACGCCCATGATCTATGGCAGCATGAAGGATCTGCTCCGCTATAACCTTCCTGACCTGGCACATTACAACATCTGGCTCGCGCAATACAACGTGAATGCGCCCACGTTCAACCAGTACTTCAGCATCTGGCAGTACTCCAACACCGGCTCGGTCTCCGGCATCGACGGCAACGTTGACATGAACATCCAATTCCTCGCCGAAAGATGACAAAGCTACCTGGTCGTTCGTCATCTTCGTGGACCTTCTCGGAAAAGCTCGCATCGGCTTAGCTCGATCAGCGGAGAGGGTGAGGCAACGAGG
>FR895144.1:3068-3836 GCA_000435675.1 Eggerthella sp. CAG:298 | reverse complement strand
CGGCTCGCCGGTCTACTGGCATAACCTAAGCGGTATGCTGCGCAACATGCTCGACCGCTTCTACGGGCCGGTGGAGGAAGGGAGCATGGCGGGCAAGCGGCTCTTCTTCCTATTCCAGGGGGCTGCCCCAACAGAAGAGATGTTTCATCGGGGTGAGTTCACTATGAGCCGTTTCGCCAACCTGTACGGCATGGAGTACATGGGCATGGCCACCAGCGAGGGCGAGGCGCACTCTCTTTCGGAAAACGTCTAATCCGACCATTGGGTCGCTTGAAAAGGAAAGGAAGCACGATGAATGCATCAACATCGAAAAGGACACGGAAGTTCGCTCTCATAGGCGTCGCAGCCGCCCTTGCCTTCGCAAGTCTGGCGCTCTTCGGCTGCGCGGGATCACAGCAATCCTCTTCGCAGGAGCAGTCATCATCCAGCTCCCAGGCAGCATCTTCCGAGTCGTCTTCCGAGAGCCCGAGAAGCTCTGCTGCATCTACGACTGACGTTGGCGGCAACGTGCTCGTCGCCTACTTCTCCGCTTCGGGGAACACCGAACGGGTAGCGCAGCAGGTCGCATCGGATTTGAGCGCCGACACGTTCGCTATCCCCCCTGCCGAGCCCTACACCTCCGAAGACCTCAACTGGAATCAGGAGGGCAGCAGAGTGAACGTCGAGCACGAAGACGAGAGCGCCCGCGACATCGAGCTTACGCAGACCACTCCTGATGGCTGGGATGGCTATGACACCGTCTTCATCGGATACGCGATCTCGCGGGGG
>FR895144.1:0-3024 GCA_000435675.1 Eggerthella sp. CAG:298 | reverse complement strand
GACGGATTCGTCTCCGGCAACGATTTTGCCGGAAAGACGGTCATCCCCTTCTGCACGTCCACCTCGTCCGGCCTGGGGCAGAGCGCCGATCTTTTGGAGCAGATGGCAAACGGCGGCACGTGGCTCGAAGGCATGAGGTTCTCCGGCAGCGCCAGCGCCGCAGACGTCAGCGAATGGGTGAATTCACTGGCTCTTTCTTAAGGGCGACAAAAGCGGCTCTGGTACGTGCTCAACGGGCAGCGTGAGATGCGAGTGGAGGAGTTTCTGAAGCTCTGCGTCGTCTTGAGTGTCGATCCACGCAGCTTCGTGACCCGAGAGATGGTGGACGGAGTTGCCGAGGCGACGGCACGGAGCATCGGCCGTGCCCAGCATTAGCTTTACCCATCTTCACAACAAGCAACGAGCGCCCTGCATTGAACTGCGGGGCGCTCGCTTTAGGTGAGGCTTCTATTCGCTAGTGCAGGCTCATTCGCCCTTGTCGTCCTCCTCTTCCGAATCCTCATCCTCTCTTCGCTTTCGATTCCATCCTCAGCGCGATTGCGGCGCTTCTCACGCAGGGCGGCCAATGTCGCCGTCAACGCGGCCACTACCGCCAGGCACACAAGCGGGAGGATCTTGTTCGCGTCGCCCGTCTGCACGAGGCCGGTCTTGGGGTTTCCGGGGCCAGGCTTCTCCACAAGGTCGACGCTCTGGCCCTCGTCCTCGATGCCCTCGTGCGTGGCCACCGCGTTCCCGTCGAGCGCAAGGCTCTCGAAGGCCACCATGCGGTGCCCGGCGAGCTCGTCCTTCATGTCGTTGGTGAGGAAGAAGCCCATGTCCAAGCCCATGACGGCGCAGAGCCTAATGAACTCGTCCGCCCTCATCTGGCGCTGGCCGTCGAGGATGTACCACAGGCGCTTGCGGTCGATGGATGCGCGACGCGCGAGCTCGGCAACACTGATGCCGCGCGAGTCCCGCGCTTCCTCCATCCTTATGACGACCAGCTTCGCGTGATCCATCCTCTTAATCGCCTGCCATTGGTTTCATTCTTATTGGGTGCAGCTTTGAAAGCCTCGCTAAAGGCTATATGCAAAAGTGACCTTCGCGTATGCTTCCTATTGAATTGAGAGGTTTTGTTCCCAAAATGGGAATGCTCGAATGACGAGAAGAAGGCTCACCTTACTACGCTGCACGAGCATCGGCCCTGTATCGGTGATGAGGGCAGGTCACAATGAGCTGGAAAGTTGATTGTCAGGAGTATCTGTTTTTGATGCGATGCCACATCTAGCGACCTGTTCGCGATAAGCGGTAGCAAAGGCTTATAATTCAGAGCCCCTTTCAGGCCAGAAAGCGAGATTCCTAAGCTCTGGAATAACTGTTCTTCAAAGGAGCCGGCGAGCTCAAACGCATCCTCAAGCGGCCACGGAGCCTGAAACGTCTGGAGCCAAGCACAAGCAAGCTGAATGGCCACGTGGATGACCAGCAGCCTTAATATGAGGTCAGCAGATAGCTTTGCCTTGATTTCACGCATATTCAGCTCCTTTTATTAACGAGACAATTTCTATGAATTCGGCATCCGCAGCGAACGGCTCCCAAACCTTTTTGTTCGTCAGCCCGTCCGCGTAAGACAGCCTCAGTGCCTGAACGCTATCACGTCGAGCGGATTGAAACTCCGGATTATCTTCTTGCAACATGAGATCTTTAACCTCGTCGAACAAAGCAGGGTTTCTGGGATGTTCCAAGAACTCGCAACACGCATCAAGGCTTTCCGCGAACTTGCGCAAGCGTTTAAGAGCTTCGATCTGATTGCCGGTCTGTGCCGCAGATTCTGCGGCCACCATCGTGAGAGACGGCATCATGACGGGCGACAAAGAAATGTACTCTGGATCAGCTGTCAAACGCTCACCCAGATCGAGTACCGCTGCAAGACGCTCCTCGTCGTCGTTATACATGGATGCCAACGCTTGAAGGAGGCTGGCAGTCTCAAGCAGCGAGAACAACAAACCTCTCTGAAGCACGCGAAGGGCCTCAGTCCGATCTCCCTGCTTTTCGAGTAGCTGCGCGAAGGAGAGCGAAGCAAGATTTGGTTCTTGTGAGACCATAGGCTCTACCAGAGCCTTCGCCATTTGACCCTTCCCTAACATCTGCAGGACAGTAGCATATGGAACCACATCGCTAAGCGCACGTGCTCCATCTAACTGCACTGTTCTTTCAAAAAGTCGTTCAACCTCCGAGGCATAGAAGAAGGCTTCGCCTTCCAAAGGCGTTTTGTCGGATCCAGGCTTCTGGGGAATTTGCGAGTATACGGCAAGAGCCAATGCTCGTAACAAGCCCGGACAAGACCAATGCGCTTTCGCTTGCGCCCTGATGTATTCCATGGCTTTTTCGGGCTCTGTTGCGAGCATAAGGATAGACTGCTGTGAGATTTCATTGATCTTCGACTGGTCCATAAACGTGCTGTAGCCAAAGAGATCGTCCAGGCTGATCGTGAACAGAGAGGCTATTTCCGGCATAAGCGAGATGTCCGGAAAGCTATGCCCGCACTCCCACTTCGATACGGCGGCTTTCGTAATTCCAAGATGCTCTGCCACATCTTCCTGGGTCAGTCCATTATCGCGGCGATACGAGGTGAATCGCTCTGCAAAATCTTTGGCCTCCATAGCGCCTCCTTTCTACAATGATTATCTCGGCACCACTCATGCCGCACAAGCGAGCGTATTTCTATTGCGGCTGCTCAAAGCCAACCAACGGTTGACCCAATTATCTTGCTTTCAAGGCTTTCTTCAAGGATGCGCTGTCCTCAATTTGAGAATCGACGTCCTTAAAGTAAGACGATTCGTTCGTATAGCTGTGTTCGGTTGATACGGATTCTCCCGACTATAGATATGTTTTTAGGAAATGCACGAAACATACCATCCAGTCAGAGGACCCTGACAACCGCATCGAACACTCAGTTGCGTCACAACTGCGCGTTCTGCGCAAGCATGCGCTTGGAGCGTTCGCATCGTTGTGGCGTTTATCCAAACACCCCATCATTGCGGTCAG
>FR895143.1:131131-136230 GCA_000435675.1 Eggerthella sp. CAG:298 | reverse complement strand
GTCGAACGACCGGGTAGTTTGTCACCTTTTTAACAAATGTATGTTCTATTAGTGTGCACGGCTGCACCTGTTCTATGCTCTGGGTGGTACGTAATTCACGAATGCGGGAGAAGGGGGCGTTGTGAACAAGCGTACGAAGATCATTGGCACGCTCGGCCCAGCCACCGAATCGGAAACCACCATTCACGCCATGATCGTGGCAGGCATGGATCTTGCGCGCCTCAATTTCTCTCACGGAACACATGAAGAGCATCGCACGCATATCGACAACCTGAAAAAGGTGCGTGAAGAGCTCGACCTTCCCATTGGCATCATCCTCGACACGAAAGGTCCCTGCGTTCGCACAGGCCTCCTTCAAAACGAAGGCCCCGTGAAACTCTACGCTGGTAAACAGCTCGTCCTTACCGAAGAAGACGTACCCGGCACCGCTGCGCGCATCCATCAAACCTTCCCTGGTTTGCACGAATACGTCCAGACCGGCTCCACCATTCTGCTCGACGATGGCCTGATCGAACTTGCGGTCGACAAAGTTGATGGCACTGATATCCTCTGCACCGTGCAGAATCCTGGCACGCTCGGGCAACGCAAGCAACTGAACATTCCCGACATCACCATTCCGCTCCCGATCATCACTGAGCAAGATGAGCGCGACCTGCGCTTCGGCATCGAAATGGGAGTCGATTACATCGCCGCCTCATTCGTGCGCAACGCCGAAGACGTGCGCGCGATCCGCACCTTCCTCGATAAGAACGGCGGCACGAACATCGATATCATGTCGAAGATCGAGAACGCCCAGGCGGTCGAGAACATCGACGAGATCATCGAAGCTTCGGATGCCATCATGGTCGCTCGTGGCGATCTGGGTGTGGAGGTCGATCCGGCATCGGTGCCTCACCTGCAGAAGAAGATCGTGAAGGCATGCAACCGCGCATTCTGCCCCGTGGTCATCGCGACCCACATGCTCGACTCGATGATCCACCACCCCCACCCCACGCGCGCAGAGGTGGCCGATGTGGCGAATGCCATCTACGACGGAGCCGATGCGGTCATGCTCTCCGGCGAAACCGCCATCGGCACGTATCCGCAGCTCGCGGTACAAACCATGGCGCGCATCGCCGAAGCGAGCGAGCCCTATCTCTTGGCGGAGCATCCTGTTCCGAGTCGCTCCGAAAAGCACGCGCGCGTCTCTCCCATGATCGCATACGCCGCCGCTGCCACTGCAGAGAGCCTTGAAGCGCGCGGCATCGTCACACCTACGCTCACCGGCCGCACGCCGCGTCTCGTATCAGCCTTCCGCCCGAAGGTCCCCATCTTCGCAGTCACCTCCACCGAAGAAGTAGCTCGCAAGCTCAGCCTCTGCTGGGGCGTGCGCGCGATCTGCGGCAAAAATCAAGGTGACCCGGCGCAGGTGCTCTCCTCGAGCCAACAAGCCGTGCTCGATGCGTACCTCATGAACCCGGGCGATATCGCAGTCTTCACGCTGGGCGACCGCCGTACCTCACCTGAAGCGAGTAACCTTGCCGTTGGTTCATCGCAGCGCATCGTGCATGCCACCAACGTGCTCGAAGTCGTTCAGGTAAAAGGAACACCTTCTGCTGGCGCGCACTGCGATACGAACGAAGAGCCCAGCTCTTGCCAGGAAAGCGGGGTGGCGCGCTAATGGAAGCACCCTTGAACACGAACTGCTACGCCGCCATCGATATCGGAGCGTCTTCAGGGCGCGTGGTTATCGGCTGGATCGATGAAGCCGGCCACATCCAACTCGCCGAAGTTCACCGCTTCGACAACATCCAAAAACGCATCGACGGTCACGATTGCTGGGACATCGAGATGCTCTTCGACGAAGTGGTGGCAGGGCTTGCCGCCGCACGCGAGGCAGGCTTCGAGCCGAAAACGCTCGGCATCGACACCTGGGGCGTGGATTTCGTGCTGCTCGATGCACAAGAGCAGCTCATCGGCAATGCGGTAGCCTATCGCGACGAACGCACGCAGGGCATCTACCCGCTGGCGGATGCCATCATGAACCCCACGGAGGTCTACCAGCACACGGGCATCCAGCGCCAACCGTTCAACACGCTCTACCAGCTGCTCGCCTTGAAACGCGATAACCCCGAACAGCTCGAAGCGGCCGAGCATTTCCTCATGATCCCCGACTATCTTGCCTTCTTGCTCACCGGCAATATGGCCAACGAATATACGAATGCTTCTACCACCTCGCTCTTGAGCGCACGCGCGAAAGACTGGGACCAGAAGATCCTCGAAACGTTCGGCATCCCTGCGCACATCTTCAAGGACGTGGTCATGGCTGGCACCGAACTCGGCACGGTGAAGCCCGAGATCGCGGCCGCCATCGGCTACATGCCCCGCGTGATCGTGCCTGCAACGCACGATACGGGCAGCGCCTATCTGGCCGTGCCCGCGCGCGATGACGACGCGGTCTTCCTCTCGTCGGGCACCTGGAGCTTGCTCGGCATCGAGAACCAAGGGCCCATCACTTCAGCCGCCTCTCGCCTCCAGAACTTCACGAACGAAGGCGGCTACCAGGGGCGGTTCCGCTTCTTGAAGAACATCATGGGGCTCTGGATGATCCAATCGATCCGTCGCGAACTCAATGGCGTTTCCTATGTTGAAGGCAAAGACAAAAATGCCAGCGAAACGAAGCCGCACGAAACGCATGCCCAAGGTGCCAGCACGCCCGCAACCGATATCGCCACCAAGCACTACGAACTCGAGATCGACCCTACGCTCGAAAAGGGGCAGGTAGGTTTTGCCGACCTGATCGAGGTTGCCCGTAGTGCCGAACCGTTCTCCACCACGATCAACGTGAACGACGACCGTCTGCTCGCGCCCGATTCGATGATCGACGAAGTCTGCCGCGCATGTGAGCGCAGCGGGCAAGACGTTCCGCGCACCATCGGCGAGCTCATGCGCTGCGTGTACCTTTCGCTCGCCCAGTGCTATGCGCATTCGATCGCGGATCTGGAAGTGCTCACCGGTCGCACGTTCACCTCGCTCAATGTGGTGGGCGGCGGCAGCCAAGATGGGTATCTCTCCGAACTCACCACACGCGCATGCGGCATCCCGCTCTACGCTGGCCCCACCGAAGGAACCGCGCTCGGCAACCTGGCAGTGCAGATGATCGCCGATGGTGTCTTCGATAGCGTGGCTGACCTGCGCATGAACATCGCCGAATCGTTCAACGTAGTCGAATACCACGCGAACGAAGAGCAACTTGAGTGAGACGCGAAGGATAAACGACGCGAACGCTGCATAACCAACAAAGGCAACGCGCAACCAGCGAACACCTCTCTTATATATAGGTAAGGAAGATCGACATCCAGCGATCAACACCAGAAAGGATCACCATCATGACCACGATGTTTGAAAGCGCAAAGGAGCAATACGCCAAGCTCGGCATCGACGTTGAAGCCGCAATGGACAAGCTGGCCCAAAAGGCCATCTCGGTTCACTGCTGGCAAGGCGACGACGTGCTCGGCTTCGACCAAGAAGGCGGCCTTTCGGGCGGCATCCAAACCACCGGCAACTACCCTGGCCGTGCGCGCAACTTCGAAGAGCTGAAAGCCGACTTCGAAGAATCGATGAGCATGGTTCCCGGCACGAAGCGCATCGCGCTGCACGCCTCGTATGCCATCTTCACCGACGAACACCCCTGGGTCGATCGCGACCAGATCACGTATGCCAACTTCGAACCTTGGGTCGAATGGGCCAAAGAGCACGGTTATGGCATCGATTTCAACCCTACCATCTTCGGTCATCCCAAGATGAACAACGAGCTATCGCTCTCTTCTCCCGATCCTGAAACGCGCAGATTCTGGATCGACCACGTGAAGGCGTGCCGTAAGATCTCGCAGCAGATCGGCGAAGCGCTCGATGATGAAGTGCTCTGCAATATCTGGATCCCTGACGGCTTGAAGGATGTACCGGGCGACCGCTATGGGCTGCGCGCGCGCCTGAAGGATTCGCTCGATCAGATCTTCGAAGAGAACTATGACCGAGTGATCGATGCCTGCGAATCGAAGGTGTTCGGCATCGGGCTCGAATCCATGACCGTTGGCTCGAACGAATTCTATCTCGCCTATGCCGCCACTCATCCCGGCGTGTACAACCTTATCGACTCGGGTCACTTCCACCCCACCGAAAACGTCGCCGACAAGCTCTCCGCGCTGCTGCTCTTCTTCGACAAGATCCCCATGCACGTCACGCGCCCGGTCCGCTGGGATTCCGATCACGTGATCCTCTTCGACGATCCTACGAAGGAGATCGCCGCCGAGATCGTCCGTTGCCCTGGTGCTTGGGAGAAGGTGCTCGTGGGCCTCGACTTCTTCGACGCCTCCATCAATCGCATCGGCGCATGGGTGACCGGCTGCCGCGCTATGGAGAAATCCCTGCTCTACGCACTCCTGCAGCCGAACGATCAGCTCAAGGAACTGCAGGACGAATACCGCTTCACAGAGAAGATGATGCTCGCCGAAGCTGCGAAATCGATGCCCTTCGGCACCGTATGGGATGAATACTGCACGCGCCAAGGGGTACGGACCGATCTTGAGTGCTACCCTGAAGTTGCACGCTATGAAGAGCAGATCACCTCAAAGCGCAAGTAGAAAGGAACCGTAATGGGAGTGTTCGACGATATCCAGGCAGGACTAGGCAAGGGCTTCGATGCTGCGATGGATGCGGCTGGCAAAGGGTTCGATGCCGCCGCCAGCGCGACCAACAAAGCGCTTGTTACGCGCGCACCCTTCATCCAAGCTTTCATCCATCTTTGCGACGATGGCTGGCTGCAAGGCTGGCACGAGCGTAACGGTGGCAACCTCACCTACCGTATGACCGAAGAAGACGTGGCAAAGGTGCGCGGCGGGTTCGACAGCGCACCGCGCGAATGGGTCGATCTGGGCTTCAGCGAACCAACCCTGACGAACGCTTACTTCCTCATTACCGGGTCTGGTGCGTATATGCACAATGTCTCCGCTTCGCCGATCGAGAACATCGGCATCGTCGAGATGAACGAAGCGGGCAGCGCCTATCGTGTGGTCTGGGGGCTGGTGAACCGCCAACCCACCTCTGACACCCCCAAGCAC
>FR895143.1:52743-131055 GCA_000435675.1 Eggerthella sp. CAG:298 | reverse complement strand
CGGGATCTATCACGCACACCCCAACAACATCATCGCCATGACCTTCGTCGAACCGCTCGACGCGCGCACGTTCTCGCGTGCGCTCTGGAAAGCCATGACCGAATGCGTGGTCGTGTTCCCCGAAGGCGTGGGCGTGGTGCCCTGGATGGTGCCGGGCGGCAACGAAATCGCAAAGGCCACGTCGGAGCAGATGAAGAGCTATCCTGCGGTCATTTGGGCGCAGCACGGTCTGTTCGTTTCTGGCGCAGATTTCGACGAGACCTTCGGGCTCATGCACTGCATCGAGAAGGCAGCGGACATCTACTTCCGCGCTCGCTCGATGAATGGCGGATCGAACGAGTTCTTGAACACCATCACCGATGAAGGCCTCGCGCAGATCGGCGTGGAGTTCAACGTGGAGATCAACAAGGAATTTCTCGACGTGCAGTAAGCGCGGAGCAAACGTGCAGTAAGCGCGCGGAGCAAGAGGAGGAATGAGACTATGACAACGCGAAAGACCGCAGATGGATATACGATTCAGGGCTTCAAGATGAAGCTGCTACCTGGGTTTGCCGCTGAATACGAGCGACGCCACGATGAACTGTGGCCAGAGATGGTCGCGATGTTGCACGACTATGGCGCACGCAACTACTCGATCTTCCTTGACCCCGAGACCGATACGCTCTTCGCCTCCGTTGAAGTAGCAGATCCTGCACACTACGACACGAGCGCTGAAACTGAGATATGCAAACGATGGTGGGATTACATGGCCGATGTCATGGAGGTCAATCCCGACAATTCACCGGTGAGCACGCCGCTCGAATGCGTTTTCCACCTTGACTAGAAAGGGGACTGCCATGGCTCTCTCACAAGAAAGAAAGGGAACGATCGCGGTTTCCCTTACGAATTTCCTCGATTCGGGGTGTATCGTTGCTTCATCCGTGGCACTTGCTGCGTGGGCGGTCGCATTCAACTTCGGCAGTGCCTGGACCGCCATCTTGGGCGCAGTCGGCGCGAACGCTTTCGGCGCTGCTGTTGGTGCGCTGATCGGCGGATTCCTCACCGACAAGCTGGGACGAAAGTTCATCTACACCTACAACATGCTCGTGTATGCCACGGGCGTATTCATCGTAATGATCGCAGCGAATCTGCCTATGTTGGTGATAGGCATCGTGATCTCGGGCCTCTCGGTAGGCGCGGGCGTGCCGGCATCGTGGAGCTACATCTCCGAGATGTCGGGGTCGAACCGCCGTGCGTCGAACATCGGCATCAGCCAGTTCGCCTGGTCATGCGGTCCGGCTGTCATCTTCCTCATCTCGCTCATCTTCTCGCTCGTGTTCCCCACCTTCGCCGCGAGTGGCGAGCTGCTCCCCGCAGGAACCTATGGTCCTTTTGATGGCTTGTTCGCCATGCGTTTGCTGTTCGCGATCCTGTTCGTAGTGGCCTTGGTTGCGTGGAATCTCCAGCGCAAGCTGCAGGAATCCACCGACTGGACCAGCAAACAGGAGCTGAAGGCGAAAGAGAGCTTCGTCTCGATGATGAAGCGCGCGCTTACCAATGCGGTGAACATCAAGACAATCATCTTCCTCGTTGCGGTCTACCTCACTTGGAATATCGTTGCGGGCACGATGGGTCAGTTCATGCCCTACATGTACGCAGCGGCAGGCAATCTGGACGACACCACCATCTCGCTGCTCCAAACGGTCATGTGGGTGCTCACCGCTATCGGTTCGCTCGCCATCTTCTCGGCGCTCGGCGATAAGGTGCCGCACCGCATCCTGTTCGCATTGACCGCAGGCATGGCATTGGCGGCATGGCTGGTCATGGTGTTCTTCGGCATGCAGCTCGAAGCAGGCACGGCTGATAGCTGGGGCTGGTTGCTCTGGGTATTCGTTGCGCTTTGGGGCGTTTCAGCGGGCTTTTCGGCTCAGTGCTTCTATGCACTCTGGTCGACCGAGCTCTTCCCTACCGTCTATCGTGGCGGCGTGCAGGGCATCATGTTCTTCCTCGTGCGTGGCGTGCTCGGCATCTGGTCACTCGTTGCTGTTGCCGGCCTTGGCGTTGAAACGCCTGCAGGCTTCGTAACCGCAGGCTGGATCATGTGCGGCTTCTTGCTCGTGTCGCTCGTGGTGGGCGTGATCTGGTGTCCGAAGACCCAAGGTCGCTCGCTCGACGAGATCACCGAAGAGCGTTACGGCAAAGAGCTCCTCGTTCAAGACAGCGAAGACATGGGCATTTAACGCGCGATCAGAAGCGCCCAAGACAACATGTTACTAGATGGCTAATTTTCTTGGGCGCGGATGCAGACTGCTGATATGTCAATAAGCATATGCTATAATGTAATACATGTAATACATTATAGGGAGTCATCATGGAAGCGGTTCTTACTGTTCGTCTCGATCAAGAGACGAAGAACAAAGGAGCAAAGGTCATGAAAGATCTTGGGCTTACACCTTCTCAAGCAGTAAGAAGGCTGTTCGATTACACCGTGTCCCATGACTGCTTACCTTTCGATCTCGATCCGAAACAGCCTCATAAAAATGTCTCAGATCAAATTGCTGCGTTCGATCGCTGCCATACCAAAAAACCTATCAGTTTGACAGATAACGAAATCCGCGATGCGCGGCTCAAGGATAATCATGCGCTTGATGCTTGATACCAACATCCTGATAGACCATATCGGAAGGCGCGAGCCATTTTACGAGCTCTCAAGAAGAACTTGTTTACTAGGTATAACAGGTGTTGCAGAAACCTTCATATCTGCAACTATGATCACCGATATTCACTATCTTTTGAGCAAAGACTTTGGAAACATTGAGGCACAAAGGATGATCGAAGAAGATCTGGGTTTTTTGGAGATAGTTGGTGTCTCTTCTCAGGATGTATCAGATGCACTTGCTCAAAGATGGAGCGATTTCGAAGACTGCCTTGTTGCGCTCTGCGCAAAAAAGGTTGCAGCCGACTTCATTATTACAAGGAACACCAAAGATTTCTCGCGGTCGAGCATTCGTGCATTAACCCCAAAGGAACTCTTCGACGAACTCGATGCCCGCGGAATCCACTATGAGGAAATTGACTTCTGAATGTCGGGGTGTTGCAGGTAATTACAAGTGCCCCATAGGCGTGCTGCTTGCGTGGGATAGATAGGAAAAGATGTCGAACGATCGGGTAGCTTGCCATCTGACTTCAAGCTATTGTGGAAGAGAGACGAGGCGGCGCTTGTGACGTGCATCGAGCACGTTGTAGAGGTAGTTGAACGCTACGATATTCACCAGCGCTGCAATGCCGAAGCTCTGCCACATCTCTGGGGTGAAGGGTGCGATATCAAAGAGCCACCCAAAGCCAACTACCCCGATCAAAAGGCCGCCGATCACGACCACCAGTAGCCCCCAACGTAGCGGCGTAAAGGGAATCGAGAGCCTGATCACCAGCATGATCCCGAGCAAGGCCACCACCATAACGCACAGCGTTGAGACTTGACGATAATCAAGACCGATCGCTTCATTGCCCACTATCGTTAGCACCACAATGCTCACCACTGCGCAGACTGCTCCAGGAATGGAATGCACCACCGCATTCGGGAGGAAATGTCCTCGCACCAGATCTTTATTGGGTTCAAGCGCAAGCACGAACGAAGGAAGGCCGATGGTGAAGGCCGATATGAGCGTAAGCTGGATCGGCACGAAGGGATATTGCCACGGTAGGAAGATAAATAAGAACGCTGCTGTTATCGAAAGCAAGGTCTTGACCAGGAAGAGCGAAGCCGAGCGCTGCAAGTTGTTGATCGAACGACGCCCTTCTGCCACCACCGCAGGCATGCTTGCAAAATCGTTATCAACGAGCACGAGCTGGGCAACATTGCGCGCAGCATCGGAACCGCTCGCCATGGCAACGCTGCAATCGCTTGCCTTCAGCGCAAGCACATCATTCACGCCGTCTCCTGTCATGGCGACCGTGTGACCTTCAGCCTGCAACGCGAGCACAAATGCTTTCTTCTGTTCAGGACGCACGCGTCCGAACACGTTGTAGCTCTTGATCGCAGAAGCAATATCCTGATCCGTTTTGAGCGTGGTGGCATCAATGAAGCGATCAGCTCCTTCGACACCAACTTTCTGCGCAATACCAGAAACGGTATGAGGATCATCGCCCGAGATCACCTTCAGTTTTACGCCTTGTTCTTTGAAGTAAGCGATCGTCTGAGCAGCAGTCGAGCGGATTTGATCGCGCAAGCATACGAAGCCAAGGGGGATTGCATCGCCTTCGATCGCGCCATTGGCATCAAAACCCTCCACACGCGCCACGAGTAACACGCGCGCATCAGCAGTATAGGCGTCGAGCGAGCCCTTGATCTGCGCCAAGGCATTTGCATCTTTCTCAAGAATGAACTGGGCAGCGCCCATCACGTAGGCCTTGCCGTTAGCAAACGCAGCACCCGACCACTTCGTATCGGAAGAAAAGGGAATCACGCGCGTAGGCTTTAACAGATCAGTGGGTGTTATCCCCTGTTCGGTTTTCTGCTTCCCGTCTGAAGCGAGTCCGAAATACTCCTGAATAGCACGTGCAGTATCGTTCGGATCCTCATCGCTTGCAACAAGCGAGGCAACTACCTTGTTCAGCTCGTGCCCTATCGCCTCTGAATCAGGAGTATCGAGCGGCACAAGATTAGAAACCTCCATGCCACCAGTCGTGATCGTACCAGTCTTATCCAAACAGAGCACATCCACGCGTGCAAGCGTTTCGATGCAGTAAAGTTGCTGCACGAGCACCTGATGGCGCGCGAGTCTCACGACAGCAACCGCCATAACCGTTGAAGCAAGCAAGATGAGCCCTTCAGGAATCATGCCCACCATAGCCGAAACCGTTGAGAGGATGGCGGGATCGAGCTCGACATGGTGCAGGAGATATTCATTGGCGAACAGTAGCAGCCCCACTGGGAACATGAAGATGCTCACGTACTTGATGATCTTATTAAGGCTGGTCATGATTTCGGAATTGATCGCCTTTTTCTGCTTAGCCTCGTTTGTGATCTGCGCCGCGTAGTTGTCGGCTCCCACCTTCTTAACGCGCGCCCATACGGTGCCCGCATTAATGAACGATCCGCTATACAGTTGGTCACCTGCTTGTTTGGGAATGAGCCTGCTTTCACCAGTGAGCAAGCTTTCGTCGGTCTTGCACTCCCCTTCCAGCACCACCGAATCGGTCGGAATTTGGTTCCCGCGCCCCAGACGCATCACATCGCCAAGCACAAGCTCATCGATAGGGATCTTCTGGAGCCTCCCATCGCGCATCACCTCAACATTGGCGGCAACTACGATCGAGAGCCGATCCGTCGTGATCTTCGAGCGAATCTCCTGCACGATACCGATGATGGTGTTGATGACGATCACGAGCATGAAGAGCATGTTCTTGTACGAGCCCGTCAAGAAGACGAACACCGCAAGAATCACGTTGATAAGGTTGAAGAGCGTGCAAATGTTGCTGCGGAAAATGCTACCGTACGAGCGCGTTTTTACGGTAGCATCCGCATTCACCTTGCCTGCAGCCTGAGCGGCACGCGCCTCTTCAGACGTAAGACCCTTGATGCTGGCATTGCTCTGAGTAGTATGTTCGACCTGATTCGCCATGATGTTCTACCATCGTAGCGTGTGTGGAGCAAAAGCTAGAATTCCCTTGCTAGATTGTTACAGAGCCACAAAAGATGACAAACTACTCGGCAGGTGCGGGCCAGGCAGGATTCTTGAAGATGGCACGAGAAACGCCTACGAGATCACCAGCTCCTTCAGCAAGAAGCGTATCAACATCTTCAAGTGTGCGTACACCGCCCGTAACGATGACCGGCAGGTCAACCGCCTGCTTGACCGCGGTGGTCATCTCCGCAAAATAACCTGGCTCTTTATGGTCAGGCCGCTTGTAATAGCACATACCACCTGAAACGTTCAGGATATCGATGTCGGTATTTGCTGCGATGACCTTCGCCGCCTCAACCGCATCTTCGATCGTGTTGCCGCCTTCTTTGTAGTCGCACCCACCGAAGCGCATCGAGATCGGCACATCAGGGCCAACCGCTATGCGCACCGCTTTTGCAACTTCACAATGAATGCGCACACGATTCTTGATCGAACCACCATATTCGTCGGTACGATGGTTGGTGAGCGGACTGAAGAATTCATTCAAGAGATAGGCATGCGCAGCATGGATCTCTACACCATCGAAACCTGCTTGCATTGCACGCACCGCCGCATCGGCAAACTGCTGGATCGTGAGCTCAATATCAGCCTTGGTCATCTCTGCGCAAGGAATCGGATCGCCCAATCCAGTCGCTGCTTCACCGATGACCATGCTGCTCGGCGCCCAGGGAACCAAACGGGTAACCTTACGATACGCCGTACCGCCCGCATGAGCAAGCTGAATGAACGCGACCTTGCCATTGTCCTTGATAAGGCTTGCAAGACGAGAAAGCCCTTCGACTACATCGGAGGTTGCCAACGAAATCTGGCGTGGTGATGCCTGTCCGCGCGGCGTAACGAAACTATGTTCAACAATGATCATGTCGAGCACCGGATTCTCAGCGCGAGGAGTATAGAACTCGATGAGTTCATCGCTCACGGTGCCATCAAGCTCTGCTTTATAGCAAGCAGTCGGTGCCTGGACAATCTTTCCAGAAAGAATACGTTTCATTATTTCGTCGCGAACTTCACTCATTGTGCTTCCTTTCTTCTTACTAATATATAGAGAGGGATTCGGCTAATTCTCATTATGTTCTTTTGGGGAGCTGCCATTTTTATCTGAAAGCTTATCCATGCATTTCTGAGTATCTTCAGCCGCAGCCTTTTCGATTACCTCTTCGACATGACTCTTGATACCAAAAAGCGTACGCTGCGAAGAGATCTTCACCGGACCATCGTAGCCTGATGCTTCGCGCGCAAGGAGTTGCTGCATTTGTTCCCAGCGTTCTTCAGCTCTTGTCTTCATGGATTGCCCCCTTTCAGTAATCGCTCCTTGAACAAACTATACTAAATGAATGAACGGTTATTTCAAACGAGACCTTGAAGTAGAGCAATTAATGCAATGCCCACGATGACTCTCACAAAAAAATGACCGCCCCGAAGGACGGCCATCAATCAGATTCTAACGTTCTTACTTCTTAACCCCAACACGACGACGATGAAAGGCTAAAGCCGCTAAAGCAGCAACGGCTAGAGCAACAACTACTCCGCCAACGATCAAAGGAAGCGGATCCGTATTGGCGCTTGGAGTGCTTTTTTTAACGGGGGCCTGGTTGCTGCTGGCGCTAACCAAAGCTTGATCGTAATTTGCTTGCGCCGTTTTAACAGCTTCATTTGCATCGCTCAGATTGCCAACAGCGGTATCAAAAATGCGCTTATTGCTATTCATGGTTTCATAAGCTGCATTCATACGATCCTCCGCTGCCCTCAAGGGGTTCTGCAAGGCACGATATGCTTCAACAAAGCTATTCAAATATGCATAGGCAGGCATAAGAACCGGGGAACGCAATGCAGACTCCCACGAAAGTGCCTGGGCACCATTGGATTCCTCTTTCGCTTGCTTGAGTTCGCTTTCAGCATTGGAGACAGTTGCCATCAGAGCGTTGAAGCGCGCATTGAGAGATTCCTGCTTTGCTTTCGCAGCATCGAGCGCATTGCGGGCATCGCTCATCTCGCTTGTCGAGTTACCCTGAAGCGAAAGCGCTCGATCGTACGCCTCCTGGAGGCTTACCAAAGCACTTTCTGCTGCATCCAAATCGGACTGAGCCTGCAATGCCTTTGCACTCAACTGGTCATAAGAGCTTTGCTTCTCAGCGGCATCTTTAACTGCCTTATCATTGTTTGTCGATGCTGTATTTTTCTCAGTCAAGGCGTTATCGGATGCTGTTTTGGCTGTTGTCGAAGCTGTTTGGAGATCGTCTCGTCGTTGCACCAAGATGTCTTTGTTGTCGAGTTTAGCCTGAGCATCCGCTATAGCCGCACGAGCGTTTTGGTTCTCTTCGCTTGTGTAGATATCTTCTCTCGCTTTGTTGGCTGTTATGATCTTATTAATATTAATTGAGAGATTGCTGTTAAGCTCTATATGATCGTGGAGAGAATCAAATGCTTGTCTCAGGGTTTCTGCCTGAGTGTAGTAGTCCCTTGGCACCATGGACATACAGTTTTCTATACAAATTGCCCAGTAGCCTGCTGCTTCATTGAGATTATTTTCTGCTGTTCTGTAATTACCCAGCGCGGTATCATAAGCAGACTTTGCATTTCCAAGCTCCGATAATGCGGTTTTTTCTGCTTCTTTTGCGTTATTAGAGACAGTCCGTGCAGCATCGCGTTGACCCTGCACTCTTACAAAAATGTCCGAGGAAGAATCATAGACCTCAGAAATGGCCGCAAGCGCTTCCTCTGCCGCATCCAGCTCTGTCTGAGCAGTCTCCACCTTGTGCACGGCAGCATCGTATGCTTTTTGCTTTGCCTCTTTCGCCGCTAACGCTTCTTTCAACTCACCTTTTCTCGTCTCCAGCGTATTGAGAGCATCTTCAACGTTGGGACCCTCTTCACGCGCAAGTGTGAGCTCAGCATATACTGGACTTAGGCGCTCTAGCTCCTCGTCGGTCATACCTTTATTCTGATACGCTTCAAATTCACTAAGCTTGCTTAAATAATCGTTATTTTTATTGTGGGCATTAGTCTGAGCATCACCATAAGCTTTCTCCGCAGCGTCTTCCTCTTGCTTCTTTGCATCCATGGCTTGCTCAGCCTGCTCGTATTTCTTCCAAGCATCTTCAACAGCTTCTTGCAAAGCGCCTGTCGGATCTCCATCGGCGCTATTATGAAGCGCTTCCCAAGCTTTTTCATAAGCACGGGCAGCCTTGTTGTATTCTCTCACAGACTCATTATAGGCATTGACCGCTTCGTCAAAGAGCCTTGCTGTTTTTTTCCTGGTTTCATTTGCGGCTAACGCAATTTCATGTGCCCCATCGGCAGCTTTCTTCGCTTGAGCAAGCGCCGCTTCGGATGCTGCCTTGTCTTCTTGTCCTTGCTTCAAGTTGGTAGATGCTTCCTCGACGCCTGGTGCGTTTGCTGCGGCTGCATCATAGGCCGCCTGGGCAGCTGCAACTACTTGTTCCTGGGATTTTAGCTCGTTGAGAAGATCTTGCTTTTCCGCATTTGCTTGATCGAGCTTCTTTTGCGCGGCATCAACCTTCGCAGTTGCCTTCGCCTTAGCTGCATTGAATTCGCTCTGGCCTTTTGCCTTTGCTTCATCTGATGCCTTTTGTGCGACAGCGTGTTCCGAAACAGCTGCATTGTAGTCAGCGGTCGACGAATCGTAGGCATTCTTCGCCTCATCATGTTGAGTGGAAGCGGTTTCTTGGTTCTGCTTTGCTGCATCAAGAGCCGCTTTTGCCTCTGAAAGAGACTGGGGCGATGCTTCAAGATCGGCAGCGAAAGCTACAAGATTGCCATTGAATGCATTAACAAAAACAGTACCCATGAGCGCTGGCACTGCAATGAGACATGCCACCAAGACACTGAAGCATAGTTTCGAAATGTTACTCATTTTTTCCTGTGCTCGTTTCATCGTGATCCCTCTTTGCAAGTCTCTCTTGTTGAACTGATTGTTCTTGCGGTCTTGTTAAATCAGGCATCTTTACAGGAAGCCTCGACAAAAAAGGCGAACTCCCGATGAGGTTCGCCTTTGTATAAAAGTGTTTATGGGCTGATTAAGCCTCTTCATCAGCTAGCTGAGCGTTCGCTCGACGAGAGCGAACAACAGCAGCTGCGATTGCGGCAGCGGCAGCAACAACGATTGCCCCGACAACAATAAAGATAAGCGGATCGATACCGTTGTTCGAAGCAGTCTTCTTCACAGGTGCTTTAGCAGTATCCGCTTTTGCCTGAACTACCGTAGATTCATCAGCTTGAGCAGTAGTGTTGTCTTTGCTGCCTGCAGCGTAAGAACCATTGTTGTTCCCACCCTTATTACCAAGGTTCTTGGCATTGTTCTTAGGCGCGGTGTTGCTGGAATTGTTGTGGTTGGTGCTGCCGCCTGGGTTAAGGTTGCCGGGCTTACCAGAAGAACCACCATTGCCACCAGGGTTGTTAGGATCGGTGGAAGGAGTCTTACCAGAAAGACGATCGTATTCTGCCTGAGCAGCTGCTGCAGCAGCAGTAGCACGATTCAGCTCGTTAGTCGCGGCATCATATGCAAGCTTCTGGCTGTTCAGCTTCTTCTCGGCATCAGCTTTCAGCTGAGCTTTTTCAGCAAGCGGAGCCTCGGTTGCGCGAATCGCATCGATACGATCGTTCAGATACTCATAACCTGGTTCGGTGATCAGGTTTGCAGGATCCGTATTATAGGTAAGCGTATTGACACGACCCTGAGCTTGCTCAGCGCTCTTTTGCTTGTCCTTCGCCAAGTCAACTTCTGCAAGCGCTTCGATATCGCGCGTATTTGCATTGTTGTATGCCGTCTTTGCATCGTTGAGGGCTTCTTCAGCCTTATTGATTGCAGCGATTCGATCAGTATCGTACTCGCTTGGATCGAGAGTGCTCAATATTGTTCGATAAGCAGTGTCGGCTGGCGTAACCTCATCATCGTTGATTTTGGTCTTCTCTTCGTTAAGCTTGCCAATAGCCGCAAGCTGCTCATCTTCCTGATCCTCAAGAGTGCCACAAACACCTTCAGCGGTTTTCATCGCTTTGAAAGTCGCTTCACTCTTGTCGGATGCAGCTTTCTGGCTTTGCTCCGCTGCTTCAAAAGCAGCCTTCGCATCGGCTGCATCTTGGAGCAGTTTTGGAGCATTTGCGAGGCGTGCTTCTGCATCTTTAAATTGCTGAGTTGCGGTTTCAAGCTCTGCTGCATAAGCCGCAATCTCCGCTTCGATGCCCTTCACTTCACGCTCTTTAGTATCTGCTGCAGCCGTTGCATTCTTCAATGCTTCTTCGAGCTCCTGAAGGCTTGGGCTTTCAGTAGAAGCAGCGTCATCGGCGGCCGAAAGATACAGAGCAGCCTGAAGTTGGGCAGACTTCGCCCTATCCAGCGCGATCCTGGCTTCATCCACCCTCTGTTGGGCTGCCGCGACCTCCTCACTAGTAGGGGATTGAGGAGTGTCGCTCGGCTCTTCGGTATTGGCCGCCCCGACTTCATTGCTAGCACCTCCTGAACTGCTATCAATCGTGCTAGCATTATCCCCGCCGGGGTCGGTTCCAGAACTATCGATTATTGTGTTTTCCTGGTCATTTAAGTTGCTATCACCTTCAGAGGTTTGCGGTATGTTGCCATTGTCTGCAGGCTCATTGCCCGTGAGGTCTTTGTAGTCTTGAATCGCTTTATCGAGAGCGTTCTGAGCATCCTTTACTGCTTTGTCAGCATTATTTTTTTCGGTCTGTGCATTAGTTTTTGCAGCAACCGCATCATCGAGTTTGTTCTTGGCGTCGCCCGCCGCAGTATTGTTAGCAGCTGCCGCTGCCTTAGCTTTGTCGTAGGCTGCCTGTGCGGCCTCTAATTGGGCCGTAAGTTCGCCACCACCAAGATCGTCATACTACCCTTGGCTTCGTCATAAGCCTTCTGAGCGGCTTCCTGAGCCTGTTTCAGCGGCTTCAATTCATCTTGTGCCTTAGCAAGACGAGTGTTCGCTTCATCTACCTTGGCCTGTGCTGCAGTCACAGCAGCCTGTGCTTTATCGACTGCAGCCTGCAGTTTTGCAGTATCGCCGCCTTCAGCGGCAGCAAGCGCTTCTTGTGCTGCAGTGTGTGCTGCTTTTGCGTCAGCAAGTGTGGAATTGGCAGTCTTAAGGGCTGCTGCAGCATTCTCGTAAATGCTCTTCGCTGCAACATGCTGCGCGTTCGCGTCCTTCAACTTGTCTCGCGTAGAGCCAAGACTTGCTTTAGCTTCAGCAAGATCGGCATCAACAGCTGCAAGTTTATCTTTTGCTGCTTGGAGATCCTCTGCGGCTTTCTTGAGTGCCGCAGCGCCTTGGCCAGAGCCCAAAGCCTCGTCATAGGCTTTCTGGGCAGCGGCTACTGCAGCATTTGCGCTTTCCAGCGTACGCTCAGTTGAGGATTTCGTTTGTTGCTTTTTCGCAAGATCCGTCTTTGCGTCTGCAACATTTTGCGCAGCCTTAGCCTTCGCTGCTTCAAATTCTTGTGCAGCGTTGTTCTTTGCAGCATCGGTGCTCTGCTGTGCTTTCGTGTGTTCCGATGCGGCAAAATTATATTCAGCAGTTGCCGAGTCGTAAGCCTTCTTGGCTTCGTTCTGCTTTGCAGCGGCATCTGCCTTGACCTGGTTGGCGGCATCGAGAGCAGCTTTGGCTTCAGCGAGGGATTGAGGAGAAGCCGTACGCTCTGCAGAGAACGCAGCAAGATCAAGATCGAGTCCAGTCGTGTTACCAAGCGTATCCGCTATGGCGGTGTTCACGAGTGTGTTCGCACCCATTCCGGGCAGAGCGATCATGTATGCCAGCAAGATGCAAAGGCACAGTTTCGAAAGATCGCTCAATCTTTCTCTGACGCGTCTCATCGTAATCCCTCTTTCGATGATCCGTTGTCGTGGAGTGTATACGCGCGTGTTCACGTGGATCTCCCCGTCGGGAATTGTGAAGAATGCGTATTAAAAATCCATCGACTCTCAATACCTTCTATATCTAAAAGACCGTCTATAAAACATGCGGCCTTGAAACCATGAGAAAGAGAACACAGTTCAAGATTATTAAAGGAACTCGGAATAGTCCGAGGTAACAAAGTAGAAATGCCAGATTATGGCTTAAGCTATCTTTTCAAAAATCATATATGCGGAACACAGTGCTCAGGGTGTGTTTTGCTACTAAAAACCCGTTTTTTGGACTAGTCCCCCATTCCAACCTTATATTCTAACGACTTGGCAACAAGAAGGCAACAGATTCTGCTAGCTTTTTACGACATTTTCTTTCATTTTCGTTTATGAAAATACCCCACCGATGAACACCTCAGGAACACGCCGCGCTTCCTGTACCGCGCTTTATAAAACACCTGGTAAAAGGCATGCGCGGTAATTGACTCCAAAAGTCCGATTTTACGTGCCGATCGAATGTTGGAAAGCCTGTATGCAAAGCCGGTCCAATGCTTGTTCAAGATAAGCAGCAAGCTTCATAATGGCTAATGCCCCTCATGCGCGACCTGGATAACCCACATCACCCTACCGCGCTTGTGATATTTAAGCGCGTAAAAGCAGGTCAGCCAACAAAAAAACGACCACCCAAATGGATGGTCGTGATCTAGATGGTGGAGCATAGGGGGATCGAACCCCTGACCTCATGGCTGCCAGCCATGCGCTCTCCCAGCTGAGCTAATGCCCCTTAAAGCGCGATTGATTATATCACAGGAACAGGAGTGCCCTGACCTTCAATTTTGATCGAGGCATAAAAAGACGACGTATCGAACACGTCACGAATCGATTCACCCTCGATAAAGGGCAGGTCAACGAACTCATTGAGCGTTGGAACAAGCTCGCTGCAGTCGATAAAGTGATCCTTTTCGTTGAGTTGATTTGTGTCTTGCGCACGCCAATACAGGTCGTTTGCATTCGTAAGGTAATACGTTTCAGCGCCCGTTTGCATATAAGCTGAGTGTGCCTCACGCAGATATGCGATCAGATCATCGACATTTGCCAGGTCAAGCGCTTCTTCAGCTTTTCTTCCCATGAAATCCCCTTTCTGGTCTTATGGGCCTATCTTAGCAAAGAACACAGCAGTGTTACACGGTATCTGCAAGCTTATTCGAAAATTTCACGAACAGAGAAACGCCTGATAGATTTGAAGTATAGATACCCAAATGCATTTCGGATCCGCAACACGTCCAAGTCAGAGAACCCACAGTGCATTTAGAGACAGAAGAAGAGACTGCATCAAGGCATTGGATGCTTTATTCAGCGATCAAGGGACATTGCATCTTGCTCTGCCTCCCCTTCCGACTCTCTTTTTTGGTCTGGATGGCCCAAAAAAGAGGTCCGAAGCGCTGAGAAGCCGTCTAAGACCCTGACTGTGATTCGGGTGTGGACACCCAAAAAGGGGTAGATCCCATCCAAAAACAGCGTTAGAAACGCGCTCAAAAGGGTGTACGAGGGTCGCCCTGGAGCCAACGTGCTCTACAGCCGCCAAAAGTGACCAAATTGACCATTTTTGGCATGTTTTCGAGTTGCTTCTTGAAATTTTTTTCGAAATTTTCTATTTCTGTTTTCATGTTTGAACTGGCTATTTGTTTATCTACTCTTGCTCGTATCGTAAAAACAGCCCTCTTTTTGTCCTGTTTTCACCATCAAAATACGCAGGAGGGGCGATTTTGGGCATTTTTGCCAAAACCCTCAAAAAATAAGAAAACTTTTGTCTCTTATTAGAAATCCGAAAATTTGTTCAATTAAGCTAACTTATTTGTTACGAATATATCATTTCTTCACATTTTTTGATGACGATCGCAAAAACTTTGACAGTCTAAGTAATTTTTTTGCCAAAAGTTACCCTAGGCAAATAATTTTTCGGCCAAATCGGACGATTTTTAGAACCCGCAAATCGCGTGATGATAGCACCCCATTTTGATCCAAATCCCTTGGCGGAAGCCGGTGCTATCACGCGCTAAAACAAGCTCGAAATCCATCGATTCCAAGGCTTGAACTTGGGCGCTCATTGGTTTGTCTTTTCCTGCTTTTATCAGGCATGTTATCTCATGCTATGCCTATGCTTTCACCTGTTTTATCGCCCAAGAAAACCCACATTCTGAACCCCTGTTGCAGTCCCTCTCTGCCTCCTCGCATCACCGGTGAGAAGAGAGGAATTTTCGGGGGTGTTAGCACCCTAAAATGGGGGCAAAATGGACCAGCTCCAGAAGAGAATGAAACTTTTTTTGACAAATTTTGGGTTAATCTGAGCAAAAAACGAACATTTGATCGATTGACTTGAAAATTCGCGCGATCTTTCATGTTGGACAGTTGGCATACACGCTTGTTCGAACAAGAGCACATGCGGAACACTTTGCTCCTTTTCAAGAAATTCAGAGTATTGATTCCGGATGTTGATGCCTGAACAGAATCAGATCGCGCGACCGAGCAAAGGATGCTCGTAACGCGGATTGAAGAATGAATGAAAATGAGAGCACGAACGTAAGACATACTGCCATCGCTAGAGCAATGAAAGACTCAGCGCTCTTTGCTTGCAAGCTTCAGCGTCGTGGGCCCGCTTGCTCAAGGAAGCGCAAAGGATCCAAGCGCACTTGCTCGCAAGAAATGATCGGTTGATCAAAAAGCAACGCGCGTACAAAGCGTTGGAACGATTAGTTCTTCTTGGAGGGGTCGCGCCGCTTGGCGCGCAAGATGTCATAACGATGAAGCGGCATGGGAGTGATGAAGGCATAAGCGCCCATCGCCTTGTTGGCAACCTCCACCGGAGTGGTATTGACGATAGCCACCGCTCCCTCACTCGAGTCGAAGCAATGCTCATTCTGCTTCGAAGCTGAAGCATCTTTTGACTCAGGGTTATCGAGACCTTTATCATCGCGGACATCCACTGCCGGGAAAACCTCCTCGAGCCCAACCACTAACACCAGCGTTACTTCGCAATGGGGGCTGAGCAATTCGAGTGTATCTCCCTCATAGAAGCGATTGCGGCAATACACGATGGTCTGCCACATGCCCTGGGTAAGATCGAGATCGTTTTCCGTGGCGGTCGCTTCGATCGGACGCGACTCGACCACTTCGGCCACCCAATCGTAGAGCTGCACATAGATATCATCTTCAAACGACTGCTGTGCATCTCCATAGAAGAAGCCTGTCGAATAAGGCCGGTGCGAAATGCGCTCGAGCTCACTTCCCCACTGCGCAGGATCTCCCCCGTCGAGCACCTGGCGGTAAGCGTTCACCACCGTGGCCACGTAGAACGCTTTCTTCACGCGCCCTTCGATCTTGATGGAGTCCACCCCAGCTGCAATAAGTTCATCGAGGTGAGCGAGCATATTCAAGTCTTTGGAATTCATGATGTAGGTGCCGCGTTCGTCCTCTTCAATGGGAAAGAGCTCGCCTGGACGAGTCTGCTCTTCCAAGTGGTAGCTCCAGCGGCAGGGCTGCACGCAGTTTCCTTGGTTCGCGCTGCGCCCAGTAAGATAATCGCTGATGAGACAACGCCCAGAGATGGCCATGCACATGGCGCCCTGCACGAACACTTCCACCTCGACATCGGGCAACTCTGCTTTGAGCTGCGCGATCTCTTCGAGCGACATCTCACGTGCGGTAACGATGCGTTTCGCGCCAAGACGATGCCACATGCGCGCCGCCTCGACGTTCGAAACGGATGCTTGAGTGGAAACATGCAGGTCAACCTGCGGGGCATGCTCGCGCGCGAGGGCAAACACCCCCAGATCGCTCACGATGAACGCATCGACCCCCGCAGCAGCTAATGCTGCCAGATATTCGGGAAGATCGCTCAGGTCTTCATCGTGCAAATAGGCATTGAGTGTCACATATACCTTTGCGCCGGCATCGTGCGCCATCTGAACTGCACGGGGCATGTCGGCAAGCGAGAAATTCTGCGCACGCTGGCGCAAACCGAACTTATCGCAAGCAAGATACACCGCATCGGCACCGAAATAGAGCGCATAACGCAGCTGCTCGAACCCACCAGCGGGAGCCAGTAGCTCGGGCTTCTTCGTCTGTTTGGTATTACTGAACAATAGGGCCACGACCGATATAGGTCTGCTTATAGCGGTTCAAGAACGAAAGGCTATCAGCAAGCGAATCGAAGCTCACATCGAACTTCTCGCCCGTTGCACGACGCTTGACCTCGACTTTTCCTTCTGCCAAACCGCGCTTCCCTACTACGACCTGAGTAGGCCAGCCGATCAGATCCGCGTCGGCGAACTTCACGCCCGGACGCTCTTTACGGTCATCGATAACGATCTCGAGCTTGGGGAAGCTCTCTTTCAGCGTTTGTGCCAGACGAAGTGCAGCTGGATAGACCTCATCATCGCCCACGGTAAGCGGAATGATGCAGAGATGAGCTGGCGCAACAGAAGCCGGCCACTTGATACCGTATTCATCGTTATGCTGCTCGACCACCGCTGCGAGCGTACGGGTGATGCCTACGCCGTAACAGCCCATGATGAAGGGCTGGTCAGAACCATCTTCTGCAGAATAGACCGCACCGAGCGCTTTGGAATACTTATCGCCAAGCTGGAAGACCTGCGAAACCTCGATACCGCGTGCTTCTTCGAGCGGCGTGCCGCAGTTCGGGCAGATATCGCCTGCTTTCGCCGTGGAAAGATCGGCCCAAACATCCACCTTGAAGTCTTCGCCTTGTGCCGCGCCCACATAGTGGAAGCCATCTTCGTTGGCACCCACCACCCAGCGAGCAATCTTCTCGAGATTCTGATCAGCGGCAACGATGATGCCCTCAGGTACCCCAACCGGGCCGATCGAGCCCTTGGGGAGGCCGGTGGCCTCAAGTTCACGATCGTCCAACAGCTGGAAGCCAGCGAAAACGCGATCTATCTTGATCTCGTTGAGCTCATGGTCACCCGGGATGAATACCGCAATAACCTGGCCTTTTTCATCCTTGCCTACGAGCGCTTTCACGGTTGCAGCCTCATCGATGCCAAGGAATTCAGCCAGCGCCGCAATGGTGGTAACGCCAGGCGTGGAGATCTTCTCCATAGCAGCAACATCATACTCGAGCGGTTGCGTGATGCACTCAGCCACTTCGGTGTTCGCCGCATAATCGCAGTTCGGGCAGTAGACGAGCTCTGCCTCGCCCGCATCGGCGAGCGCCATGAATTCCGTGGTAACCTTGCCGCCGATCTGACCAGAATCGGCCTCGACCGGGCGATAATCGAGCCCGCATCGTTCGCAGATCGCGCCATACGCCTCGCTCATCTGGTCATACGTTTCCTGGAGCGATTCAACGCTTGAGTGGAAGCTATAGGCATCCTTCATGATGAACTCGCGGCTACGCAACAACCCGAAGCGCGGACGGATCTCGTCGCGATACTTCGTCTGGATCTGGTAGAGCGTGGTGGGAAGCTGGCGATAGGAGCGCAGTTCGTTGCGCACGAGCGCAGTGATGAGCTCCTCGTGCGTAGGACCGAGGCAAAAGCCGTGATCATGACGATCGTTCATGCGCATGAGCTCGGGACCATAATCGTCCCAGCGGCCCGATTCGAGCCAAAGTTCAGCAGGCTGGAGCGCTGGCATGAGGATCTCCTGAGCACCCGTGGCGTTCATCTCTTCGCGAACGATGTTCTCTACCTTCTGCAACACGCGCATGCCGAGCGGCAAGAATGCGTAGATGCCCGAAGCCACCTTACGGATCATGCCCGCGCGCATGAGCAGTTTGTGCGAGGCGATCTCGGCATCGGCCGGATCTTCCTTAAGCGTGGGAACATAAAGATTGCTCATATAGAGGATTTCGCTCATAACCTTCTCTCCTATCGTTTAGCCTCATCAGGCATTGTTTATCAAGTTCGCGATCTCGTCGAAGAGCGCATCGACGATATGCGCTTCAGGTACTTTCTTGATCACTTCTCCGCCTGCGAAGATGACGCCCTGACCATCGCCGCATGCAACGCCGATATCGGCATCCTTCGCTTCGCCAGGGCCGTTCACCACGCAGCCCATCACGGCTACGCGCAGCGGCTTCGGCACGCTGGCAAGGCGCTCTTCAACTTGCTTTGCAAGTGCTATGAGATCTACTTTAGCGCGTCCACAGGTAGGGCAGCTGATCAACTCCGGGTAACGGAAGCGCAACCCGAGCGCGCCGAGGAGCATCCAGGCAGCCTTCACCTCTTCGACGGGGTCATCGGTAAGGGAGATGCGCATAGTGTCGCCGATACCCTGTTCAAGAAGTATTCCCAGGCCAGAAGCAGATTTTATGAGCCCTTGAAAGAGCGTGCCCGCCTCAGTGACCCCGATGTGGAGCGGAATATGCGGCAGCTCGCGCGAGATGATGCGATAGGTTTCGACCGTAGTAGGAACATCATGCGCCTTGGCAGAGACCACCAGATCGGTGAAGCCTTGCGCCTCGCAGAATTCGACGTATTCGCGGGCCGAACGCGCCAGCTTTTGCGGGAGCGAAAGTGTGGCGTCGTCGCGCAGATGCGCATCGAGCGAACCGGCATTCACGCCGATACGAATGGGGATGCCTGCCTCTTTGGCCGCCTCGAGCACCGGGATAGTAGCCTCAAGCCCGCCGATGTTGCCCGGGTTGATGCGCAGTTTCGCGGCTCCACGGCGTGCCGCCTCGATGGCAAGATCGGCGCTGAAATGGATATCAGCCACCACGGGAAGCACGGAGCGTGCGCAGATCTGCTCGAAATAGTCGAGATCGGTCGCATGCGGGATAGCGATACGGATGATGTCGCAGCCCGCCTGTGCCACACGCTCGATCTGCGCGAGATTCTCTTCCACTTCCGAAAGCGGGAGGTTGAGCATGGATTGCACGGCACAGGACGCTCCCCCACCAACAGGCACGTTGCCCACCATGACCTGATGCGTTACTTCATTAGGCAGCACGTCGCACTCCTAGCCCCAATTCCCGAAGATGAACCGCTGCACATCTTGATTGAGCATGAACACGAAGAAGGCCATGAACAGGCACATTCCGCCGATGCTCAGGTAGTTCAGCGCGCGGATAGAGATATTCTTCCGACGGATCTTCTGGTAGATCTCGATCACGAAGCGTCCACCATCGAGCGGCGGAATGGGCAGCAGGTTCGCAAGACCGAGCGAGACCGAGATGACCGCCGAAAAAGAGAGCAAGCTGATGAAGCCCGCTTCGAAGGCCGTTTTCGAAAGGACCGCGATGCCCACGATGGACGTGGAGTTCGCAACGGTATCGGCCGCCGTCGCAGGGTTGAACAGGCCTAAGATAGCTACCGCCACCATGCCAATGTACTTGAACCCAGCCACGATAGCATCAAACGGCGCAAGCACATAGTGGACCACTTCGCCACTTTGCATCTGCACGTCCACACCGATGATCGAATAGATGATAACGAACACGATCATGGCATAGAGCAAGTTCATGAACGGACCCGCCAGCAGGATCGTGATACGCTTCCAGAACGGCAGCATGCAGTATTGCTGCTTCTGCTCCGAGGTGAAGAATTCATCGAGATTCGCCACTTCACGAGGCGTTCCTTCATCGTACTTCACGCCATTGGTAAGACATGCGGGTGTACGGTAGGTGTTGAGCTTATCCTTGCGTGTAGGACGCTTGAGGCTACCCCATTCGGTGAGCTCTTCGAGCGCCTGATAGGCCTCATCGTCGGTGATACCGAGCGCATCGGCCACATCTTCCATATCGGCCGTGCCGTGCGCATACATATAGCCGAGCACCGCTTTCAGGTGCGGGCTGGGCGTGCCTGTTCCCATGCCGCAGACCGCCGCATACCCGCCCAGTGGCACAGCAGTAACACCGAAACGCGTACCCTTCCAGGTAACGCCGATGCTGGGACCAGGAAGGCCGATCATGAACTCGCTCACACGCACCCCGAACGCGCGCGCAGCGAGAAAGTGCCCGCCTTCATGGATGAATACCAGAAAGCCGAGCACGAGCGTAGCTATGAGAATCGTGAGTAGAATGTCCATATCTCTATTATAGAAGGGTGAAGAGCACCGCCCTTTCAAAGCGGGCAGATTTTCGCAATATGCTCACGCGGTCGGCTTTTGCGGCTCTACTCGTAAGATCCTTCGCGGATGGATATCAGCGGGTGCGCGAACGAGGGTAAGCCAAAGCGAATATGAGAGATCCAGTTTCGCGACAACGATCGCGAAACTTAGCTCGAATGAGCGACGCATCGAGAGAGCACGCTCGGTGGTATCCATCCGATGAAAACCCTCTCGCTGTTACAGCCTTGATTTCTTTGGCAAAGTCACCAGGTTTTAACCAACTCACGTGCATAAACACGGGTTTCAGCATCGATGGCGAGCAGCTCTTCGATGCTCGTGGCCTCCTTCACGCTGCCTTTGCGCACCGCATGGTTCATAGTGCGTTCGACCAGCTCAGCGATACCGAGGTAGGGAATCTGCTCGTCGAGGAACGCCGCGACCGCCACCTCGTTCGCCGCATTCATGACCGCTGGAAGCGTGCCACCGGTAGTGCCTGCCTCGATCGCGAGCGCCAAGCAGCGGAATGTTTCCAGGTCGGGCGCTTCGAACTCGAGCGAGCCGAGCGTGCGGAAATCGAGCGGCTCGACCGGCGCAGACCAGCGCGCAGGGTAGCTGAGCGCAAACTGGATCGGAATGCGCATGTCAGTAGTGCCAAGATGCGCCTTCACGGAACCATCGGTGAATTCGACCATGGAATGGATCGCGCTCTGCGGCTGTACCACAACAGCGATCTTATCGTAGGGCATGGCAAAGAGATGATGCGCCTCGATCACTTCGAGACCCTTATTCATGAGCGTGGAAGAATCGATCGAGATCTTGCGACCCATGTTCCACGTAGGATGGCTGAGCGCCTGTTCAACCGTGATATTTTGAAGATCGGCCGCCTTCTTCCCGCGAAAGGGGCCGCCCGAAGCGGTGACCCATAAGCGCGTGACCTCGGCGGGATCTTCGCCGAGCAAGCACTGATAGATAGCACCGTGTTCGGAATCGATGGGCAAGAGCGTTTCGTGCGTGGAGAGCGGCATGAGCACATCGCCACCCACCACGAGCGACTCCTTGTTAGCCAGCGCAAGCTGCTTGCCCGCCACGAGCGTTGCGTAGCTCGCCTGCATGCCAGCGGCTCCCACCAGGGAATTCACCACCATATCGACCTCGGGAAGGTTGCACAGCTCAACGATAGCCTCAGAACCTGCGTGGAGCGTGGCACCGATCTCGGCGAACCGTGCGCGCCAAGCTTCAGCTATCTCAACGTTCGCAAGCACCGCATGCTCGACCGAAAACTCCCGTGCTTGTTCGAGCAGAAGCTCTGCCTGCGTATTCGCACTGAGCGCCACGATCTTCACGAATTCAGGATGGCGGCGTGCTACATCGAGGGTCTGCGTGCCGATCGAACCGGTGGAACCGAGCACGCAAACGCGCTTCGGGCATGCGAGAATATCTGCTTGCTTGTCAGCCATGAGAACCTCCAAAAACAGGAACCGTATTGAAGACGAAGAGCAAAAGCGCGCGCAAAACCTAGAAGAGCACGCCTGTGCTGATGAACGTGAAGGGGATGCAGTTGCCGAAGATGAGCAGCATCGAAGCACCGAGCGTTACGAGAAATTGCGAATCGCAGCGGTCGAGCAACCCACCATGACCAGGCATGATCGTGCCCGAATCCTTGAATCCCGCATTGCGCTTGATACGCGATTCGACCAGATCGCCGATAACGCCGAGCACGCCACAGATTGCGCCGAACACGAGCGACTGGACGATGTTCATCTCGACTCCAGGAATGAGCGGGAACAGGCACCAGAACGCCATAGAGAAGACGAGGCCGGCAAAGAAGCCTTCCCAGGTTTTCTTCGGCGAGACCTGCGGTGTCATCTTGTGCTTGCCGAACTTCGAGCCGATAAGATAAGCGAAGGCATCGTTGCCCCACACGCTCGCGAAAATACCAAGGATGAGCACGCCTCCCCAATAATCGGGCACCGACATGCGGATGAGCATGGCCGCTGACATGAGTAGCCCTGTATAGAAGGCACCGAACAGGCTCACGGCAACATCGACGATGCGCGCATGGAGCCAGAAAACGTACCACACAAGTAGCACGATGATGAAGAGAGACACCATGACCACCACGCCATTGATGCCAAACAGCCACATGGCCAGCGGAAATGAAGCAGATGCCACAATGCCGAGCACTTCGTTGGGAAGCTTCGCATCGGAGCGGAGCATGTAGTAGAACTCGCCTGCGCAGATTGCGGAAAGCGCTGCCAGATAGATGGCGGTGGTTGCATCGGAGGCGATGATGCAGAGCACCGTGAGCGTGATGTAGACCGCGCCCGTGCGAACACGAACCTGCAGGTTAGAAGGGTTCTTCAGCTTCGTGGGGGTCTTATCGAGCGCCTTTTGCTTGAACTGGCTTCCGCGGGTGGGCTTTTCGTGCTCTTCGCGCTTGATAATGATCTCTTCGCGCGATTCGACGATGTTGCCCTGTTCGTCGGCATGAGTGAAGGTACGGCGGATACGCTCGGTGGGCATGTGCTACACCGCCCCGAAACGGCGATCGCGATGCTGGTAATACAGCAGCGCACGCAAGAATTCATAGCGGTCGAAATCCGGCCAGAGCACGTCGGTGAAATAGAATTCCGTATAAGCGATCTGCCAGAGCAAGAAGTTCGAGATGCGCATCTCGCCCGAAGTGCGAATGAGCAGGTCGGGATCGGGAATATCGGCAGTATAGAGGCGGCTTTCGAATGCGGTTTCCGTGAGCGGTTCGGGCTGCTTGCCCTCCGCAACCGCCGCAAGCGCCTCATCGATCGAGCGCTGCGCTGCTTCAAGGATCTCAGCGCGCGAGCCGTAGTTCACGGCGATGACGAGCGTCATGCCCGTGTTGTTCTTGGTCTTCTCCCATGCATCCGAAAACGCGCGAGCTGTCTTTTCAGGAAGCGCGCTCGTATCGCCGATGGTGGCCACGCGCACGCCTTCTTCATGCAGGCCATCGAGCTCGGCGAGCATGGTCTTAGCGAAGAGGTTCATGAGCCCGTTCACTTCGTCTTGCGGACGCTTCCAGTTTTCCGTGGAGAAAGAATAGATGGTGAGGTAATCCACGCCCACATCGTTCGCGCAGCGGATAGTCTCGCGCACCGCATTGATGCCCGCTTTGTGGCCGTTCAGACGGTTCATAGCGCGCTGTTTGGCCCAACGCCCGTTCCCGTCCATGATAACGGCAACATGGCGCGGTATGCGGCTCTGGTCGAGCTTGGCAGGATCGAGCCCCGCAGGGGGATCGGGGAAGATGTAATCCAGCGGTTGCCTCATACGACGAATTCGCCTCGAACGACTCTGCCTACGTAAGGCTAGACGGTCATGACCTCGTCTTCTTTTTTCTTCAGGATGTCGTCGATCTTAGCGACATAGGAATCCGTGAGCTTCTGAATCTCCTCTTCGGCGCGGCGCTTCTCGTCTTCGGGAAGGTTATCTTCCTTCACGCTCTTCTCGACTTCGGTGTTCGCATCACGACGCGCGTTACGGATAGCGATGCGTGCTTCTTCGGCGTAGGTCTTGCACTGCTTGGCCAGTTCCTTGCGGCGCTCTTCAGTAAGTGAAGGGAACGGCAGGCGAATAACCTGACCATCGTTATTGGGGTTCACGCCCAAATTAGCATTCATGATAGCCGCTTCGATCGCGCCGAGCGAACTCTTATCCCACGGCTCGATGACGAGCGTGTGGGCATCGGGGGTCTTGATGGCCGCCATCTGATTGACCGGCGTGAGCGTGCCGTAGTATTCAGCCTTCACGCGATCGAGGATCATTGCGTTAGCGCGACCGGTGCGCACCGACGAAAGGTTGGTGTTCAACTGATCGATAACGCCGTCCATGCGTTTCTTTGCGGTCTCTTTGATGTCGTTTACCATGCTTCCTCCCCTTGGTGTGCGGCTTAAGGCCGCGTTTCTGGCAGGTGCCCGCGTGAAGCGACCGTGCCCTATGATTTTAAACCTCTGTTATTGTAGCGCGAAAATGCCCGCGCGCGATGCCTTTATCGTAGTGCCTGCATGCTTTAGCGCAGCGCACGTGAGGCAGATGCAACGGACGCTTAAGCAAAGCATACATATCCACCGGCTGTTGCGTGCGGTTCACGCTACTGCAGAACACGCCAAACTTCTATGCATGCTCCGTGTGACTTGCACAAAACGGGAAGCTCTAGCCTTCCGCAGTGACCGTGGTACCGATATCTTCACCCTTCAGGATGCGCGAGATGTTGCCCGGAACCGTGAGGTCGAACACGAGAATGGGCATATCGTTGTCCATACACAGCGAAGTGGCGGTGGAGTCCATAACATGCAGGCCCTTCGCGAGCACATCGATGTAGCTGATGGTCTCGAAGCGCTTCGCATCCGGGTGCGTGACCGGATCGGCATCGTAGATGCCGTCAACCTTCGTTGCCTTCATGAGGCATTCAGCGTTGATCTCGAGCGCGCGCAGTGCCGCGGTGGTATCGGTAGTGAAATATGGATTGCCCGTGCCTGCCGCGAAGATGACCACGTAGCCCTTTTCCAGATGATGCGTAGCGCGGCGGCGGATGTAGGGCTCCGAAACCTGGCGCATCTCGATCGCGCTCATAACGCGCGTGGGAATGTCGTGACGCTCGAAAGCATCTTGAAGCGCAAGCGCATTCATGCAGGTAGCGAGCATACCGATGTAGTCTGCATGCGCACGATCCATGCCCTGCGCTGAACCAGCCAGACCACGGAAGATGTTGCCGCCGCCCACCGTAACCGCGAGCTCCACGCCGTCGTTCACGATCTCTTTGATCTGAACAGCCAGCTCTTCGACCACTTTCGGATCGATGCCGTAGCCCTCTTCGCCCATGAGTGCCTCGCCCGAGAGCTTCAGGAGCACGCGTTTGTACTTGTAATCCGAGTTCATGAAGATCCTTTCTTGTGAAGGAATACCCCGTAGGATATATCTCATCCATATTACCCCATAGCTCAGGCACAACGGAGCGCATAGGGAAAAATCGATGCATGCGCACAATTCGCACGAAAATCGCGACTCGTATTCTTCTGAGTTTTGGTGCGCACGGATCGGCTGCACCAGATAGGCCTTGCAGGCACGCTCTTGCAAGGGCTTCGCGAAGTGGAGCGAAAAGAGCCACAAACGAAAGCGGCCTACCAAAGCACGAACAGTAAAGCAGATAGATCATTGACCGAAACTCAGCTAAAGCGCAGGCAAAGCGAAAGCGGCCTGCCAGGCAGACCGCTTTCTTTCTCATCCGTTCCTCACAAACGGGAATGACCACGAAGTGGGTTGATGAGCAGGTGCGCTTGAGCCAGACGGTGCTCAAGCGATAACGATAGCGCGAGTACTATTGCGTATCGGCACCAAGTTTTACTTTCGTTGTTTCTTCCTTGCCATCGCGCAAGTAGGTTACATCCACCTCATCGTTAGGGCTATGTGAGCGAATCGCAAGCACCAGATCGGAAGAGCTTGTGATCGATTCGCCATCCACCTTCAGAATCACATCGCCTTCCTGCAGGCCCGCTTTGGCGGCGGCACCCCCGGCAGTAAGCGAGTTAATGTAAGCACCTTCGGTAGCTTGAATGCCAAAGCGCTGTGCAAGCTCGTTGTTCACGGTGATCAATGAAACACCCAACTGCGCGTGAGAGGGTGTTTTGCCCTGAATGAGCTGCTCAGCGATGCCGAACGCATAATCGACTGGGATCGCAAAACCCACACCAGAGCTCGTGCCGCTGGTGGACATGATGAGGGTGTTGATACCGATGAGCTTGCCTTCAGCATCCACGAGTGCGCCACCGGAATTGCCCGAATTGATGGCTGCATCGGTCTGAATCATGTTGGTATAGATTGCGCCAGACTCGGAATCAGCGTAAGAACGGTTCACCGCGGAAACGATACCCGTAGACACCGACTGTTCCATGCCGAACGGGCTGCCAGCAGCCATGACCCACTCGCCCACCTTAAGATCAGAAGAGTTACCGATCTCGATAGGCTTCAAGGTTGCGCCATCCACCTTGATAACAGCTAGGTCGCTCGAAGGGTCGGTGCCGACCAGCTTAGCCTTGTAGGTTTCGCCTTCAGCAACAACCTCGAGTGCGTCGGCGCCATCGACCACGTGGTTATTCGTAAGGATGTAGCCATCTGCTGTGAGCACGACACCTGAACCGAGCGAAGTCTGCTGTAGCTCCTGCGTAGCAGACTGGCCGCCCAACATACCGAACGGCGACATGCTTTGCTGACTTGTATTGGCATACACATTGATGTTCACCACAGAAGGCAGCGTTTTAGCTGCTACCGCTTCAGCAAGCGACATATCGTCGGTATCAACATCTATCGTGATGCCAGAGTTGGTCTCTTTGATGGTATAGCCACTATTCGAAGGATTGACTGCAACGAAAATACCCAAGGCAAGCACGCATGCAACAGCTGCACCAGCGAATGCGATGAAGAACGTTTTCACACCTTTGCGATTCTTCTTAGGCTTTGGGGCTGCAGGCTGCGCAGGAGCAGGTGCCGGCGCGGGAGCGGCATTGACCGGAGCGCCTTGCGGCGGCTGAGGTTGAGATTGGGATGGTTGAGGTGTGTCTGACATAGTCTGCAGAAACCCCCTTTTTGTCTCGGGAATAGTTACTTTGCAAACGTTACTAGAGGAATATGGAATGCCTATGTCGAGCAAACAAATTCACAACTTTTCTAAACTGCGCCAATACGCACACGCAAAAACAGGGAGCGTGATGGCTCCCTGTTTAGTAGGCATGGCTATGTCAGGCGCATAGAAAGAAAACTTAGTCGTTAGAGTCTTCGTTTGTTGTAGCAGTATCTTCGCCTTCGGCAGGTTCGGGCTCGGGCTCAGGAATGGGCTCGATGACGGTAAGGCTTGAAAGATTCATCTGCTCTCCCAACCACTTCTGATCGATGAGTTTCAACACTCCACCATCAGAGAGCTTTTTCAAAGCTTCACTCACCGCATCTTGAAGACCGGAAGCAGTGATGGGTGCGCCAATGCAGTACTTCGTTTCTTCAGCAAGCAGTGCAATAGGATAGATAGCCTGGTTGTTCGAGTGTGCTACATAGGAACCAATGGTGCTATCGGTGGCCACATACTTCGCCGAGCCGCTTTTGAGCTTGTCGAAAGCCGTTTGAATATCGGAAGTGGCATCGAGGTGATCCTGGCCGAGACGATTCGTAACCTCGACCGCACTCATAGAAGAAGCCTGCGCAGCAACCACGAACACATCAGTGGGCAACGGAACACGCGTGCCTTCTTCAGCGGCGAACAAAACGACCGAAGAAGAGAGATAGGGCTCGGAGACCCAACAGTTCTTCGCATCGGAGCCAACACCCATAACAATATCAACATTATCGGAGGTGAAAGCGCCTTCAGCATTCGTTCCCACATCAACGAGCTCAAGCTTCAAACCCAGTTCATCAGCAAGCGCTGCTGCTGTATCGACATCGATACCCACAATAGATCCTTGCGATTGTGCTGCATAAGGCGCATTCGAAGCATCCACACCAACACGCAGCGTGCCCGGCGTATGCAACAACGAGTTGTCGATCTTCTGCTCAGAAGGCTCAGGCGTGTAAGAATTGCTTGAACACCCACTCATAAATCCTACGCACAACGCTAAGACAAGCGCGGCCAATGCCGCAGCCAATGCGCGAAGCGCAGAAGACTTGCTCGTCGGGGAAGATGCTGCAGCAGACGCACTTGCAGCTTGACTCTCTACGATGGTTTTTACGCTTGATGCTTTCTTCATGTATAGCCTCTCTTGTTAACCTCTTGGTCTTGTTCAAGATCTGCTTTGAATGCTCGTTTGTGTTCACCGTGTAATACAAACGAGCAAAAGCCTCTGTTCCCCTGAAAAAGGGTGCTTTTCCTTGCACAAACGCTCTCAGGGTTCTTTTAGCTGACCTAGTTTTCGACCCCACACCTGCATACGGGGACTTAGCCGCTGTAGACCGTGCGCGCACGAGTATTGCAGCGACGCCATCCGCTCGCCAGAGCAGCCCTATGCCGCTTCACCGACGGTACGACTTACACCTAGAATGCGCCGTGCTCATTCAGTGATGAGCTCTTCGCCAAACCTACAAAAGCGCAAGGCTAGCAGGAATAACGCGCGAGCGATCACCGAACTTACGTGGATCCTTTCGACCGCATCTGCCATGGACTTGGAATGCTGCACTCGAAAGCGCTGCATGTCCGCAACTACAGACCTAAAAGAAACCCCCTTAGTATATCAGTAATGCACCCCTCACCTTAAATTTATATGACGAAAGCGTAAGGATCGGCACAAGGGGTTGCAAAAGCCTATAATTAGTTCAACCACGGTGCTGTTCACATATCTCTCACATATAGCACGCAAAACTTTCAATGCAGCACCCCTGCTCACGCATGTAGAACGCAAATCTTCCTTTTCAATTTGCACCACCGCGCGAGCTACGTATTGGCCGGGGTAAGGAGCCAGGTTGTTCGACGATATACTATCCACGCTCTCGTTCGTGGATATATTCAATATCTGTGTTTTCATCACCTTTACGTTTTGCTATGCCTATCAGCTCTTTTACGTTCTTGTCGTACTCACGCGCAAAGCACCGAAGCAAACCGCGAAGAAAAACCACCGCTATGCCGTGCTCATCGCAGCTCGTAACGAAAACGCTGTTATCGGCGACCTTATCCACAGCATCCGCGTGCAGAATTACCCGCAAGAACTTATCGACATCTTCGTAATCGCAGACAACTGCACCGACAACACCGCCGCCATCGCACAAGAAGCTGGCGCGATCGTATTCCCCCGCTTCAACACCGAGCAGATCGGCAAGGGTTACGCACTCGACTATGGCGTGACCTGCATCCGTGAGCACTATTCCGAGAACGAATACGAGGCTTACTTCGTCTTCGACGCCGACAACGTGCTCGACGTGAACTACTTCCGCGAGATGAACAAGGTCTTCGATGGTGGTGCCATTGCTTCCACGAGCTACCGCAACTCGAAGAATTTCGGTTCGAACTGGATCTCGGCTGGCTATGGCGTGTGGTTCTTGCGTGAAGCGAAGTACCTGAGCCAAGCGCGCCTTACGCTGAACACCAGCTGCGCGGTTTCGGGCACGGGCTTTTTCGTGAGCGCCAAGATCATCGAGAAGATGGGCGGCTGGAAGTTCCACCTGCTCACCGAAGACATCGAGTTCTCCACCTACAGCATCTTGCATGGTGAGCGCATCGCTTACTGCCCCACCGCCATGCTCTACGACGAACAGCCCATCACGTTCCGCGATTCGTGGAACCAGCGTTTCCGCTGGGCAAAAGGCTTCTACCAGGTGTTCGGTAAGTACGGACTCAGCCTGGTGAAGGGCGTGTTCACCAACCCCAAGGGGCACCGCTTCGCCTGCTACGACATGCTCATGACCATCGCTCCCGGCATGTTGCTTTCCGTGATCACCATCATCTTCAACACGATCATCCTCATCCTGGGCAGCGCAGGGCTCATGTCCACGGGCGTCATGTTAACCTCGTCGCTCTCCTCGATCTTCTTCTGCTTGTTCAACTACACGCTGTTCATGTTCATGTTCGGCGCGCTGACCACCTTCACCGAGTGGGACAACATCCGCTCCACCACAGCAAAGAAGATCAAATACCTCTTCACGTTCCCATTCTTCATGCTCACCTACATCCCCATCGCGCTGGTGGCACTGTTCAAGAAAGCAGCATGGAAGCCCATCCAGCACAGCATTTCGGTGGACGTGGAAGAGTTCAACAAGGCGCGCGATAACGCGGAGCGCATCTAGGCGCGCACGGGCTCTCGCCCCTGCACAACCCCTAGACTTGATCGAAGCCAGCTTGAAGCTGGCTTCTTCGCTTTCTGTCAGGATCCAGACTGCCTTCGCGCTCGCCCCACCTCAAGGCAGCCGTGCCACGGTAAGGCCGAATACCTGCTCGATGCCTGCTTCCTTGAGCACGCTCGCAGCTGCCATGAGCGTTGCGCCTGTGGTGAGCACATCGTCCACGAGGATCACCCGCTCGGGAATCACTCCTGCCGCGCGCAGCAAGCCTTGCGGATTGAATGCGAACGAACCCTTCATGTTCTGCTGGCGGCTCGAAGCAGAAAGCCCACGCTGATCGCTTCGATCGACCGTATGCAGCACATCAAGAAATGGCAAGCCACAGCGTTTCGACAGGCGCACACCCACTTCTTTCATATGGTCAAACCCGCGCTCGCGAAGAGCCTGCTTGCGCGCAGGGATTGCCACAAGTGCGGTTTCTCCAGGCACGACCCACGAAGGATCGATATAGTTCGCAAGCATCTCTGCGAGCACCTCTGCTAACCGCAGCTCCTTTTTGTCCTTGTAGACCGTGATGAGCTTGCGGCACGGATCGACGAAGGAGAACACCGAAACAACCTTGTCGAGAGCCCGCTGTGGCCCATCTGTCATACACACTCCCTGAGCTTCGGTAGCAGATTCACTACCCCTTGGCGAAACGCCTCCTTCGCGCGATAATCCCTGGTCTCCGTGCATGCTTGAGCGCTGATCAGGCGCAAGCTGACGATGCGCGACCATAAAGGAGTTGCAATCGATACAGACAAGCTTCCCGTAGGCCTGACCGCAATACGGACAAGCATGGAGCGCATCGATATAGGGAATCTCGAGACGGCAGTCTTCGCACAGAAGCGTGCCAGGAACATCGCAAAGTACGCACCGTGTGGGCCAGAGAAGCTCTTCTACGCCTCCTTTGGCAACATTCAGTCCCGAAGCTAGCCTATCGAGCACGGGGTGCTCTCGTGCGACGAGAGCACCTTTCAAGCTCATTCCAACCTCGATTCCTGTGTGATGCATCCCATAGAACCATTGTCCACAGGAAAGCTCACAGAAAGTTGAACTTTATTTGAAGTTTTCTGGCGCGCGAACTCACGTTTTTCTGAAATGCGCAGTTCGTTGCGGAGAAGCAAATGCGTTAGGAGGCGCGCCGAATTACACGACCCCTAACGCAGATGTGCCTTTTAGGCAGTGAGAGCAGCAGGCTCTTCAAGCTCGTCTTCACTCTTCTTCTTACGTGGACGACCTGCTTTGGGGCGTTCGGCAAGCCGCGCATCGACCGAGTATTTCGTTACCCATTTGCGCCCATCAAGCTCGAAGGTTTCGAGCAAGCAAGCATCGACCATCTGAGAGACGCGGCCGCGGGTTACGCCCAACTGACGGGCTGCTTCGGCAAACGTATAGCGCGGGATGTTCTCCTTTTCCAACTGCACAACCACGATAATGTTCTGGCCATCAGCATGCTTCGGCTTGTTGCCGAACGTTGCCTCAGGCATAGGAAGATCATGCATGAGACAGTGCTCGACCTCCATCTTGAGCCAATCACCAGCCATTTCGCAGACCTCTTTGAAATCAACCCCCTGCGTTCCGCCTAACATATCGTAGGGATCCGCCAAAAGGAATTTCTCCCCTTTGTAAACCTCAAATTCGTATACGTATACCATCATTACTCCTTTGCATGCGTTTATTTAAGTCCAGCCTGTTTCTTCATATCTTCAAAACGGTTGTTATTGATTTCGCGATGTCGCCCGATAACCGTCCTTCTGCCATCGGGATGAACAAGCTTATCGTGGTTGGTACCGCCCTCACACCTGAACCCGTGAGCCTCGAAATACTTGATGACCGTTCTGCGTTTAACCATTTTTTAGCTCCTTTATTATAAACATTTGTCTATAATTTTCAAGATAAATATAAACATTTGGATAGATTTATTGCTTGACTAGTAGAGCAACTCCAGCAGCAATCGCTCCCCATCTTCCTCGCGAAATCTCACAGAAAGTTGAACTTTATTTGAAGTTTTCTGGCGCGCGAACTCACGTTTTTCTGAAATGCGCAGCACACTTCAAAGAAGCAAAGAGCAGCAAGGGGCGTGATGAGGAAAGGATAAGGAACACCCAACACGGAGCCAAGTTCTCGAGCAGATATATGAACAAGACGCGTACACTAAAGAACACAAGAAAAAAGGTGACAAACTACCCAGTCGTTTGTCACCATATGCGGAAGGGGATCACTATGTCGCTATCAAGGAATCGAGATGTAGCACGCGCAGAACACGTGCAAAACGGCGAAGGTCACATGTATCGCGATCTGCTCTTGACTGAAGATCAGATCCACGGCGAACTTACCTATGTATCGAGCATCACGCTTGAACCAGGCTGCTCGATCGGCGTGCACACGCACTCAGGCGACAATGAAATGTACTACATCTACGAAGGCACTGGCACCTACACCGATGGCGATGAAACTTATCCTGTTCAAGCAGGTGATGTCCTGTTTTGCAACGATGGAGAGACTCACGGGATCGCGAACGAAGGCAATGCTCCCCTGCGTTTTGTTGCTCTGATGCAGGCAACCGCATAGCTCAGGCACACAATAGTGCACACGTGTGAAAGCCACGGTACTGAAGGATCAGCGCCGTGGCTTTAGTTTTGCAAGATCACATGCTTATGTAGAAGGTCAGACTGTGAAGCAATACCCCAATGAAACGGCCTTCTTAGGCTGAAACCAAGAGAGATTCGGTAAGCACACTGCGAACATAAGCACTTGGAGAAACACCCTTAGCTTTTGCATTCTGCTCTATGGCTTCTTTGAGCCCAGCAGGAACCTTTACAGACAAGGTTACTGTCGCCTCACCTTCCGATAGTGGAGGCCTGCCATACACTACCGATCCAACAGTGTGCTCTCCGTCTGGGAACTCCCCTTTTTCATACGACTCGCACCAACGATCGATCATGTCTTCAGTTATTTCCTGACCGTTTGAGGCCTTGTAGCTCTTGCTCATCGTGCCCTTCTTTCAATTCGCTCGATTTCGTCTCTAAATTCCTTATGAACAGGCGAATCTGCATGAATCACAAGCCATCCAAGTGTTGTTTCTACCGCAATGATCTCAACACTGCACCCACTAGAAAGCCATCCGATCATAAGCCATCTTGGAGGTTCATCTTTGCTTTCACGCTTAATGCTCTTCACTACTGAATTCCAGGCTTCAAGAACCTGCTCTAACGTCAAATGCTTAAGAGCATTTGGTGAATTACGAGATCCATAAGTCTCCCTTTATACTGCTGAATTATACCATTTCGTATGACGAAAGTCGCCTTTACCTACAGCATGGCAAAGAAGTCTCATATAAAGTTGAAGAAAAGCTCACGTTATTTCATACGTGAGCTTACAGGAATTTGAAATATGCAGGTAAACGTAAAGGAAAAGGTGCTTAGCGCAAAGCACTGTCTAGGGATGTGTTAGGAATCTTGCGATTTGACATCTTAACACTTGCGGGATTTGCGGCGCGCAACAGGATGCTGTACAGCCGCGATCGGATGAAGTTCGATGTACTGCCCCAAGAGCGGAAGGCGACGCTCGGAAACGAGCGGCATAGAAGGACCTGAAGGCTGCAGATGCGCAATAGGTGCATCCTGAGCAACTGACTGCGACTGTGTTTCGCCTATTGTCCGGGAATGATATTCCAGGTATGCAACAGACATCCCTTGAGCAACCGGTGCTTGTGAGCGGTCGTTGATTCCTTGCTTCGATTCTGCCACTGTTTCACGCGAAACACGAGATGAAGAAAGCTTCATGAGTCCCAGCTTCGCCGTTGACTTGGGCGAAAAAGGGCTCGGGGAATCAAGCTTTGCGGTTAGCCTCGACGAAGAAGACTTCATGGGCTTCAATTTCTGCGTAGGCATGGGTGTGGCAGAAAGCTCCATCGGAGCTAGAGAAAGCGTTTGCAAACCAACCGATTGCTTTTGTAAATCTACGCGTTGGAGCGGTTGTTTCTCGCACGGCTGCGCTGGCAGCGCAAGCAGCGGAGAACGCCCGAGAGGGGTCGTTTTCATCCCAAGGCGCTGAGACCCTAGGGAAACGCGTGGCGTCGGCAGAGGCGGGATCTCCTGCTCGGGTACTGGGTTTTTAGGTGCCCCGAGGAAGGTGACCGGCGAACGCAGTGGTGTGTTTAAGAGTGAGTTTTGCGTTTTAGTCATAGGGCAAGCCTATCAGGTGCACAGCAAACACGTGAGCCGCAACGTAAAACCTTCAAACTATCATCACGAATGAACAGAGCAGACTCCACGCCGATCAACCAGGTGCACGGCTAATCCATCCCCTGCCCCGAACGTAAGAACGGAGCTCGAAGAGAAGCCAGAAAACACGCACATGAATTAACGCAGGAATAGAAACCTGAGCATAGAGCACGAATGCGCGCATAGACATACGCGACGAATCAGCGAGTCCTTCACCTCTGTGTCCGGACGTTCAGACCTACACACAGGAAAATGGGCATGAGAAAGGGCACCGCATGGTGCCCTTTACCTTGTTCGTATGCGATTTAGCGCTCGTGTGCTCTATGAGCGATTATTGATTTTGCTCACGCGTATTCTTCCTGCGACGAACGAGGAAGAAGACCCCGAAGCAAACCACGAGCAGCAGACCAACGGTGAGCAGCCAGCTGAGCCAAGAGCTGGAATGATCAGCTGCTGCCAGCGGGTTCTCATCATCGAGAATCTCGGTATCTGCAGCTTCGTCGATCGCACCAGCGGCTTCATCAGCTACCGCTGCATCGTCTGCCACATCGCCCTCTGCGGGGTCATCTTCAGTCTCACCTGCGCCGCCTGCGAGAGGAGTCTCATCATCGGCAATGGTGGTTTCACCAGGAGTGGTGGTACCGTTTGCAGGACCAGGATTAGGCGTAACGTTGCCGGGCTCGTTAGTGCCTGGCGTGGTGGCTGAACCATTGCCACCCGTGTTGTCATCGTCGTCGCCCGGAGTCGGGGCGGGATCGTCGGGACCAGGGGTCGGCGTTGGGTCATCGGTGCCCGGCGTTGGGTCGGGCTCTACTGCTTCCCACAGCGCCGTGTAAACAACATCACCCGAAACCGTAGAAGCGGGCTCCGTGGACCAACCAACGAACTTATAGCCGGTACGAGTAGGCGTGCCTGAGAACTGCGGTGTAGCAACACCACCCAGCAAGCCGGAGCTAACTTGATCGGCAAAAGCTGCGCCATTCGCACCATCGGTGTAGGTGATGGTGTAGGTTGGCTCTTCGCTATCTGCAACGCCATTGCCGTTCACATCTGCCGCCCAAAGCGCGGTGTAGATGATGCGTCCGAGACTATCGGCAGCAGTTGGATCGATCGTTCCAGCAGGGCTGGACGACCAGCCCGCGAAAATATAACCCGAACGAACTGGCGTTTCGCCCGTGAACTGCGGCGTAGCAAGGCCGCTCAACAGCCCCGTAGTGGTCTGGTCAGCAAAGACCGAGCCATTCGCTCCATCGGAGTAGATAACAGAGTATCGAGCCTCATCGACATCCGCGATGCCATTGTTGTTCGCATCGACTTCCCAACGAGCTATGTAGTAGATGTTGCCGAACTCATCTGCAGTAGCCGGATCGACCGTCTGCGCAAGCGCTGGCGACCAGCCAACAAAAACATAACCCGTCATGGTCGGAGCGGGACCTGCGAACTGAGGCGTATCAAGCCCGCCCAGAACACCTGGAGTGGTTTGAAGCGTTGCGCCTGTTACATCATTAATAAAGATGATGGTGTAGGTTTCTTCTTCACTATCGGGAATGTTGTTATTGTTCTTGTCCTCAGCCCAGATCGCGGTGTAGATCGCGTTGCCGGTGATAATATCGGCTACCGTAGGAGACCAGCCTTGGAAGATATAGCCCGCGCGCTCTGGTGCTCTATAGCGCGGCGTGGCGGTGTTTACGAGAAGGTTCGAAATGACATAATCGCCGAACGCCGTGCCACCAACACCATCGGTATAGGTAACGCTGAATTTGGCTTCATCTTCATCGGCTACGCCATTGCCATTCGCATCCAACTTCCAAATGGCGTTGATGATCATATCCCCGAGCACGACCTCGGCGTTGTTATCCCAACCGCTGAAGACGTACGTATTGCCATCGATCACGATGCTGGAAGGCCTTGAAACAGGGAATGTTGGCGTGCTCGTGCCACTTTCCACGCCAGAGATGACCTGATTTTCAAAGACCGTTCCACCCTGACCATCGGTATAGGTGACCGTGTAGGTTCTTACCCAAACCGCGTAAAGCCATATGCTGCCACTGGTGCTATCCATGATGATGGAGTCGCCCTCTTTATAAGAAGCATGATCGCTCATAGGGTCGAGGCTCCACCCGATGAATTTGTAGCCTTCCTTGACGTAATCGCAGCCTTTCACGACTGCACTGGATCCTTGTGCGTAGGTTTCAGCATCGCCAAACTGAACGTAGTCGACCGCGTAAACGAGCTCGACTTTATTTGCGATCTCCCAAACCGCATAGAGCGTGATCGCATAGGAATCGTTTTCAGAGACGGTGACCGTATCGCCTGCCTTGAGATAAGGAGGCAGCAGGCTTGAATTCGTGCTCCAGCCTACAAAGTTATAACCCTCACGCGTAGGCACCGCATCAGAAATGGTAAACGTATATTCGTTTTCCGTGCTGACCTCGGTGAGGGACTCAGGTGCGTTCGAACCACCCATTGCATCGAAATTAACGGTGAATTGGTTTGCCGCCGGACCGTACGTTGCCACGATGTAGATGGTTTCGCCATCCATGCACTCTATGCCATCACGGTCGAAGCCATACACCTCCGCACCAGCAAGCAGACTCTTGGTCCAGCCGCGAATCTCGTAGCCTTCTCTCAGGAACTTCGCCAAAGCATCTCGTTCAATCAGAACATCGCCCATGCTGATCATATGGCTAGCAGCAGTGCTAGCATGAGAATCGCCCATGGTGCAAACGAAGGACACAGAGTCGCTATGACCGATCTCATATCCATCGGTGAATTCTTGTCCTTGATAGAGAATCTTGAAAGAAAGATTAACGCGATGGGGAGAATCGGCCGCAGGCTTGATCGTAGCTTTCTCTTCTACCTGCGTTGTGGAAAACTCGGTTGCGTTAGAATCGTTCGATGCCGCAGGATCGCTGGCAGAGTTTTCCACATTCGTGTTTTTATCATTATTGAGCGCGGAAGATGCGCCTTCAGATTTTTGAGTACTAGAATTTCCGGGGACAGCTTCAACACCCGAAACTTGAGCGGGATCGCTCGGAACAGAAACAGCTTCAACCGCAGGGGTAGCTTCTGCCGCCACAGCGGGTTGGTCGATAAGGGTTTGAGTAGGCTCGCTCGATTGAACCTCGACATCTTCTGCGAACGCAACGCCTGGAGCGCTGAGCGAGAAGGCAACTAAGAATAAAGAAACAGCCACAACAATTGCATGGGCGACGAAGCTGTTTTTCGCCTTGCTAATTTTTTTCATGGCTCTCTCCTTTCTTCACACGAAAATCACCATTATCAACTGCACTTTTTACGCCTTGCCGCCTCTTTTGTACAGGAGCGTTTGAGCGCGCGCAAAATGCAAGCGCCTTATTCTACCATCTTTTTCGCGATTTGCCCATAGCGATGTCATAGCGTTATGAAGATGAAATCGCATTGTGGGAGTTGAGACACGAAAAACGAGATTTATATCGCAGACATCTACACAAACTTCTCTGGGCTGCGCGACCGGCTCTTTTCTTGTCTAAAACGAGCATAGATACCGTAAAGAATGAGACCCCAGCAAGCCAGCGAAACAGCTGCACATAAAGAGTCGGAGCGGAGTGTGCGAATCCTCCTACATCTCGGGACATTTTGAAGGTTTTTTTGGCGACGAATGAAACGCTTCAGAAAGGTTTGCTTGCGATAAAGAATTTAGGTTTTCCACATTCGCTGGAACGACAATTATTTCTCAGCAAATGCGCGATCATGGACTCCTCTACCCCGGATTGGAGACAGGCGCGCATCCAAGATGATCCTTCGCCGTCTTTCGTCTCTCAAAAGTGTGGAAAACTATGCTTTGCGACGATCGTGCATTCAGACGAAGCGAGCCCCCTCGCGGATCTTGTGGAAAAAGATGCTAGCACCCCTGTTTCAAGGTGCTAGCACCCTTAAAAAGAGCCTCTAAGCGCGTGGATGAAAACTTCGTAAGGGAGGTTTTGATGCACGCGTACGAGAGGTGCACTGCTCCTGGCAAGGCAGAAAGCCTTGCTGCGGACGAGCGAAGGCACCATCTTGCTCTTGCTCAAGATTGGTATCGCAATAAGCCTTGCGAGGACGAGAGAGAACAAAGAACACCAGAGAAGCAGCTGCAGCCACGAGTGCTATGACGAGCAGCGCGTTGTCTTCATCGCCTGTCTTAGGAAGCGTGGTGCCAGAACCATCTTCGTCGCTTGTGGTCTTTTCATCCTTTGAGCCCTTATCGCTCGGCTTATCGGTGGTATCAGCCTTTTCGGAATCGGTCTTATTGGAATCGCCCTTATCTGTGTTGGGCTTATCGGTGTTATCAGAGTCACCCTTATTGGTCTCATCGCCAGGGTTGGTGCTTCCGCCGTTGTTGTTGTTCGGATCATCACTCGGATCATCATCTTGTGCCGCAGGCTCGGCAACCAGTATGAACGAGCTGAAGTGCGTGGTTTCGAAGCAAACGAACTCTTCATTGGCATCGACCCATGTGGGCATCTTCGTGCGATCGCCCGTTACCGGATCAACGTGATAGAACGAAAGCGTACCGAACTTGTGCAACTCCTTCATGCTGTCGGTCATAGGAACCTTCACCGTAATGGGATATGACGGCTGGTTCCAGGCGTGTTCAGTGCCATCGGTCTTGTTAATGAAGTGGATATCGAAGACGCCAGCGAGCTTCGCACCGTCCTTCTCGAACGCAGAGGTGGCGCTATCGACCCCCGGCTGACTGCCCGTTGGAATAGACGAGATCGCTAGTGATACACTTTTCAGCTCTTGTAGCACATTGGCAGGCATCGCCTTCGAGACAGAGACCGTAGCTGCACCAAGCGGTGAAGACGGGTCCGCACCGCACAAGTCCTCAACGGGCTCGACCTTGATGTTGCAGTAATCCGATACCGAGCCATTCACAGTAACAGTAATGCGACAGTCGGCGGTGGTCTTGTTTTGCTCGTCGTAAGAAGCACGTACAGGCTTCACCTGGCAAATCTCATCGCCATTCGCATCTTGCGTAACGACCACCTCGGCGATTTCGGGGTTCGAAGAAGTCCAGTTGGTGGTCACATCGCCAGTCGCGTCGATATCAGCTGCGAGCTTCACGCCATCCGGGTCGCCGATGTTCATCGTGACCGTGCCCTTAGACACGCTTTCCCAATCCTCATAACGTACGAGCCCGACCGAGTTCACCGTTACACCAGGGTCTACACTACTGCTGGGATTCACGGTGACCGTTGAGGTGTAGGTCTTGCCGTAACAATCCGTAACCGTGAGCGTTGACGTTCCTACCGAAACAGGAACAAGCTCGAATGGGGCAAACGAAGCCCAGTAGGAAGGACTCGTGATGCGCTGGACCGAGAGCACGTTTTCATTCGAAGAAGTGATATCGGTTATGAAAGGCTTAGCAGAGGAATAATGCCAGCCAAGCTCTTCGCCGCGCACAGGCACCGTGATAGGTGAAGCATTGCTCCCTGAGGCTTCATCTTCCACATAGATTCGCTGCGGCTCATCCATGGTCATGTCGAAAGATGCGGGCACATTCGCTTCAGGGTGATCGGTGCGCACCTCTACCGCAAACGTGGTACTTACCGTGGGGTATGATGTTCTGACACTGATCGTGACATTGGTCGTGCCCGCCTTAGCTGCACGGAACTGCAAACCGTAGGTAAGCGCATCGGGGCCGTTCGTATAACCGTTGTCTTGATCGTCCCACATTGTGTCAGACACCATTGTTATGACACTTTCATCTTCAATGGAAATGTCGAACAGATCACTAAAACAATATCCAGCAGGATTACCGTTATCGGTTGTAACGCTTACCGTGAATTCCTGACTCTTATGAGAGGAACTGCCGCCGTCGTATTGGTAATAGTAGCCATATTTATCTGTTTCGCTGGAGAACGTATCATCGATCCAGGTGGTAACCTTGCTCGAAGGCACCGTGATCCCCGTCACTGTGTTCGGTGAGTCTTGTACATACACCGGCATGCTCATGTGAGCCTCATAGGTTGCCGACGTTGCCTCATCCGTGAAATGATAATCCACATACATGGTAGCTACCCCTTGGCCTACGCCATTCGTAGCATCGAACACCAGGTTCACGCGATTAGCGTATGGGTTAGCTAGATCATCCTCGTAGGTGAAGCTCCCGTTTACAACTCTTACAATGCTATTTTCGCCCTCAAAGCCGATGTGCAGATGCTCAGGCGTGTACTTTTCACTCGCGGGAATCTTCTCCCAGGCCGCCGCCGCAGCCTCTTGACCCGCACCCCACCTCGGCTCAACCTGCAAAGAAGCATACGAATAGCCATTGAACGCACTGCGATCGATGCACACCTTGTTCGTGCTACGACAATCGAACGTATTATCATATTTGTTAGAGCTAGGATCATCGGGATCCGGACCTGTCGTACCAAAGAACCTGATGGTTCCTTGAACGTTGATCCCCACGCCTATGTCTTCTTGAGCGCTAATTTCAGTATCTGCAGGAGTTTCGGTCTCGTCTTCGGTGGCCACGTCGGTAGCATCATCCTGAACGCTGGCATCCACATCGGGAGTGCTTGCAGCATCGATTTCAGGAGCCGCTTCGGGTGCCTTATCGGAAGTGCTCGCTTCGGGAGCTGCCGGAATTGCTGGAGTTTGCGGGTCGAGACCCATGAGGGCATCGTCCTTGGCGGTATCCTTCGCATCGGGAGCGGGATCCGCCTTATCTTGTGTGACAGTCTCAGTTGACGTGTTCGCTTTCGGAGTTGCTGGGCTATCAGCAGGTTGAGCGCTTTCCATGAGCCCAGCACTCACTGCTTCGCCTAGTTCATCGGCATAGGCTGGAGCAATCTGGAACGCGGGTGTCGGAACGAGGAAGAACGCCAACAGCACCGCAAAGAATGCGCTGGCGAATCGCTTACCAATCGAGGTGCTTCTTGTGGATGGAATCTTGTTTCTTTGTTGGATCTGAGCTTGCATCGTTCCGCTCCTTCGTATCCCAATACTTGCGGGTTATCTTCGAGCTATTTCGAACCCCCTGATTATATAAAATCTCCTCTTACCCTCGCAAGAAAGACAGAGCGAAGAGATACCATCTAGAGTGAGATCTTTGGCGGCTTATACCGTAGCACGCTCTCGGGTAAGAGCGGCTCGGAGAAGAAGAATCCCTGTACCACATCGCAGCCCTTGTCGCGACATACCTCCAGCTGCTGCATTGTTTCGACGCCTTCGACCACTACGATCTTGCCAGCCTCGTGCACCAGATTGATAAGACTTGTGATCGCCTCGTCTGCAGCGCTGGTAACCACCGCAGAGGCTGTATTGGAAGCTGAAGAAGCGGTGCTCGAAGAAGACATGGCGGCAGCGCCTGATACCTCAGCTGCAGAAGATACACCGGGGTTGGTGGTAGCTGATGTCACACCCGTTGCAACATCGCTGGCAGCAGATTCCGCAGGAGCCGCATCGACAACAGAGGCAGCACTAGCTGGCGTGGCAGCGCTATCGGATACGTGCGCCAGCAACCCTTCAGTAAGCGAACGGTCGAGCTTCACTGCATCTACCGGAATCTGCATCACACGCGGAATCGACGTGTAACCTGCACCGAACCCATCGATCGCGATGCCAAAGCCCGCCTTATAGAGCTCATCAACGAAACTCCTGGCTTTTGCCATATCGTTCACGAAAAGACTTTCCTTTATATCAACACGGAGCAACTTGCGTGCTACACCATATTCTTCGAGTAGCGTTGTGAGGTAAGACACGAAGTCTTCATCGCACAACTGCCCATAAGAGAAGTTGATCGAAACCGGACGAATGCGCTGCTTGCGCTTCTTCCAGGTTGCAAGCTGCTGCACCACCTTGCGTGCGACCATACGATCGAGCTCAACGATCTGGCCGTTCGCCTCTGCGATGGGGATGAACTGCTCAGGCGGATATTTATCGCCGCGCAAGCGCACTAACGCTTCATAGCCCACTACTTCATTGGTATCAAGCTCGATCTGCGGCTGATAGAGCACGCTCAGATCGTCGTTTGCGATCGCTTTCTTCAGCAGCGAAGTGATGTCGTACTTGTGCTCCTCGGCTACACGCATGTCATTCTCGTAGAAGACCACTTCACCACTCGCGCCCGTGGGCTCCGCCTGACGAATCGCCAGATCGACACCAGCCACCATCTCTTCGATGGACATGCCACGCTCGCGATTGAGCACGCCGATACAAGGGCTCACCGCGATCGCGCTCTCCCCCACCTTGACGGGCGCGCGCAGTACGCGCTCGACCTCATCAAGCGGTGCAGAGCCGCGTTGCAGATCGACATCGAATCCAAGCAGGAAATCGCTCTGGTTCGGACGCACCAGGAAAATGCTATCGATACCATTGAGGCGCTTGGCCAAGGTCTTCACGACCGCATCGGCAGTATCAACACCATGCAGCTCGTCAAGGTCGCCAAGATCGAGCAACGCCACTTCAAGGACCGAACGCACGCGCTTGGACGCGTCGCTTGCAGCATAGGCGGTGAGCCACTGCATATTCGGCATATCGGTAAGGCTATCGGTATAGAATCGTCTCTCAAGCGTGTTACGCTGTGCAACCACTTCAGCCACTTCATTGGCAGTTCGTCGATATCCTAAGAAAACGAAGGCTGCGATGCACGCGATACCCAAGACGAGCAGCGAAATGGGCAAGAATATAGAGCGCAGAGAATCGAACGCACCTATCTTGTTAGTGCCCACTTGACCTGTTTGATTGATGAGCGTAGCGCTTGCAGGAAGGGCAGATGTCGAAATACCCGCACTGGAGAGCGCCTGCTCGTCGAAGACCATGCCTTCGCTCATGAAGGTCTCGACAGGAATATCGGCAGGACGTGTGCCATTCAGGATCATGACCACGATCTCGCCAGCCCGCTCGCCAGCCTTCTCATAATCAACGACCGTAGACGCGACGAAGCCTTCACCCACTCCACCGAAGCCGACCGCATATACTGGCTGAGTAGCAGCCGCAGATACGAAATAGGCCGTTTGGCTGGCATTATAGGCATTGCCTGCAGCATCGGCGGTTGCATCTAAATAGATGATGATGTCCTCGCTGCTGGCAGATGAAAGCTGTTTCCCTAGTTCGGCCCGTGTCATGGTGGAGGCATTCAGATAATCAACGGTCAAATTACCGAACGAGAGCGCAGTGCCACTGCCATCTGATGTCGAGATGGACACCGCCTTGTTATTGGAAGAATCGGTGCCAGAAGTGCTCGCTGCCTTTTCGAACTGCGTGCGATCGCCCAGGCCTGTGGCTGTGTTGTCGGTGAGCACGACAAGATGCTTTGCCTCGGGTTGCATCTGCTTAGCAGCCTGAACCACCCCCGCCGCATCGCAAACTTCCATCACCCCGGTGGCATAGCCCAACTCGAACGCACGCTGCGCATGCGAAGCGTCGCTCACTCCAACGAACACAACGGGCGTCTGAGCGAAAAGTAGCTCGTGAACAGCCTCAACATAGTAGAGGGCTTCATCATCGATGCAGACGACCGCAGAATAACGGCCGTGATCTTGCATCTTCTTGGCAAGAGCCTGCCCCCAACTACTGGTCGCCAGCGAAGCGCCATAGGTGGAAGCATCATTTACGTCTCTGCTGATAGAACCAGCATTCACATCGAGATATTCAACATCGACCCCTACCGAACTGCGATTGAGCAGATCGATCAGCGCATCGCGTTGCATCTGTGTGGCACTATCGGCATCGTCGTAGGAGGCGATCAACAGCACTTCTGCGCGCGCTTCAGTCTGGATCATGTTTGCTGCAAGCTGTTGCGTGCGGCTGGCCTGGGGGTTCGAGAATGAGAGCAAGAAGATGGCAACAGAGATGAGCAGGCATGCCAGCACGAAAAGCACCAAGCGCACAGCGTGATACTTTCGTCCTTTCAGCAGACCTTGCAAGAACGTCTGCGCATGCGTATGTTGCGGAGTTTGCAGCCCCATCCTACCTTTGCCTATCGCTATCCATCTGTTTGCCTTCCTCTCTACTAGAGTACAGCGAACAGACGTATTACACACGTGTTCCACTCATGCGATCGCCCTCAAAGAGCGTGAAGAGCACGTAACTGACCGTGAGGCCCTATAATCACAACAACCCTGCACGCGCCGTCGCTACGGACGATGCGATCACAGGGTCTCGTTAATCGGCTTTTCCTGCAGGTTCACTCGGTTCAACGCCCGGCCCACCAGCAGTCTCGGCACCCAGCGCGCGCACCACGCGGCGACGCGCGATCGTCGAAGACACTGCACTGGCCACGCCCAGCACGATCGCAATCGCGCCAGCAGCCGCTGTAGCGACTCCTACCGCCTGCATTGTGGCCGCAGAGTCTTCTTGCCCATTGCTGACCCCAGGCACGCCTGAGATGGCCTCAGCGCTTCTCGTAACGAACTCTTCCGTGGCAGCAGGCAACACTTCAAGCGCCGGTGGCACGACCACCGCATCACCTATTGCCCCGATACCCGCGAAGAGCGCCGCAAGCGCTTCGTCTTCCACTAGCAGAGGCGCTTCGGCAAGAGCTTCCTCAGAAGCGCTCTCGTCTGCCGTCGCAGCGTTCACCAGGCGACTTGGCTGGCTTACACCAGCACTCGCACCTGCATTCGCGTTAGTATCCATATTCGAACCAGTGCTCGTATTGCTGTTGGCACCTGGCGAAACCGGTGTTGTTGGCACTGCAGGCTTCACAGGCTGGCTGGGTCGCTCGAGTTCACTTGGATCGATAGGGGTCGGCTCAGCAGGAACAGGGGTCCACTGCGCATAGAGCTGGATGGCTGCCCCATTCTCATCCTCAACGGGAGCTTCGATCACCATGCCGCGCATCTTCTCTGCGCTTAAGGCATCGCCCTCCCTGATGGCAGCGCCTAGACCAGATGCAGCGGTATTCCAGCAAAGGAATTTGTAGCCATCGCGCGCAGGCGAAGCAGCCGTTGAAAAGAGCGCATTGGAACCGAACGTGGCTTGCGTAGGCTCGATCTGCGTACCCGTGGTGCTCAGCTGCCCACCATTGGCATCATAGTTAAACAGGTAATCGTTGCATTTGAAGAGTGCGATGAAGCTGGCTGCCTTATAACAGTTCGCTTTATCGGAGAACGCACAGTCCTTCACGGTTCTTGCATCAAGCGAAGCATCATTCGTTACTATGACCAGATCATCAGTGGAGTCGGCGCTCGGATCGTCGATCGCCCAGCCGACGAAGTGGTAGCCCACTTTAGGAGCAGCAAGAGGGCCTACGAGCTCTTTATCGGTGGGTTTGCCGTTCTCATCAAGCTTCGTGCCTGTTGAGGAGCAGATCTTGTCAAAAGCGTAGGAAACGCTGCCGCCCTGCCCTGCTCTATAGGAGATCTTCACTGCCGTATCGGAAACATCGCCCGTTGTGGGAGTATCAGCTGGATCCGTTGGCTCAGCAGGATCAGGATCTACAGGATCAGCAGGCTCAGCAGGATCAGGATCTGCAGGATCGCCAGGATCAGCTGGGTCGGTCGGGCTGATAGGATCACCAGGATCAGCTGGGTCATCGGGCACAGGAGTATCCGTGCCGGAATCGCCTACTTTGTCGTCTCCAGGTTCATCTCCCGGCTGTGGATCGGGATCATCGGGATAGATTATGGTGCTATCATCCGTTTTACCTGGGGGTTCTCCTGGGTCGTTGATCACGGCATCATCCGAATCGGTGGCCGAAGCACGAGAGCGCGGAACGTCAAAGGCGTCCCCCGTTGCCGCACCTGAACCTGAACCGTCATTTGGATTCGGATCATTTTGCGTTTGGTCGGTCGAACGGAGTGTAAACATCGCAGCAGTATGTGCGAAAGAATCGTCAGTAGAAGATTTCAGGGACAGCACGCTGCCCAGAGCGGCAAGAGAATCGTCAGATGCTGCAGGAAGACTGCCAGGAACTGCACTAGATGCGCCAGCGCTTTCATCACCAGCGCTTTCGATGCTCACCAAAGCAGCAGAGCTGGCCGCTGAAGAGCTGGAAACACTCGAAACACCTACGGTGCGCGTAATGGCACCCGTGCTAGCGCTTGCGCTTAAAGCGGCAGCTGCAGGAGCAGCAGAACGGTAGGTGCTCGTCCTATTAGCGAGCGCATTAAGATACGCCAGACGCTTGATGTTATCGGAAGTCGCGATGCGCGTGGAATAGCTCTCGGAAGCTGCTCCGCTCGAGGCCGCCGTGGCGCTCGATCCGCCCGCAGAGGACGCGCTGGAGGCTGCTAGCGTGCTGCCAGAGCCCGAAACGGTCGCTTTTGAGGGGGCCGCGCTTGTGTTTTTAGAAGCGCGGCATCCCGCGCTCGCACTAGAAGATGGCGCGGAAGTCGAGTTCGCGCTCGATTTTGCCGCCGCGGAGCTCGATTTTGCGCTCGATGCGCTCACGGAAGCGGCTTTGGTGCTCTTCGATTGAAAAGACCCCGTCTGTGATGTGGCGGGGTCTGTGTTTGAGTGGTTCGTTTGGATATGAGAGCTTGCGGTTGAGGTGGATCCTGTTCCAGGATCCCCTGTTGTGGCAAGCGCTATGCCGGGGGCAAATGCCACCGCGCATCCCAGCACGACCGTCACGAGGGACAGTGCCGCCCCGCGCACGAAGGCAACGGGGCGCGCATCTGCCAGTAACGTGTCCGATCGAACACAGCCAAAAGAAGAATTGCGGGAATCCGAAGAGGAATCCGCGAAAGAGGTCGCAGGAGAAATTGCGGTACCCGCAATACCGTCGGCATGGGTGGTATTGCGGGTACGACCGTTCCTCTTACGAAGAGTAAGCATTGTTGGGACTGCGCTCTGTGTATCTCGCACGATGCGAACTGGGCTCTCGCGAAGAGCAGCTGCAGCATTAGCGAACACTTCAGCATAAGCCGGAGCAGAAGCGCGACGTGCACGGAGTTCGTCATCATCGTCGTCATCATCCTGACGGCGACGTGCGAAGAGCACGATCAGCGCCAGAGCGAAACCAGCAACCAGGGCGATGATCCAGCCGAGTACGCCGTTGTCACCGGTCTTAGGAAGCGTGGTGCCTTCCGTAACCAGATCTTCAACCGGCACTGCCTCGTAGTCAGCCGCGATGGAGACCGGACCAACAACCGGACCAAGCAGGTCGGGCAAAGTGCTCAGATCGGTGACCCACTGATCGAAGACGATCTCGCCCGTCTCGGAGTCGGTCATGGTCACATGCCAACCCTTGAAGGTGCTGTTGTTCTTCGGCTGCTGAGAGATGCTCTGGATGAACTCAGGGCTCAGCTTCTCGCCGTAAACCACATCAGCATGACCGCCGTCTACCTTGCCCAGATCGTCATCACGATGATCAACGTCAACCGGGAAGGAGTTGATCTGCCACACTGCGTAGAGCGTGAGGCCGCCTTCAGGCATTACGTAGTCTTGACCGAGCCTGTACTCGACTTGGTTGTCCTCGCCAGGCTTAGTGCTCCAACCAACCAGCGTGTAGTAGGGGCGCTTGTAACCCTTACCGGTGCTCGCCACATACACACCGTTGTGAAGCTTGGTGGTCAGGCCGTGCGAGATGGTAACAGAATCGATCTCGCCCAGCGTGCCGCCGTTGATGTCGTAAACGAGGGTCGCATCTGCGTTCTTCTCGAAGATCGCGATGTAACGTGCACCGTAGTAACGGCCTTCGTTCGGATCGACAACGATCTCTTCATCATCGTTGCGCAGGAAGCGCAGGATGTTGGTCATGCTGTCGCCATCGGCCATTGCACGGAGCAGACCCGCGTGCTTGTTCTCATCGTAGAGTTCCCAACGTACGAAGTGGTAACCAGCTTCTGCGGTTGCAACGGAATGCAAACGCTCGGTCGGGTTGATCGGCGAAGAACCAGTCTGGACATGCTGACCAGTTACTGCGCTGATGCGGTCGAGCACGCGGTCAACCGTACCACCAACGGTGGCGAGGTATTCGATATCGAGCTCGATCTCTTTCCACATCGCATAGAGCGTGATGCTCATCTGCTCAACGTCAGGATTGATCCAGTTGGACATCTCAAAGTACTTGGTCGCGTCGGTGATGGTGTGACCAGTGCCATCGGCCTTGGTGTTCCAACCCACGAACTCATAACCATGAGGTGCAGAGAGTTCCTTGTCGATCGGCTTGAAGTTGAAGCCTGCCTGATCCCACAGAGCACCCTTCTTGTCTTCAGCCGCCATATCCTCACGCCATTCAGGCATGTCGTTCAGGATGTTCGGATTCTTCTCTTTCATATTGTTCATGTCGTAGATGACCTCGAACTGATCGTTCTGGTTCCAGATCGCGTAGAGCGTAAGGATGCCGCCCGCTTTCAGGAAATCATCTGCGTTGTAATCATCGCCATAGACTGCCTTCAACAGCTCGTCGAGCGTGGTGGTGATCTTCAGCTGAAGACCCGTGCCATCAGCCTTGGTGTTCCAAGTCTTATCGGCATCGAGCACCCAACCAGCGCGCTTCGGGTCTGCCGGGCGAGAACCATACGGCATGTCAGCCAGGCTCATGCCCTCGACCTTGCCGATGATGCGGTTGTCGCCGTAGTTCTTATCGAACTGAACACCGAAGTCGTTGATCAAGTCGAAGAAGATCTGGATCACGTTGTGGCGCGGATCAGAGGTGATCACGACACTGCGCTTGCCATCATCGATGTAACGATAACCATTCAGCTCGCTCATATGAGCTGCCTTGAAGGCTGCGATCTGGTCGAGCGACACGGTGTAGGTGGTGCCCTCGATAGCGCGATCAGTCTCGGTGCCCAGCGGGTCAACGTCGCCGCGCTTGAAGTATTCGATCACCACATCCATGTACTGTGCCCACTTGGCCGTAACCAGAACAGGAGCCATCGGCATGATGAAGGTATTGCCAGCCAGGTCGGTGGTCACCGTGTCGCCTGAAACAGGATCAACGTAGGTGATGATCCAGCCAGCGAACTGGTAACCGTCGCGCTTTGCGCTCGGGATGGTGATGGTCTTCTCAGCAGTACCCTTATTAGGACCAGCCTCGCTCACCCAATCCCAGGTGTAAGCTGCATCCGGAAGATCCTTGTCGTAGGTGATGTCGAACGGAAGCATATTGTAGAAGAGAATAAGCTTCGTGGTGCCATCAGCCATAACGACCTTGACCAGTTCCGAATTCGCATGCGTCGGATCGAATACATAGTTTGCGAGCGCGCTTTCCGCTTCAACGGAGAGGCGATCGGTATAAGCCTTGTTGCCCGCAGCCTCAACATCGACGGTGCTGCCCGTGGTCACACCCGTGAAGGTGCGCTCGAAGGTGTTGAAGCCGGTCGTGGTCTGCAGGTTGAACTCGATCACATAGGTGGTCTCGGATACATCGAACCATGCGTAGTAGGTCTTAGGAGTCCAGCCGTTGGTGCCATCACCGATGAAGTGATTGCCATCCACTGCATAACCATCAACCTTGATCGTATGGTCGGCATCTTCGTACCAACCCATGAACTTGTAACCAGTGTAGGCGGATGCGGTAGCGCCATCGATGTGCATTGCAGATGCATTGCCTGCATCGATGTTCACGGAGAACTTATCCAGGCCGCCGTAGGTGTTATCGCAACCATTTGCATAATCGAAGTAGATCTTGAGGCCTGCGAAATCCCAAACCGGAGTGAGGGTAACCGCATAAGCCGGCATCGTGAACGAACCATTAATAGTGTGCGTGATGCCATCCTTATCGGTGTACTGCCAACCAGCCAGCGTGTAACCCGTGCGCTCGACATCGCCACCAGTGAGCAAGGTAACCACGTCATCGGTGCGCGGCTTGGGGTTAACCACATAATCTTCGGTGGTCAGACCAGCTTGACCCGGTACGCCCATGTTGGTCCAGTTGGATGCAGGCGAATTGTCGCCGTCGATCTTGTAGGTAAGAGTCTGCTCAATAGCCTCCCAGATGGCGGTGAAGGTGATGTTGCGCTCCACCGTGAAGTTCATCTGAGCTGCGGTGCCCAGACCCGTGGTGTCATAACCAGCCGCCGTTGCATCAGCGGTGAGCCAGTAGAAATCGCCACCGTTCTTCCAGGTCCAACCGATGAACTTGTAGCCATCAGCAGCAGGTGCGTTCTGCGTGCGATCAGCGCCGCCAATGATCAGCGGAAGCGTGCTCACGTTAACGCCCAGACCGATGTCGGTGCCACCGCGCTGAAGCGTGGTGAAGCCGGTGCCGCCATGGTTATTCGGACCCGAACCCGGATCGTAGGCCACGTAGAAGGTCTGAGCCCAGATCGCGGTGAATACGGTGTTCGCATTGATAACAACATTGTTCGGATCGGTGGTGTCCTTGGTCTGGCCATCGGTCGGATCAAGGTAACGCCAGCCAGCAAGTGCCCAACCGGTATCCTCAGTGAATTCGATCAGGCCATAGTGACCCGTGCTGCCCGGCTCGGTCATCTTCTTGCCGTGCTCAACATAGAACGGAAGCGTTGCAGGAGCCTTGACAGAAACCGTACCGTGCGGATCGGCACCAGCCACGAACTGAACTTCGTGCAGTGCACGCTTCCATACGCCGACGATACTCACAGCACCATCAGGCATAGTGAAGGTTGCGCCATTCGCAACACCCGTACGGGTGACGAAATCAGGATCGGTAGAGGTGATGGTCCAGCTGAAGTCCCAACCGCTCACATTCGGCATATCGGGAAGAACCAGCGTGGTGCCGTACTTATGATTCGTGTGTGCGCCCGTGATGCCCGTTGAAGGATAGGTGGGGACCGGAACAGAAGCCGGAGCATCTGCACCTGGTGCCGAACCAGCAACGTCAACAGCATTCTCGTTGAGCGTGTAGTAGAGGCGCAGCACATTATCAGCACTGCCGGGCTGGAGCGAAGCAATGAACAGCTTCTCGCCCGTGATGCCTGCCTTGTATGAATAACCCTTCACGTCCTGCTCCATTGCGGAGGTCTTGTCGACGCGTGAACCTTCCTGGCCAGAGCCAGAGCCGGTCAGGCCATTGTTGATGGCATAGGAGCCATTAGCCTGCTCGAAGTAATGCTCGATGGCATAGGCAATGTCGCCCAGCTTCGAGAAGTGAGCAGTATAGGTTGCCGTCTCGAACAAACCACTGGTGGGGTTCTTGGTAACCGTGAGGGTTGCATTATTAGTAACAAGCGTACCGCCGTTGTACCAACCGTCAAACTTGTAACCAGAAGCTGCGGTTGCGGTCATGGCAGTCGGAGTACCCGAAACTGCATTGATGTCTTCAGAGGCAGAGCCCTTTGCAGGAACAGTCAGAGCACCGCCCGCTGCAGAACCGCCTTCCTGAGCAGCATAGGTGATGCGTGCCGTATCGGTTGCCCACAAAAGGCGCAGAACGATGGGGTTCGTGTTATCGTCGGTTGCTGCGATGGAAGAAACCGTTGCGCCAGCAGGAACATCGACCCAGTTGGAGCCGCTCTTATACTGCCACTTCGGATTCTTGTGACCATCCCAGGTTGGGATCTCGCCCGGCCAGGTGGGCTGCGGAACCGCATTGGTCCAGCCTGCCTGGCGAGGAGCCGGCGGAGTAAGGCTGCTCGGAGCAGGATTACCCTGGCCATCAACACCCAGATCATATTCGAAGTTGAAGATCTTCTCGACCCAGTAGACGTTGAATACGATGTTCGCACCCGAAGCAACCTCAACAACCGTTGCGGTGAACTTCGCATCGAGCACAGACTCATCGCCGAGCGCATAACCCTTCAGGGTGGTTGCTGCGTTCGCATCGTTGAAGGTCTTGATGTAGTTCTTGCCATTGAAGCTATGGATGTCGATGGCGTTGCCCGGCTCGATGTAACCATCTTCGGTGCCAACCTTGGTCACGGAAGTGGAGATCGGATTGCCGGCAGCATCAACATTCACTTTGTTGTAATTGATGGTCCAGGTCGCATTGTCCTCATACACTGCATCCAGGTAGAAGGTAGAGCCTGCTGCCACCGCTGCATTGCCAGCGATGGTTGCCAGAGCGATCGGATTCGGAGCGCCCGTCCAGGTGGTCTTGGTGCCGCCCTGCGGGGTGTAATCCCAGCCAACCAGGCGCTTCGGACCATTCGGGGTTACCGGATTATAGTAGGCAATGGTGTCTGCCCATTTCAGATTCTCGCGCTTGGAGAGCTCGTTGGCACCGTCGCGGAAGACCACGGTGAAGGTCTTCTCTTTCCAAATGCCATAGAGCGTGAGCGTCATAACCGTGTCGGCTGTGGTGCCGTTCACATTCTGGTATGCAGCGCTGAATACCGTGGCATCGGTAATGGTCATGCCAGAACCATTTGCCTTGGTGTTCCAACCGAGGAAGTCATAACCATCGGCGGTCAGCGTTTCGTTGCCAGCAGGACGCAGGTTCGTGGAATCCCAGTGAACTGGGGTCTTGTTGCCAATGGTGATGCTGCCCGTAGGAAGCTGTGCGTTGTAAGTAACGGTGTAGTCTTTTTCGACCCATTTCGCATAGAGCTCGAGCGTCGGGACATCGTCTTCGGTGATGCCGGGCTGCTGAGCCATAACGGCCTGACCGAAGGTGGTGGTGGAACCAGCCACATCAATGCGCGTGCCCGAGAAGTCTGCTGCGGTGAACCAACCAGCAAAGGTGTAACCCAGCTTCTTCATGTTCTTCGCATCGGAGAGCATGACGTTATTCACCACGTCGGTCCACTTCAGCTTTGCGCCGCCAGAAACCGTGGTCTGAGTGACCGTGGTAAGGCTACCGCCATTGGGGTTGTAGTGGATGGTGTAACCATCGCGCGGTTCCCACTGTGCGTAGAAGATCACATCGGGACCCATAACCTTATAGGTAGAAAGATCGGTGTAAGAAGTACCCGTGCCATCAGCCTTGGTGTTCCAAGCAACGAAGCCATAGCCCGTCTTGCCCTTAACAGCCGGAACATTGGCAGCGCCAAGTGCAGTGTTGTAAGGAATGGGGTTCGCGGTCTGCTTGGTCACGTTCGAAGAGCCATCAGCCCAACCACCCATGGTGGTGTCGCCGATATTGAACTGAACCGTGTACTCCTCAACCTCGAAGAGTGCGTAGTAGGTAACAGGACCAGCAGCATAGATGCCATCAACCTTGAGCGGCTTGATCACATTGCTGTTGGCGCCCGAAAGCCACGAAGAATCAACGGCCTGGGTGCCAGCAGCATCCTTGAACCAACCACGGAACACGTGGCCAGTTGCTGCCGTTGCCGTTGCACCTGCAGCGGTGCCCGTTGCCATCGAGATGGTCTCGGAGCCCGGGGTAACCGTGCCCATGGAGCCGCAGCCCGTGGCGAAGGTGTAATTGATGGTTGCCGTGTTCTCGCGGAAGACCGGGTAGAGCGTTACGCCATAGTGGCCATCGGCAATAACCTCGGCAAAGTCTTTGTAGATCGCATCATTTTGCGTGCCAGCCGTCATGGTGAAGGCGTGGCCTGCTGCGTTGGTGTAGAGCGGGCTCGTGCCAGCAACATACCCCGTGCCAACCGTGGTCCAACCCAAGAAGGTATAGGCACCCTTGTTGTCGACATCGTGGTAGGTCATCGGCAAAGCCACACGATCGCCGATCTGCTGTTTCAGATCGGTCGCACCCGTGCCCGTAAGACCCGCGATGTTGGCGCACTGATCGCTGAAGTGAACCTGTTGCCAGGTCTTCTCCCACAGTGCGGTGAACTTATACGAGGTGTCGCAGAGGGTCGGCATGTCGTTGCCGGAGTCCTTCACGAATACATAATTCACATAGTGGCCGGTGTTCTGGCGCGCAACGCCAGCACCATCGACCCAGCTCCAGCCGACGAACTTCCAACCAGGCTGCGCAGCAGGATTGCCCGTGTTGCGGCCTGTGTTGGGATTCTCGAACGAAGAGGTATTGGTGTAACCGTCGCCATGAGCAAAGCCTGGCAAGTTCCAGGTCTGCTGCAGGTTCTCATACACGGTACCTGCGTTGGTAACGGTGCCGCCTGCCATGTTGCCATTGACCTCGGTGAAGGCACCATTAGCGCCTGGCAGGTAGGAAACGGCGATCAGTTCGCCGAAGCGGCCCACGAATACCGTGTTGGAGTTGATCGGGAAGGTGCCGTTGATCTCGGAATTCTGCTTCGTGCCAACCAGCGTGCCCGTGTTCTCGTTGCTGCCCGTGCAGCCTGTGTAAACGTTCCAACCGATGAAGTAATACTTCTTCGAATCGTTGGGGGCTGCGGTAGGAGCCGTGGCGATGGTGTCGCCATAGCTTACCGTGAAGGTGCTGGTGCCCGACATGTTGCCCACCACACTGCCATCTGCAGCATTGGAGAGCTTGAACACGGCGGTGTAGCGTTCTTTTTCCCAGTTGCCACGAATGGTGAGCGCATTGTCAGGCATATGGAACGATGCGTTGCCGCCCGTGGGGATGTTCAGGTTCTCGCCCGACTGCAGCGAACCAGAAGCAACGGTCCAACCGGTGAACCTATAACCCGTAGGTGCAGTGGGGGTGGTGAGCGTAACCTGCGTGTTGTAACGAACGCTCTGCGTTGCAGGGGTATAGGTTACTCCCGGAGGAACCGCACCTGCATACGCGATGTTCAGGTTTGCAGAATTACGCGAATAATACAACTTAATAAGATTTGCGCTCGGATTGGAACCAATGCTTACGATGAAGCCATTGGTGCCCGTTACGCCTGAGTTGTACGTGAAGCCGGTTAGGGTCTTGCGCACGAAGGTAACCAGCGAAGAAGTATCGTTCACGCTGGCAGAGGTACCCGATTCAACGCGGTAACCGAACGGAGCCGTGCCGCTGGTAACCGTAAGGGTTGCATCCTTGGTGTAACCAGAACCGGTTACATCCTGCAGGTAGTACTCAACCGTGTAACCATACTGCTTCGGACCCATGATCAGGTTGTAGGTTGCCGTTTCATAGAGACCCTGCGCATTGGTAGGAACGGTAAGAACGCCTGCAGAGGTGTAGTTCGCAGCAGCAAGATCGGTGCCGTCCTTCTGCCACTTCAAGAAATCAAAGTTCGTGTTAACGATGCTCGGCTTAACCTTACGGGAAATGTTGAATGCCGTAGGGGTGGTTGCCGTGCTGCTGGAATAAATGGCACCCGTTGCTGCACCCACATAGATGGTGGTAGGAACGGCACCATTGTTGTCGTTGTATGCCACATTCGCCGTAATGGCGTTATTCTTATCCTTATGACCAACAAAGGTCAGCTCAACAATATTCTCTTTCCACTGAGCATATGCAGTGAGCGTTGCATTGTTGGTAAGACCAGTAAGGGTCCAGGTGTTCTCGATGGTCTTGGAGTTATCCACTACCTTGCCACTACCATTCGCTGCGGTGTTCCAACCTGTGAAGGTATAACCCGGACGCGTGGGGATGGCAGAGGTTGCCGTAGGAATGCTGACCATATCAGTTGACTTATGGCCAGAGGTGGTGGTGGTCGGGTTACCACCATTCTTGTCCCAAGAAATCCTGAAGGTGAAGGGGTCCCACATTGCCGTGAGAGTTGCGGTGCCCTTCAGGGTTCCGTCGAAGGAATTGCCCGACCAAGAGATGGTGAAGTTAGAAACATCAGCCTGACCCGAAGCGGTAGCGGTAGCAACCGTGCTCGTTCCACCCGCTGCATTGGTGTAAGACCAGTTCTTGAAGGTGTAGCCCGTGCGCGTGTAAACCGTATCGCCTGCATCGGCGGTGAGCTTTGCGCCATAGTTGGCAGTTGCCGTATAAGGATTAGAAGCACTGCCCTTCTTGTAGGTAATGCCCGTGGTTGCACCCGGCTCGAATGTGAAGGTAACCGGTGCGCCCGTCCAGATGGCATAGAGCGTTAAGCTCGAAGTAAGAGCAGGAGTGGTATTGCCTGCATGGTATGCAGTGCCCGTACCAGAAGAATTGGTATTCCACTCTTTGAAGTTATAACCCGGGCGGGTTGGATTATCAACATTAGTAGGAATGGTGTAGGTTGCGCCATTCAGAATGTTCCCGATCGTGGTAACGCCCGTACCAGCGGTGCCATAGGAACCACCGTTCGGGTTCAAAGTAACAGAGACCTTATCCTTTATGGTCCACTTAGCGTAGATCTTCAAGGTGTCTGCGCGGTTTCCAGCAGCTTCAGCAGCCCAGATGCCATTGAAGGTACCCAAGCCCGTTGCAATGACGCCCGAAGCGCTGGCGAAGACCGTGCCAGTACCGCTGCCCTGATTGTCCTTCTGCAGATACCAACCGCCGAAGGTGTAACCAACCTTGGTGGGGGCTGCCGGAACAGTGACCGCGCCCGTCCACTTGAGGTTATTCTGCGTATTGTAGGCGGTGCCATCGGTCGTAGCCGTTGCCTGGTCGAAGAATTGAACAGCATAGATGCTCTTCTCCGTCCAGACAGGAACGAGCGTAACCGGTGCCGTTACATTAGTAAGCGAAGAAACCGCCGTGGTGGCCGCAGTGCTGCGCGCCCAGCCACCGAAGGTGTAACCCGAAAGGGTGGGGGTCGGAGTCGTAAGAACGGTGTGAGTGTCGTTATAAGCAACGGTATAGGTAGTGGTGGAAGGCATATTGGCAATGGTGTCCTTCGCACCAGCTGGGAGCGTACCCGTAGAGTAGGTAACAACAGGATTCCACAGAGCATAGAGCGTAACGTTGGAGGTCACGTTCATGGAGCGCTGCGATCCTGAGATGGTTGCATTGTAAGAATAAAGACCGTTTGCGGTGCTGTTCTGGGTGGGGGTCCAACCACCAAACACGTAACCTGTACGCGTTGGGGTACCCGTCTTGATGTTGTACACACCTGGAGCAACCGTATCGGCCGAAGGTGCACCCGTACCGCTGTTCGCGTTATAGGTGACCACCGGATACGCCTCCCACTGAGCGTAGAGAGGCAAGTTCGTTGTTAAGTGAGCAATGCTCTGACCAGCAGTGTAGGAAGTACCCGAGCCATTGGCCGCGGTATTCCATCCCTTAAAGGTGAAGTTAGTCCTGGTAGGAGCAGAAGAAGGAATGGCTGTTGCCGCGTTGTAGTCAACCGTGATGGTTGAAGGCAACCCGGTAACACCTGTGCCGTTTGCATTAAAGGTAATGGAGAGTTGTTGGATCCACTGAGCATATAAGGTGATGTCGCCTGTAATGGAGGCTCCAGGGATCGTTGCTCCTGCAGCGTACGAGGTACCGCCACCATTAGCTTGAGTATTCCAACCATTGAATTTATAGCCTGCCAAAGTGGGGACATCAGAGCTAACCGTAAAAGGAGTGTTGCCATCCTTGGAACCACTGCCATTTGCCGGCACGCCAGAAACTGTTCCGGTTGCAGCAGCAGGCTTGTTGCCATCATAAGTGATCGTAACTTTATTTGGATCCGCACTTTCTTCTTCAATAATATCGAAGCCAGCCCAATAATTTGCGCTATAGGTTACAGTGGTTGAATTGCGGAATTTAAAAATTTGATCAAGGACATCTCCAACAGTTTTACCGCTAACAAATGGCGTATCTGCCTTTTTGGATCCTGAGACGGCATAGAAAGATGTGCTGATAGAAGTATCACGATGCGTTGGTTCTGTTAATACTGTATTAAAGAACTTTTGACCAGTGTATGGCGCACCATAATCTGCATCGTGGGTATCTTTAAAAGTTACAGTAATGAAAGCAGCATCGCCCCAGATAGCCCAAATATTGAATTGCGATAAAGTAGGAGCGTTCATTTGTGTAGCAAAACCACTAATGTCTTTTGCTCCGCTAATGAGCTGGTATGCATTTGTCCTGCTATTAAAGCACGTCATTACCCATTTATTGAAATTATAACCAACTCTACCTAAAGAGTTATAGTTAGCATTCTCTGAAGTCAACTGGCTTCTAGTAAGCGTAATTGTATCTTTGCCAAAGTGGAAGAAGGACCCTGTCGTTCCAGACATTTTGAAAATTGGGTCATTTGGATCTCCATAATTAACATCAGGAGAAACGCTAGCGCCTAATGCATGAGTTGCGTTGTTAGTAAAACCTTGATTAAAGTGAATAGTAACTGTATCACCCGATGCTTGAGGCGTAATGCTATTCGTGACTGACTGCTGCTTCACCTCCTCGGTCTTTACCGAGGTGGCGCCGGCATTCTGATCTGCACTCCCCTTATCACCAGGGGTAGCAATCACGTCGTCAGCCTTGCTATCATCACCAGTTGGATGGGCACTCTGATTTTTATCAGTAGCTATCTCGTCGGTGGAATCAGAAATAGCACCGTTGTTCTTGTCGGTGCTATCATCATTGTCTTTAGGTTCGGATGGGTCTTGCCCCCTCGTTCGAGGTGCTATCATCCGTATCTTCAGTTCCGTTCGTACTAGAGTTGCTAGCACTATCGGAGTCAGAATCGCTGTCTTTATCGTTTATAGAGGACTTATCGTCACCCGGTGTATGGCTCTTATCGCTGCTATCACCCGCCCCATTAACGACGTCGACCCCGGAGCCAGTAGACTGCGGGGTCGATTTATACGCATCTTGTGCTGTATACGCCGGAGGCGCTTTGGGTTCGTCCGGCGTTTTGTTCACCGACGTGCTGCTATCAGACCTTGATAGCAGGATTTCTTGCGATTCGGTGCCTTGCGAGCCACCTGAAGCTTCATTCGAAGCGTACGCAAGAGAAGGCATTGCGAACAATAACGCTGCCGCTACGATAACAGCGGCTATAAGAGCTGCAACAGGACCACGCCGCGTAGCTGCGGACACAGCAGCAGAGGTGCTAGCGCTAGCCAGCTCCATCTGTTCTCTGTTCATGCAGTCTTGCATCGTCTTCCTGTTTCTAACACGTGGCCCCGGTTCGAGATCCTTCCCTCGAACTTGAGGCGCCCTTATGGACTTTCGCTTAGGGCGTAGACAGCCCACCCCTTAAGCGAAGTGCTTGACAGTCTATGCCGAAATGCCGCGCTTGTCCAGTTCGGCGTGAATAAACGCGGCATTTTTCGGACGATTTTTCGCTGCGTTTCCCCAGGTCGTGATTTCTCGATTTTGGCGATTTGCCCAAAAGCCGCGCTTTTCCGCGCCACAAGCGCGGCATCCCGCGACCTTGGGTTTTTCAAGCGCGGCATTTCGCGCTTGCCTCGAAGGGCTTCCCTCTCTTTCCCCTACCGAACAGGAGAAATGGAAGCGCGGCATTTTGCGCGCTTCCCTCCTGCATCGGATCGCCTGCATCCGAGGGGCGGTTTCTGGGGCAAGCTGGAGCAGAAAAGTGACGAAGCAATGTCAGAAATGAGGCCAAAATACCCCATTTCTTCACAATTCCTCCACATTTAAGCATCGTTTTAGCGGCATATATTTCGGGTTGATGACACCGAACCAAGGGTATTTTGAGGGGTCTAGCCCATGGGTTTGAGGGGTGTTTTTGACCCCTTTTTACCCCTTAAAACTGATCCAAAATGGGGGCAAAATCGGGGTCGTTTGATTTCTGCTGACCTGGGGTTATAGCAGCTGCTAGCTGTATATTTCACTGCTATATCGCTGACAGTCTCCCACCCTTACGGATCACTCTTTATGGTTTTGGGCCGATTAGTTCAAGCGTGTTACTAACATAATACGTGGTGGAGTGCAAGAAATGTGTTTAAAAAATATTATTGTCCTTATAAAGTGCTCTTGATGCCGTGCAGATTTGCGCCGAGCGCGCAACACAGAGCTCCCCCGCCACTAAAGGCAAGCAGCACGCCCAAGGGGCACTTGTAATTACCCGCTCTCGCTGTTCGCTTGCCTATTCAGGCAAGCTCATGCGCTTCGCTCCTTCGGACAGCCTATTACTTATTTAAGTTTGTGGACTCAGAGTAATTTAAGCACCCCATGGACTCAGCTGCTTGCCTAGCCGGAAACATCTGGCTCGATCAGCAGAGAGGGTGAGGCAACGAGGTGACTCTTTGCCGACTTAATTCATTTTTAATAAACCCGAGCAAAGCAGCGACGCATGAGCGAATCAGCACACGCTGATTCGCGAACAGGGAAGCGGGGAACCTCGTGTCTCGCGCTCGGCGCTAATCGAGCAAAATCAGTTACTAGACAATAAAAACGGGCAGGGATAATCCCTGCCCGTTTGCATTCAGCTGCTCTGTTGCGCAAAACCTACTTTGCGGCTTTGAGGCGCTTGTCCAGTTCGTCGGCGAGCTGGTGACGCTTCACCTTGCCGCTTTCCGTATGAGGAATCTCATCGATGAACTCGATGTGCTCTGGCCACAGACGCTTCGCGATGCCCTTCGCGGTAAGGTAATCAGCGATGGAATCGAGCGTGGGGCGCTCTGCATGCGGATCTTCGAGCACGATGAAGGTGCAGATGCGCTCGCCCAAGCGATCGTCGGGCAAACCGATGGTGGCATGATCGCCAACGCCCGGACAACCCATGAGGTTCTCGTCGACTTCGTTGGCAGAGATGTTGATGCCGCCACGAATGAGGATCTCCTTCTTGCGACCATTGATGCGGATGCGGTGTTCATCATCCATATAGCAAAGGTCGCCTGAAGAGAACCAGCCGTCGTCGGAAAGCTCCGAAGCCGTTGCTTCAGGGTTCTTCAGATACCCTGCGAACATGTGCGGACCACGCGAAAGTTCTTCGCCCTGTTCGCCGTGAGGAACTTCGTTGCCGAACTCATCGACAACCTTGACCTCGATGCCCTCAGGAGCAACACCAGACCAAGCACCATCCCATTCGAGCGCCTTCGCAGGCGGAACGAAGAGGTGCGGACAACTTTCGGTGGAACCATAGCATTCGCAGAGGACCACATCATGAGACGCAGCGCGCTCGACCATGGAGCCCGGAACGGGAGCGCCACCGCAAATGTAGAGCTTGAGCGATTCGAAATCGAGATCAGTTGAATCCGCTGTGTTCAGCATGTCGTAGATGAACGGCGTAGCGCCCATCGACCAGGTAACGCCTTCGCGGTTCATCTGGTTGATCGCCTCTTCGGGGTTGAAGTGATGCGCGACTACGACACGACCGCCGAGCAGCAGCGGCGTGATGAGGCCATGATTGAAGCCCGTTGCATGATTGAGCGGAGCCGGCATGAACATGACATCGTCTTTCGTAAGGCCGAGGCCCGTCGAGAATGCGCGCTCGGAGAAGAGCAGCGCGTTGTGCGTGATGAGCACCGCCTTCGGACGACCGGTGGTACCGGAAGTGGAAAGGATGAGCACCACTTCATCGGACTTGCTGCCTGCTTCGCCCGTATAGGGTTCGTATTTCTCGAAGATCTCTTTGAGCGTGGTGGCAGATTTTGCATCGACCGTTTTGTCGTGAACGGCGATCGCATTGATCGGAAGAGAAGGAATGCGCTCGACCACGGAGAAGATCTGATCTTCGAAATTGGTCTTGTGATGGAAGGTGGGAGCAATGAACGCCTTGGATTCAACAAGGTTCATGGCGTAGACGAGGTCTTCGCCGTTGAAGGTGACCGCGAGCGGATGGATGACCGCGCCGACCTTCAGGCAAGCAACGTAGAGAATAGCGAATTCAGACCACGGCGGCATCTGGAAGGTGACCACATCACCGTTCTGGATGCCCTGTTCACGCAGCCATGAAGCAAGACGCGCAGCCTTATCGTCGATTTCGGCGTAGGTAAGGCGCACACCCATGTCGTCGGAGATATATTCACGATCGGGGTGAGCCGCAACACGATCGTTCCAAATATCGTTGACCGTCTTTTCAGTCCAATAACCTTGCTCGTAATAGCGCTTTTTGTTCTCTTCGTTGATCTTAAGATCGGTAATCATAGTCCCTCTTCCTTTTTTATGAGGTTAGAACGTGTTCTTGAGAACACTGGGCAAAATTTTACCTGTAATGTAAGCCCCCATCAACACAAAACCAATCCAAATCCGCACTAACCTATTTTCATTTACGATAAATCGCTCTGCACCGCGGCGCATAAGAGGTTGTATGCTTATGTGAACATGTTTTTTGAACCCAAGGGGGCTTATATGGAGTGGCAGCAGATCTATAAGGATCGCAGTATGGATGTTGAGACGATGCTTGATCGCTTCGTAGGCGATGGCACGTCCGTTTTCGTAGGAACCTTCGAAGTAGCCGGTGGCCTTATCCGCCCGATGCTCAAGCGCATTCAGGACGGGGCGTTGCATGGCATCTCGATGTATGGCGGCATCACAAGCGAGGATTTGCACCTCGATGAATTGACCGTTGGCTTCGACGAATTCCATTACCACAACTATTTCACCGGCGGCAACGAGCGCAACGGCATTTCTGCTGGTCACACTGCCTATGTGCCCCTACACCTTCATCGTACGAAGAACCTTGTTGAAAATGACGGGATCGATGTAGCGTTCATCGCTATGACGCCTCCCGACAAGCATGGCTACTGCAATATCGGCCACGTTGGTTGTCGCCCCGAAGGCATTCGCACGGCAAAGCACGTTATCGCGCAGATCAACCCGAGCGTGCCGTGGGTGAATGGCCTTGAGCGTAACCTGCATGTTTCACAGATCGATGCCTTCGTTGAGATCGATCAGCCCATGACGCAGATGCCGATCGCAGAGCCAAAGCCTGAAGAGAAGATCGTGGGCGATATCGTCTGCGAGCTCATCGAAGATGGCTCGTGCATTCAGCTCGGATTCGGCTCGATCGCAAATGCCATCGCTGAAGGCCTGAAGGCGCGCAAGCATTTGGGCGTGCATTCCGAGATGTTCAACGATGCCATGGCAGAGCTGCAGGAGCTCGGCGTTATCGACAACAGCCGCAAGAACTACCTGCCCGGCGTTTCCGTTGCGGGCTTCGCCTCTGGCCAGCAGTACCTCTACGACTTCATCGATCACAACCCGGGCATGTTCTTCACGCCCTATTCCCACGTGAATAACCCCGATTTCATCCGCTTGAATGACAACATGGTTTCCGTGAATTCTGCTGTTTCGGTCGATCTGACCGGCCAGGTTTGCGCTGAGAGCATCGGAACGCGCCAGTATTCCGGCACCGGCGGACAGGTCGACTTCATCCGTGGCGCGACGCTCGCGAAGAACGGCAAAGCCATCATCGCCATGACCTCCACCACGAAGACGAAGAACGGCGTGGTCTCAAAGATCGCTCCTACGCTCATGGCTGGCAGTGTGGTCACTTCGCTGCGTACCGATGTTCAGTATTTCGTGACTGAATATGGCTGCGTGAACTTGATGTACTGCGACATTCCTGAGCGTTGCCGCCGCTTGATCAGCATCGCTCATCCCGATTTCCGCGATGAGCTCACGCATGAGGCGAAGAAGCTCGGGTATTTGTACTAAGCATCGCAGGGCGAACAGGAGCATAAGCAAAACGCTTCCCTTGTTGCAGCAAAAGATGCCAACAGCGTAGAGGCATTCAGAGATTCCCGCTTTGCTACTCAAAAAGGACTGCAGTATTTGCTGCAGTCCTTTTTTCGTGCGTTCGCTCCTGCGATGCTTTGTACTATTCAATATAGTAGCGCAGAGAACTCTGGAATACCTCTACCCTATTGGCATCTTCATTCATCAAAGACGCAGGTAAACTGAGTTGCCTTCGTTCCTGTTCGCCCTGCGAAGCCTAAGATGGTGCGATAGGGTTTTACTGTTCGTCCAAGTAGACGAGTTGGGCTTGGACGCTGCGGAGCGCCGCTTCGCGCAGTGCTGGATCGATATCGACATACACCGCGTCCACCAGAGCATCAGCATCGCGCGCAACGCCAGCGGCAAGCGCGTCCTTGATCTGCTGCAAGCGTTCGAGCCGGTGTTGGCGCGTGGCTTCGATGGCTTGCAGCGGATCGGTGATGGGATAGCCGTGCCCTGGATAGAATACGCGAATCCCCTCTTCTTTCACGATGCGCTCGAGCACATCGAGCGAAGCCATATAGTCGCCCAAATTGCCATCGGGATAATAGACCACCGTGGGGCCATGTTTGAAGGCCACATCACCCGTGAACATCGAGTGATCCGCAGGATACACGAGTCCGACCGAGTCGCTCGAGTGTCCTGGCAGCGGCACCACGCGCAGCACCGGACCGTTTTCGATCGGACAAAATTCACCAGGAAGCAACGTGCCATCGAAGGGCGCATACACGCGTGCGCCTGAAATATCCGCAAGCTCTTCAGCGCCTTCCGTATGATCGGCATGCATGTGCGTGCACACGACTGCACCCACGCGCAGCCCTTGGTCGATGCAGGCATTGAGCACCTTCTGGACATGCTCTCCCGCAGGAGCAGGATCGATCACGATGCATTCGGGCGAAGCGGCTTCGGCAAGCACCCACGTATTAGTGCCCGTATAGGTCATGGGTGAAGGGTTGTTGGCGCGCACGCAGAACACGCGCTCGCTTTCCTTACCGCCCGCATAGGGCGTTTCGTCGATGATGAACCCCATATGAACTCCTTTTCGAATGAAAGCCAAACAGACTCCCCTGATGCTCTTAGTCCAAGTCTGCGTGCAGTACGATCGTGCCGTCTTCTTTACGCAGCGGCTTGAACATGATCTTCTTCACCTTGTGACGATTCGAAACGAACTCTTCAGCTGAAGAGGCTTCAGCGATGCGCGTGAGGTTGAAGAGCGTGGGCGCAACGATGAGCCAGCGGTTCTCGTCGGCCTCGCGCACCGCATAGGACGGGGTGACCCAATCGGCGATCTGCGCTTCAGAGGTGTTATCGTCGGCATGCTGACCTTCAGGCATGAGCGCTGAGAAGAAGAAGGTATCGTAGCGCTTCGGTTCAAAGGTAGGCGTGCAGAAGTTCGCAACCAAGCCAAGCAGGTCGGTACGCAGAACCAGATTGCGCTCGACGAGCAGATCGGCGAAGGCAATCTCGTGCGCAACGAGCGCTTCACGGTTCGCGCCCCAGCTGGGGTCGGAAAGATCGGTCACCGTGGAAGTTGCATCGGGACCAGCGAGCAGAACGCCGCACTCCTCGAACACTTCGCGCGCAGCCGCGACCACAATACGGCGTGCATCATCTTCAGAGACGCCCAGAAGCTCGGCCCAGTCCTTCGGGCTAGGACCGCACCAGGGCAGATCGGAGTTCGAGTCGCGTTCATCCACGCGACCGCCGGGAAACACCACCGCGTCGGGCACGAAGTCCATCGTCTTCACGCGACGCAGCATGAACACTTCGACGTTCTGATCGTTCGGAAAATCGGGCGGGAAAACGCCATCTTCGATGCGATATTTCGTTTGACCAGGCTTGGAATCACGCACAAGCATGACCGTTGCAGCCAGCTTAGGCGTGGGTGGATCGGGAATGGGGTTATCGATGTGATCGCCGATCGAGGCAAGCACCTTTTCATTCGGGATCGTTTCGATGGCTCCGTTCGACATATCAATACGCATAGAAACTCCTCTCGGTGCAATCTGTTTGCTCCTATTATATCGACTCGAGCGTGCGCAAAAGGATACAGGGCAATAACAGATACACATACTTAGATGTGTAAAGCTGCGTGAGGGAGTATGAGTAAACGAAGTGCCCGGCGTTGCTGGTCGCGCTGTGCATAGGCGCGTTTTGCCGGGGTGCGTATCCTATCGCCCGCGCTCGTGGCGTGGAGGGAAAAGGACCGCAAGAGCTGCCATGATGAGGCCAGATGCGATCGCAAGCAGGAGATAAATGGGGTCTGGCGCGTGGGAAAGCAGGAAGTTCGAGACAAGTGCCGGGAGCACGCAAACGATAGCCGTGGCGCACGCTACGCCGATAAGGCTCGAGCCAGTAGTGCCGCGCGAGAAGAACAGCGAGGCAAGCGGAGCGCTCACGAGCCACGAGGCGATGATCGCCCACGTCATGGGGCTTTGCATGGTGGTGAGGATGTTGTTGTTCACTTCGGTCCACATGTGGATGGTACCGAATTGGAAGATGTCCCACGAGGTGATGGAAACCGAACCCAGCCCTGCAAGCACGAGTGAAAGGAATGCCGCAAAGAGCGCCGAGAGAAACGCCTGAGCTGGCCGTAAGAAATAGCCGCAGATGAACGGTGCGAGCGAACCCAAGCTGATAGAGGAAGCGCAGGTGGAGAGCAGGATCGCATCTGCCTGAGGGCTTCCATTGCGTCCGATGAAGAACCACCATATGAAGGTAGCCACTACCACGAGGCTGCCCACGAGAATCGCGTTATTGTTCACGAGCGCGAACCCCAAAAGCGCGAATGCGATGAGCGCCCCCAGATGCGGGATCGCGAAGGCCGCAACCGCCACGATCAGAAGCGCACCCCACAGTGCAGGCGATTCCCACCCGGGCAACAAGCTGAAATTGGAAAAGGCGACCGAGCTGATGAGCACGCATCCCAAGAGCGCCAAGATGCGCAACACGAGAGAATAGCGGCTTTTGATAGGGGTGCCTTCGCTGAAGCCTTCGTCGTACGCATCGTCTGCTGCGAAGAACGCTGGTGCCGTGCGCGACTGCTTCGCCGCCTGGCGCGCGGCCTGCTTTTCCTTGTGACGAGCCCAGCGCCCATTGAGCGGGTAGGCTGCCTGCTCTTCCTCGTTTTCAAGCGCGTGCTCTTCTTCATCGAGATCCTCCGTGAAAGGAGCATCATCCGTGTTCGCGCCGATCGCTTCGCTCACGATGGCACCGAGCTTCTTCACGCCCTGCTTGGGATTGCCGAGGGCCGGCTTCGCATCACGCGCAAACGAATGAACCGAAGGATAGCGTCCCTCTTTGTCGGGATCGAGTGCGCGGAAGATCGCATCGTCCAGGTCTTCGCCAATGCCCTCCATGAGCAACGAAGGGATCACGATCTCGGCATCGTAGATCTTATTGAGCGCTTCATCGATCGAAGAAGCACGGAAGGGATTTTCGCCACGCGCGAGCATCTCATAGGTGAGGCTCGCGAGCGCCCATTGGTCGCAGCGTTCGTCGAGTTCTTCACGCTCCATCTGCTCAGGAGGCATGTAGCCGATCGTACCGCCCGTGGCCACGCCGAAGCCGAAGCCATCAGCCAGGCGTGCGAGGCCAAAATCGACCACCTTGACCTGCCCCTGCGTGTTGATGAGCACGTTATCGGGTTTCACATCCAAGTGCAGCACATGATTCTTGTGTGCGACCTCGATCGCGTGCGAAACCGCCTTGAACACGGCCGCCACCATGTCCGCATCGAGCGTTTCCGGGAAGTATTTCATGAGGTCGGTGAGAGAGATGCCATCAACGAGCTCCATGATGATGTAGGCCATATTGCCTTGGATCTCGAAGTCGTAGATCGAAGCGATGTTGGGGTCGTTCAGAAGCGCTGCCGTGCGCGCCTCTTCAAGGCCAGGGATCGAACTTTGCTGGGCGAAATCGGAATCGAGCATGATGCTGACCGATTCATCGTTGGCATACGGGTTTTGCAACTTGCCAAGCCCTGCGTTGATCTGCTCGACCGAAAGCGTGCGCGTTGCTGCATCTTCGAGCGGCAGGCACTTGATGGCCACCTCACGATCGAGGCGCGTATCCCACGCCACTACGACCGTGGCGAATCCACCCGAGCCGGCTTCATAGGTTGGTTGATATCGATCGAGGATCAGCACTTACGCCACGAACTCCTGCACATAGTACTTGATCAGCGCTGCCGAGGTGGGCGTGCACAACTCGCCTTCGAACACTGGTGTTGCGCGCGGGATGCCCTCGAGGATAGCCGCCGTTGCAGGCGCAGGAATATCCATGAGCCCGTGCGCGCACTGCACCGTACCTTGCCCTGTTTGCACGGGCGTTGCAGTGATGCGTGTGGGGTCCAGCACGTAGAATGCCGTGCAGATAGCGAGCGCATTCCGAATGCCTGCAGCGTTGCCCACTTCATGGAAGTGCGTCTCTTCAACGGGGCAGCCATGCACCTTGGCCTCTGCCTGCGCGAGGATGGCATAGACGCCGCGCACGTTCTCTTTGAGCGCGTCGTCGATGGTCATCGCATCGATCGAAGCGTTGACCTCGCCGATCGAATGATGATGCTTATCGGGAATGGTCGTGTGATTCAGGATGTAATCGTAACGCGTGCGCTGCTCAGGACTCATGAGCGCGAGCAGTTCATCGAGCAGGGTTGCGCGCGTTGCGCTTTTCGTAAGATCGAGATGAAGTTCCATATGCGTTCGCTTCTTTCCGCTGGATATGCTTGAGTGGTTTGCTGGGTCAAAAGCTGTCGGTCGCGGTCGTGTGATCGTATGGTCGTGCGCCTTTTAGTGTTCGGACTTGTCTGGTTTTTTTGCCTGCAAGTGGTTGATGAGGTGCGCTTGGAATCCAGCACCGAAACCGTTGTCGATGTTCACCACGCTCACCCCACTCGCACAGGAGTTCAGCATCGCGAGCAGTGCGGCAACGCCGCCGAAGGAAGCTCCGTACCCCACGCTGGTGGGAACCGCGAGCACCGGGCAGGACACCATGCCGCCGATCACGCTCGCGAGCGCGCCCTCCATGCCGGCAACCGCAATGACCACCTGGGCCTCCATGAGCTCATCCAGATGCGCGAGCAGCCGGTGAATGCCGGAAACTCCCACATCGTAGAGACGTACCACCTTGTTGCCGAGCGCCTCAGCCGTGAGCGCTGCCTCTTCGCTTACCGCCAGATCGCTCGTGCCCGCTGCCGCGACCACGATCGTGCCGTTGCCCGTGGACTTGGGCAGCGTACCCACGATCGCAAGCTGAGGAATCTCATGATAGGTAAAGCCTACTTCCGCAAAATCTGCTGCCAGCAGCGCAGCGCTTTCAGCAGAAACGCGCGTGATAAGGATGCAGGTTTGGCCATTATCAAGCAGCGACTGGCTGATGCCCTTTATCTGTTCGTAGGTCTTCGAAGCACCATAGATCACTTCAGCAGCGCCTTGGCGCATCTCGCGATGATGGTCGACCTTGGCGTAGCCCAAATCGGAGAAGGGCTCTTTGCGCAGCGCAAGCAATGCGGCATCGACCGTGGTATTCCCCGCAGCAAGCTCTTCGAGCACACTGCGGATATCTTCTGCAGCCATGATTCCCTCTCCTTTCATCTTCTGCATTCGATGATCATCGTGCGAAGCATACGCAGTGTTTTGCACCCCGCGTTCTTGCACCTCTCAAGGTTACCATGTTAGACACTGGTTTCGCGCTCGCGCCAGTCTTCCTGCACAAAGGATGCAAGGAGTTCAGGCGTTATCGGGCAATTTGCCTCAACGCGTGTTGCAAGGCAGGAATAGTTCGGCTTATCCGCGGTGACCAGCCCCATTTTGCGTGAAAGGTCTCGGATCGCGTCCTTCGTGAGGTTCGCTTCGCGCAGGGGCGAGTGCACGCCTAGCTCTTCGATCGCGCGAAACCCCGGGCGGCGCGCAGGATCGTCGGAAGCGTTCGTGCCGTCGATGAGCACTTCGATGCCTTCGCGGGCTGCTGCTTCTTTGATGGTGGTGAAGATGACCTTCTTGCAGTGGTAGCACCGATCGGGCGGGTTGGCGGTGACTTCAGGATGCGCGAAGATGTCGAGCGTAAGCAGGTTCGTCTCGCTGCCCAGCTGATCAGCTGCCAGACGCGCATCATCCGCTTCGAAGGCATACTGGAACGCCGTGTTCACCGTGAAGGGGCGCACTTCGGCTCCACTTGCCAACGCGCAGGCGAGCAGAAAGACCGAATCGCACCCGCCCGAATAGGCAAGTGCGACTCGTGGATGCTCGTGGAAGAAACGCCCCAGCGCTTCGGGCACGAGCGGTGCGATCTGTTCGCGATCGAGCTGTTGCACGATTAGTCTTCGCCCAGCAGCATGTCGATCTTCGGCATCCAGGAACTGATAGCGATGTGCTGCGGACAGATCTCTTCGCAGGAACCGCAGCTCGTGCAGTTTTCGGCGGTGCGGCCGAATTTCGGCACCTCAACCTGGTAATATTCGCGCGCCATATCCATGTTGTCATAGAGGAAGCGCATGTTGTACGCCGTGAAGTTATACGGGATGACGATCTTCTCGGGGCAGTATTCCACGCAGTAGTTGCAACCCGTACACGGAACGACCGAGAACTGGTTGAAGCTTTCGCGGAGCTGCTCGATAACGGCCGTGTCTTCAGCAGAAAGCATGCCGGGCTTGGCCTTTTCTGCGAACGCGATATCTTCTTGAAGCATTTCCATGCTGCTCATGCCAGAGAGTACCGTGCTTACCTCGGGCATGTTCCAGAGCCAATCGAAGGCCAGCTCGACCGGGGATTTGTCGGTTGCCTTATCGAGCACTTCCTGCACCTTCGGCGGAAGATCTACCAAGAATCCACCACGCAGCGGTTCCATGATGACCACGCCCAGGCCGCGCTCGGCTGCAAGTTGCAAGCCCTTGAGCCCCGCCTGGAATTCCTGATCGTAGTAATTCAGCTGGATCTGGCAGAAATCCCAATCGGCCGCATCGAGCACCTCTTCGAAGAGCTCGAAATCATCATGGAAGGAGAAGCCGATGTGCTTCACGCGGCCGTCTTCCTTCGCCTTGATCATGCTCTCAACAGCACCGACCTTCTTGCAGCGCTTCCAACTGCCGCCATTCAAGGAATGGAGGAGGTAGAAATCGATATGATCGGTCTGCAAGCGCTCGAGCTGCTTTGCGAGCAGGCTGTCGAAATCGTTTTCGGTCTTATACATCCAGGTGGGAGACTTGGTGGCCAGATAGACCTTGTCGCGGTAGCCACCCGCCAGCGCCTGACCCACAATCTTCTCGGAGTTGCCGCCTACGTAGTTGAACGCGGTATCGATGTAGTTGATGCCGTGATCGATGGCATAATGCACCATTTCGATGGTCTTTTCGACATCCACTTCTTCGATGCTCGTAGCGTTGCCTGCCTGGCCGCCTTCTTTCAGCGGAAGGCGCATCATGCCGAAGCCGAGCGGGCTTACCTTACAGCCTGTTTTGCCGATCTCTCTATATTCCATGTGCATGATTCCTTTCAATACAGCCTCTTCGTTAGTAGTTTACTACGACACCACGAAGCCTTAAAACAAGAAGTGCATGGCATTGATCGCCATGCACTATAGATTCATTGGATTGAGCGAACGCGCGGTCGAATGCGCCAGGGCGAGCACGCCGGAGCGAACACGCCCGAACGAGCTGGAGCGGACTACTCTTTGCCGTTCCAGCAGTAGGTGCAGATCTTCGACGGATCGATGCCGATCGCCTCGATCATGCCCTCGAGCGATTGATAGCGCAGCGAGTCGAAGCCCATGTCTTCGCAAATGGTCTTGAGCAGGCATTTTCCGCGTTCGGTCGATGCATCGGCGTATTCCTCAAGGTGCTGCTGACCTTCATCGCCTTCGAGTTGCTGCACCACGCGGCGCGCGATCAGATCCATCTCGGACTTGTTGCTCGAGAAGTTCAAATACTTGCAGTTGAACATGATGGGCGGGCAGGCCGAGCGCATATGCACCGCCTTCGCGCCAGAGCCATAGAGGAACTCGACCGTTTCGCGCAGCTGCGTGCCGCGCACGATGGAATCGTCCACGAACAGGAGTTCCTTGTCCTTGATGAGCTCGGGCACCGAGATCTGCTTGAGCTTCGCCACCTTGTTGCGCACGTCCTGGTTCTCCGGCATGAACGAACGCTGCCAGGTGGGCGTGTACTTGATGAACGGGCGGCCGAACGCAGTCTTGCTCTCGGTCGAGTAGCCGATGGCATGCGGTGTGCCCGAATCGGGGATTCCTGCCACGTAGTCGAGCTCGGGGATGCCCACTTGTTCGGCCTCGTCGCGCGCCATGACCGCGCCGTTGCGGTAACGCATGACCTCGACATTCATGCCTTCGTAGGTGGACGTGGGATAGCCATAGTAGGTCCAGAGAAAGGCGCAGATCTTCATGTCTTCGCCAGCGGGCGCGAGCGTTTCGTACCCATCGGCCGTAATGTTTACGATCTCGGCGGGGCCCAGTTCGTAGACCGTTTCGTAATCGATCTTCTGGTAGGCGAACGACTCGAAGGACGCGCAGTAGCCTTCGTGGTTCTTGCCGATGAGCACCGGCAGGCGGCCGAGCCTATCGCGCGCGGCGATGATGTTGCCCTCTTCGGTCATGAGCAGCAGCGTCATGGAACCTTCGACCTTTTCCTGCACGTGCTTGATGCCAGAAACGAAGTCGTCTTCCTGGTTGATGAGCGCTGCGACCAGTTCAGTCTCGTTCACCTTGCCCGAGCTCATGGCCATGAATTGGTTGCCATGATCGGCGAAGTATTCTTCGATGAGCGCGTCGGCATTGTTGATCACGCCGCAGGTGGTGAGCGCGAATACGCCTAAGTGCGAACGAACGAGCAGCGGCTGCGGGTCGCTATCGGAAATGCAACCGATGCCGCTGGTGCCTTCGAAGGTTGCGAGATCTTTCTCGAATTTGGTGCGGAACGGGGTGTTCTCCACGTTGTGAATCTGGCGCTGAAAGCCGCGTTCTTTGCTGAAGATGATCATGCCCGCGCGCTTCGTTCCCAGGTGGGAGTGGTAATCCACCCCGAAGAACACGTCCAAACTCACGTCTCTGTGCGAAACTGCACCGAAATATCCGCCCACGCTAAACCTCCAAAAACGCGTGTTGTTTCTACCTTCAAAAGTATACGCTGCTTGGCGCGAGGTGCGGGTGGTCAATAGCGGATAAATGGAGAAAAAGAAGGTGAAGTGCCCGCGGCGTTTTCGTGTGGCGGGCGCGGGTGGTATGATTACCCAACACACCTACACACGCGTGCTTCGGGCGCGCTTAGCACTGAAACATGAAGGAGCAATCTCGTGGCGCTTTCCATCGGTATCGTCGGACTTCCCAACGTCGGCAAATCAACGCTGTTCACCGCGCTTACTAATAAAGGGGGCCTGGCAGCGAATTATCCGTTCGCCACCATCGAGCCGAACGTGGGCATCGTGCCTGTGCCCGATGCGCGCATGGATCGCCTGGCTGAGATCGACAATCCCGATCGCATCGTGCCGGCCACGGTCGAGTTCGTTGACATTGCGGGCCTGGTCGAGGGCGCTTCGCACGGCGAAGGCTTGGGCAACCAGTTCTTGCACAACATTCGCGAGACTGACGCGATCTGCGAGGTCGTACGCTTCTTCAGCGACCCTGATGTGGTTCATGTGGCGGGCAAGGTCGACCCCGCAAGCGACGTCGAGACCATCAAGACCGAACTTGTGCTGGCTGATCTGGCTACGATTGAGAAGGCGAAGCCGCGCCTTGAGAAGGATGCCAAACGTGGCAAGGATGCGGCGAAGAAGCTTGATGCCGTGCTGAAGGTTGAAGCTGGTCTGAACGAAGGCAAGCGCGCGCTGCAGCTCGATCTGACTGACGAGGAGCGCGAACTTATCTACGACCTGCATCTGCTGACCATGAAGCCGATGCTCTACATTGCCAACGTGGATGAGGATGCGCTCGATTCCGATTTCGCCGAGATCGACGGCGTTGCACCGGTGCCGATCAGCGCGAAGGTTGAGGCGGATCTGGCAGAGCTCGATCCGGCTGAAGCCGCAGAGTATCTGGAAGCCATGGGGCTTGAGGAATCAGGCTTGGCGCGTTTGGTGCGTGAGGCATATCACCTGCTCGGCCTACAGAGCTTCTTCACGAGCGGCCCGATGGAAGTACGTGCCTGGACCATCCCGATCGGCGCGAAGGCTCCGCAAGCTGCGGGCACCATCCATACGGATTTCGAGCGCGGGTTCATCAAGGCCGAAACCGCGAGCTTCGAAGACTACTCTGCCTACGATGGCGAGAAGGGCTGTCGCGATGCGGGTAAGCTTCGCCAAGAGGGCAAGGATTACGTGGTGCAGGACGGCGATGTCATGCACTTCAAATTCAATGTGTAGCTGATTACCCATTCTGAACTGGGGTTTTGTTCGTCGATAGGCTTTGCGCAATCGAGTTTGCGACGCTTATATCGCGAATTTGTTGTACGTTTGTTGTACGTGCGAAAACGTTCTAAAGCGCTGTTTCGATTCGAGGCGGCGCTTTTATATTTGCGTGGAAGGCTGTGCCAGAGCCTATCCCGAAAGCCAGCTTGAGATGAGCGGCGCCCAACCGGATACTAGCACTACAATAATGAGCACGGGAATACCGAACTTCACCCAGTAATAGAGCGCTTTGGGGAAATGCATGCCGTCACCCGTGTTCACTTCCTGCAAAAAACTTTTCCATCCCCAGCCGCGCTTGCTCACGCAGAAAAGCGTGAACACCAACGAACCAACGATGAGCAGGTTGTTCGACACCACGAAGTCTTCGATGGCTTGGATGTTGCCGATACCGGGAAGCTCGGCACCCGACCACACGTTGAAACCAAGCGCACAGGGCAACGAGAGTAGCGGGATAAGGATCGCATTGATCGCTACCGCTTTATTGCGGCTGAACTTCCACTGATCCATCCAGAAGCTCATGATGGCCTCGAAGACTGCGATGAGCGTCGAGATAGCCGCAAAACTCATGAACACGAAGAAGAGCGTGGCGAATAGGCCACCCATCCACATCTGCGAGAAGACCGCTGGAAGCGTGACGAATACCAGACCAGGACCCGAATCAGGCGCAACACCGAACGCGAAACAGGCCGGGAAGATGATGAAGCCTGTTGCCAGCGCAACGAAGGTATCGAGCCCCGCGATGCGCACCGCTTCGCCAGGAAGCGCATGCTTCTTGTTGATATAGCTGCCGAAGATCTCCATCGATCCAAGACCGATGGAAAGCGTGAAGAATGCCTGGCCAAGCGCTGCAAATACTGCATCAGAAAATGCACCTGGGCTTGCGAAGATCTTCGAGAAATCGGGATTGAGGTAGAACGCGATGCCCGCGCCTGCACCTTCCAAAGTGACCGAACGGATCACGAGCACCGCAATAAGAGCGAGCAAGCAGACCATCAGCACTTTCGTGACACGCTCCACCCCCTTCTGCAGGCCGAGATGGCACACGAAAAGCGCTATTGCGCAGGCAAGGAACATCCAGAACACGAGTTCAACGGGGTTGGCGAGCATGGTACTGAAAAGCGTGTTCGTGCCCGCCGCATCCATGGTTGCTAGGTTAGCCGTTGCCATCTTCGGAATGTAGGAGAGCATCCAGCCAGCCACGGTGGTGTAGAACATCATGAGCAGGTATTGACCGGCCAGCGCCACCCATTTGAAGTAGTGCCACTTCGTTTTCGGTGGTTCGAGACGGTCGAACGCTTGCGCGACCGATCTTTGGCTTGCGCGACCAACCGCGAGCTCCATGACCAAGATCGGGATGCCGAAGATCGCGAGAAAGATCAGGTAGAGCAATACGAACGCCGCACCGCCGTATTCGCCCACCACATAGGGAAAACGCCACACGTTACCCAACCCGATCGCACAACCTGCGCTGATCAGGATGAATCCGAGTCGTGATTTGAAGTGCTCACGTGGCATCTAGTTCGCCCGTCGTTCCCTTCAGCGATTGCTTCGCTTTTGCTTCTTTGTTGCTTTCAGTCGACCACGTTCATTCCCGATAGCGGTCGACAACTCTTTCATGGTAGGCGAAAACAACCTGCAGCTCGGGCGCGCGAACCATTCGATACCTGATAGTTGTTTTTTTGCCCGTTTGTCGGTATACTTCGTTACTGCTCGTGGTTGCATGCGCGGCCTTGTCCGCAGGCGCTTCACCAGCACAAGCCAACGTGGCTCAGGTGGTAGAGCAACGCACTCGTAATGCGTAGGTCGCCGGTTCGAGTCCGGCCGTTGGCTCCATTAAAAGGGCAGGTCAGAGCGCTGAAATCGCTCTGACCTTTCTTTTTATTCTGATGGCCAAAACCACCGAAAACGGGATAAAACGGGATAAAACGTGATACGTTTCTTACCGCTTCTTACCGCATTCAACGAAATTCACGATCAACGATCGATGCGCACGCTCAGTTCTGAAAAGATAATCTCGTCGGAATTGCCTGTATAGAGAGAAAGCTCGCGCTCGAAGACATCGCTCGTTGGCGTGAACCCTTCACGCTCGAGCACGCGGCGCATCTTCTCGTAGATGCCGAAGAGCTCCATGGCGGGCTCCAGTTCGTCTTTGACCTCGGCGAAGTTCATGGTTCGCAAGTACTTGAAGTAGGTTCCCGCAGGCTTTTCAACCAGCCCTTTGCGCCGCTTATGCGGTCGCACGCGCGTACACAGATGAAAGTCCTTCCAAGGCTCTCCCTTCAGGAACGCTTCGAGACCGACGCGATAATTACCCTGCAGTTCGCTCACATCACCTTGCTTCTGGCCGAGCCGCCACACATCGAGAATATGGCGAACAACGCGCTCAGCCTGTTCATCTACCTGCACGCCATCTTGAGCGGAATAGACCGTGCGCTTCGGCTTGCGGTCAGATGCGTGAGCGCTTTCGTCCTGAAGGACCGCCGTGGCCTTTTCTGTAGGCAAAGCGAGCTGCTCATCGATGAGGGCTGGCAAATTCGCCTCAGCAACCGAAACGAATGCATCGGATATATTGCTATCGAGGAAGTATTCCGCTTCGTACGTCTCGAGCTTGAATTCGGCGGGATCATGGCGCCAATCGTTGCGCGCCCGCATCCGTGCCAGCGTATTCTCAAGGAGCGACTTTTGCATCAGGAGCGTTCGACGCTGCTCGACGATGGCACTGATTCGATCCTCCATCACGTTCTCCAGCGCTTCGGAGTCGGGTTCGCTCAAATAGCCCTTGATCTCTTGCAAGCTGCATCCCGCTTGTTGCAACGACGAAATAAGCAAGTAATCGCTGATCTGCAGCGGCGAATAGAGCTGGTAGCCGTTCTCCGCCTTCGCAACCGGCATCAAAAGCCCGATATCCTTGTAATGACGCAACGTTTCTTTTGTAGTGCCGCAAAGGTGAGCGAATTCACCTGCTTTGAGCAGATCATCAGGCATAATAGCCTCCTCATTCATAGACACCTCGTTCGCATGCAAGGTAGACGCAGGCTCGAAATGCATTCAGGTTCAGTCCCGCGGGCGCCTTTCAACATGTTCAGGTTTAGTCCCTTGCGCATCTTTCAACCTTTGCTCGGAATCTTTTTCGCGACGAACGCTTGACCGTGTGGTTACCCCACAGTTTACCATGAAGCTCGAAAGCATGACCGATTCGCAAATCAGGAGAACCGCCATGAGCGATACACTAACGCAAGCCAATGAGCAAACCGCAGATTCTACAGCCGACTCACCTGCTGCTCCAACCGCCGAAGCCACGGCCGTAAGCGTCGAGGTCAACGCAAACGGCCACCTGCTGCCCCACAACTGGAAGGGTACCATCGCGCTCATTTGGTCGGGCCAAGCCGCCTCCATCCTTGCGACTTGCGCAGCCACCTTCGCCGCGCTCTGGTACATCACCACCACCGAAAACTCGGCGCTCCTGCTTGCCGCGGCGGGAGTGGCAGCGCTCCTTCCCACCGCCTTGCTCTCTCCTTTCGGCGGCGTTATTGCCGACCGGCTCAACCGCAAATACGTCATGATCGCCGCTGATGGCATTGCGGGCGCATTCTCGCTCGTGCTTGCCCTGCTCATGCTGGCTGGCATGCTGTCTACCTGGCTTTTGTTGCTTCTGCTCACGGTGCGTTCGGCCGCTCAAGCGTTCCACGGAACCTCGCTGATGGCGCTCATGCCCGAGCTAGTTCCCGAACGCGACATGGTGCGCATCAACACGCTCGACCAGAGTCTGACGAGCGCTTCGGCTATCGTGGGACCTGTGCTCGGCATCGCGCTCTATACGATGCTCGGATTCGTTGCAGTGCTTGTAATGGATGCGATCTGCGCCGCACTGGCCTGCGTGTGTCTCGCTTTCGCCAAGCTTCCCTACGCACAGGGACATGGCGTTTCTTCAGGAAGCGTTGCGAAGGACCTTGCGCATGGACTTTCGATCTTGAGGGGCGAGCCAGGCATCAAACCTCTTTTGCTGCTGGTAGTTGTTGCGATGCTGCTCTTCTTGCCCCTGGGAACGCTCTCCCCACTCATGACCTACAACTGGTTC
>FR895143.1:50924-52651 GCA_000435675.1 Eggerthella sp. CAG:298 | reverse complement strand
ATCGCTCTTCATGCTGGTATGGGGTGGCGGCAAACGACTCGTGCCTGTTCTGGTTGTTGCGGGCGCAGCCATAGGAGCAGGCTGCATCGCGGCAGGTCTTCTGCCACAGTCGGGCTTTTTCGCCTTCGTGGGCATCATCGCGCTCATCTTCGCGGCCACGGCGGTCTTCAACGCGCCCATCCTGCCGCTCATGCAGAAACGTATTCCGCAGGAGTCGTTTGGGCGCGCCATGGGCATCTTCGGATCTTTGACAGCTCTCGCATCGCCTGTTGGACTGTTCGTCGCGGGCCCTGCAGCTGATATGCTCGGTATGAACTGCTGGTTCGTGGTGTGCGGGACGCTGCTCTGCGTTGCGATGGGACTTTCGCTGCTTTCGCGCTCTTTGCGTGCGCTCGATGATCAGGATGTGAACGACCCAGCAGACGCCCTAGAATCTGAAGCTTGCGAGTAGTCCCTCAACGTTCTCAATGTTTACCCACATTGGCTAACCATAGTCAACGCTTGCCCACCTCAGCAAACACTCGCCCCCTGTCTCCTGCGTTCTCGGCGACCTTATCGTCGCCTTCAATGTGTAACTTTTCAGCACTTCTGGCGCAGTTTATCCCGTTAACGGCACCGTAATCTTACTGCTGCCTTACAAACGTGAAGATTTAACGCGAATGTCCAGTGCGCTCACTCTTTCCAGTAGGATTGAACCTACGAATGAGCAATTTCATCTACGACATACAGCTCGGTTTCCTAGCATTTCCGCTGGTCGCACTCCTGCTGGCGGTACCTTATGCGCTCTATCAGTACCGCCGCTTCGGCGCTATCTCAATCTGGAAGACCTTCGTGGTCTTCACATTCATCCTGTACTGTTTGTGCGCAGTTTTGCTAATCGTGTTTCCGTTACCAGCGGACCACAGCGCAGTGGTTGAAAGCGCACGGACACCTCAGCTTCACCCCTTCCATGTGATCGAGCAGATCCGCGAAACCACCGATTTCAGTCTGAGCGATCGCAGCACGTGGGGGCCAGCACTGCGCTCACCCGTAGTATATGAGGCGATCTTCAATGTCATGCTCACGGTGCCACTAGGCGCTTATCTTTGTTACCTGTTCCGCTGCCGCTGGTGGATGGCACTTTTGATCGGTATGGCCACCACGCTCTTGTTCGAAACATCGCAGCTGACTGGTTTGTTCGGACTCTACGCGCACCCTTACCGCCTCTTCGACGTGGACGACCTGATCTTGAACACCGCTGGCACAATGCTGGGATTCTGGCTCATGATCCCCCTTGCCTGGGCGCTGCCGAGCATGGACGAGGTGAACGAGCAAGCCCGCGAACGCGGCAGTAGTCGCGTTTCGCTCACGCGGCGTGCTTTGGCGGCGGTGGTCGATCTGACCGTGCTGGCCGTGCTCTTCGTGCTTGCATGGATCGTACTTAGTCCGACCGATGCGCAAATCGCGAAGGCCCTTGCCGTGGATCCTTCGCGCGCTGGCGCGAAAACACTCGCTTTCCGCTTCATTGGCGGTTTGTTCGCTGACCCGATGAGTGCGCTCTTGCTCGCGCTCGGTATTGGCGCGGTGCTCTTCGCGGTGATCCCGATGGCTTCCAAAGGACGCACGATCGGGAAGACGCTGGTGGGAATTCGTATCGTGAAAGCTGATGGGGACGATGCTCCCGCTTGGGGCTACTGGGTGCGCTACCTTGCTTCAGCGTTCTTCCTACTGATTCCTGTTGCTTTGGT
>FR895143.1:36756-50857 GCA_000435675.1 Eggerthella sp. CAG:298 | reverse complement strand
CAATACGCTCTTCCAGATCGTTGGCCTAGTCGTGGTGGTATGGGCGCTCACCATCGTTGCACGCGTGATCGGGTCGTTCAGTGGATACCCATATGTGTCCTTGAGCGAGGTTGTTTCGGGAACGCGCCTTGCGCCTGTGAAGCTGCAGGGAGCAGAGAGCGGAGACCAGAAAAGCGTTGGCCAGAACGCGAGCAGGCGAACAGATCGAGGCAGCGGCGCATCCGCTGCATCCCAAGACGAACAACTGAACGATTGGCAGGATGGCCAAGCAGGAAACCTCGAGGACGAAGACCCGTTGGCTGAGCGCGTGCGCCAAGCGCGCGAGGCTTATGCGCAGGCGGGCATCTCAAGTTATGCCGCGGAAGCCGAAACGCGTGCGATCGACCCGCGCCAAGCTGCTCCTGGCATACGCAGCACAACGGCACGACCAGCGCAGGCGAACCAAGCTTCCGACCAGGCGATCTCCGACAAGCAGGCAGCTCTCGATAGTTTATTGAGCGTGAACTACGACGAACAGCACCCTGTTGCAGGAGCTTCAGCAAACAATGCTCCCACCCGAGCTATACTGCATGATCTTGGAGCCCAGCCGTCTGGCGCACCGGGCAATCTGCCCACACGGCAGATACACGCGGCTGACAATTTGCCGACGCGGAATATTTCGGGCAAAGCGCCCGAAGCGGCACCCACCCAACAATTAGGCGCTCATGGAGCCTTGCCTACGCAGCAACTGGATGACGCCCGTACGCACGATGAGGCCGCGAACATTCAGCCTCCGGCAAACCCAACCCAACGCATCACCGATCCGAGCGTTCAGCAAAGGATCCGCTGCGATTCTCGTCCCGATGCCGGCGGAACCCAGGTATTCAAGAAGCGCTAATTCACTGTTCACTGTTCGCTCGATTTGAGCTAATGCTTTCGCCTTATAACCCCTCTTACCTAATTACCTTTGCAAAGGTAGAATGCAAGTTAAGAATCGCATAGCTGTTTACACATTGCGTGAACAAGGGGGAATCATGTCAGTCAAAGTGCCTTTGTCGGTTGGCGATAAGCAAACGTTCACCAAGACCATCGCCGAGTCGGATGTCTATCAATTTGCTGGGATCACGGGTGATTTCAGCCCATTTCACGTGAACGAAGAATACATGAAGGGCACGCAATATGGCACGCGCATTGCTCATGGTGTGCTGACCTTTGCCCTTTCAAGTACTGCGTCGACGCTCATCCATCAGCCTTATGACGATGAATGCCCCGTTGCTTCTTATGGCTATGACCACGTGCGCTTTACGGGTCCTGTTTATTTTGGTGACACCATCACTTGCAATTATGAGGTTATCTCAGTGGACGAAGAAACGGGCAAGACCGTCGCAAAAGTCGAGATCGTAAATCAAAACGGCAACACCGTCTGCGTCGCCGAACATATCCTCAAGTTCTTAGAGTTCGTAGGCTAAATACAGCGTTAAACAACGCAGCCCACGCTCCCCATGCGAGGAGCGACCGGTGCTGCATGCAAATCCTGCCACACCATGATAGATTTCAACCCACCCCCCCCATGCGGGAGGCGACGACGTGTTCATGATCCACTCAGAGGGTGGTTGCGTATTTCAATCCCCGCCTCCCATGCGGGAGGCGACCTTATGAGGAGCTGATGGCTGATGCGTAAGGGTGCATTTCAATCCCCGCCTCCCATGCGGGAGGCGACCACCAATGTTAGTAATAGATTCATTATTGTCTGATTTCAATCCCCGCCTCCCATGCGGGAGGCGACCTTGATTGTGACACCTAACAGGCATTCCGCTTACATATTTCAATCCCCGCCTCCCATGCGGGAGGCGACAGCCCAAATCTATAACTACTCATCAGCTGACTTGCGTATTTCAATCCCCGCCTCCCATGCGGGAGGCGACACCGCTTCGGTTGACCTTGTAAAAGTCTTCACAATTTCAATCCCCGCCTCCCATGCGGGAGGCGACATGCAGTAAATGGTATGAATATACACTTGACATCTCCCCAATTTCAATCCCCGCCTCCCATGCGGGAGGCGACGTCTTCTGGCATATTGATTAAGCGTGAATAGCATAGATTTCAATCCCCGCCTCCCATGCGGGAGGCGACCGATCGGTGCAGCATTCGAGGGCACCGTGACGGTATTTCAATCCCCGCCTCCCATGCGGGAGGCGACGCACGCCTATTTGTATTCCTATTTGCATACAAATTTCAATCCCCGCCTCCCATGCGGGAGGCGACTAGTTGCCAACGTTTTGAAAAATTATGTTGCGTATTTCAATCCCCGCCTCCCATGCGGGAGGCGACAAGGCCAGCAGTATTTCATCGATCTGTTCCTTGGGATTTCAATCCCCGCCTCCCATGCGGGAGGCGACAGGGCGGTTTTGTAGATTGGGAAGATTCAAGCTGATTTCAATCCCCGCCTCCCATGCGGGAGGCGACCGTGGAAACCGAACTCATTAGTTACAAGCGATGACGAATTTCAATCCCCACCTCCCATGCGGGAGGCGACGGAGGAAGTAATTCTCGTTGAGCGTGTTCTGATTATTTCAATCCCCGCCTCCCATGCGGGAGGCGACCTTACCCATCGCATCAAGTCCGCGCATCTCTAAAATTTCAATCCCCGCCTCCCATGCGGGAGGCGACGGTATGACCAAACACAACCTAACATAAAACAAATATTTCAATCCCCGCCTCCCATGCGGGAGGCGACGGGCGGAAACCTTCCTGCTACGTCCAACTTCAAGTCAGCAAGATTTCAATCCCCGCCTCCCATGCGGGAGGCGACAATATCACCCCACGATTCTGGCACATAGGCACAATTTCAATCCCCGCCTCCCATGCGGGAGGCGACCTTTTATAGATAGTGAAACAGATGAATTTATCGCAGCAAGATTTCAATCCCCGCCTCCCATGCGGGAGGCGACTTGCCAAAATCGTAGACTCGCTTTACACAGCTATGATTTCAATCCCCGCCTCCCATGCGGGAGGCGACAACGTTCTCGACCCCGACAAGCACCGCAGCAAGATTTCAATCCCCGCCTCCCATGCGGGAGGCGACTGCAACATATTGTGTTGCTCACTATATCTTTACCAGATATAGTCAAATCTCATAGCAGAAAGCAAAAAAGAGCATCTTAGGACACTCTTAATCCTCAATCTCCCACCATATTTGGTGCGAACCCAATCGAAAAACCATGATCGCCTAAGCCTCGCACAAAGGTTTACCCCCAGATTCACTCCAATGCGTCTGCAGTCAGCCCCATTATGCCAGCGTACTGCTCTTTGGCGCTAGTACTGCGTACTGCCTTTCTGCAAAAACATCAACGCCACAACTTTCCCATCTTTGCTGCTATAACTCTAAAAATCCTTCAGCTTCGTATGAAGCTTTTGCTCCATAATGCTCGATCTTCCTTGCATAGTTATTGCCTAGGTGATAAAAACGCAGACTGTCTTTTTCTAAATCAGCAATCTCAAGAAGCTCGGCTTTGATCTTTGCCATCGTAGCCGCATCAGCAACACACTCGAAAACAGAGTTTTGCACTCGCTGTCCATAATTCACGCAATGTTTCGCGACTTTTCGCAATCTTTTCTGTCCAACAGCATCCTCGGTGTTTACATCATAAGTAATCACGGTCAACATAGCGCTCACTTCCAAAGAAAAGCAGGATAGCCATCAAGATCGCCTCGAATGAATCTGGCCAAAAGGAGTGCCTGAACATGAGGCACCAACCCCCATGGAATCTTCTCTTTAAGATACGGATGAATAATGTTCGTTTTCTTCCTCTCTTGCCATGCGGAAAACAAGTTCCTCCTGCCAATCTCGGACAAACGGACCTCGCCTGACTCCCTAACCTCAAAATCATCAGGAGAAATGATTCTGTTATTGATGGAAGAAACGATAAACCGATCAACAAAAAGCGGCCGAAGTTCCTCCATAAGATCAAGCGCTAGTGATCTTCTTCCTGGCCGATCTTTATGGAGAATACCCACATATGGATCAAGGCTCACTCCCTCAAGAGCAGCTGCACACTCTGAAGCGAGCACACTATAAAACAGCGAAAGCATGGCGTTCACCCTATCTAAGGGCGGTCTACGGTTACGCCCATTAAAGGCGAAGTCATCTTTGTCCCGCAATATCATCTCATCGAAAACGCCAAAGTAGGTCGAAGCCGCCTCCCCTTCGAGTCCTCGTAATTGATCCTCATCCTCACATGCCTGCACTGCACAAATCGACTCACGCAGCTTAATCGATGCGGCTTTAACAGATTCTGAATCTATTCGTAGGCCATGAGCACGCAATAAACGTTCAAGAACCCATCTTGCATTGAAGATCTTTCCTGCTATGAATTGTCGCGAAATCATAATCGCTCGCTCAGAATCATCTGCAAGCCTGTATTGCTCGCGTCGAAGGAGTACATTTCCCTGTTGAAATCCGACTGCGCGTGCTAAAAAGCGACCTTTTGTATCATAGAATGAGAGCGATATTCCTCTATCGCCACAAGCTCCCATCAATTTCGGACTAGCCCCTGCATAAGAAAAACTCACGATGCCTTCTAGCGTATGAAGCGGTATTCGCCCTATTTCTTTTCCCGATGTTTTGGCTACAACATTTTCACCGTCCAAAGCAAGATAAGCATCTTCTGTAAAGACATATAGAGTATTACGAAGCTTTCTCATGCAAATCTCCCAACCTGCGATCAAAATATGCCGCCACGCTTTCCTTGCTTGCCATCTGCGGAACACATAAGGATTCTAATGAGCAAGAACGACAAGCTCGTTTCTTCACTGCTGCAGGCGTACAACGCCGTGAAAACAATTCGTGCATCTTTGCCGATGCATCCTGCACTGCAGATCTCAAATCCGAATCAAACTCCACTCTTTCTCGAGAATGAGTCTCGTTATAATAAAGATACCCAGCCTCAATCTCACAGCAAAACATCTCCTCAAGGCAAATTGCCTGAGCACAAAGCTGCATTCTATCTGCATCGTATTGCTTTTTCTTGCCTCGCTTGTACTCGACAGGAATCACGCGCCATGCTCCTTCTTCACCTTGCAGCGGAAAGCCATCTTCGTCTTCTCTAAATTCAACAACATCGCACTTTCCTACCAGTCCCAGCTTGAAAGAGCGAACATCAAGGCCTCTCACGATCAAAGTATCACCGCGTCGCTCACGAATCGCTTCATCATGCGCTCGCTTATGGACAAGGTCCCCCAGAACAGTCAGCAAATTTTCATTCCATTGTTGCTCGATATGGATAAGAGCCCACTGTCTCTCACAAAATGAGAAATGCTGAATGCCCGATAATGCAAGAAAATCTTCTTCTAAATACATACCTGTTTTTCGCCTTCTTTGAACCCGGCCATTCTAGCTAATACAAACCACGAGCCAACTCCGTCAACCAAAAAGAGTGCTCTACAGCCGCAGAGCACCCCGAAAACTTTAAATCTTAAACTCCAATGTTACTCCTTCAGGAATCGCTTCAGCATTGATGGCTATATCTTCATAATCGTCAAACGATCTCGGGCTATCCACCCCACTCTTCTTCTCTATAGACACCGCATCGAAGAGCTGATGCGCTGGCGCGTTACCTAACTTGTTTTCATGCTTGAACACGATGAGCTGCCGAACCGCCATCTTTCCTCGTGCCGCAGAATGATCATGTTCAAACATATTGATAATCGATTCCCAAAGTAGCTCAAGGTCCTCTTCAGAAAATCCTGTGGTCTTTTCGGCAAGGGCAGCAGAAACGAAGCCTTCGCAGCGATACAAGCCGTAAGGAACTATGTGTTTGCGGCCCATTTCAGTGCCTTTTTTCTCTGCATCAGCTTCTGTAGTAATCGCGACCCTAGTAATGGTTACTTCCTGAGGAATAATTGGGTCAACACTTCGCGCAAAAGTCAATTGAACAGGGCCTCGCACCTGACCACAATTGAGGTTGTTCTTCACGAACGTAGTCATGACAGCACCAAAGGTTCGAATGTCGAAGTAGTTACTGCACATGAAATTTCGAATCAGATAATCGAGTTGCGGGTCATCCTTCTTCATCTTTTTGACCGCATCCTTGATAGCAGTATCGCTCTTGCTCGTGTCGATACCGACTGATTCGAGCGCCCTCATGTCGCTGGAATTCAGCGGTACACCTTCCTTGATGTAGATATCGAACCCTGGTTCATCTTCTTTCACCAGCTCAACATAGTTACGAATCTTCCGCTTCAAACAAACATCCGTTACGATGCCATAACCCTGCTCCGGATCAACACGTGGAAGATTGCCCGCGTCTGGGTCACCATTAGGGTTGCCGTTCTCAACATCGAAGTAAACGATGAAATCGTATCTATTCTTGATAGGGTTATTCATACTAGTTCTCCTCAGTCTTTGTTTCTGTCTTATCTTTGGTCGTAAAGAAATCTTGGCGCTGACACCAATAGCCCATCACAAAATCGCCTTGTTCTTCCAGCGTTAAACGAGATGGATAATGCTCTGTTCTTGCATGTATCTTCATGTTCAAATCGGCGATCAACTTCGCTTTTGCACCGCCACGTCCATTCTTACGAAGCTTGCATAAATGGGTATTGTTTAGCTTGCCAATAACAGGGAACACGATTCCTGGCGTAGCGCATGCTGAATCGAAATAACGATCGGCAATGGTTGAATTGAGCTTCCTCTCGTCTATCCAGGCAGCTTCCTCCTGTACTTTTTCCATCGCAGCAAATAGTCTTCCTAAGTTGTAAGGAACGCTGCCCCTTTCCGTATTCAGATCCACCGTTAACTCCTTTTCGCTGATTCCACAGTTTTTGATCAAGAAAGCTCGAATGATAGCTGCTCTGCCATAATCCACTTTCTTCACGTGCTTTTCTTCGTTATCCTGCGTTGCCTTCAAACGCGCCATCGCATGTTGAAAGAGCGCATTTGGATACGCAGTATCCGTTAAGATTGCCCTGATCAATGCTCCCGTCAGTCTTCTTGCGGCTGTACTCGTTCTTGAATTCGGGTTCTCCACCTCATAAATAATGCGTTGAGGCGAAAGGTACGTTCTCCCGAACGGACCCCGTGCGAGCTGCATCCGTTCATAATGCCTGCTTATATTAGTTACAAGGTCCCCAAAGGTGCTCACCAGGAAAAACCGAACTGAAACACGGGCAGCATTTGGCGCAAGTCCCATTACGAAAAATGGCGCATCTATGCTCGAATCCCCCACTTTCTTAGCTCGCTCAACCGACCTCATGATGGCAGAGATCTTTTGATCAGCCTTTTCTTGCCGTGATTGCGCATTCGGCGTTTCATCTGACTCTTCCGCAGAAGCCGAAGAAAGCTGAAGGAGTGCCCCGGGTTCGACCATCTGGATGATATCTTCCGAACGCTCCTCATCTTGTTCAAGAGTCCAAAATACGATAGTTGTGTCATCCACTTGTATATGATGACCAGGATCCGACAAGAGATAATTAAGCGCCGTTGAATAAGCAAACGCCTCATACTCGCCAATCGGAGCGTTCAACCCCTGGTCTTCATCGTGTCCATATGAAGTAAACGAAGGTGCATTGAACCCTACGAGCACTGCGCCGCTCGATTGCGTTCCTGGCACACCTTTAATCTTCGGATGAATGCGTGCAACGGGAAGTTTCTCCCCACTTATCAGGCTTACTTGGCTGACAGAAGAATCAACATCTTCCAAGGAAGATGCCCTTTTATTTACCAGCTCTACGATTGCCTCATCGTTAAGCGCTTCATGCCCTTCAATCGAAAATGCAAGATTACGCCCAGCAAGCAAAAGCTCTTCGTACTCTTGTACGACCTGATTGGATGCAGCCTCTGTTGGATCCCATTTTTCGAAAAAAGAACGTATCGCTTTTCCCGCAGTGCTCTCACATGAACTCAATGTCTTCGTATGGAGCTCTTGAGCACATTCGAAACACTTCATAGAGCGTTCAGGCTTTCCCTTTGCATCTATTCCTAAAATATATGAAGAAGTGTCACAGAGTAGGTTTGCAGCAACGCCTGAGGAACGCTCAACTTGCCTTGGAACCGTACGTTCTACTCCGCGTTTTTCCTCAACAGGGATGACATTTACAAGATTGCCTTCCTGGTCAAGATCGAGAAAAGCAATAACTTTCGTGGGGCTCCAACCTGGAGCAACAATTCCTTCTTTGTTATGCGAACGAAGGTATTCGTAATAATCAACAAGAGCTTTGAGCATTACCTGAACACCTCGCTTCCCGCAACATCGATTGCTCCATGACGCATAATTGCGCGATAGAACATTGGAGTGATGTTTTGTGCAATGCCCTGCGCATCAACATCGGAGTAATCCATGTCATAGAGCATGAGCCCCAGATCGCGACATTCTTCTAGGACATAGTAGCTTTCTTTGCGCGGATCCCCGCCGCTCCATTCCTGGACATAGCAGCTGCATTCTCGTGTTCCGAGATATGGTGCCGAATAGAATTGCCCACGACGCAATCGACGCATAAGGATGTCCTTGAACTTACCTGGATTGTCTTGTTTGCTTGCGCGATCGGTCATATCAAAATGAGCCTCAATCACATATCGAACATCTGTCAGCATGACCGAAGCACGCTGTTGGATATCTGCATGCGTATCAATATACGGTAGTTGACCGCCCTTCGTTATGGTCGTGCGAACAGCAGAAGAGAGCGCCTTCGATTTAACTTCGTTACGGCGGACGCTCGTGAATTTGATAGGATTGAGCACATAAATGCGATCTATCTTATAGCGCATACCTGGATGCCAATAGATTGACTCTAGAATGCCGCGTGCAGCGCTTGGTGTGATAACGTCATAGGTCATGCGCTCGACCGAGAGTTCAGGGCGCGTGAATAGTGCCCTATCTCCCCACACCTCCACCTTAATGCCGTAAGCCATGGAACCACCTCCCTTCTTTCATAGACTTTTGCTTCTTACTTCCCCTCATGAAACCCCCTTTCCATGTATATCTTACTGACATTCTTATTAGATGAATGCCTCTATAAAAATTGACTTCGCAGCATACATTCCTTGCAACCAAGTAAAACAAGAAACCTCATCTACTGGTTAGCTTATCCAGATATAGTCTTTTGGTCAATATTTTTTTCAAAATTAATTTTGATTAATAATAACATACATGAAATACACTACGGTAGTCGCATAAAGAAATGCGTGGATTGAAATAAAATCTATTTTGATTGAGACAAGCAGTCAACGACTAATGAGGGGCTCCTTTGGTGCCCCTCATTAGTTTCCGCAACAGCGTCTCCTACCACATGATTCCTTCGCCTTGAACTTCTTCAAGAAGGAGCCCGCATTCAGAGGTATACCTATCCTTCATCTGCAACTCATACACATCGTCGTAAAGACTCGCTATGACACCACTCGAAAGCAGTTCATCACGCACTCGTTCGTAAATGTTTACCGAGTATTGAGATAATTTTTGCAGTGTATTCGCACTCGCAAATCCCTCACGAACAGCCTCTATCTCATGCTCTGTCTCTTCACAAGGAACCACTACTGCAAACGAAGCATCGTCAATCAAACGAAAGTCGCGCCCAATATCACGAAACGGAATGGAATAAACACTGCTTTCCGACAGTCGCCGAAGAATATCTTTCTTATCCATCCCGCTTCTTCGCATCTCGTATAAATGATCGAAATACTCCTCAACATACTGCGGCTGATGCAGTGGCAATGGCTCGTTTTTTCCATTAGAACCTTTTTGATCAAATCCGTGCGCGTTAAAGAGTGATAACGTGATCGATGCTCTATTGCGAATCTCAAGCGGAATGATATAGGAAGCATCCGACTCGAATATCATCACATGGCTGCTTTCTGGGCTTTCTCCCCCTTCCCTATTGCAACGTCCACCAGCCTGGATAATGCTATCGAGACCATTCATACTCCGATAGACACAAGGGAAATTCAGATCAACTCCTGCTTCTACAAGCGAAGTTGAGACAACCCTGCAAGGAAGCTGATTTTTCAAACGATACTTAATACGAACTATGGTTCGGGACCGGTCATGTGCATGCATAAGCGTGCTTAGATGAAACACGCTCTCCGAATCACCAGTCTTACCCTTCAGTAGATCGTAAAGGTTGCGCACTTGTTTCCGGCTATCCACGATACAAAGAACCTGTTTATGCGCAAACAATTGATCAACTAAAGTTTCATCGTCAAGTTTCCCCTGGTACAAATAAGACACTCTATTCAACGCATCAAACAACTCTGGCACATCTGGACAAATCTCGTGAACCATATCGAGCTCGCCAAAAACGCTCGACAAAGCAGGCTGAGTTGCCGTACAAAATAAGACTGTGCAACCATAATGCTCCACTAGCTCTTTTAACGCCTCAATACACGGACGCAGCTGACTTATCGGTATCATCTGTGCCTCATCCAATACAATAACGCTATTTGCTAAGTTGTGTAGCTTACGGCATCGTGAGGTCTTATCTGAATATAAAGATTCAAAGAATTGCACGTTCGTTGTAACAACAATAGGAGCATCCCAATTTTCACTTGCAAGTCGAAGCCGCTCCATTATTTTTATCTTTTCTGGAGAGGCGCCTGTTCCTAGCTCATCTGCGCCAAAATCAAATCCTGAATGATGCTCCAAGACATTATCGACACCAAGATAATCACGAAATACCTGTGCTGTCTGCTCGATAATGGACGTATAGGGAATCGCATAAATAACTCGCTCAATCATATGATCAGGCTGAGATGCGTGGTTAAGTGCAAAACGCATTGATGCTAGAGTTTTTCCTCCGCCTGTAGGGGTAGTAAGAGAATAGAATCCCTTTTCACCGTTTGCCGCCTCTTTACATTGATCTAGAATGGCGCATCGCTTGATGTTGAGAAGAGTTTTAGGCGGATAAAATGAAGCTAACCCCTCCTCAAGAGTCATGCACAGATCCTGAAGCGAATGCGAGCCAGCCCTTTTGCGTTCGCAGCCATTCATGAACTCTTCTGTAGCCAAAAAGTCAGCATCCACAAGACAAGAGAACAACATACGTGTCCAGAATGAAACAGAAAAGCCATCCTTGCTTCCTTGGTACAAAAAATCAGGGATCTCTGGTGCTCTTAATTCCAGCCCGTCTTCTGCAAAGAGGGGGAAACAGAATCGCACGCCGATCGCTTCCGTCTAATGCGCGCATTTAAAGTTGGCTCTTCCTCGTTATCAGCAGATGAGCCTCCATTCGGTAACCCACCATGGTGACCAGCAATACAGTAAGCGAGCGGATACCCAATCTTAGCGTCTAGCCCAACATTTGCGATCAGGCTTGCTCCTACCGAGGAATGGTCAACGCGAGGACCGTTGTCTAAAATGTGCTTTTGGAATCCTGCCGAATACTTCCCAACATCATGCAGGATTCCTGCCAAATGAGCGCAGTCAGCCGAGTCAAAACTCTTTGCGAACTTGGCTGCCTTATTGGCAACTAGCTCTAAATGGTCCTTAATCGGCTCCATTTTGCCGGCATCAGAAATATGAGCTATCTGCACGATAATCCCCCTCCGTGCATTCTTGCCAATTTGACTGGTGGGCTCGACTCCTAGTCAATCGTGCTGCCGCACTAGAGTATTTCGTTTTTGGTGCGATTTCTAGTGCGACAATCCCAATAAAGAGTATGTCAGCTTTTTGCGTCTTAGGATGTACATAATGTGGTACTTCATGGGTCTCTGATCAAACCCAATATCCCATTCGCCCCAGACTGTCCTTGCAAGCTCGCAGATACAAGCTGTCGGAAGAACCTCCTTCTTCGAGATATTTTGAACATAAATCTGAAGCAAAATTTTGGTATACAAAAGGATAGATCTCGCCTTTATTGGACGCTAAATACACTGCAAGAAACTCAATCCCCCAAGCTGCGTTCCTCATCATTAGCTGAATAACGTCATCGGAAAACAAAATGGCGCTTTCTGGCAGATTTCCTAATTTTGCCTCCTCCATCAATGCGCAGCAGAGCCAATCATCATCAAATCGATGAAGAGCAACGAGATGCCGCACCCCTTTAAGCGCAGTAGGTTGTTGGGCCACGATACTCTTGTGCTTCTCCCATAATTGCCTGACATTCTCTACTATCTGTGCCTCCACATTGGGTTGGCGCTCGAGCAATGAGCAAATAGAGTTGAGAACTCGCCCTTTTGTCTTGCTGTCAGAAATCTTGAACCATTGTTGAAAAAGAGCGCTTTCCTGCATCCTTGGAGATGTTGCTCCTAATGTGTAAATCCACTCTCCAGATCTCTGAAGAAATCCTTTACTCCCAAAACCAATAGAAAAATCAGGATATTCCTCAGGATTGGTTTTTAGCGCATAGGTCAATGCTGGCTTAAGGTACTCCATCAATCTACCATTGGGCTGATATAATCCCAAAATTGCAGATAAAAGTTGTTTCTGCATTTCGACCGGTTGTTGAGCACCAAATAATTCCTCATACTTTTGCACAGGCCAATCGAAGCCTGCATCGATAAGGGGTCCCATCACCAATGCAAGCGCAACAACATCAGAGCTTGATGTCGCTTGTTGCGGCAAAGCAGAGTCTAGAACTTTTGTAGCTCTTCCTCTTAGTTCCACCGATAGTGATGATGGATGTGAAATCCATTTTCCCGCAGCTTGTATTGCTATTGAGCGCAATAGATTCAAGGCTGGGGTCAGTAAATCCCCGTTTTCATAGTTTTTTTCCCATTCAATATCTTCCTTATTAGGAATTGCGAGACACTCAATTGTGCCAAGAATTGCCTGCATCCTTACGCTTGATAAGGACTTTTCTTTGCCAAGTATTTCTTTGAGAAGTCGAGCAGCTGCCCTCTTTAATCCATGAAGTCCATCTGAATAAACTGACGGCTCAATCTGGATTCGCTGAAGGGATGCTTCGTCCACAAAAGCCGCCCACTTACAAATATCAATTGCTTGATCGATAGGAATACTTTTGCCCGATTCTATAGCATCAGACCAGCCATTAAGAATTTCCTCGATGTAAGACAATCTGAGCCTCTTCAGCCTAGACGTTTGTCCAACAAAAAAATCAGGGCATTCCTTCAGCGCTTCTTTTAGTTCGCGAGCTAATCCCTCAGGTTCCACCAAATTAAAACGGTCTTGTTCATTTGGTTCCCACTCTAACAAGAATTGAATGATGGCCTCTGGCCCTTTATTTTTGATTTTCCCAGCGGAAATTGGACTATTGGGCCCCCACGCAGTTTGAACTTCGAAGGGGTGCTCGATTCTTTCATATTTGCCTAATTCTTCTTCGAGCCTTCGCTTCTCTTGTAGCCACGATGGCGAAAGGCTTTTTTCGTCAAATTGAGAAAGGATTTCCCAGCTGGAATACGATGCGTATCTAGTTGATAGCTCCTTTGCAACCTCAAGCTCTTCTCCAGAAGCAACCTCTCTCTCTTCTCTTTCTTGCTTCGCTTTACTCAGTCGTTCACAATGATGAGCCAAAAAGGCATCAATAAAACTCTGTTCACAAATTTGGCAGTATTCGCTTAAAAGCTGAATAGCCTCATAGCTATATTCGACATCGTAAACATATCCAGCATCCAAAACCTTCTCGATCAGCCTAAGAGGTTCATCGTCAATCTCTTTAAAATCAGCTTTATCCTTAAGATAATCCGCGTAAGCTAGCATTACTGCTCGTATTACCAGACCATCTGCATTATTAATCCATTTTGAAACTTCTAAAGGGTTTTCTTTCTGTTGGCCTTTGATAGCTTCAATGAGCTCCTCTATCCACACGTAAAAATAAACAGCTGTCCGATAAGTCGTATCATCCTTGTCTGGTCTCAACTCTAATGCAATCCCACGCGAAGAGATTGTTTTCGCTTTTTCGCCCCAGTTAAGATCAATCCAGGCTTGAATATGATGCCTAGACTCGTGAAACCGCTTCTTTAGGTTCATCTTTTTTAGTCCAGTAGACACAAAGTCAGGATAGGCAAATCGCTTTATACAAGCATTAATCTCAGGAAAAGACCTACCTTCGACCCGAAAAAGCTTAACAAGCTCAAAGAATAACTTTGCTCCTTTTTTTTGTTTTGAGGGCTCATTCGAATCCAAAAGCTTTTCAATAAACGGTTTTAAATCGGAAGGATTCCAAAAATAGCCGT
>FR895143.1:0-36677 GCA_000435675.1 Eggerthella sp. CAG:298 | reverse complement strand
AGATTCAGCGTCATCTCCAGGCAGTAAATTAATAGCATCCAGAACAAAAATTCGAAATAAATGATTGCTTGAATTTTTGTTTTTGATAATAAACTTTACTACCTTTGACGGACACTGACTTGTGCATAACAGCAAATAAGGAAACGGAGCAAAATCATCCCCGCGATCATCCAACGATGTCTGATCTAGACATACCGAAAAAGCGCCAGCTCTATCTAAGACATCCAGCCATAGTGGGTTTTTTAGCTCGCTATAAAACCAGTACTCAAGATGACGCTCTCCTGTATAAGAAAGGGCTTTCATGACATCATCATATAGAGGTTTTTCATACTCGCCTTGGGCATTAATGCTATTTGCTCTTCTGACAAGACGCTCTAGATCTGTTTTCACATCAGTAATATTATCTAGATTCGTTCTTGCTATCGCTTCAAAACGATCCAAAGCCTTTAAATAGTTGCAGCTTTTTTCAATAAGAGGATTAGCTTTTCGCTGCAAATGAGCCCTTGATTCTGCAAGTTTTTTTGCCTGCCTCCAAGGGAGTAGCGCCCCACCAGAGCCGTTGCTTGACCCATAAACCGCCACAGCCTCTCTCGCTTTTCTGCTATCCGCACCCTCAATACGCGCTAAACGATAAGCACTCAGATTTTCAGCAAGTTTTTTAGGAATCAGAGCGTACTCGAGGCCTTCAACGAGAGCTATTTCGTTCGCATTTTCGAGTTCGGCAGCAAGCTGTTTTCTCGCTTCATCCTCTCTATTTTGAACGCCATTTGGAAGCGTTTCATCTGCAAAGTTAAAAGCAGGAAATGCATTCATAAGCTCACGTAAGCAATGCGCGATAACCGCAGAATCGTTTACTGCAGAGTCGTTCTTTTCCGAATACATCTCTAGCTCATCAACAAGTCGTTTGTACGTATATGCAAGCTCAGAAGACCTTTGTTTGAGAAGTTCAAATAAATCTTTCCGTTGTTTATTCCATAGAAATCGTTCAGGTGTCTTAAGGAGGTCGCAAATTTTCACCTCGAGCGCATTGCTAATATCAGAAAGCAAATCAATGGTGGGATTTGTTTTTCCTTGCTCAATTTTGCTCAGGGCTGGTTGATGGATTCCGAGCCTTCTCGCTAATTCACTTTGTGTTAAGCCCAATTCTTCCCTAGCTTTTTTTATTGATTTTCCTATAGCCTTTTGTGTTTCGGCTTTTCTTTCACTCGCTTGCTGCATACTCTGTTTTGAACTTGTTTCCCGGATAACAAAATCGTCCAAAGAGCTTATACCCTCACTAGAGACCAGCAGAGACACTTCTTCATATTCCAAGAGTCCGTGTTTGTCGAGTATTTCATTAAGATTCTGTCGTCCTGGAGGCACAATTCGCTCTTGGACCCATTTAAGAGCCTGCTCGTTTCCAATAGTGCGTTTTCCCTGTTCGATAAAAGGGACAAAAAACGCAGGAACTTCTTCGGTACCTGCCTCAGGAGAGATATCAATGCTCCATCCTGTATCTGAACAAAAGTTCAACCATGCACAAGGTTTAGCCTTTCGCTTTTTTGAATTGATTATTTCAAATGAGACGTCCCACATACTCAATCTCTCCCGACTAGCCCCAAATTGACAAGATGGCCCCAACGCAGAAAAAGCATTTCTTCGATCTTTTCCCGATGAGCCTGCGGAAGAATGCCCTCTAGGTCATTAAAAACTGAATGAACAGCATCTTCAAAGTTGATAGCGTCTGTAAAAAGACCTCTAGGTAAAAACCTCAAATTCTCTTCAAGAGATCTAGTTCCAATAAAATTATTAGTCTGAATATCTTTCCCCGAATCAAATGACCTTGCCGCTTCTTCGTTCTCGTAGCATGAATAAATTAACGACAGTCCATGGTCGAAAAGCGGTGAAAATTCAACATTGCCATTGCGATAAATCACCTCAAAGTTCGCTCCATGCCGATCGCGATTTGCAATAAGATAATCAAAGGCCATCATTTGCTGTATTTCGGTTGCCCACCCTCGACGAATCGCAAAATCTAAAGGGCTCTCATTTTCTTCACGGTAGAGTTCATAAAACCCATCGAATGGTTGCCTGCGCTCTCCAGGAACACGATAATCGCAAGACTCACTAAGCCACGTCTCATAACAAACGCCATTAATGAAAACGTCTGCATGAACAAGCTTGTACGGAACATGAGGAATACTGAGTGTATCTAAGAGACGACTCGCAATAAGCTCATTAACGGATTCATGTCCATATATTCCTCGATACGAATCGTAGCAAGATAGCTTATAGTAAACCGTTCTGCGACTTGAAGTCGATCGCGACTTTAGGAACGTTCCACCTGTTCCACTCGTAACTGCCTTTTCGTCCCAAGAGAGATCAGTTAAGTCTTGCTTTTTTCGAATGATATCCCTCACCGAAGTCCCTACCTTAACTATATTTAGGTGTATATATTATATTATATACACTAAAATAAAGAATCAGCAAAGTGTTTCGGGAAGCTATCACACTACAAAAACAACATTGCGCTCAGCAAATTTGTGAATAGAAAGAAAACTTATCGGCCACTTCATCTAAAGAGTCTAATGCCTGATACTTTTTCTCTCTGCCGTCTTCCACTACTTCTACGCAATTCATGAACGGTGATGCCAGAAGGCTAAGCGCAGCTTCAATCTCTTCTGGCGTTAAATTTGGAGTTTCGCCTGGAGTCTTCAAAAGGAAGAAAAGATTTTCAACACTTACTGCTTCGGCTCCTGGCAAGTCATTAGATGCAAAAATCAGTCCTTTAACCACTTCATACAAGGCGGATCTGCTACTTTCTCTTTCTTTTCGGGCAGGCTTTAACAAATCAATATTGGCTATGCCGTAGCTTTCAAATAAGAATTTGTAATCTCTTGCAGTTAATGGAACTTGCTCGTGAGACCTTATGAGCTCACATAAAGAATTGATGTCAAGTAAAACTACTTCATGAGCTTCCGCTCGGCGAATTAACCTTTCGCTCTGGAAATCGCATCCAACTACAACAGCAAACTGGGCTTTATGCGCATTACGGTGGTCGATCAGTGTATCAAAATCTATCAGTTTTTCGCTTATTGAACCATTGGCTGTACTCTTCGCATCAACCGTAACTCTATATCCGCCTTTTTCAACTGATTTAGTTGAAACGATTACATCAGTTTCGCCCGATCCTCCTAGCCATTGCGTATCAAACCCAAGCTCCGCAAAAGCCTTTTCACAAGCCTTCTCAAGTCTAGTAGGATTGGCCGAATCACGAGACGCAAGTTTTAACTCTGTAAGCAAGTTTTCACTTTCCGTTATCTGGAGAACAGAGGCTTTCTCTGCTTCTTTTTTTACTTTTGACGCTACATGCAAAGGAACCTGCTTGAGCACACTGCGCCCCACATCCGTAATAGCGTATTGAGCAGCTTTATAGTCTTTAACCAAACCTGCCACTTTAAGAAAGCGAAGTCGTTTGAATAGCTCTTCGCGACTTTCTCGTCCAAAGCCATAGTCAACAACTGCAGAAGCGAGTAATTCGTCTTTGGTTTTAGGTTTATCTTTAAGTTCATGCAAAAGCTCGAAAATAAACAAGCACTTTGCGTGAAGGCAACATATTAGATCTATGGGGTTCGCCTCTTTACCCCACTCGAGAGCAAGCGTTGTAGCTTGATACTCATCACGCGAAATGCGCTCAATAAAGTTAATTCCTGAGAGCATGTTTAGAAATGAACTGACAGAGGAGGGCTTCAGGCCATAATTGGCTCCTGCAAACTCGTTTAGCTCGCTTCTCTTTTTTGGAGACGATAATAAAGTAACAAAGTTTTCTATTGTTCTTACTAGTTCAGTTTTTCCACCAGGACAATATCCTATTGGTTCCTTACGGCTTTCATTGGATGACTCTGATAGCTTCAGTATCTCAATTGCCCAGGCTGGTAACTTATGAATTACACCGGAATCTTGCTCTTCTGAGCCGTATATCTCTTCGGGTCTTATTGTTTGAATTGACTTCAAGAAAGTTCGACCTTTGTTGGTAATTTCATACTGCAACAAATAGTCCTTGAACTCTACAAGTTCCAAATCTCTAAACCAGGTTAAACGACGGTTTACTTCGCTTGTTTTCTTCCAAGGCATTCCGTAAACACTATTAGCATGATTTTGGATATCAGAGGTAGTCTTTGGGGTCTGAACAAACTCCAAAAGTTCAGCCATGTATTTTGTATTGGCACATAATATGGCCGCTAAATAAAAATCGTCATCCGTCTCAAGCCATGTTTTTGCCTCTAGACTTAAACTCCAATGACTGTTATCCTGCACCACAAGCCCTACTGGACGAAGTCTACGGCAACAAACATCAAGAGTAACTTCCGCATTAGAGCCAGGAACAGATACGGGGAATGATCCTGACATACCGCTTTGAACCTTAAGCAAAATAAGCCTCAAGGCTTCAACCAAACCAACATCTCCTCGAGGAATATTGGGTGAAGCTTGCGCTCGTATCGACCATGGGCGCGGATTTGGATAATAATCTATATCGATTTGACTCATCACTGCTCACTTAAGTTCAATATCGTTTATAACTATATATAGCATTGGAAATATTATAATAACAATACATAATATATTATCCCAAATACTCTCTTTTGGAGATGTGGGGGTTGCACACTTAATTACCTCTGCAATGCATTACACTAAGAAAATGTTTTATGAGTTCCAGATTGCGCTATAGGGATCAAGATGGAGTATCCAGTTTACTTAGACCAAAAAACCTCTTCAGCTCTCGAATTTGAGGCTCTCTCTGATGGCGCCGCAATCTATTTAGCGAGAAAGCTTGCTGCGACAATCTCAGCAACATCCTCTAGCGTCTATTCTGCTCTTCGTAGGAAGAACCGCATTCTCAACGAATCTTTTCTTATAAAGAATGAGTCTATTTACGTCTTGGAGTCTGACTCCTGGGGTGAATACTCGGCCGAAGAGATAGCTTGGCATGATAGCGTCTTCGGAAACATATTCAGGAACTTAGATGCCTCGCAAGCTGCTGAATTAGCTTGTTATTGCCTGTCAATAAACGAGCTCGACCTTGATGATCTAAACACCCTTCTTGCCAAGGCTGGATGCTCTTTTAGGTTAGAAACGAACGAAAATGGATACCTTACTGCCGTTCTGATCGAAGATGGGCTGATTGAAAACGATGAAGATGGCTTCGAACAGACGGAGACGCTTCCGATCTTGGTCCAACGGATGGAAAATGCTTACACTAAAGAAGACTGGGGCCAGCTAATTCATAGCGCTGCCTCATTTCTCGAATCGCTCCTAAAAGAATCTGCATCCGACTCGGAAAAAGCAAGGGGCATGACCTTTGACAAGATGAAAAAGCAAAAGGAGCGTTTTGGGCTCATGCTCGATGAGACCTTATGGAGCAGGATGGAAGAGATTTACATTAGAAGAAATCAATTTCCCTTAGCTGGTCATGGCTCTAATGTTGTACCTGATGCAGACCCTCTTGATATGGCTTTTTTGCTCGAAGAAACGAAAGCGATCGGCAGAACCATACTCAAGTACATGCACCAATGACTAGCCCAAAATTAAACGTTTACCAACCTTTAAGAGTATATCCTCCCAAACAATCCAACGCGAAAGTAAAGTAAATACAAACTACGCCACAGCAAATCGAAGCCCATAGGCGAGATCAACATTGGACGACAGTCTTCAAAAGCTGCTTGTCAAATACTCTTAGAGGCCCGTGCACGCTGCAAGAGCCGTATAGTAAAACGCATTAAAAGCTAAACCTCAGCAAGGCTTGGATGCACCTTGTCTTTCTCGCTCAAGATGATCTTGGACGGATCAAATTCGGCATCACCCTCGAGCGCTGGCCACTCGATCCCGATGGTGGGGTCGTTCCACATGAGGCCGCATTCATCGTTGGGATGGTAGACATCATCGCATTTGTAGCAAAACTCGGCAGTATCGGACAAAACGAGGAAGCCGTGTGCGAACCCACGAGGGATGAAGAACTGGCGCTTGTTCTCAGCAGAAAGCACCACTCCCTCCCACTTACCATACGTCGGGCTACCTTTGCGCAGATCAACCGCCACATCGAAGACCTCGCCTGAAACAACACGCACGAGCTTCGCCTGCGGGTGCTCGATCTGATAATGCAACCCGCGCAGCACGCCGCGCGTCGAAGACGATTGATTGTCTTGTACGAACTCACAGTCAATCCCACCGGCAATAAAATCAGGGCGCTTATACGTCTCCATGAAGTAGCCGCGATCGTCGCCATAGGCTTTTACGTCGACGATCTTCACGCCTTCGATAGAAGTCTCCGTGAACGTAAAATTTCCAGAAATAGCCTGATCAGACATGCTCGATCCTTTCAATGCGCCCATTCGAACAAAAAATCCAACACCTACCTCTAGCTGCCAATGAATTTGCCACAAGAAAATTGGTCATAATCGCCAAAACCGAAGCGCCTGATCGCCTATTAGTTAGCTATTGACCGAGCTTGGCATACTTTTCTTCGGTGGCCCTCTTCGCTCCTTCCCACCAATCTCGATTCTGGTCGTACCAAGCGATAGTCTCGCGTAGGCCTGCCTCGAAATCGGTATGTTCGGGCTGCCAACCAAGTTCACGCTTGAGCTTAGTGGCATCGATCGCGTATCTGCGATCGTGCCCGGGTCGATCCCTCACCCATTCGAAATCGTTAACATCGCGCCCCATCGCAACAAGAATCATGCGCAACACATCGATGTTGCTCCGCTCGCAATCAGCCCCAATCAGATAGGTCTCACCCAGCCGCCCACGCGTAAGAATCTCCCAAACTGCACGCGAATGATCATCGACATGAATCCAATCGCGCACATTAAGCCCGTCTCCATAGAGCTGAGGATGCTTGCCTGAAAGAATTCTCGTGATTTGGCGCGGAATGAACTTCTCAACATGTTGGCGCGGTCCATAATTGTTCGAACAATTTGAGATGGTGACTGGTAACCCATATGTTCGACACCATGCTCGCACGAGCAGATCAGATGCTGCTTTCGTCGCTGAATAAGGACTGCTCGGTCGATACGGGCTCCCTTCAGTGAATCTATCTGGATACAGTTGGCCGCTTATCACACAACCTTCCAAGCTGCCGGACAGAACACCAGTACTATTGTCATCAGATATTTGAGAGGCTTTCTCCAAATGCATTGCTTGCTGTGCCATATGGTTGAAAAAGGGCAAATCCCCGTATACCTCATCAGTTGAAACATGATGAAAGCGCACGCCATGCTTGCGCACTGCTTCCAAAAGCATGAAGGTGCCCTCTATGTTGGAACGAAGAAAAGGAAGTGGGTCGACTATCGAATTATCGTTGTGAGACTCTGCTGCAAAATGAACGATCGTGTCGACTTCGCCAACTAGTCTATCAACAAGCTGCGCATCGCAAATATCGCCCTGAACGAATGTCAAACGTTCCTCGAGAAGTCCCGCTAGGTTCGCACGATTTCCCGCATAAGTGAGCTTATCAAATACGATCACCCGAACATCAGGCTGATTCGCCATCACCCAACGGACAAAATTCGACCCCATGAAACCAGCACCACCTGTAACGAGAAGACGCTGAAAATACTGCTTTTGTTCGATGCTCTTGATCAACCTGCCCCTATGTCCATCGCGATCGAGCCTTTTACCACTCAGCATACCCGAAGAGACGTGCTCAAAGAAACGCGTGTTACAACAATAGCATTCGCTGGTTTAGGTTAATCTAAAAAAGACCTGTTGCTCTCGTCTATTTCTTTTGCTCCTTTTCGCTTTTGATAAGCCAAGAGCACTGTAAGCGCAATGATCGCAAGCCAAGGAAATAGAGCACCTATCTGGTCACGATAGGTCATAAGCCCAGCATGCATGATCGAATGATCCGAAAGAACGGCATACCAGAGATAAGGGACGAAGCTAATCAAGAGCAATGCGACAGAAACCAGCAAAAGAGTTTTAAGCTTATCGTCTTTAGTGCGAAAATAGCGTATTACCGAACTCAAGATACATACAAGAGCACCTATAAGAGAAGCAAACAAAACTGCTCGCATAAAACCAAGCGGTCTTAAATTCGCGGCTATCGCTTGCAAAGGACCTCTTTCGATGCCTTCTCGCTCAATGCCGCCTGTTAGAATAAATGCTTGATTAAAGGCCTGACCAAAGACATCTTCCCCTGTCACAAGTGCTGTTGCAGCCCATTTAAAAACCCAAAGAGCGGCATACCCAAAGCACCACCCAAGCCCTATAGCAGCAAACAGGCCGATAACGCGACGAAGCGTCAGCCTCTCTCTAATACAGCAAAAATATATACAAGCCGGGATACAAAAAGACAGAATTGGATTATCGAGAAAATCGAAGAAAACCGTGAGCGCCCCTGTTGCTCCGAAAGTCAAGAACAAAACGAAAGACTCTGACCAAACACCTGAAGATACACGATTGAACGATCTTTGAGAAAGAGAAATAGCTACTAAAGAGGCGACGAGAGAAATTGCAAATGACGAAAAGAAGGGAAGCGTTTCTGCAGCTTGAGCCGCTCCTAAAATACAAAGACTGCCCGTAAGAATAAGGCTGAGAATACCCCCCATGCGCATTCGCATCGTCAGGCGAGCAACAACTGCCACGAGCAGCACGAAAAACGTGGTCTGACATATCAGTCTGATCTGCTTGATGTCAAAAAAGACAAGCAACGGTCGCAGAAAGGTCACATATCCATGCCAATAGCGCTGATAAGCTGCGTTGCTTTCTCCCGCTATGGCATGCATGAGGCCATCATCGGGGTCTGACCCTTGATAAAGCCTAGAAGATACCGCATCAAGAAAAGGATTGTCTACAGATTGCACTGCGATGTTGAGCATGTGATAGGTGGTGTAATTGTCATAATGAGCACCACTAGTAAGCGCTGCATTCTGCATCCATAAAACACCTTCTTGCTTGAGTATAGCGCGAGATTGATTTGCTTTCGTAGTCAGCTGAGTTGACGGAATGGCATAGGCTGCAGCCATAAGCAGCCAGAATAAAATACCAACCATGATCGTCGACAGCGCAACAATCAATACGCGTTTCCCTACAACGCATTTATTGGTTAGCATGATGTTCTCTTTATCTCTCGGACCCAAGTCTGATACTCAATTAGTCGTCATACTCGAAAAAATACAGCCGACTTTTCATCTCTTCATAAGAACGCTGCTTAATGACAAGATTAGGACTCTTACCAAACACCAAACAGTTATCAGGAATGACTTCATCGCGTATGAAAGCTTGTGCCGATACTTCAATGTTATTACCCAGATGAGAATCTCCAACAACCATACACCCCGCATGGAGGCAAACGTTTTCGCCAATGGTTGGATAACAGCCTTTATTCCCCCCCACCGTTACATTTTGTCCTAGAAACAATCGGTCGGAATACTGCGCTCTTCCCAAAACGGTTCCTACGGGATGCTCCATGAAGAAGACGTTTGGGAGCTCGACCTCATAGAAAATGTCGAATCCATGCAAGGCTTTGTTGAGGGCATACACACGATCGGCTGTTTCTCGGTCTCCCGCCTCAAAAGCTACCCGCGCCAGATAGCAAAGCAAGATCGCATACTGACCCGTATGATGCACGTCGATCTTTCCCTTCTGAAAATACTTGTTAGTATTCTTACTGAAGCAATTGAGCGTACGCTTGCAAGCTTCCGCCATATACTCCGATATGTGAGCCCCTCCAAAAAAGTTCAGCTGGTTCGCGAGATAAGCTTCGAGCTTATCCTTGTCGAATAAGCCCCCCCCCCCGCGACTCTTTTTCACGGGCAAGTTTCTCTGCACGCTGCCTTACCGCATGCATACCTTGATCGTTGTCAAACAAATATGCAGCGATAACCTCCATTAATTTAAGATCCTCGGGGCGGTCAAGATCCAATACTCCCGTGTCTGTCATGATCACGTATTCGCATCCTTCGATCGAAAGAGGCGCATCACTTTGCATGAATTCACGCGAATACGCATAGATCGATGCATTCATGTCGAAAACCTCAGGTGCTTGTTGCCTTGCGATGAAGTCGGACTCGAACACTTTCTTGCAAACCCCATCTTGCTCAAGGACCATATTGAACCAAGGATTTCTCCTAGCCGGTACCACTGTAAAGATGACAGGAACCACGGATGAGCATCTTTTCTTGATCACGCGCTCCAGATCATCCAAAGTCCTGAGCGGAGAAGTATTATCGAGATCGATCACCGCATCATAGCGCTTTCCTGTTCGAGATTCCGCCTCTTGAAAGGCATAACGAATCGCATCAATCTTCGCGACCTTATCTCCTGCAAGCTCCTCAGGACGTCCGACGTTCAGGTGACCAATCCCTGATGCCTCGACGAGCTTCATAAGCTCGTCGCTATCGGTGCTCAACACCACATCCACATCATCATCGGGATGTGCCTCCTTATACAACTCGATCACTGCAAACGTATAATACGCAAGGGGCAAACCTGCAAGATCGCCAGCGTTCTTCCCCTTTATCCCTTTCGATCCTGCTCGAGCGCAAAACGTAAACAAAAGATTCATCTATTCGCATCCTTTCGCAAGAATAAGCGTATTGAGTGCATGTTCAATATCGTTCGTGCTCTCTCTCTTTCCTTGAATCATCTCAAGGAAAGCTTCGAGCTCCCGAGTCTGCGTATCATCGCGCTCTTCAGTAAGAACAATCTGCTCGCCCGCCTTCAAGAACGATATCGTATCAGTAAGCAAATCGCACTCGACCGTATCTTCTTTAGTGAATATCTCAAGCTTTCGCAGAGGAACTCTGCCAAAATAGTCCAAGTGAATCTCTGCGGTTTTATCCCCATAATCTGCGATATATAACGCAACGTCGTCAGAATCGATCTCGAGGTCCGATCGTTTCGCGATGATCGAGTGCACTCGTTCTGGAAAACCAATCAAATACTGAAGATAATCCCATTCGTGAATCAGATCGATCGCAACACCTCCACCCATATCTTTATGCGCACTATAGGTCTTTCGGTAGTCAACCCCTGGTCTCCAGTCAGGCAAATAACTTGAGCTGATCGAGCGCAATGAAAACGCTTCTGAAAAATCAAAATGTTCTTTCAACCACGATATGGCTGGCTTGTAATGCATAGGGGCAGCAACATAGAGCACCTTTTCTTCTCGATCAAGAAAATCAAGATCATAATCGGTTCTATCGAATACTGGCTTCTCTATGAAGAATGCACCAGAAAGTTCGATCAGATCGACCAGCGTCTCATAATGCGTCGCTGTAGGATTAGTAATAAAGATAGCATCATACGTTCCAGGAAATTGATCCTTGCTGGTGTAAACTCCATGAATCCCCTCAGGGGCATCAGTGGAACGTGTCCTCAAAAGATCGATTGAGCAACTCAGCCCATTCTTTGCACATATCTTGCGCAAATTGCGCGCATGACGTTGTCCCATTGATCCATATCCGACAATCAGGAACTCCAAGACTATGCTCCGATCTCAGCTACAATATCGAGAATCTCTTTATCCTGTTCAAACGAGTAGCGCGCTTGTTTTCCTTCATTGATCACAGCAAAGAATTCCTCTATCTCATTCGCATAAGCGTCCTCGACAACAAACGCAGCATAATCTGGCAGCTGCTCTGCCGAACCACTCCCATACAGATCAATCGGCATCAGCTCCTTTTTTTCTAGGTCGAAGCTCATGAAACCAGTTGGACTACCATCCCAAACAATATGACCGCCTTCTCCAAAGCATTCAAAATTGCGGACAGCTTTTCTGCTCACCACATCAACTGTTAGCGTTCCCGTGATTCCGCTTTCATGCTCGAGCAAGATCGAAAAGGTGTCATCATAATCGATGTCGAGCATACTTGAACGATGATGCAGTGAATGTTGAGAAACGATCTTGCCAAAAGCGGCGACAAGCCACGGAAGCTCTACTGCAAGTATCTCTCTGCAGGCATTTGTCTCTGGATGAGCCAAAAACATATCTCTATAGTCTTCCCATGGATGCCAATCTGGTAAGTACTGTCCAATGTGATAACAATAAGCACCTATCTCATGTCTGCTTGCCGCCTCTCTGATGTAGGCGGCTTCTGGACGGTACATTCCTGTCGAGGATAAGAAAAGGACCTTCTCTTGTTGCTCCGCGAGCTCGATATTCTCTTCATAGAGCGTATCAACAAGATTGATCTCGGAAAACACATGGAGCGCATTCTTCAAGCAAGTATTGATTATCTTCCCATGAGAAGCAGGTCCTGTGCAGACAAAAACGGCATCAATGTCTTGAGACACCAGTAGCCCCTCCATGTCATCCGAGGTAAGAATGCCATATTCTTGCGCAGCTTGGCTTCGCTTCTTTTCATCAAGATCGATACCAACTATATCTTCTGAAGAAACATCGAAACGGCTCTTCAGTAGACGTATCCTTCGTTGTCCCATCGACCCAAGTCCGACAACTGCTATCTTCATCTTATTCTCCATTAAGTTGCCTTCGCTTTGTGATCGAACGATTAAAATACCCGCATTTCATCATCGCGGTCCTTGATCTTCTTTGCAGGAACGCCAGCCATGATCACGCTCTCTGGAACGTCATTCAATACGATTCCGCCCATACCAATGACCGAATAGCTTCCGATCTTGATACCCTGCTTGGTCGCGCAATGCAAGCCAAGAAACACCTCATCACCGAAGACGTTATCCCCACCGATATTCGAGCTTGCTCCCACATGACAATAATCGCCAATCACGCTTCCGTGCCCAATTGCTGCATAGTCACCAGCCATAACGCAATCACCGACAACTGAAAGTGGTTCCACAAGAACACCGTCGAGTGCGACGAACCCCTCACCCAACGTTGCACTTCTGGAAACACGAGCGTTTGGAGCAATAACCTTACCGAAACCGTATCCTGCTGCACGAATTTCTTCAAAACGGAGCTTTTTGTCTCGTGGTTCACCGAGAGCGATAACAAACTCAACTTGTTCAGGAGAATAACATTCTTTCACGGTGTCAAAATGCAGATTTCGCGCACCGTAGATCTCTTCATCTTCCGGCTTCCAATTATCAACGAAGAAGATCTCATCCCAGATGTGCTCCTCTTCATTTTGCCATTGGGCTATCTCGATGATCTGAATTCCTGTACCTCCGGCACCCCATATGGCCAATTTTTTCATATGTGATCCTCTCTTTTGATCTAATCAAATGAAACGTCATAGAATTTCTTCTGAAGCTTTATCGGCTGAGATAATGCATTTGAGATAGCTGCGACAGTTTTCTTCGCCGCTCCCGCACCTCCAAAGGGATTGTCCATGTCCTTGATGGCTTGGTGGAATTCGTCTGAGCATGCATACATAAGCGCGTCACGAATATCGCTCTCACAAGCAGCGCAGTCAATCACATTCGCTCCTCGAATCCTTCCTTGTTGCCTGATACCGATGTTGACTGTAGGGACCTTGAAGAGCACTGTTTCAGTTATGCCGCTCGAAGAATTCCCGATTACTGCATCGGCATAAGCCAAGGCAGACAAGTACCTTTTTGATCCGAGAGAATCAAAAAGGTAGAAATTGCCATGATTTGCAGCATACTGCTCAAGGGTCTCATTGATTCCTCGTCCGCCCGCATCTGCGTTTGCCCTCGTTGCAACGAACGTAAGCTCCGGAAACATTTCAAGTGCAGCCAAAAGCTCATTGATATCTTCTTGAACTTCACCATCTGCAAGCGTGACAGGATGGTAGGTCATTACTGCATAATGATCAGGAACGTCGATTTCTAAACTTGCAAAGAGCTCTTCTTTTGACAGAAGATCTCGGGCGCCTTTATTGTCAGCACTCGCATTGCCGATCGTGAACACTCTTGATGGGTCCTCCCCTAACTGGATGACCCGCTTTCTATAAGGTTCTGTTGAGGTGAAATGAAGATAGCTCATCTTGGTTATACAGTGACGGATTGCCTCGTCTATTGCACCTTCGGTCGTCTCTCCCCCATAAAGATGAAAGATCGGAATACGTTCATTAAAAGCTGCGCATGCGATTGCAAGCATCTCATAGCGATCCCCTAGAACAAGAAGAGCATCTGGTCTTCGATTCGCGAAGTAATCGGCAAAACCCGAGATCGCAAGCGCCATGGTCTTAGAGACGCCGCATGCATTATCCGCATCAACTAAGATAGGAATCTGATAATCTATGACGAATCCGTCTTCTTCTATCTCTTTATACGTTTCACCATAGGCCTGAGAAAGATGGGCGCCTGTTGCGATGATCCTAACCTCAAACCCGTTGTCGCGCAGTTCTTGAATGAACGGACGCAGATTTCCATATTCAGCCCGTGTTGCCGTTGGTACCGCTATGACGCTCATAGAACGATCATCTCGTCTTGCTCGAAATCCTGAATTGCATGCGTGCCAAGAACATCATGCCATCGCATCGCAGAGATGCCTGTACCCGGTCGTTTCACTGTGATGTTATCTTCTGTGAGCAGATCGCCCGCCTTTATATCATGCTTTGCCACGATGCTTTTTCTTGCGATTGCCCTGTTCTTCTGCTCTGCGTCTCCAGGTGTCTTTTCTGCGCAACCAAGAGCTCCTTCAATATTACGAATCTTTTCAACCATAAGAGCAAACTCATCGGGTTCGAGACTCGCTTTATGGTCAGGACCATCCATCGTCTTATCCAAGGTCAGGTGCTTCTCGATCACTCGAGCGCCCATTGCCACTGCAGCAACGGGGACCTCGATTCCTTCCGTGTGATCAGAATAGCCAAAAGGCAAACCAAAGTATTCACCCATCGCAGGCATTGCCCTGAGATTGATCTGGTCCTTTGGTGCAGGATACTCTGTGGTGCAATGCAGGATGGTTATCTCACCACAGCCACTCTCTCTCAAAACCGCAACCGCATCCTCAACCTCTTCAAGCGTGCACATGCCTGTTGAGAGAATAACAGGCAAGTGAGAGGATCCGATTGTCTCCAAAAGCGGTCGATTCGTTATTTCCCCTGACGCAACCTTGCAAAACCCAAGATCGAGATTTTGCAGAGAGAACTCTGCCGCTTCCTTATCGAAAAAGGTCGTACCAAATTCGATTCCCACTTCATCGCAATAATTCTTGATGTCGATGTAGGCAGTAAAAGGGAGCTCGAGCTGCTCTATCATCGCAAGCTGCTGATCAGAACCCGTGCTGTCTTTTTGATAATCAGCGGTATTGGCATACTTGGTGATCGAAGCTGAAGCATTGCCCGTTTGAAACTTCACTACATCAGCACCTGCGGCTTTTGCGGCGTCAACCAAGCGCATAGCAAGGTCGAGATCCCCGTTGTGATTGATTCCCGCTTCTGCGATTATCATCACACTGTCATCATTTCGGTTGGTATCGCTCGTTCCCATGAAACGTTACTCCTCGTTAAGAACCATCGACATTCGTTCTAATTCGTCAGGTTGACCCATATCAAGCCACGATCCCTCACTCACTGGAAATACGCCAACTTTCATTCCTGCCTTTTGAGCACGCAGAGCAACATCAGGAAACCCGATTACTTCATTTTCCCCAATAAGAGACAGAACGCTCGGTTCCACCAGATAGCAACCTGTATTCACCAGCGAGGAGATAGTTGGCTTTTCGGTCATCTTCTTTATTTCGCCACCTTCAGCGATTTCAATAGTTCCATATGGAATGGTGTAATGCTTCAAAGAACACACAATCGTTATGGCGTTCCCTGTTTTCTTGTGTTCTTCATAGATGCTCTGCAGGTCTGCATCTACTAGCACATCACAATTCGTAAAGAAGAAGGTGTCGTCTAACCGTCCTTCAACAAGCTTCAACCCTCCTCCTGTACCGAGGAATTCCTCTTCTTCGATATATGAAACCTCATAGTCGCGCTCAAGGTCGTCGAAGTACGCTTTGACCATTCCTTTTTTATAATTCAAGATCAAGAAGAAATCTTGGCATCCGCCATCGTTGAAACGATCAATAATATGCTCTGCGATAGGTTTTTCATTAACGGGCACAAGAGGCTTGGGCAAAACTGCAGTGATAGGCATGAGCCGCGACCCGATCCCTCCCGCCATCATAACAACGGGCAACGGCTTTTCTAATGCACGGCGCTTTCTACGGGTCGTCTCTTCCCGAACCACTAAACTAACTGGTCTTTGCTCGCTATCGACAACGGGAAGCGCTGTTAGCGAATACGTGTCAAAAAGCTGTTTTGCTTTTGCCTCATCGCCTTGCTTCACCATCAAAGGAGCGTAATTCGCAGCATCCTTGACAAAGCCTTTTGAAGTGCCATGGGACAAAATATACCGACGAACATCACCGTCGGCCAAAGCCGCAACAAGTTTACCTGCATCATCCACTACGAATACACAGCGTTTTCCTGTTTCGTCAATACGCTTGAGAGCGTCAGCAATGGTGTCGTTCTCTCCAACCAAATATTCACTGATCATAATTTGCCCGAGGTCCATTAAGCAATCGCCTCTTCGATCATCGTAACTACTCGATCAATGTCTTCTTTTTCCAAGTTGGTACTGCAAGGAAGGTTTACCACTTTAGAACGATATTTGGGCGCTTCTGTTATCTGATACGCTACCGCACCTTCATAGGGCGCCTGCTCATGAATAAGCCCCCAGATCGGACGTGTCTGAATCCCCTTAGTCTGCAAGAAGGAAATGAGCGCATCACGATCAATGGCAAGATCCTCGCATAATAACGAATAGAACCATTTATTCGAATTCACCCCTTCTCTGAATCCGAGAAGGGAAACGCCCTCGATATCCTTAAGAAGACTTTGATAGTGGTCGTAATTCTTGTTCTTGGTTTCGATGAACCTGTCAAGCTGTTCCATCTGAGCAAGACCTAGAGCTGCTTGCAGATTCGTAAGACGATAGTTGTAGCCAATCTCGTCATGCTCATAGTAGAGTGGATCGCTTTTCGCTTGAGTCGTAAGATGTTTAGCATGCGCGAGATATTCATCGGAGCGAGAGACTATCATTCCACCACCGCCTGTAGTGATGATCTTATTCCCGTTGAAAGAATAAATTCCGATATCGCCTATCGTACCCGCATAAGAGCCAGCAAATGGACCTTCTTCGTAATAGGTACCGAGCGCTTCTGTAGCATCCTCAATGAGCGGCAGATGAAACTCTTGGGCAATCTCCATAAGCTCGCCCATATCAGCCATATTCCCAAACACATGGACCACAACAAGAGCACTCACCCGCCTATTCGAAGCCTTATGAAAAAGCACTCCATCTCGCATCTCGCATTCCTGAGTACAAAATGCTCTCACTTTCTTTGGGTCTATACAAAGGCTATCATCGCAGTCCATGAAGACTGGATCTGCCCCAAGATATTTCACGGGATTAACTGCTGCGATGAAGGTAAGGGTTGGCACGATTACTAGATCATCTGCTTTTACTCCAGCTAGAATGAGTGCGGTATGAATTCCAGCAGTTCCCGACTGACACGCAACTGCTCCTTGAGCATCAACATAATCTGCTATTGATGCCTCAAAATCCGAGACATAACTTCCTGCAGTAGACACCCACTCGCTTCTTACCGCTTCAGTCACGTATTCGAGTTCTTTCCCTTTAAGGCTAGGAACAGATAAAGGAATGAAGCCTTCACTCATGGAGCAACTCCTGATCTCTCTTTTAGCTCATGGTATCTCTATCGAAGCATCAACGGACAACCCGAGCTGTTTTTGTTCACGCAAAAGGAAAATCGGACAAATTGCCCTGTTTCATGATGCGCAAACGCAAAAATCTGTGTCCTAGATATTATAGATGTCTACCTTGTATTTCCCTAAATTATCCCTGAAGAAGTCAATGGTTTGCGCAAGTCCTTCTTCGAAGGTGAAGCAAGGCTCCCATTCTGTAAGCCTCTTGATCTTCTCGTTGCTACCAAGAAGCCTGTTCACCTCGCTCTTCTCAGGACGCAGTCGTTCTTCATCACACACTATCTTTGCCTGAGGATTAATCTGCCTGATAAGTTCTTCTGCAAGCTCCCCAATAGAGATCTCATTTTGCGTAGCGATATTGATCTCTTCTCCGATGGTCTTATCAGATCGATATATCTCTATGAAACCCCGAGCGGTGTCTTTGACAAAGTTGAAGTCGCGCGTAGGTGTTAAGGAGCCAAGCTTGATCTCCTCTTTACCTGCAAGAAGTTGCGTAATGATAGTAGGAATCACTGCGCGAGCTGACTGACGGGGCCCATAGGTATTGAAAGGCCTCACGATAGCCACCGGTAAACCGAACGAACGGTAAAAGGATTCTGCAAGTCTATCAGCGCCGATCTTGGTTGCCGAATAAGGTGATTGCCCTTGATAAGGGTGACTTTCGTCGATCGGCACATATTGAGCAGTCCCGTAGACTTCAGATGTGGAAGTGATCAAGACCTTGTCGAGTTCAAGTTGTTTTGCAGCTTGAAGAACGTTCAGCGTGCCTTTGATGTTCGTATCCACATACGCATCAGGAGAATGATAACTAAAGGGGATAGCGATCAGGGCAGCCAAGTGGAAAACAGCGTCTGTCCCTTTCATCGCCTCTCGAACACCATTAGGGTCTCGAATATCTCCCGTGAACACTTCAACGTTCTCCATAATGTCCTGAGAAAGAGTATCAAGCCAGCCCCAGGTATTGAACGAGTTATAGAGCGAGAAAGCCTTCACGTCGAAGCCTTGTTTTACCAATTCCTCGGTCAGGTGACTACCAATAAAGCCGTCTGCACCTGTTACAAGTATCTTCTCTGCCACGCTTCCTCCTTAATTTAGTGAACATACGGGTCTTTCAACCGTATTCATTATTGTACGAATATAAATCCAATCAGCCTTTGTCCAAAGCGTTATTTTCGATGAAAAAGACCTCGCACAATACGAACAATATCCGATAATGCAGTGATCTTTAATGCTTTAGAGATCGCAACATAAACAATAACGAATAAGACGATCTGCAAAACAAGCTTCAAACCATACGACAACAAAAGCAACTCTACTGGATATGCAACAAGGGTTGAAATTCCCGCCGCAAGGAATATGGGCAACGTAAGCCGAAGTTGCTCGAGTATCCCAATGCCGATCTTACGCTTTGCGGGCTTCGCATCTATGCAAATGATAGAGAACACCGTATAAGCTCCATTGACAAATGCGATCACGTATATGTCATGAAAAGTTAACGCAACTGCAGCGAGCAGAAATACACCGATACTGAGCTTTATAATATGCAGCTTCATATAAAGACCGGAATCCCCTAGTGCCATATAGGCACGAAGATTCACCAGTTGGAGCATAAGCACACAATAGGATACGCATGTTACCTGAAAGACTGGAACACACGCTATCCATTTTTCTGTAAGCAAGATGGCGATCAAAGGTTCAGCAACAACAGCAAGCAAAAAACAAAGAGGTGCAATAATATAAGTGCCGCTTTGTAGTGCTCTGATAATGGCATTCTGAAAAGCAGCCCGATCTTCTTTCAGTTTTGCTAAAGCTGGAAAGAGCACATTTGCTACCGCATTAGTTATAGCGCCTATAGCTGCAATCGGCCACTTTCTTCCCTGACTATATAAGCCAAGATCACCCGATGTACATGTTTTGCCAATGATCAATTCGGAGACACTGTTATACGCTGTCGCCAAAACACCTGTCATGCACATCTTCCAACCATATGAGAAAAGGCTCTTCGCTTTGCTTTTCGAGAAGACGAGCGAAACCTTCAGGGGGGTTAAGATCGCCATCACCAAACATGCCACAGCACTCTGAATGATCGTCTGAGCAATCAAAGCCCAAATTCCCGCGCCACTGTACGCCATGACTATTCCTACAATGCCAGATGCTGTCAATGCAAAAAGATTCATCAAGAAAAGCGATCTGAAATTCATCGTCTTTTGCAAATACGAACGCTGAATGGAGTTGAGTGCATTAAAGAAGATGCAGAGCGATAGCACTCGTATATATAGGTCCAAATCGACCATACCGTAGAAAAGCGCTATAGGCCCTGAAAGGAAGAAAACGAGTAGATACAGTACTGCGGCAAAACCTAAGCTGAGCCATATTGCAGTAGAAAAAGCTTGATCATCAGCATCGTTGTCTTGGATCAATGCGCTTCCCAGGCCGCTTTGTGCCAGAACGTTCAAGATATTCACTACTACTAAGATGATCGCAAGAACGCCAAATATTTCGGGCGCGAGCAATCGTGCAAGAACAATCTGCACGACAAACTGAATGACGATAACGCTCGCTTGCTCAAGAAACGACCAGAGAAAGGATTTGGAAACTTGATTCTGCTCCATTGTTATAGCTACTTGTCACTCTCGGTGGCTAGACGAACTCTATCCACTTTTGTCTGTTTCTTGTCCTGCTGCTTAGTTAACGCATCATTGATCTCAAGACAGTAATAGCCCATTACATACATCGAGAGCCAAAGAAGCTCGTTACATCCCCTCATTAGTTCGAGAAGAAGAATGCAAAAAATAGCGATAGATATAATTTTTGCAACGGGCGTGTTCCTTGCTTGATAAAGCTTTTTCGCCGCCACCAATACTAAGCCAAGGAAAAAGAGAAAGTGAACCAAGCCACCCAAGTACCAAATTCCCAGAATTTCATTATGGGCACCACTTCCATGCCCCAGCTTCGCCATCAAAACACTGCTCGACTCTATGCCATTCCCGAACAGAAAAGACGATTGTATCCACGATAGCGCACTTGTCCATATTCCACTGCGACCCGAGAATGTTGCATCCTTACCGAATACGTCTTCAAGCAAGAAGGTTCTCAAACCAAAAGGGTCTACGTATCCACACACTACCACGATAAGCGAGATGAGAAGAATCGCGTACAGTATCAAATACCCTCTAATAGTGAAAAATCTATTATTCTCTTTTCTTCCCTGAATAGCCATATAAATGCCAAGAACGATCAAGACGACCATTGATGTGCCTGCTTTTACAAGAATCGTCGAAATAAGACAGATCAAATAGAGCAATACGACCGAAAACGATATTTGCTTTCCCGTCCTTTTCACACACCAAAGCATTGAGAGCATCACGGCATAGATGTAGAACTCTGAATGTCTGTTGTCATAACCGAATATCCAATTCCTGTACGAGCTCTCAAAATTCGTCGCTCCAAAATGATACATCCCTGCTGGATAAGCGATAATTGCAACAAAATTTGCCAATGTAAGGACCCAAAGCGCCTTGTTCAGCGCAGAAATCCAAAGAGGATCACCCTTTCTTATGAACAAATAAATAAGCCAACAATAGGCCGTCGCATAAGCAGCAGGGACGTAATACGAAAAGACCGCTTGTGCATCGAAACCATCAGTGATTGAAAAAGGAAGCACGCAAAACTGAAATAGGATAATCCAGCCAAATGGCGCAGGAACACGTTGCTGCGTCAACACCACATAAGCCATCGACAAGAACGCGCCGAGGGTAACTATAACTATGATAAAGTCATTATAAGAAGCCCCGTCTTCGATCGCTTGAACAAAATAGGGAATGCGAAAGAATGGGATAAGACCAACGACCAGGAGTATTCCTGCAAACACGCGATATAGGTCAACATTTGAAATCTTGCTGGTCATATTTTAAGGCTCAATATCCTTTTATTCGTTCTTAACTGAAGCAATTTGAGACGAAACAGCCCCGATCGCAGCGTCAGTGTCGATACGATCGAACACCTCAAGATCACCACCACGGGTCGCATTGATGATCTGCACCCCTTGTTTTTCCGCGGCCTGCCTTGCAACGTAGTATGAATAAGTCGTTGAATCAGCATAGTTCCATCCTGCACCTAAAGGAGCCGCGATGCCTTTCGCATAAGATCGCTCTTGTTCGCTATCTTGATGCAACTTCCCTTTTTCATCGACGTGTCCTGCATAGCGATGATCAACGCCAATCAAATAGATCGCCTTGAATCCCATATACACCGCAAGCTGCAAGCTGTAGTACGTAACGGTGTACGAAAGCGCAAGATGGTGCGATGCATCCAGACTGAAATCTTTATTCTTAAGACTACCTTTTTTAAGAGTAAAAGGGCCTTGGACGTTGAAACAATGCGCATTTGAAGGGAGCTCGACTAGTTTCGCCCCTTTATCCCCCACGAAATATGCGTCGATACCCTCATACTGAACAAGCTCGTTAAAGTACGTTGGAAAGAAACCTATATCCGCTGCAACGTAATAGGTGGGGCGAAAAGATGTTTGATCGAGTAACTTATACAAAAGATTACTTGCAAAAGTAGGGCACCCTTGCAGTCGTTCGAGATCTTCGGTAGTTAGGCTTGGTCCGTTCCCAATAACAAAACAAACCTCACCCAGATGCTTATCTTTGAATTGCCTGATGTCTTGCGCGTATTCCGATCTTCTATAGTGAAGATTGTTCATCTTATCCAAGATCTTCTTTGGGCAATATGATAATGACCTAACGACCACCGAGCGCTTGAGTGTGTCTTTTAACTCGTTCTTTTTCATTTGCTTAGCTGATTCCTTTATCTATTCGGTTTCGCAGACTTCTTATCGAGGCCCATGCAACAACATAACTCAGACTAGTTCTCGAAAAATACCTTCAAATGTTTCACTAAGAGGAATCTCTGGAACAAATCCCAGCTCATCAGCAGTCTTGCTTCCATCACAACAAATATAAGGAGTATCGCTTGGTCGCAAAAGCCCTGGGTCGACCTCTACGGTTATCTCTTGCGAACTCAATGAAACGATCATTTCGAGAAGCTCCCGTAAAGAAAGCGCTTTTCCTGAACCGATATTGAATACCTCACCATAGTGATCGCTCTCAACGAGCATCCGATAGGCCCGAACGACATCTCGCACATCACTGAAGTCCCTTGAGACATTCAGATTTCCAACCTTGAGTACGCCAGGGTTTCCCGATCTCTCGATCTCAGCAACTTGACTAATCCAATTTGGGAGGACGAAGTTCGTGGTCTGACCTACGCCTGTATGGTTAAACGATCGCGTTTGATATATTTTAAGCCCATATCGTGATCCATAAAGATCAGCAAGGCGTTCTTGAGCAATCTTCGATATGCCATAAGGACTAGTCGCATCAACAGGATCGCTTTCTTTAAGTGGACGTTCAAGAGCGGCATATTCCTCGCTCGAACCCACGAGTAGAACCTTGGGAGACTTTGTCTGCTTTCTAGCAGCCTCCAAAACATTCACTGCACCGCCAACATTTACATCGAACGTTACCTTGGGCTGTTTCCAAGACAGTCCGACCGAGCTGATCGCCGCAAGATCGATGATAATATCTGGATCGACCTGTATACAAGTTTTTAGTACCTCTTGTTCGTCTGTGATATCGGCTGCATAATACGCTTCGATAGCTTCAACACTGCAATCTTTCTGCAGGTCTGAGCCAAATACAAGGTAGCCGTTGTTTGCAAACTCTCGCGCAAGGTAGCCTCCCACAAAGCCTGCCGCCCCAAATATCAAAACCTTTTGTTGGTGTTCTGTCATGAGTTGAACTTTGCTTCTCGTTTTGCTTGCTCAAGGTCATGCTTGACCATGATGCGGCACAATTCTTCACATGTTGTTTTTTGCGGATCCCATCCTAAAACAGTCTTCGCCTTCGTAGGATCCCCCCATAGATCAACCACATCGGTTGGGCGATAGAAAGCTGGATTGACACACACGAGCATTTTCCCTGTTGCCCTGTCATATCCCTTTTCGTCAACACCTTCGCCTTCCCAATCGAGTTCGATCCCAACATGCGCAAAGGACCATTCGACAAATTCTCGAACTGAGTGTTGCACTCCCGTAGCGATAACGAAGTCATCAGGAACATCGTGCTGCAATATCATCCACATGCATTCGACGTAGTCTTTCGCATAACCCCAGTCTCTTAAAGAGTCAAGATTACCGAGTTCCAAGTGGTCTTGGAGGCCAAGCGAAATACGAGCAGCTGCTTTAGTGATCTTTCGTGTAACGAAACTCTCTCCACGGCGCTCTGATTCATGGTTAAATAAGATGCCATTACATGCGAACATGCCATATGCATCCCTATATTCTTTGACCATCCAGAAGCCATACTGTTTAGCCACCGCATAAGGACTGAAAGGATGAAAAGGTGTATCCTCATTCTGTGGCACTTCTTCGACCTTGCCATAGAGTTCAGAAGTCGAAGCTTGATATATTTTACAGGTCTTTTCAAGGCCGAGCATATGAACCGCTTCAAGTATGCGCAAAACACCTAGCGCATCAACATCGCCCGTGTATTCCGCCGCATCGAAGCTTACGCCTACATGAGATTGCGCTGCTAGGTTGTATATCTCATCGGGCTGCACAGACGAAACGACCCGAACGATCGAAGTCGAGTCGGATAGATCCCCATCATGTAAGGTTATACGATCACTCTCTAAAAGATGATCTATGCGCTCTGTGCCGTGTACGCTTGAGCGCCTCACCAACCCATGTACTTCATAGCCTTTGTCAAGCAAAAATTCAGCAAGATAGCTCCCGTCTTGCCCCGTAATACCAGTAATCAGTGCTCGTTTAGTCATAGTTCCTCTCAAAGCGTTTTTAATCTTGATTCCATTCAATCAGTTTTTCCTTAAGGAAGTTCGTGAAATTCTCTTTGAAGATCCTCTCTGAAAAATTCAGACTATAGTCGTGTATTTGCTGACGGGAATAAGCCACGCCATCTTGTTCAAATTCTTCGATACAGCGAACGAGACCATCTACACTCTGATCGTAAAAATAAAGGCCAGTCTTTCCGTCTTGCACGGTCTCAAGAGCACCACCTTTGCCAAAAGCTAACACTGGCACTCCAGCTGACATAGCTTCGACGGGCGTTATGCCATAGTCTTCGATACCCGGAAACAAAAAAGCTTTCGCTCGTAAGTAATAGCGCTCCATTTCTTCGTCACTTACGCGTCCAAGAAACTCTATGGTATCCCCTGCGAGCTTCTTGAGCTTCTCTTCCTCTTCACCGCCTGAACCGATAACAACAAGTTTTTTCTTAAGTCGATTACACGCCTCTATGGCAAGGTCAATGCGTTTGTACCTAACAAAGCGTGCAACCACAAGATAATAATCATCGGGTGTCTCGGTAATCGGATACTCATTGATTCGAGTGCCTGGATAGATCGTGGTGAAATCTCTTCGATAATATTTCTTTATTCGACTGCCAACGAAATTCGAATCTGAAGCAAAATAATCGACCCTTTGAGCAGCCTGAAAATCCCAAAGACGTACTTTATGGATCATCCTCTTCATGAAAAATCTCTTGAGCGCGCTCGCATTCTCCAGATAGTCGTAATAGAGGTCCCAAACATAGCGTGTCGGCGAGAAGGAATAGCAAACATGCAACGCATCTGGTCTGGTAATAACTCCTTTGCAACAAGATGCACAACAGCTGATCACGAGGTCATATTCGGTCAGATCAAGCGCCTCCCATGCTTTTGGCATAAAAGAAAGAAGGAGCTTGTGATGACTCTTCGCACCCGGCCATTTTTGGATATAAGTAGTTCGGATATCGCACTCTTTGCACCATTCAGGAGCTTTATCCTGATCGTAAACTAAAGTGTATATAGGAGCATCAGGAAAAAGCGTGTGAATATCATAGAGCACTCGCTCTCCTCCTCCGCGCCCTACAAGCCAGTCGTGTACAAGCGCAACTTTTAGATCTTTGAAAGTAGTTGGCATCGGTCTCTATTTCCAGTAATTTCCAAATCGTTCTATGTCTTCTTCGACGAGAACATCACCCAACTGAACCTCTATAACATGAAGTTCCGTGAAAGCTCGAGCAGAATGAAGTTGTTCTGCCTGAATATTAACCACTCTACCTGGGGTGAGAGGCTGCACTTCACCATTAAGTACGATCTCGCCTTCGCCAGATACTACGGTCCAAACCTCTGCGCGCCTAAAATGGCGTTGGTAGGTCAACTGTTTCCCTGGCTGTATGACAAGTTCTTTTGTCATGGCTTTTTGGTTATCTTTATAAACACCAGAATCGATAACTCGATATTCACCCCATCGTCTCTTTTCATACATGGGGCGTGTATATGCAGCTTGCTCTACCAACGGCTTAAGCTTCGCTGAATGCTCTTTCGAAGAAACCAGGATACCGTCAGGTGTAGCTACCACAACTGCGTTTGAGACCCCTGATACAACTAAAGGGATGTTTGTCTCGTTGATCGCATGAAGATTCTCGCAAGTGTCCGCATCAAAAACGATACGTCCTGAATAGGCTTCTGCCATCTCTTCAGAAAGAGTATTCCAAGTACCTAGATCCTTCCATTCTCCCTGACATGGAACGACTGCGATGGAATCGGCCTTTTCGACCACCTCATAGTCAAAAGAAACCTTTGGAAATTCACTATAATTCTCGATAATCTCTTCTATATCTTTCGAGCTTGTATAACGACGCAGAATATCAAGGCCATAGCCAAGCTTGAATCCGAAAATGCCCCCATTCCAAAGGGCCCCTTTTTCAATAAGCGATTGAGCCTTTGCCTCTGAAGGTTTTTCTGCAAAACATGACACCTCGTAGATATCTCCCACTGTGTCAACAGGCACGATGTAGCCATACTTTTCAGAAGGATACGTGGGTTCGATTCCTAAGAGGACAAGACCGTCTGGTCTTTCATCAACTGCTTCAGCGAGTCTTGCGAGACTCTTGTAATAACCATCATCTGCATAAGTGTCTATGGGAAGAACGATAACCGAATCGTTCGGATCTGCTTCAAGGTCAAAAGCGAGCTTTGCACATGCAAGCATAATAGCAGGAGCTGTATCTCTTCGCTCGGGCTCAACCACTAAATCATAGTCGCCTTCTATTTGACTTTCGATAGAGTAAACTTGACTATTCCCTGTAGCCACAAGAAGGTTTGCTTCTGGTAAAGCTTCTTTTATCTTCCTGAAGGTGCGTTGCACCATTGACTCTGGAATGTTGCTTGAGTTTCGTAGTACCTTCAGAAACTGTTTTGATCTGCTTTCGTTGGAAAGAGGCCACAAACGAGAGCCCGAACCGCCAGACAATAGTATTATGTGTGTTTGAGAACCTATGATTGCTTTCCTATTTTGATAATGCCATCAAGCTGAGACAAAGCTCCCATCCAGCGTGTCTTCAGATTCTCTCGCAATGCGCAAGAAAACCAAACCCTATGATAACTAATTTCCTAAATAGTGGCTACTTTCAACAGCCTAAAGGAAGCCTTAGTGGTCCTGCTTGATCAATGCTTTGATTGGGCTGAAATATGACGATTGGGCTATTGCCCCGTTCCTGAAAGCATCGCACGAAAAGTTCCCTTGAAAACGCGCCAATCGGTCTTAAACGATGCAGTCTCGATGTACTCAAGCTCTATTGCTTGACGCTCCCCTGATTCGAAAGTTGAGTTGTTTCGCGAAGTAGACTGCCAGAGACCTGTTATTCCCCCCGGAATGGAAAGGAGCTCTGCTTGCTGCTCTGGCGTATACCAACGCATTTCCTCATAAGAAATGGGGCGAGGACCGATAACAGACATCTCACCCGCAAGCACATTAAGGACATTAGCAAATTCATCAATCGATGTTTTCCGAATAAACTTTCCAATAGGTACCACGCGCGAATCGTTTTCAACTTTTCGTTCTTTTCTCCACTGAACGAGCTGATCGTCATCAAAATACTTTTCAACATTATCGGAGTCGCCAACCATAGAACGCAGTTTAAAGATCCTCATCGGACGACCATACTTACCAACGCGCTTTTGAATATAAATCGGCGATGCCTTGGTCTGAATTGCAATAACCACCAATAAAAGAAGGGTCAAGGGCAAAAGGAGAATACAAACTGCGATGACGAAAACACTGAACACGATGTCGAAAAGACGCTTAACGAAGCGATATCCAAGCGACCGCTTATCAAGAGAGCGAGAGTAGGTCTCGAACTCCTTCGTCCCCAGGCGCAAAACTACCGCCTGCTCTTGATCGCCTCCAGCAGTTATCATCGCGATGTTTTCCACCTAAAACAAGCTCTTTTCAGGATAGCGAGAAGTAAGGAATACAACGCCACCAAGCTTAATCTTCGCAAAACGGAACTCTTCAACAATAGCTGCGAGCGCTTTACGTGAATCGCGCCATTCAGTTGCACAAAGAATAGTTATGTCGGCCTCTTTCGCAATATAAACCGCACCCACCCCTTCGCTAAGTGGCGCACATTCGATGATTGTAACAATACCTGGCAAGCTAACATGATTAAAACCTTCGGCGTGAGCATTCCCCTGCACTCGACTTACCGAAACTTTAGAGTGCTCCAATGCGCTTGTTAATTCTGCACACGTGAGCGTACTTCCCGTAAGACCTACTGGCACCACTGCGATGGTAGATGGCGGCTCATCGCATATAAATCGGATATTTGCGAGCAAACGCTCTCCACGATCACGATTTGGAATCGTGCCTATCACAGGAAGATCTGCAGCTGCTTCAATATCACTTTTTGACTTGATGGGGGTCTTCAGTATATCGATCAATACAATGAGACAAATCACGACAAAAAGGCCCGCGAATAGCGCCATTAATGTCGTTCTCCATATACTTGGTGAGGCGTTATCTGCGCTTATCGCCTCATTAGTGCTAATTGAAGCCTGTACGTTTGCTTTTCTACAGTCTTCTGCTGCAGCAAGGACTGTCGCGTTCGCCGCAGCAATACATCCTCCATAGTCGCTTCCTTCAGCCCTGATCGTAATCGTTCTGTAAGCCGTATCGGTAGTTGACGAAACCTCTATGCCGTTTTTAGAAAAGGTCGATGCTTCGTTTTGGGCATAACCACCTGCTAAAGCTATGTCTCCATTCGTCAAAAGTGTCGCTTTAGCAATATAGGTTGGCGGAATCGCTGCAACAACAGCTGTAGCAACAAATGCACAAACAACAGGCACTATAACAACCATTTTTATGTAATGACGAATAAGCTTGAAAAAATCAGAGAGTGTCATGCTGTTTCCCTATCATACTGCACGCATCTTCTGGCCTTTAAATCACGCTGAAATAAGATATTTTCCTCATTCGTCATTTTTACAATGCCTACCTCATTAAAACATGCATCATTCTGAGCCAGAAACGATAGCAGACCACAACAAATATATAGTAGCAGGTAATGCTTTTCAACAAAACGAGCTTAACTGATGTCGAGATAAACGGACATATTGTCAGGGTTGATAATTAGCAAGCTGCTTGCTTTTCCCCAAAAGAACGGCGACCCGAAGGTCGCCGTTTGAGGTTTGAGGTTTGCGCAAATCAATAAAGTATTTGTCGCAAGGCGTATCGTAAAGCTCGTCTCGTGAAGGATTACCAACGAGGCACTGCGCAAGCCATGAAGCTCCTTTTGCTCGGCTAGATGGTCATGAAGCCGAGGAATTGAGCGAGGAACGAGATGAACACGATCGCGATCAAGATAGGTGCGATGTACTTGATCATGATGCGCCACGCTGCACGCCAACGGAACTTCGATGAAGCCATGATCTCTTCCTCGATGATCTTCGGCTTGATGCACCAACCAACGAAAATACAGGTCAGGAACGCTACGATCGGCATCATGATGGTGTTCGAGATGAAGTCGAAGAAGTCGAGCAGCGAAGTGCCTGCGCCCAGCGGCTCGATAAATGAAAGACCGTTATAACCCAGATTCACGAACACTGCCGCAACGCCGATGATCACGAACGTGATCACAGTTGCCTTCTTGCGCGAACATTTCGCACCATCGTGCATGATCGAAACACAGGTTTCCATGAGCGAGATCGCCGAAGTGAGCGCTGCGAAGATAACAAGTAAGAAGAACAGCACGCCGATAACGGGTGCGAAATCGCCAAACGATGCGAACATCTGCGGCAACACGATGAACATGAGACCCGGGCCGGAATTTTCGGTAACCGCCTCAGGCGAACCCAGCGCAACGAACGCCGCCGGCACGATCATGAGGCCTGCCAAGAACGAAACGCCAATATCGAAGCCCGCAACACGGATCGCGCTCGAAGTGAGCGAATCGCGCTGCTTCATGTAGGAACCATAGGTGACCATAATACCCATCGCGATGGACAGCGAGAAGAACATCTGCCCCAGTGCCGCAACCACAAGCTCTATCGAGAACGCAGAGAAATCGGGCACCAGATAATAGGCAGCGCCATCGAGCGCGCCAGGCTGGCAGAGCGTATAGACGACCAGGATGACGGTCATGATGATAAGTGCCGGCATCATGATCAGGTTAGCCTTCTCGATGCCGCCCTTGATGCCACGCGACACAACGAAGAATACGATAGCCATGAAGATGAAGAGCCAGATATACGACTCAAAACTACTAGTGATGAAGCTAGAGAAGTACGTACCACCATCACCGATCATGGTTGCGGGATCGAAGAAATAAGCGCCGACGTACTTCGCTACCCAGCCACCGATCACGCAATAGTACGGCGTGATAATGAAGGGAACGAGCGAAGCCAGGATGCCAATGAAGGCATACTTCTTACCGAACAGCTTGAACGCGCCGATGGTGGATTGGCGGGTCTTACGACCGAGCGCGATCTCGACAAGCAGAAGCGACAGGCCAAAGGTGAATACGAGCACCAAGTAGGTGAGCAGAAACATACCTCCGCCATACTTCGCCGCCAGATACGGGAAGCGCCACAGATTGCCCAAGCCGACCGCAGATGCGGCTGCAGCCAAGATGAATGCCCATTTGCTTGACCAGGTGTCACGAGCAGCATGTGCAAGTTGAGACATAGATCCCCCATTCAGGTTCAATTCGTTCGCTCGCTGATCCAGTTCGATTCGCACTGGATCGGTTCGCGTCATTGCAAGATTTGTTGCTTTATGTTGCTACGAAGAATAGCAAAAGACTCACAAAATCTGCACAGAAATGGGGTGTGGGGCGTATGGGGGTATAAGAGCGGTTTTGCAGAACGCTGCCGGAGTCTTTAACGTAGATTACGCGCACGGCGACGAGCGCGCGCAGCAGCCGACGAGAGCACTGTTGCTGGCAGTGGTTCTGTTCCCTGTTCCTGGGAAAGCTCTGAAGCAGCTTTCGTTGAGGCCGCATGTCGAGGGGCATGTGCACCTGCGTATACCTGCGAAAAATCGAAAGGAGTACGTTGAGCAGATTGTGGTTCGTTCGACGCAACGAGCGACGAACCCTGGGCAGATTCAGCTGCTGCAGGTGATGATGAGTGAAGCGGTTCTGAAGTTGGCTGCGCTTTTACTTCGGGAACTGTGATCGTCTTACGCTCTGTTATGGGAGGAACCTCAACAGCAGGAGCGGCACCCGAGGCAACATGAGCATCAGCATCAAGGACATCTGGCAAAACAGAGCCGTTCGTTGAAGATGATGCTGCTGAATCCGCTGGAGCAACCGTTGAATCGAAGAGCGTGCCCTGCGTTTCTTCTTCGATGGGTGCAGCAACGAAGGGGATTTCACCCGTTGTGGATTCATCAAGATTCGGACCACGAGGGATCACGATCTCGCGGTCTTGCTCTTTTTCCTGGCGCCATCGTGCCCAGCGCGCAGCAGGTGATGATTCCGCTGCATTGGTACGCTTCTTAGCTTTCTTCGAAGACTTCTCGTCCTTCTCCATGCTAACCTTAGGAGCTTCTTCGACTGCCTTAGGAGCAGGCTCTTCGGGTGTTAGCACCGACGGAATATCTTCGATCGCATCGGAAAGATGCTGATCAGAAGCAAGTTCACCGCGCAACCCACTCGGGCGTGGATCGTAGTAGAAGTGCTGCTCGTCGTAGGTCACATGCCAGAGCACAAGCCCTTCAGCGGGCGCGTTCTGCCCCGCTGCCTGCCGGTTGCGCGCTGCGAGCACCTCGCCCACCCAATCGGGCGTGCGTTTCCCACGACCAACCAACACGAGCGTACCCACCATCGTGCGCACCATAGAATGCAAAAAAGCGTTCCCGATGACTGTGATAACGATGAAATTCGAATTCCAGATCTGCTCTTGCTTGAACGAGATATCGGCAACATAGCGATGCGTAGGCTTATCCTTCGCCGAAACTGCCATGCAGAAACTCTTGAAATCATGCTCGCCCAGCAGATGCGTAGAAGCCTGCTTCATCGCCTCGACATCGAGCGGCTTGCCCAGATGCCAGCAGAACTTCTCCATGAGCAGGGGCGCGGCCACATCGGTACAGATGTAGTAGCGGTATTCGCGCATAACGGCCGAAAACCGTGCCGAAAAATCCTCCGGCATAGGGCGCACTGAGCGAAACGAGATCTCTTCATGCGTAAGCGCGTTGAGCGATTTCAGGAGCGAATCAGGTTTGCGACGAAACCATTCATCAGGGAGTAGATCGAAGCTGATCACCTGGCAAAGCGCATGCACACCAGCATCGGTTCTGCCAGCGCACGTGGTATCGATGCGCCGACGAAACAGCAGCTCAAGGGCATCTTCGATATTCCCCTGAACCGTAAGCTGCCCATTCTGCCGCGCGAAGCCAGAAAAAGGCTCTCCATTGTATGAAAACCACGCTGCGACCCTCATGAACGCCGCCCCGTTCTGTGGTTATGCCTGCCTGTCATGCTGCGCCTCTACGATGCTTTCCAGATCTCGCGTCCGAACAGATCGTGCAAGTCTGCCTTGAGCATATGATCGCGCGCATTGATGGTGAGCGGCAATTCTGCACGCATGCGGCTGCCGTCGGTCTGCGCTACGAAGAGCACGATCGGATCGTTGCCAGGGTGGGTCTTCAGAATATCCAGCAGACGCGAAGAAGAAAGCGCATTCAGCTCGTTGGATTGCACCTGCAGCTCCATGCATACTGGCTTCACGTTCTGCTGCTCTTCAGTGAGTTCAAGCTTTTCGATCTCGTAGCCGATAAGCTGGTTCGCGCGGTCACTTACCTCGAACTTGCCGCGCACCGTTACCACTGCATCTTCCTCGAGTACATCGGAGACCTTCTCGTAATCGAAGCAGATGCACTCGATGCTGCCCGCCAGATCTTCCAGATTGAAGGTGGCCATAAGGGTGTTGCGCTTCGTGCGCTTCACGTTCACGTCGGACACCATGCCCGCACATTTGATGTTCTTGATGCTCTCTTCGCGCTCATTCAGCTCTGTCATCGAGTATTTGTTCGTGCGCGAAAGATAGTTCTCGTACGGGCTCAAGGGATGATCGGAGACATACATCTTCAGGATCTCTTTTTCGAAGGTAAGCTTCGTGCGCTTATCCCATTCCACCCCATCGGGCTCAGGGATGTCCTCGACGAAGCCCGCATCCGGATCGTCCGCGAACATGTCGAACATACTCACCTGACCAGCGGATTTGTCCTTCTGGCGCTTGGCTGCATCGTCGAGCAGCGATGTTTCATCCACGAAATACATGAGCTGCTTGCGCGTGTAGCCGGTCGAATCGAACGCACCGGACTTGATGAGCGCTTCGAGCGTCTTGCGGTTATAGCATGAAGAATCCACGCGGTTCACGAAATCGTGAAGCGAAGTGAACGGACCGTTAGCCTCGCGCTCCGCGATGATGGCCTGCACCACCTTCTCACCCACGCCACGCACGCCAGCAAGACCGAAGCGGATGCCGCCATCAACTGGCGTGAATTCCAAGCTCGAAGAGTTGATATCGGGCGGAAGCACGGGCGTGCCGTTGTGGTTCGCGCTGGCAATGTAGCGGATGAGCTTGTCGTTGCTGCCCATGTAGCTGGTAAGCACCGCTGCCATGAATTCGTTCGGATAGTGCGCTTTCAGGTAAGCCGTGCGCATGACCAAGATGGCGTATGCCGCGGAATGCGACTTATTGAACGCATACTTCGCGAACTTCTCTGCGTCTTGCCAGATCTGCTGGGCCACTTCGAGCGAATAGCCATTCTCGACCGCGCCTGAATCCCAGTCGGCCTGAAGGCCACGCATCACGCCGAGCTTCTTCTTGCCCATCGCCTTACGCAGCTTGTCGGATTTGCCTGCCGAAAAACCGCTCATGACCATGGAGATCTGCATGATCTGCTCCTGGTAGACCATGGTGCCATGGGTCTCTTCCAGGATGCCGCGTAGGCGGTCATCGTAATAGTGAACCGCTTCGGGGTTCTTCGCCGCCTTGATGTAGTCTTCGACCATGCCTGACTCGAGCGGACCGGGGCGGTTGAGCGCGATAGATGCGACAACATCCGAGAATTGCTTCGGAGGAAGGCGCTTGAACAGGCTCACATAGAGCGCGCCTTCCACCTGGAAAAGGCCATCCATGTTGCCCGATTGCATGAGCTCGAAGGCTTTTTCATCGTTGGTAGGAATCTCTTCAGGAACGATCTTCGTGCCGTAGCGCTCTTCGATGTTGCGACAAGCGATCGAAAGCACGTCGAGCGTACGAAGACCGAGGAAGTCCATCTTGAGAAGGCCCAAGTCGGGCGTGTAGTGGCCGTCGTATTGGGTGATGATGCCGCCGCCCTTGGTGTCGCGCTTCATGGGCACGTGATCGGCCATGGGGTCGCGGCAAATGATGGTCGCGCAGGCATGCACACCTTCGCCACGCACGTGGCCTTCGATGGATTTCGCCGCATCGATCACCGCGTGCACATCGGGCTCGTCTTCGTAGGCCTTTGCCAGATCGGGATTGGTTTCGAGCGCTTGGTCGATCGTGATGCCAAGCTCGTTGCCGATCATCTTGCAGATGCGGTCGCCCGTGCTGTAAGGATAGTCGAGCACGCGCGCAGCATCGCGCACGGCATTCTTCGCCTGAAGCGTGCCGAAGGTGATCACCTGCGAAACGTGGTCTTCGCCGTACACATCCTTGATGTGGTTGATAACCTCTTCACGTCTGCCCTGCTCGAAGTCGACGTCGATATCGGGCATCTCCACACGCTCGGGAGAAAGGAAGCGTTCGAACATGAGGCCGTTAGGCAGCGGATCGAGGTCGGTGATGCCCATGGCGTATGCCACGATCGCACCTGCCGCCGAGCCACGGCCCGGGCCAACGCCGATGCCCTGGCTACGCGCCCATTCGATGTATTCCTGCACGATCAGGAAGTACGCGGGGAAGCCCTGATCGATGATGACCTGCATCTCGTAATCGGCCTGCTTCTGCACATGCTCGGGAACAGGATCGCCGTAGCGCTTGACCAGACCTTCCTGCACGCGCTTGCGGAACCATGATTCCTCGGTTTCCCCTTCAGGCAGCGGGAACTTCGGCAAAATGGGGTCGCGCTCGAGTTCCACGTTGCACTTTTCAGCAACTTCGATGGTGTTGTCGCAAGCCTCGGGGAAATCTTTCAGCGCCGCGCGCATTTCCTCTTCGGTCTTCATGTAGAACTGATCGTTGGGGAACTTGAAGCGCTTTTCCTGATTGATGGTCTGGTTGGTGCCGATGCACAGCATTACGTCCTGCGCTTGCGCATCCTCTTGCACGAGATAGTGGAAGTCGTTCGTTGCGATGGTCTTAAGCCCCAGGTGGTTCGCAATTTCCGTAAGCTGTTGGTTGAGCTCGCGTTGCGTCTTGCCCGCATCGGAAGTGATGCCCTGGTCCTGCAGTTCGATATAGAAATCGCCTGGCTCATAGAGCGCGGAGAGCTTCTTCGCCCACTCGATGGCCTCGTCGATCTTGCCCGCATCCACACAGCGCGGGATAATGCCCGCAATACAGGCGCTCGTAGCGATAACGCCTTCGGAGTACTTCTCGAGCATCTCGAAGGTCGTGCGCGGGCGATAGTAGAAATTGTCCACATGCGATTCGCTCACGAGCTTCACGATGTTGTGATAGCCCGTGTTGTTCTTCGCGAGCAGGATCATATGATGGAGCTTCTGCTTGCCTTCCTTCTTTAAGGAAGAATCCGTGGTGAAATAGATCTCGCAGCCGAAAATGGGTTTTACCCACGTGCCCGTTTCTGCCTTTACCTTGTCGCACGCGTCCGCCAACTCCGGTACACCCGACATAACACCATGGTCCGTAATAGCCACCGCCGGCATACCCAGGTCAGCCGCGCGCTTTACCATGTCGTAGACCTTGGTGGCACCATCGAGCAGCGAGTATTCCGTATGGTTATGAAGGTGGACAAAGGCCATGAGCAACATCCTTCTATCGTGTGCGCGGAGGCTGGTTTTTCACCACAAGATCGCGCGGAGAGCAATACAGAAATCGAGGCGTTCAAGGACTTTCATTGTGCCATCTTCAGCCGCGACTTGCTAGGGCAAAATGGGCGGTTTCGCATCGAAATCACGAACGGTTCGGGTTTAAAGGTGGAAGGAAGTCGTTTTAGAATCTCCATAACCCCAGTTCGGCTGTATACAAGATGTTGTGTTTTCCCAGGTTACAAATTGGATTTCGCCACAAAATATTGGTTTTTTCGGTTTACACCAAATTGCGCATGGAGTAGCATGAGAGAGGTAAGGTAATTGATACTAAGTTAGTAACAATTACAGGAGCACCAGCAGTACCGAATAAGGTTATGAATAACGGAGGGGGTATTATGACCACGCTTGAAGCACCTGCATTCGCAGCACAAAACACAACACGGGATGCTAAAGCAAATCAAAGCCACGGAGCCGCAGAAGAAACACAGAAGCACTTGCACCAGCCTGCCGCTTCATCCGAACATAAGCATCTGCAAAATGTTTCGGTTTCTATCTCTTATTCTTCGCCTGACGACTTCCGCGTCACTAACGAAGAGATCGAACAGTACATCGCTCGAGGTCGCGAACTTGAGCCGAGCAAGGATCTTGCCTGGATCGATCTTGCCGTTGAAGCGGAAGATGTCGCAATTCACTATGGGTACCATGCTCAGCCGTTTGAGCG
>FR895142.1:6458-7279 GCA_000435675.1 Eggerthella sp. CAG:298 | reverse complement strand
CGGAGCCTCCCCAAAGCGAGTAGCCGTCCATGTCCACCCCGAGCGCTTCGGCGTTCTCGAACAGGAAGGCGATGGCGCGCGACAGGTCCTCGCAGGCGGTGCGGGCACCGGGTCGGTATATGAGGGCGAAGGCGTTGTAGCCCATCTTGGAGAGCTCGAAGGCGTGCGGGAAGCTGTCATGGAGCGCAGCCACGTAGGCGAAGCCGCCGCCCGCGTTGCAGATGGCGGTACGGGCACCGGTGTTGCCCCGGAAGAAGAACAGCCCTGTGTCGCGTTTGCGCGGATCCTCGCTCATCTCCTGCTCGCTGTAGATGGGAAAGAACACCTGCCTTCCGGAAAGTGCGTCCTCGCGCAGCCGGTTCAGCTCGGCCGCCGTCTCGGACGGATCTATCGCGCTGTACCATGTGAGGCGGATGTCTCCGAGTGTCGAGCCTTGCATATAGCCCGCATCGACGGGGAACAGCAACCTACCGAAACCGTCGAAGGCTGGGTCGGCCATGACATCGCTGACTAAGGTGTCTGCAGTGTAGGGCATCCCTTCTCCCTCGGTCATATCCCGCTCCCGTCCAGCATCGGCGCTGCTCTCCGCAATAGTGTGAGAACGGGCGTCTTCACTGTTCGCAGACCCGCTCGATTCCGCGTCAGACGCGCACCCTGCAGGCAGCACGACGAGCGCGCACGCGAGCGCGAAAGCGAGCAGCCGTGTCCAGAGCGTCTTTGTGTCCATACAAAGATTATGGGCGCGCAAGGCCCATGGCATAAGTTCCGATTGGGGAGAGAGTGTGAACCTTAGGGTTCAAACTTCACCGATGGGAGGATGC
>FR895142.1:0-6272 GCA_000435675.1 Eggerthella sp. CAG:298 | reverse complement strand
CCACCCGCCGTCATCAAGCAGATGAACATCCTGGAATCGAACCTCGGGGTGACGCTCTTCAACCGCACGCATCGGGGGCTCACGCTCACGCGCGCGGGAGAATCGCTCCTCGCAGACGTCCGCCACATCATCCAGTACTGCAACGAGGCGGCCGAGCGGGCGCGCCTTGCCGATGCCGCCGGGAAGAGCACCATCCGCGTGGGCTCCTCTCCCATGACGCCGAGCTCCTTTCTGGTGGAACTTTGGCCCAAGGTGCGAAAGCGCTGCCCCGGAGCCTCCTTCAAGCTTGTCACCTTCGAGAACACTCCCGAGAACGCCCGGCGAATCCTCGCGAACCTCGGCGAGGACATTGACATCGTGGCGGGGGCCTTCGATGATGCGTTCCTGAAAAGCCGCAAGTGCGCGGGGCTTCTGCTCGACCGCATGCCGCTTCGCATCGCGGTACCCACCTCGCACCCGCTCGCCTGCCGCGACGAGCTGACCATCCACGACCTCAAGGGTCAGGAGATATTCCTCATCCAGCGCGGTTGGAACGAGGAGACCGACCGGCTGCAGGACTTCATAAACGACGAGGTGGAAGGGGCGACAGTCGAAGAGTTCCCATTTCTGTGTCTCGATGTGTTCAACCGCTGCGAGGAGGAGGGCAAGCTGCTCGTCTCCATCGATGCCTGGGAGAGCGTGCATCCCCTCTTGAGCCTCAAGCCTGTCGACTGGGACTTCGCGCTCCCGTTCGGCATCCTCCACGCGCCTGACCCTTCAGAGTGGGTCAGGGCCGTGCTTGACGCCATCGCGGAATAACACGCTCGAACCGGCTCAGACACAGTTTCAACCTTTGGGTTATAAACCCATCACAAACTAAGACTTCTGCTTCCGCGGATGCGGCCCTATCGTTGGATCAACGTTAAAGAAAACCGACTCCAAGGAAGTGGAAACCATGGAATACATCACCTTGAACAACGGCGTGAAGATGCCCCAGCTCGGCTTCGGCGTCTTCCAGATCCCGGATGGCAAGGACACCGAGGACGCGGTGGCGACCGCCCTTGAGGTGGGCTACCGCTCCATCGACACGGCGGCCGCCTACGGAAACGAGCGCGCGGTGGGGGCCGCCATCGCCAAGAGCGGAATCCCCCGCGACGAGCTCTTCATCACCACGAAGCTCTGGGTGAGCGACGTGTCCTACGAGGGCGCCAAGCGCGGTTTTGCCGATTCGTTGGAGAAGCTCGGGCTGGACTACCTCGATCTCTACCTGATACATCAGCCCATAAGCGACATCTTCGGCGCGTGGCGCGCCATGGAGGAGCTTTACAAGGAGGGCGTCATCCGCGCCATCGGGGTGGCGAACTTCTACCCCGACATGCTGGCGAACCTCATAACCTTCTCCGAGGTGGAGCCCGCCGTGAACCAGGTGGAGGCGAACGTCTACTTCCAGCAGTGGGCGGCCCAGACCTACATGGAGAAGAAGGGCGTTGCCTTCGAGGGCTGGGCGCCGTTCGCCGAGGGCAAGAACGACCTGTTCCACAACCCCGAGCTTAAGACCATCGCCGATGCGCACGGCAAGAGCATCGCCCAGGTGGTGCTGCGCTGGCTTCTGCAGCGCGGGATCATCTGCATCCCCAAGTCGGTGAAGCGCGAGCGCATGGAGCAGAACTTCGACGTGTTCGACTTCGCGCTCACCCAAGAGGACATGGACCTCATCAAGACCCTCGACACGGGCAAATCGCAGTTCTTCGACCACCGCACTCCCGAAGCCGTAGAGATGCTTGCCGGACTGCACTAAAGAATCATCGATCGATGCCAAGAGGAACATTAAGGGAAAGGATTCATTATGACTGAACCATCATTCGCGGAGCGCGAGTTCACTCCATTCAACGGAAACGCCTTCGGGCTGGTCTACGAAGGCTCCCTGACCGAGAACGTCGACGGCGCCGTCAACATCCACGCCATCCGTTACCCCTACCGCGACTTCACCGCAGTGGCGAACGTCTACACACCCGCAGGCTACGATTCGGCCAAGTCCTATCCCGCCGTGGTGGTGGCGCATCCCAACGGCGGCGTGAAGGAGCAGGTGGCCGGTAACTACGCCCAGAAGCTCGCCGAGGCCGGATACATCGCGCTCGCCTTCGACGCGGCGTACCAGGGCGAGAGCGGAGGCGAGCCCCGCATGACGGACTGGCCGGAGAACCGCGTGGAGGACATCCGTCGCGCGACCGACATCCTGCTGCAATACCCCGGAGTGGACGCCTCCCGCGTGGCGGCGCTCGGCATCTGCGGGGGCGGCGGCTACACCTTCAAGGCCGCCCAGACCGACAAGCGCTTCAAGGCCGTCGCAACGCTCTCCCTGTTCAATTCCGGTGAGGTGCGCCGCGAGGGCTTTCGAGGAAGCCAAGTCGATACCGTTCAGGAAAGGCTGGCTGCTGCTGCAAAGGCGCGTCAGGACGAGGCCAACGGAAAGGTCGCAGCGCTTACGCCCAACATGTGCGAGACCGCAACGCCCGAGCAGGCCGACGCCATGCCCTACGACCTGTACCGCGAGGGCTATTACTACTACGGGCGGGACTGCGCCCACCCCGGCAGCACCTTCAGCTACACGGTGTCCAGCCTGATGGAGCTTGCCGCCTGGGACGCGCGCGAGGGAGCGCAGCTCATAGACGTCCCGCTCCTCATGATGATGGGCTCGCACGCCGACACGGGCTACATGACCATCGACTGCTTCGAGCGCGCCGTGAACGCACCTGTCCGCGAGCTCTTCGAGATCCCTGGCGCCACGCACATCCAGACCTACTGGAAGCCCGAATACGTCTCCCAGGCCGCAGGCAAGCTCGTCGAGTTCTTCGGCAAGCACGTGTAGCGTATGCATGCCGGAGGAAGGCGGAGATAGAAAGGACAAAGCGATTTGAAGGACTTCGTTTTCAGCAACCCCGTAAGAGCAGTGTTCGGATCCAACTGCCTAGACGAGCTCGGGGCGTTCGTGGAGGGAAAGTGCACCTTGCTCGTCAGCGGGGCCGCATCCGCCAAGGCAAACGGCAGCTATGATGCGATCGCCGCCGTGCTCAAGGAGCATGCCGCATCACATCGCGACTACGACGGTATCAAGGTGTGCACCTACGATGCCATACGAAAGGGAACCGCCTTTGCCGTCGAACACGATGTCGAGTGCGTCATCGGGCTGGGCGGCGCGGCCTGCATGGACACGGCGAAGGCCATCGCGTTCTGCGCGAGGCATGCAGATGACATGGATGCTTACCTCACGCACGAACTGGAGCAGAGAAACGACGAGAAGCTGCCGCTCGCACTGATCCCCACCTATCCCTCCACCGGCTCAGAGGCCAACGGGGTGAGCGACATCATGGGCTATGCGGGCGGCATCAAGGGCGTCTATGCCGACCTCGCCCTGCTCTATCCGCCCTTCACCTGCTCGCTTGATGCGAAAGCGACAACATATGGCCTGATGGTCATGCTGGCGCAAACCGGCTACCGCTTCTTCGCGGACCGCAATCCCATATCGCGTGGATTCACCCTGTCCTCGCTCAAGGCGATCATCGCCGCTCACGAGACGCTGATGGAGGATGCAGAGGATCAGGACGCGCGGGGAACTATGCTCTGGGCGAGCTTCGTGGAGACAAGCTCGATGTTTGGACTTAGCATCGAGGGAAGTTGGACCTACAGCATCTTCAGCGCCAATGGGCTTTTGCGCTTCACGGTGGGCACGAGCTACCGCGAAGGGCTCTCCGTCATGTTTCCCCGCTGGCTTCTTTGGGCCTATGCGCATCACCCCGAGGACGTGCGCTCCTTCGTGGTGGAGGTGCTCGGAGGCGACGGAAATGCCACAGACGATGAGCTCAAGCGCTATGCCTACGGACGTCTCCTCGGCATCCTTGAGCGCGGCGGCCTTCCGACCACGCTCGACGCATACGGTCTCGCACCCTCGCGACAGGCCGTGGCCGACGCCACCAACAAGGTGAGCAGCAAGGAGTTCAGCGTGGATGAGTACTGCGACATGGTCGAGGCATGCTGCTCGGCCGAGTATCCAACTGTTGATTGAGAGCGCGTGAACGAAGGAGTACAGCGTGATTCGCGCCTGGATGAAGGAGATGGATGAATCCATGAAAAAGCGAGTTCTTGGCATAAGCGGCATCGAGGTGTCCGAGATCGGCATGGGTTGTATGGGGCTTACCCATGCGAGCGGCGAGCCGGTGTCAGACGACGAGGGTGCGAAGACAATACGCGCGGCCTATGACGCGGGCTACACGTTCTTCGACACGGCGGAGTGCTATGTGGGAACGCGTCCCGACGGCACGTTATCGCATAACGAGGATCTGGTGGGAAAGGCGTTTGAGGGCATGCGCGATGAGGTGGTGATCGCCACCAAGTTCGGTGTGACCCATGCGCCTGACAAGACGCTCATCCTCGACAGCGCTCCTGACACGATCCGCGCATCCGTCGATGGTAGTCTGAAGCGACTGCGTACCGACTATATAGACCTCTACTACCAGCACCGCATCGACTCGAAAGTGGAGCCCGAAGATGTGGCGGAGGTGATGGCGGAGCTCATCGGCGCAGGCAAGGTCCGCGCCTGGGGTATATCGGAGGCCAACGAGGAGTACCTGCGCCGCGCCCATGCGGTATGCCCCGTCTCCGCCGTGCAGAATCGCTTCTCCATGATGGCGCGCTGGCACGAGAGCCTCTTTCCTGTGCTCGAAGAGCTCGGTGTCGCTTTCGTCGCGTTCTCGCCCTTGGGCAACGGCTTTCTAACGGGAGCCTACAGCTACAAGACCGAGTTCGAGGGAGCGCAGGACTACCGTGCGGACATGCCGCAATACACCGAGGAAGGACAGCGGCGCGCCCAGCCGCTCGTCGACTTGGTGCGAAGGATCGCCGCCGACCACGATGCCACGGAGGCTCAGGTCGCGCTCGCGTGGGTGCTCGCCACGAAGCCCTACCTTATCCCCATCCCCGGATCGCGCAAGGTTGAGAGGCTGCGGCAGAACGCGCGTGCTTCCGAGCTCTCGCTGACCGCAGGAGAGATGCAAGCGATCAACGCCGAGCTGGCAAAGTCAGACCTGCTCGTGTTCGGAGGCCACAAGGCGCGCTGAGCGACTGAGGCGATATAGAGGGATACCCGCAGGTGGCCATTCTCCCCGTCCTACGTCATTGCGCGTGCTGAGGATCGGCGTGGGCGAGCGTGAGAGCCTTGAGGGTGGCCTCGTCGCGCCCCCGCTTCATCTTCAAGGTGGAGTGGTTATAATGTCTTGGACAGTTGAATGAGGGACTTTTCGCGAGAGGAGGAGTCCATGAGGGACCCCAAGCACCCGAGGCGCTTCACCGCGGAGTTCAAGCGGCAGATAGTCGACCTCTACCGGTGCGGCAAGCCGCTCAAGGAGATCGAGGAGGAATACGACTTGGGCCACTCGACCGTGTGCAGGTGGATCAAGCTCGTGGGCGAGAGCGGATCGACGAGGGCCGCCGACAACCGCACGCCCGAAGAGCAGGAGCTCATCGATCTTCGCCGCGAGAACAGGCGGCTCAAGATGGAGGTCGACGTTTTAAAACAGGCTGCGCTGATATTCGCACAAAAGTAGAGGTGATAAGGTCCAACGCCGGCCGTTACCCAGTATCAGCGCAATGCGAAATACTAGGCGTTGCGAGGGCAACCTATTACTATTCCCTGTCCCACGAACGGAAAGAGGTCGCGGACCCGCTCGAGGAGGAAGTCGTCTCCATCTTCAAGGAGAACCGAGGCCGCTACGGCGCGCGCCGCATAAAGGCCGTTCTCTCCCGCCGCGGCAAATGCGCCTCGCGCAGGAGAATCGCCGGCATCCTGAAGAAGAACAACCTGTCCTGCATCAGGAGGAACGCCAAGGTGAAGGCCGGAAAGGCCCCGGCGAACGGCAGCGACCTGCCCAATATCGTGGCCCGGAACTTCGACGGTTACTCGCCCCGCACCCATATCTGCTCCGACCTCACGTACGTGCGCGTGGGCGGCAGGTGGAACTACATCTGCCTGCTCATCGACCTGTACAACCGCGAGATAGTCGGGCATGCGGCAGGGGGGAGAAAAGACGCGAGGCTGGTCAAATCCGCCTTCGCGACGCTTGATTTCCCCATCTCGGACATAGAGGTGTTCCATACGGACAGGGGATCCGAGTTCGACAACGCGCAGATCGACGAGATGCTGGAGGTCTTCGAGGTGAGGCGCTCGCTCTCCAAGAAAGGATGCTCCTACGACAACGCGGTGGACGAATCGACCAACAAGACCCTTAAAGAGGAGTTCG
>FR895141.1:94930-112460 GCA_000435675.1 Eggerthella sp. CAG:298 | reverse complement strand
GCAATGATCGCGATGACCACCAAGACCCCCACGAGGATGGCGTATTCGGTCGTTCCTTGTCCTTTCTTCTGGACCCATACATCGATCGCTCGAGCTGCGAGCGCATGATGCTTTGCTTCTATCCAGTTGCTGATCGTGTTGAACATGATGTTCCTTTCTTATCGTTCTTTAGAATCCTTCAATAAGTTCGAGAATGATCGGTCCCAAGATGAAGATGAGCATCGCGGGCAAGATGAGCGTGCCGATCGGGATGAGCATCTTCACCGGGGCCTTGGCCACCTTCTCTTCGAGCTTGGTCTTGCGCGTTGCGCGAATCTCAATGCCGGCATTGCTCAAGGTCTCTGCCATCGAGGTGCCAAAGCGCAGCGATCGGATGATGCTCTCCATGACCCGCTCGAAGAGGGGAGAATCGTAGCTTTCTGCAAGCGCACGCAAACCTTCTGCGCGTGTTAAGAAGCCGTGATGCCATTGAGCCTGGAAACGCTTGCAGGCATGGCTCAATCCGCATGAGAAATAGTGGCAATACAGTTCGAGCGAACGGTCGAAGCTGAGCCCGCTCTTCAACCCTAATACCAGCACTTCGACAAGCTGGGAAAGCTCGCGTTCGACGGCGTTGGCGCGCTCTTCCACCTCTTGCTCGAGCGCCATTTGGGGTGCGCGATAGCCCACTATGAATCCCACCAGGCAGCCGATGAGCGCAAGCATCTCCGATGCGAGCATGCCGCATACGAGTCCAGCGATCGCAAGCGAGAGCGCAAGCTTCATGCGGGCGCGTGCGCATCCTTCGATCGACAGTTCACCTCCAAGCCCTGCTTTCTTCATAAGGCGCTCTAAGGTGTTCGATCTGAGATACCAGAGCGGTGCTTGGACGAGCTTCGATCCGCCTTGTTCATCTGATGAGGTCATTGCGACTTCGATCACCGTGCGTGCAAGACCGCGTACGTGCAGGTAACCGAGAGCCTGTCTTTCTGCGGCAGCGCCTGCTTGCAAGAGATAGGATGCGCGCAGCTTTCTTTGCTCTACCTGCTCGAAGCCCCAGTATCCAAAGGCGCTACCAGCAAGGGATGCGCTGGTGATCCCGATGATGATGAGAGCGGTTTGCATCAGGTCACCTCCACTTTGAGCATCTTACGTACCAGTAAGATCCCTCCTGCTTGCATCGCGATCGCGATAGCGAGCAAGATGATGCCCACTGCGCTCGTGAAGAAAGGCTCGAGAAATCCCTCGGAGATGAGCGAGAACACACCGATGATCAAGAAAGGCATGATCGTGACGATCTGCGCGGAAAGCTTGGCCTGAGCGGTTTGGGTCTGCAGCAAGCGTTTGAGTTCAAGCTGGTCATCGACCGATTGGCGCACGACTTCCAAGACCTGTGAGAGGCTGCTTCCGGTGCGGTGTTGGATTTCGAGAGCGGTAGCGAGGAAGAAGAGCTCGGGCTCGTGCGTTTGGCTTTTGAGCACTTCAAGCGCCTCTTCAACGGTTCCTCCTGCGCCCACTACCGCGGCACTTTTCTGGAAGACCTGCTTCAGGGGGCCTTCGAGGTCTTGGGCAACTTGCTCGAAGATCTGCGGAAGAGAATAGCCGATGCAAAAGCATGCGTTCATCGCTTGTATGGCGCTCGGAAGCTCTTCGCGCAAGCGCGCGTGATAGCTGTCTTGCTGCTTGGTGATCCACGAATTGAGGAAGAGCAGCGCACAGATGAGCGCGGTAAGGGCAAAGACGAACGAAGCTGAGAGCGCCGCTCCAAGGATCAAGACGGCGAGCGCGCCGCCCAACAGCAAGGAAGCAAGCGACTGTGGATACGTTTCCATATCGCGTTCGGCAAGCGCGTTCTGGAGGCGCTCGATGAAGCGTTCGACCACTCTTGCCTTCAGCAGTTCGTTAGAGAGCGGCTTGAGCGAAGAGATGCCATTGCGCAGGAGATGCTGCATTCGAGAGGAATCGGCACCGGATAGGAGCGCGGCTTCTGATCCGTGACGGGAACGCCGCGCGCAGCCTGCGATCCAGAGCGCGAGCAAGCTTGCAGCGAAGAACGCGGCAACGAACGCTATGCCGCCGATGATGCGCGTTGTTTCCATCTCTCCACCTCCTCCTCGGTTGCAAGAGCAAATTCAGGGAGGGTGTCGAGCCATGAGGGGAAGGCGATCCAGGTGCCCTGGTCATGCCAGAAGGCTCGCTTAAAATAGCTCTTCGTCTCGCAGCGCTTTTCCGCTGCGTTGTAAGAGTAGCCGACGATCTCGGTGATATAGCGTTTACCTGCTGGATCGCGGTTCGTTTGAACGACCAGATCGAGTGCTTCGGCGATCTGCAGTTCGATCACTTCTACGGGAAGATCGACGCCGTAGCGCACCATGGTGGTCAGGCGGCTGATCGCCTCTTTCGGTGCGTTGGCATGGAGCGTGGTGAGCGAACCATCGTGTCCGGTATTCATGGCTTGCAGCATGTCGAGCGCTTCGCTGCCGCGGCATTCACCTACTACGATCCGATCGGGGCGCATGCGCAGCGCATTGATGACGAGGTCTTTGATCGTCACTTCGCCGAAGCCCTCGATGTTCTTAGGCCGTGCTTCAAGACGGATCACGTGGGGGTGCGTGGTGAAGCGCAGTTCAGCTGAGTCTTCGATGGTGATGATGCGTTCTGTTGGCGGTATGCAGGCAGAGAGCGCGTTGAGCAACGTGGTCTTCCCGCTGCCCGTTCCTCCTGAGACTGCGATATTGCGCCTGCGCTGGACCGCCCAACGCAAGAAGGTCAGGACATCGTTATCGAATGAGCCTAGATCGCGCATGTCCTCGAGCGAGAAGAACTGTTCGCGAAACTTGCGGATCGTGAGGATCGGACCATCGAGCGAAAGGGGAGGGATGATCGCATTCACGCGATGTCCCTGCTTGAGACGCGCGTTGACCATCGGCGATGTCTCATCGATGCGCCTGCCGAGTGGTGAGATGATGCGGTCGATGAGCGCATTCACTTCGCTGTCGTTCTTGAAGCAGTTCTTCGATCGGTAAAGAACGCCATCCGCCTCATAGAAGAGAGCGTCCGATCCGTTCACCATGATCTCGGTTATGCGCTCGTCAGCTAAGAGCTCTTCAAGCGGACCAAGTCCGAACACGCTATCGAGATAGCGATTGATAAGGATATCGCGTTCTCTGTTCGTCGGCGCGAGCCAGGGTCGTTCTTCGCACACGCGCTTGCAGACCTGGGTGATCTCGTTGCGTGCTTGGAGTGGATTACGCGTGATGAGCGCTCCCATGTCAGAAGAAGAGAGGTGCGATCCTACGCCGCTGCGGAGTTCTTCGAAGCGTTCAAGCGCTGCATCGTTGGTTCGAGCGTTCGGGTGTGTTTCGGTATGACGGGGGGGCATCATGTGTTGAGTAGGTCTGTTGTGCGTTCGATACGCGTTCGAGCAAAGACATACGTTCCTCCTTTCTCGTTCTGATTTGCCTGCCTGTTCAAGGGATGGATCAGTAGCATGCCGCACGGCGCTTCTGCCTTCCGCGTAGTTTTGTCTTTTCGGGTAGGGCGCTCTTTTCGCGCGTGGAGTTCGCAGACGGATCGAGGGAGGGCTTCACGTATTCGAATACGGTCTTCTCAAGCAAGCTGGCCATGCTCGAGCAGAAGAGGTTGTTCACCCGTGAGAGCTTATGCGCCATTCCGGCACCGAGCAATTCGCCAACTTCTGCACCGCCGTCCTTGACCTCGTGCACCGTTGCACCCTTGAGCGCGCATGAAACATCGAGCGTGCTCAGGAGCGATTTTTTGGAGCAGAAGTTCAGCAAGTAGGAGAACGAGGTAGTGGCTATGCCGCACCGCGCGCACAGATCGAGCGCATGGTTGCAAGCGCGCACGGAAGAAGGCCTTTGGTCGATGACGAAGAATACGCCATTCGATGCTTCGAGAAGCTGCAAATGGAATTCTGACCAAAACGATCCCGTGTTCACTACGATCAGATCGAAATGCGGCTTAAGGTAGGCAAGCAGTTCTCCGATGCGCTCTTCGGCAACTTCTGAGTATTCGAGTTTTGCGGGAGCAGAGAGAAGCGCTGGCCAGGAATCCTGTTTGAGCAGCGTCTCTATCTGTTCGGGATGGGTGAGGATATCGCCTACCTCGAGCGTTTCCTTGTAGCCGAGCAAATACTTCAGGTCGCCGAACTGGAAATCGGCATCGAGCAGAAGTGTTTTGATGCCTCGTTTCTGTGCGAGCAGCGCGCCCATGGTGGCGATGGCGCTCTTTCCTGTGCCGCCGCTTCCGCTCACGACGCTTATGATGTGCGCGCCTTTGACCTGCGAGACGATCTGCTTTGCGGAGGCTTTCTTCGTTGCGGCAACGGTCGCTACGGTGCTGCTTGGTGTTTCGCTCGCTTGCGGTGTGAAGCCTTTTCGTGGAGGAACGGGTGAGACGATTCCTTGCGAAAAGGGTGCCTCTGAAGCGGTGCCTTCTAGGATGGGTCTTGCATCATAGGTCTTGCTATGAACAGGTGCGTTCACATTGGTGATGAGGGGGATCTCGTCGATATCGATGGTAGGTAGGGGCGCGGTTTGTCCACTGCGATCATGTACGATGCGCCTTACCGTAACCGGGGAGGCAGTCTCTTCGCTCGTTTGCGGTTTTTGTTCGCGCGCGTCGAATGCTTCGTATCGCGCTGAAGCAGAATCGCCGCGCACCTGAGCGCTATTCTGCATCGTCCGATCTTCAAGGAGCTGCTGTATATCGTTCGTTTCAGGGAAGGGGTGCTCTCGAAATTCTGGCCTCTTTTGAGCTTGGGCATGGTCCAGTTTGTGGGCAGTATAAAGATGGGCGAATTCGCGGCTTCCGCAAATGGGGATAACTCCAGCGTTTTGACAGCGGCTCATCTTCGAACCGGATGGTGAAGAGAGGAATAGACGCACCGCTTGTCTGGCATTGTCCTTTTTGAGGGCGGCAGCGAGATTGATTCCGTCGATCGTATCGTTCGAGACCACCCATGTTTCTGCCACATCGTGTTCGCGAAGATACTTGCGCGCGATCAAGGCATCTGCAAAAGGAACGATCCAGGTTTGATCGAGGATGCGCTCCCCTTTAAGCCCGAGCGTGGCGGGATCGTTGAGGCACTGTGAATCTGCGCACAGGGCAATCTTGCTCATCATGATGGTTTCTCCTAACTGGTCTTGAGATTCGCTGAATCGATCGTTCACTTCAGTTCGATCGTGGTGTTCTGCTCGTCGGCATCGGTCTTTTCGGGGGCGTTCTGTTCTTCGGTCTTGTTCCCCGTATTCGCGTCTTGCTCGTTCTTAACCGTCTCACCTTCCTGAGCGGGAGCTTCTTGGCTTTTGCCCGAAGGAAGGGTGAAATAGATCGCGAGCGATTCAGAGGCGGTTACGAACTCTTGCGCCTTTTCAGGTTTCACGGCAAGGGTGATCCAGGTGAGCTTCGTGCGCGAAGAGCTCTCATCGTTATCAGCGCTCGTTGCGAGCACTTCAAGATCGCGCCCCAAACAGGTGGTCTTCGCTCCGGTGGCATACACGTCGACCTTGCTTCCCGCGCTGATGCGTCCACCCACTGCCTGGATGTCTTCCGCTGGCAGCGCGATCGCCACGTATCCTGCAGGGATATCGAGCTCTTGGGTTTCGTTGTTGAACCTGCTTTGCGAGACCACTTCGCCTTCAAGGATGAGCGAGGTGGCTTGCTTGCCTTCCATCTCGGCAAGCTCCATTAAGGCGCCGTCGGGAAGAAGATCGCTTAACCATGTTTTGGTGGTGCAGTTCGATGGATCGAGCGTTTCTCCAGGATGGATCGTGCGTGTTGCAACCACGACCTCGACCTGTTCGCCGCCATAGCGCTCGAGCGCTTCGCTTCGTTTGGAATCGGCTTCGGCATAGACCATCTCGGTGTAGAGAAAGACGCACGCAGCGCAGATGACTCCACAGATGATTCCTGCTATGAGTAATTGTTTCTTCATCGCTTCCCCTTAGGTTTCGTATCTTTATTGTGAGAAAGCATCCTTATAAAAATTTGAAAAAAATTTGAACTTTTAAATGCGCGCAACTCACAAAAATTTGAACTTTTTTTCACGTGCAGAAACCGTGAAGATGAGGTTTGGTACTTGCGAGAGGTATGATTGTGGTATCATACGAACAAATGTTTGTTTTAGAAGGGAGCCTTTTGCCCACCGAGCGCATCATATTAGGTATCGATCCTGGTCTTGCGAATACTGGCTGGGGAGTAGTGCGTCAGAGTGGAGCGCGTCTTCAGTGCTTGGCGTATGGCTGCGTGAGCACGAGTTCCCATGAGCCCCTTGCAGCTCGCTTGCGCAAGATCTATGAGCAAACAACGGCGGTGGTGCAGCGCTTCAAGCCTAGTTGTGTGGGTATCGAAACGGTATGGTTCGGACAGAACATCACGGCAGCATTCGCAACCGGTCAAGCGAGGGGGGCCGCGCTTGCTGCGTGCGGAAGTGGACCGATCGAGGTAGGGGAATTCTCTCCGCGTCAGATCAAGCTCGCGGTGGTGGGAACGGGAAGCGCAGATAAGGCTCAGGTCCAATACATGGTCAAGCAGGTGCTCTCGCTCGAAAAACCTCCTGAGCCAGATCATGCGGCAGATGCGCTTGCGGCTGCGATCTGCTTTTCGACCCATGCGTTCGATGCTTCGGGCTATACCGAACGAACGGCATAGCTAGAGATGCCCATGAAGCACTCAACTAACTTATAGAGGATCATCATGATTTCGTTTATCAGAGGTACATTGGTCGGCAGCGATAGCGAAGGCGCGCTCATCGAGGTGAATGGCATCGGATATCGCGTTGCCATGTCGTATCACGCACTCTCAAGCCTCGGCAGCAAGGGTGACGAAGTGCTCGTTCTTACTTATTTATATGTACGAGAAGATGCTCTCGTGCTCTATGGCTTCGTAGACGAAGAGGAGCGAAGCCTTTTTGAGCGCCTTATCACGGTTTCAGGGATCGGACCGAAGGTTGCCTTATCAGCGCTCTCGCGTTTCAAAGCTGCGGAGCTCATCGCTGCGATCGTTTCGCAAGATGTTGCAACAGTTCAGAAGATTCCTGGCGTTGGCAAGAAGACCGCTTCACGAATTGTCTTAGAATTAAAGGATGCTCTGGGGCAAAGTGAAGTCGGCCCTCTATTCGCAACGAGCACCGGATCGTCTCAGTCCTTCGATGGCGCTGCCGATGCGCTCTTGTCCATGGGCTTCACTCAGACCGAGGCTGAATTGGCACTCAAAGATGCGCCTGCTGATGCGGGTGAGTCGGAACTCATTCGTTATGCGCTCAAACGCTTAGGAGAGTAATAACGGCGTGGAAGAATCCTTCGAAATAGAGAATCTTATCTACGATGCGTCGACTGACTCAAGTGAGTCGCTTCCTTCAGCGCGTATGTGTTCGGTCGATCTGCAGGAAGACGATCTAGCGCTCGAACGCTCGCTTCGTCCGCGCAAGCTCAACGACTACATCGGCCAGCAGAAGGTCAAGGATAGTCTGCTCATTCTTATCGAGGCCGCACGCCAGCGCAGCGATGCGGTCGATCACATTCTGTTCTCTGGACCGCCGGGCTTGGGTAAAACCACCCTTGCGAGCGTGGTTGCGCACGAGATGGGGGCGAATATCAAGGTCACCAGTGGACCTGCTATCGAGCGCACAGGCGATCTCGCGGCGATCCTTACTAACCTTGAAGAGGGCGATGTGCTCTTCATCGATGAGATTCATCGTTTGAATCGCATGGTCGAAGAGATCCTCTATCCCGCACTGGAAGATTTCGTGCTCGATATCGTGGTGGGGAAGGGCCCAGCTGCTCGTTCGATCCGCCTCGACCTGCCGCCGTTCACGCTCATCGGCGCGACTACGAGAACAGGCCTTCTCACGGGTCCTTTGCGCGATCGTTTTGGCATTGCGTTTCGCCTTAACTACTACGAGCCTGAAGAGCTCGCACAGATCATCACGCGATCCGCGGGTATCCTCGATGTTGCGATCTCTGAAGACGGCGCTCTTGAGATCGCACGTCGCAGTCGTGGCACACCGCGCTTGGCGAATCGCCTGTTGAAGCGCGTGCGTGATTGGGCGCAGGTGAAGGGCGACAAGGTCATCGACGAAGATTGCGCAGCACAGGCGCTCTCGTTCTTCGAGGTTGATTCGCTCGGCCTCGATGCCGTGGACAATCGCATCCTTGAAATGCTCTGTGGTCAGTTTGCAGGGCGGCCCGTGGGTCTCTCCACGCTCGCTTCGGCGCTCTCGGAAGTGCCTGAAACGCTCGAGGATGTCTACGAGCCTTATCTTATGCAACAAGGATTGCTCGTTCGTACCCCAAAAGGGCGTCAGGCTACGCGGCGGGCGTTCGAGCATATTGGCATGACATTTCCTGAAGGGATGCTTTAAATGCTTCAGCAAGACTATCTTATGCGCATGTTCACTGCGCTTGCGATCGCGATGCGTGAAAGTATGTTGCGTGCTCAGGGCGATGAAGACCCAGAAGGGGCAGCGGAGCTGCTCGAAGCTGCCCTCGATAAGACTACCGAGATCGACGGAGCGCTGCTCTTGCAGATGGCACCCGAATCCTTTGTTGCCATGGTGCAGCTCTCTCAAACCGATCCTGCGCTCATCGGCTATATCTCACGCACCCTCATGCTCGAGTCGCATTACCTTTCTGAAGCGGGATTCCATGAGCGTGCCACCTTGCGAGCCGAACAAGCACAGGCTCTTGCGCGCGCTTATGGCTTCGAATTGGGCCCAACCGATATCACTCCTGAAGAGCTCGATCGATTCTTCGAAGAGCAGAACGTCGATCCGTCTGACGTGCCCGATCCTTCATCGCTTGCCTAGGGCGCGAATCTTCAGTAGGGCGGCCGGTAAGACAACATCGAATCGTTCGAACCTTTTTATGCTGCAATGCGAATGATCAGTTGATCACTTTGCCACCTGGGGTTTCAAGTTCAACCATTTCGTCCTTGAGCTTTTATCGCCATTCCCTAGATTCTTCAGAATCTTTTTCTTGACCTTTGAGTTTCATATAGTTAACATATGAACCGAGGAGCGAGTTACCCATGGGTAACTAGAGTGCGCTCCATCAAGGAGAGGAAGTGATCGCATGGTCTTAGCAGAGGTCAAGAAAAATGGTCTCTACCATGTAAAACAACTTCATGGCATTGGAGATGTCCATCGTCATCTTGAAGATCTCGGCTTTCTTCCTGGAGAGACCGTCCGCGTGATCTCTCGTATTGGCGGCAACTTGGTCGTGAATGTGAAAGGTTCTCGCGTCGCGCTTTCGTCTGAGTTGGCAAAGAATATCGTTATTTGATAAGCGAGTAGGATACGAGTAGGGAAGGAGGAACAGTGAAGACTCTTCGTGAAGCAAAACCGGGCGAGACCGTTACCGTAACGAAGCTCAATGGCACGGGTGCCGTTAAGCGACGCATCATGGATATGGGAATCACCAAAGGAATTCCTGTGTACATTCGCAAGGTTGCTCCCTTGGGCGATCCGGTCGAGGTCACCATCCGCGGCTACGAGCTCTCGTTGCGCAAGGATGATGCTCAAATGGTCGAGGTTTCTTAAAGCCTCTCATTATGTTCAGTAGTCTATTGGGCTCATGTGAGCGCAGTGGCTCTTTAGTGGCGCAGGAGCGCCTTATTTTTGAAACATAAGTTAACTATAGTAAACAATAAAGGAGTTCAACGCATGAGAGTAGCGCTTGTCGGAAACCCGAACTGCGGGAAGACGACACTGTTCAACGCCCTCACTGGCGCCAACCAATACGTTGGCAACTGGCCCGGCGTTACGGTTGAGAAGAAGAGCGGTAAGCTCAAAGCGGACAAGTCGATCGAGATCACCGACTTGCCCGGCATCTATTCACTTTCCCCCTACACCCTTGAAGAGGTTATCGCACGTGATTTCCTGATCAAGGAGCACCCTGATGCCATCTTAAACATCGTCGATGGCACCAACCTTGAACGCAATCTCTATCTGTCCACTCAGCTGCTCGAAATGGGCATCCCTGTGGTTGTTGCGGTCAACATGATGGATGTGGTGCGCAAACGCGGCGATCAGATCAATATCACCGCGCTTGAAGAGAAGCTCAGCTGCCCGGTCGTTGAGATCTCGGCGCTCAAGAACGAAGGAATCGATCAGGTGGTCAATTGCCTGAAGACCATTCCTTCCATGGTAGGCATCGAAGCTATGGCGTATAGCCGTGAGATCGAAGATGCTCTTACCGAGATCATCGAGCGTTTCGAGGGCAGCTTGGAGTATTCGCTCAAGGACCTTAAGCGTGAAGAAGAAGGTGCGATTGATCAAGTTCCTGAGCATCTTCAGCGTTTCTATGCGATCAAACTGCTCGAGAACGATGAGAAGATCCGTGAGAGCTTGAAGAATCCGCCCGATGTCTCGGACATCATCGCGCGTATCGAAAAACACTTCGATGACGATACGGAAAGCGTCATCACCAACGAACGCTATACCTGGATCTCCTCGATCATGCACAGCGTCCGCACGCTCGGCAACGAAGATGGCCTCACCACTTCCGACAAGATCGACCGCGTGGTCACGAATCGCTTCCTTGCGCTTCCTATCTTCGCGGTGGTCATGTTCTTGGTCTACTACATTTCCGTTTCGACCGTTGGTACCTTTGCGACCGACTGGGCAAACGATGGTGTGTTCGGCGATGGCTGGTTCTTAGGTGCTGGCGGCGATGAGTATGCCGAGGTCGTTGATGAATTCGATGGCGCGAGTGAGAGCGTTGCAGCTTTCGACGAAGCTGCGATCGCTGAGGGACTCGATCCTGAGTCCGATACCTTCCTCTTCGAGGCTGAGCAAGCGGGCATCGTCGGCAGCTATGAAGCTTATGATGACGAAACGGGCGAAAACGAGCTCGTCGAGGTCGATGCTGCCGCATATGAAGAAGCGAAGGACATCATCGCTCCCTATGCAGGTGACGCTGATCTGATCGCCGCTTTTGAGCTTGCGGCTTCTCAGGCAGGCTTGGATCCTGCGTCTGAGACCTTTGTTGAAGACGCGGAGGCAGCGGGCATCACTGCTGAATATACCCATGTTGATGAAGAAACGGGCGAGAACCTCACTACCATCGTTGATGCTGCAGCGTATGCAGCAGAAGTCGAAGGGGGAGCACCCGATCCAACTGAATATGGCATCTGGGTGCCCGGTCTGCCGGTCATCATCGGCGATGCGCTCGCTTCGATCGATGCAGCTGATTGGCTGACCGCGCTCATCCTCGACGGTATCGTTGCAGGTGTCGGTGCCGTGCTTGGCTTCATCCCGCAGATGCTCGTTCTCTTCCTGCTCCTGGCATTCCTTGAGAGCTGCGGGTACATGTCGCGTATCGCGTTCATCCTCGACCGTGTGTTCCGCCGTTTCGGTCTGTCGGGCAAGTCCTTCGTACCGATCTTGATCGGCACCGGTTGCGGCGTGCCTGGTGTCATGGCTTCGCGCACGATCGAGAACCAGAACGATCGCCGCATGACGGTCATGACCACCACGTTCATCCCGTGTGGCGCGAAGCTGCCGATCATCGCACTTTTCGCGGCTGCCGTGTTCGGCGGCGTGTGGTGGGTCGCTCCTTCTGCATACTTCTTAGGTATTGCAGCGATCCTGTGCACGGGCATCATTTTGAAGAAGACGCGCTTCTTCGCAGGCGATCCAGCACCGTTCATCATGGAACTGCCGGCATACCATATGCCAACGGTTGGCGCGGTGCTGCGCAGCATGTGGGAACGTGCTTGGTCGTTCATCAAGAAGGCCGGTACCATCATCCTGCTCGCGTGTATCTTGGTATGGTTCATCTCGACCTACGGCGTTGTGGATGGCGTGTTCATGGCGGTCGAGGATCAGAATGATTCGATCCTCGCGGTGCTCGGTACGCTCATCTGCTGGATCTTCAATCCGCTCGGATGGGGCGATTGGCAAGCGGCATCCGCTGCGGTCACGGGTCTTATCGCGAAGGAGAACGTGGTCGGTACGCTCGGCATTCTCTACAACGGCGACGCTGGTTGGTACGCCAACGTTCAGGCTGCCTTCACGCCGCTCGTGGCCTATTCGTTCCTCGCGTTCAATCTGCTCTGTGCCCCCTGCTTTGCGGCTATGGGCGCGATCAAGCGCGAGATGAACAATCGTAAGTGGTTCTGGGCGGCGATCGGTTATCAGTGTGGACTTGCCTGGGTCGTGGCGCTGTGGATCTACCAGATTGGCGGCATGATCACTGGCGAGGTCGCGTTCGGTCCGTTCGCAGTGATTGCGATACTTCTGGCTATTGCCTTCATCTACCTGCTCTTCAGGAAGAATAAGTACAAAGGCAAGGTGGAAAGCCTCACTTCAGTGGCTGCTGAAAGTTAAGCCAAACATCGAGCTTTGGGATCGCGGACGATCCCGCACCCAAAGCTCGAACGATCCTGGTGCGCACGTGCCAGGGGGGTCGATGGCAAGAAGGACTTGCCGAAACGTAGGACTGTTTATCCCGAAGGAAGGGGGTCTCTTATGAATCTTGGAACCGCGCTCGTATCATTACTCCTCATTGTGATCGTAGCAGCCATCATCAGGAGCATCGTCAAAGACAAACGAGCTGGCAAGAACGTCGGATGCGGAAGCTGCAAATCGTGTGCACACACGACCTCTTCTCAAAAAACTTCTCATGCTTCTTCAGCTGCCTGTTGTCCGTCGTGCAGCCAGGTCGATAAGATGCTCGCTGATATGCAAACGTCCGTGGATTCCTCTAAGCAAGACCTCCCTTCCAAACCTTTGCACTAGCTCGGCTGTGTGAGGGGTCGTGTAATTCGACACATGCGAACGCACGATTGCCGTAAAGCCCCGCAAGTGCTCGTTATTCCTTTGTGAAAGCGTCTGGATACCAGGCGCTTTTGCGTTTTAGCGCTCGAAGATGCTCACGGTCTCGATGTGATAGGTCTGGGGGAAGAGATCGACCGGGGTGGTTCGCGTAAGGCGGTAACCGCACTCCTCGATGCGCGCCACATCGCGTGCCCAAGTGCTTGGGTTGCAGCTCACATAAGCGAAGCGCTTTGCGCCCGTGGCCGCGATATCTGCGGGAACGCTCGGGGCAAGTCCGCTTCGTGGGGGATCGACCACTAGACCGTCAAGTTCGCCCAATTCAGGCAGCTCGCGCGCGCTGTCGCCGCCGATCACTTCAGCGAATAGATCGTTCAGCTCGAGATTACGACGCAGATCGCGCACAGAAGATGCCTGCGATTCAACGGCGAACACCTCACCGGCATGCTCGGCAAGGGGCAGGGTGAAGGTGCCCGCACCGCAGTAGAGATCAGCCTGATAAGAATCGCCTGTTACGTTCAAGCCTTTGAGCACGGATTTGATGAGCGTTTCGGCTTGTTCGGTATTCACCTGGAAGAAGCTCGGTGCGCTCACTTTATACTGAAGCCCCAGCAGCTTCTCTTCCCAATATCCCTTACCCGCAAGCACCTCAACACCTTTTATCTTGCGCGCCTTGCCAGGGTCGGCCATCACGCGCACCACGCTCGTGGCTTTCAAGCTGTCCTGCAGGATCTTCGCCACATGGCTGCGAGGGAAGCCGCCCGGTTTCGTCCACACGGCGATCTCGGTCGCCTTCGTGCGCGCACTCGAGCGCAAGCCCACCCTAAAGATGCCCAAGTCCTGATTGCCCTGTGCATAGCGCAGTGCACCACGAATAGCCCCGGGAGCCTTTTCGAGCGCTTTCGTTGCTACCAGACAGGTCTTCGTCTCGACGATATCGTTCGATTCGCTTTGGTGAAAGCCCAGCTTGAAGCCTCCTTTATAGGAGCCGGCAAGCTCGATCTTGTTGCGGTAGCCCAACTGGCGTTCCGAAGGCAGCACTTCGCCCACCAGCGTTTGTGCCGCCTCTCGCTCCTTGCCGCCGATGCGCACCAGCTGCTCGACCACATTCGCGCGCTTGGCCGCAAGCTGCTCCTCATAAGCAACCTGCATCCAGGGGCAGCCTCCGCACACGGCATAATAGGGGCAGGCAGGCTTCACACGCGCGACGCTTGGCCTAACGACCTCGACGATCTTCGCTTCGCAGAAGCGCTTAGCATCCTTCGTGATGTCCACCGAGACCACATCGCCCGGCACGCCCGCACCAACAAACACGGTTTTTCCAGAACTGAGACGACCGACCGCAGCCGCTCCTTGTGTAAGCCCAGTTAATTCAACGATTTCGCTCACGGACGAATCAACCCTCATATCTAATGTAGCTACGCAGAAATTTACCAAGACCTATAATATCGTATAATATAAAGCGTAATGCCCTCTTAGCTCAGGGGATAGAGCGTCTGCCTCCGGAGCAGAAAGCCGCAGGTTCGAATCCTGTAGAGGGCACCACGTTTTGTCGTAGTAGGCAGGAGAATATATGGCACTCTACACGCCAGAATATAAGCCAACAGGAAAAGAAGTGGCTATCATCAAAACTTCTCAGGGAACCATTCGGGTCGAGCTCGATGGCGAAGGTGCCCCCGTCCACGTTGGCAATTTCGTCGAACTCGCGCAAAAGGGCTTCTACGATAATCTGAAATTCCATCGCTACGTGCCTGGTTTCGTCATCCAAGGTGGCGATCCCAACACGCGCGATCTCGATTCTGAACAGGTGAAAGCCGCTGAAGGCAATCCGTTCGCTGGTCTTGGCACGGGTGGTCCGGGCTACACCATCAAAGAGGAATTCTCCACGAACCCGAATAACGAGCACCTCGATGGCACGCTCGCTATGGCTCGTTCACAGGATCCGAACTCGGCTGGTTCGCAGTTCTACCTCTGCCTTGGTCCGCAGCCATTCCTCGATTCAGGCTACACGGTGTTCGGTCAGACCGTCGATGGGCTCGATGTCGTCTCCAAGCTTCGCGTGGGAGATGTGATCGAAACGATCATGATCGAAAACGCGGCTAGTAGGGCTTAACTATGAACAATGATCTGTTCCAACAGGCGCGCAGTGCCTATGTCGAGAAGGACTATGAAACCGCGCTCGCAGATTTCACCGAGTGTCTCAAGGACACCTCGGTTGCGCTCGCGCCCGGCGAAATCGGTCTTCTCTATCATCAAATTGGCAACTGCCTGGTAAAACTTCACGATCCCAACGAAGCGATCCATGCCTATTCGCAGGCCCTGCATGACAGTGCCTACGATGCCCTCGGCTCGGTCGCCTACAACCTTGGCACGGTCTATGCTTCGCAGCTCGATTACGAAGACGCGATTCCGTTCTTCGCTGAGGCGCTCGAGGATCCGAAGTACAAGACGGGCTACAAAGCCTATATGGGGCTCGGCAACGCCTACCTGAAGCTCGGTAAATCAGCCGAAGCGGGCGCATCGTTCCGCTCTGCGGCGCTCGATGAATCCAACCCCGATCCCACCAAAGCACTCCTGAACTTGGGCGTGTGCTTCATGGCGCTCGATCGCCCGATGGATGCGATCGCTTCGTATGAGAGCGCGCTCCAGTTCGACATGGCTCCCGCCACCCGCAATAAGCTGTTCGCGAACATGGGGCAGGCGTATGTCGCCGCAGGTAAGATGGCAAAAGCAGTGAAGGCATTCGAGTCGGCTCTTGCCGATCAGACCTACGTTTTCAACGATGCAGCCAATGTGGATTACCAGCGCGCGATCCAAGCGGTCGCTTCCGGCGTAGCCGAAGAAGAGCATGCGCCTGAGCGGGAAGAGAAGGATCTTTCAGGGCTCGATGTCTCGGGCAGTGCGGTCCCCTTCGATGTGGCGGACGACCGCGAGCATCTTGCTGAAGCAGGCACGATGGTGCTCTCTTCGCACGATATTAACGATCAGGTCGATGCGTATGGCAACCCGTATGACACGAACTTCTTCAACGAAAACGATGTGCGCCTGCAGGACTGGGCGCGCTCGGCCACGAAGAAGAAGCGCAAGAAGGGTATCGTCATCGCCATCATCGTGATCATCATCGTAGCTGCGCTCGTTGGTGGGGCGGCCTACGTGGTCACGCAGGGCTTCGGCATTCCCACGAAGCAGGATGTCATCACGGAGCTCTTCGCTGATCCTACGAATGGCGATTCGCTCAGTGGGGATCTGGATGACACGAAGCGCGCTCGCATTGCGGATTGCATCGAAGCAGGCTCTTCAGCCCAGATCGTGGGCGAGGTAAACGACCTTACCACTGCGAAGGTCTATGTGGATGCCACTACCCCTGAAGGCGGCACGGTGCCCTATGAGATCTCGCTCGTGCGTGATGGCATTGGCTGGAAGATCACCGGCGCAACGCTCTACTTCACCTCTCAGCATTAAAAGCCTTTGAACGAAAGGAAATCATACATGGCAATGGAAAAGACCTACATCATGATCAAGCCCGATGGCGTCGCTAATGGTCATATTGGCGAGATCATCAATCGCTTCGAGCGTGCTGGCCTTACGATCGAGCGCATGGAGCTCGGTAACGTCACGCCCGAGCAGGCAGCAGCGAACTACCAGGAGCATGAAGGCAAGCCCTTCTACGATGGCCTTATCACCTACATCACTTCCGGCCCGGTCGTGAAGATGATCATCTCTGGTGATGGTGCGGTGCTGAAATGTCGTTCGCTCATGGGTGCCACTAATCCAGCTGAGGCGGCCCCCGGCACGATCCGTGGTGACTTCGGCCTGATTATGGACGAAAATGTAATCCACGGTTCTGACTCGGTCGCATCGGCCGAGCGCGAGATGGCGATCTTCTTCGCGTAAGTCTCGCCCGTGCGCAACCCTGCGCAACACTGCTCGTGAGGCTGCTTACGAAAGGAAGCGTACATGCTCTATCGTGTTATCGATGCAGACAAGCTTTCTTCACTCGTTCGTGGTTTCATGAATGATTATGAAGTCATAGCCCCGGTCAAACGCGACCAGGGCTATGTTTTTGCCGTCATCCATGATCCCGATGAAGTGGAGTTCGACTACACCACCACGATCACTTCACCTAAGAAATTCTTCCTTCCTTCAGAAGAAGTGCTCATGCGCTTCGATGCAGAGGAGAACGAGGTCACCGATTTCGCGATCGATCTTAAGCCGCGTGTGCTCTTCGGCGTGCATCCGTGCGACATCAACGCGTTCAATCGGCTTGACCTGGTGTACAAAGACTGCGCGTATCCCGATCCCTACTACACGAAGCGGCGCGAGAACACGCTCATCGTCGGGCTGGGCTGCATGCCAGGGCCTGCGTGCTTCTGCAACCTGTGCGGCACCGATGAAGCGCGTATGGGTACCGATATGTTCCTGCAGAAGATCGGCGATAAGTATCTCGTCTCGCTTGCGGGCGTTGAGGCAGCGAGCGTGCTCGAAGCATCGTGCGATCCTAAGCATGCAACCGACGAAGACCGTCGTGAGTTCCGCCGCGTAACGCGCGAGCGTGAAGAGAGCTTCAACACCAACATTCCTCATGTGCAAGAGGTTGCCATGATGATGGATGTGTTCCATCGCGATGAATTCTGGACCGAGATGGGTGAGCGCTGCCAATCATGCAGCGCCTGCAGCGCAGTCTGCCCTACGTGCTTCTGCTTCGATATCTACGACGAGCTCGATCCTGATGGCAAGCATGGCAGGCGCCTTCGC
>FR895141.1:74469-94918 GCA_000435675.1 Eggerthella sp. CAG:298 | reverse complement strand
CTGGCCAGCCGCATCCGCGTGTGGGATTCATGCACTTCGCCCGAGTTCGCGCTCGTTGCAGGGGGCCATAACTTCCGCGACACGAATCGCAAGCGTGTGCGCCATCGTTTCTATCACAAGCTCAACGGCTTCACGGGCAGTCACGACTACCAGCTTTGCGTTGGTTGCGGGCGCTGCGTGTATGCCTGCAAGGCCAACATCAATCCGATCGAGGTCTTGAAGTTCTTCGACCGCAAGGGGGCTGAGGCAGATGGAGAGTAAACGTCGCACAGCACCTACTAAGCTCGCGGTCAAAGGGCACTACAACTACAAAGCGCCGCTCGATGGCGCAGAGATGATGGCGGCGAATCCGTATCGTCCGTGGTCGGCGCGCATCACGTCCATGACGCCGCTCACGGAGAAGGAAACGCTGTTCGAGTTGCGTCTTATCGATGATCGCATCCGCGATGCGTTCCACCACAAGCCTGGTCAATTCGTGTGCGTGAGCGTCTTCGGCGTGGGCGAGGTTCCCATCTCCATCTCATCTTCGCCTTCGAAGAGCGGTTTTATCGAGATCTGCGTGCGTCGTGCGGGTGATGTTACGAGCGCGCTTCATAACATGCAGTGTGGCGATATCGTGGGACTGCGCGGCCCGTATGGCCATCCCTTCCCGTTCGAGGACATGAAGGGGCACGATATTCTGCTCGTGGCAGGCGGTCTTGGCATCGCGCCGTTGCGATCGCTGATCAACAACATCCACGACGAACGCTCCGAATTCGGCAACGTTACGATCATCTATGGCTCACGTAGCCCAGAAGAGATCATGTTCCGCGAGCAGTTCGAGATGTGGAGTCACCGACCCGATTTCGATTTCTACCTCACGATCGACAAGCCCCATCCCGATTGGAAGGGTAACGTCGGCCTGGTCACCGAGGCCTTCAAGGATCTCGAGGTCGACCCCGATAACACCTATGGCGCCATCTGCGGGCCGCCGGTGATGTATCGTTTCGTGGTCGAAGAGATGGCGAAGAAGGGCATCAGCTATGATCGCATCTTCATGTCGTTCGAACGTCACATGAAGTGTGGCATGGGCCGGTGCGGACACTGCCAGATCGGGCATCAATATGTTTGCTTTGACGGGCCGGTGTTCAATTACTGGGAAGCCAAGAACATTCAGGGGTCGATGTAGCATGGAAAAACAACCCCTGTCCTCATCCTGTGCTGAGCAGAAGCCGCTGCGCGTCGTGGTCGTGGGCCTGGCGAGCTGCTTCGGTTGTCAGTTGCAGATCACCAATCAAGAGCATTTCCTCACCGACATCCTCGGACGCATCGATCTTGAATACTGGCAGCTTGCTTCGAGCGAGCCGATGCCGGAAGAGTTCGATATCGCCATCATCGAGGGCGCTGTAACCACTGAAGAAGCCATCGAACAGGTAAAACAGCTGCGTGAGAAGGCGGAGATCGTCATCACGATCGGAGCATGCGCGCATACCGCTGGTATCCCCGGCATGGCGGCACGTGGCTTCGAGGGGCGCATCGGGGAGGTCTACGACACGCTTCCCGAGGCGTGCGGCACCGTGATCGAACCGCGTGCGGTGAAGGATGTCATCGATGTCGATTACGTGGTGCTCTCTTGCCCGATCGATTTCTACGAGTTCGCGCAAGTGCTCAGCGCGGCATTGCACGGGTCGAACCGCCATCGCCGCTCCACGACGATGTGTGCCGAATGCAAGCGCCAAGAGAATATCTGCTTCTACCCGCGTGGCGAGATCTGCCTGGGTATGGTGACCAACGGCGGCTGCATGGCGCGCTGCCCGAGCTTGGGCAGACCCTGCATGGGATGCCGTGGTCTTTCACCGAAGGCCAACCTCGCATCAGCACGCAAGGCGGTCGAGCGTTTCGGGCTTTCCCCTGAAGAGTTCGATCGCAAGCTTACGATCTTCAACCAAACCAATCCGCTCATTGCCACAGAAGACAAGGAATCACATGACACGCTCCCAGCTTAATATCGATCATGTCGCGCGCGTCGAGGGCCATGGCAATGTGCATGTGGTCATCGAAGACGACGTGGTGAAGACCGTTGAGATGAACATCGTCGAGCCAGCGCGCCTGTTCGAGAGCATGGTGCGCGGGCAGAGTTACAAGGATTGCTCTTACATCTCCTCGCGCATCTGCGGCATCTGTTCGCCGAGCCATTGCGTGACCGACCTTAAAGCGGTCGAGGACGCGTTCGGTATCGAAGTCTCGTCGCGTACGAAGATGCTGCGCGAGTTGCTCGTGTATGGCTCCTACCTGCAGAATCACGCTTCTCATCTCTTCGTGTTCGTGGTGCCCGATTTCGTGGGTGAGGAAAGCGTATTCCCGCTCGCACAATCAGATCCTGAACTGTTCAACCAGGCGCTCGATTTGAAGAAGCTCGGCAACGATCTTTGCACGCTCGTGGGCGGGCGCTCGATCCATCCCATCACGGCGGTGGTGGGCGGTTTCACGCACGAGATCAGCGCGCAGGAATACCTTGAGCTCGCCGATCGGCTCGAAGCGGCGATCCCGTTCGCGAAAGCAACGGTCGATCTGTTCTCTTCGTTCCGCATCACCGAGATCCATACCGCTTCTGATCTTTTGGCCATGGTTGAAGACGATTACTACCCGGTGCAGTCTTCGAACACGCTCGAGCTCATCGATGAGCATGTTCGCTTCGATGCGCATGATTTCGAGTCGTATCTTGAAGAATATGAAGTACCGCATTCCGGTGCGCTCTTCACACGCGTGAAAGCAACGGGCAAGCCCGTCTTCACCTCGGCGCTCTCTCGCTTGAACGCTTCGTGGGATCATCTTTCGCAAGAGGCCAAGTTCGCTTCTGCGAAGGCAGGTCTTCGTCCTGAAGAGAAGAACCCTATGAAGAACAATCTGGCGCAAGCTATCGAGATCTTAGACGCACTCATCCGCTGCGCGGGGATCTGCCGTGAACTGGCGAAAGGGGAGGGCGATTCGAAGCCGGTTCCCTTCGAAGTGCGTGCTGGCACCGGCGTGGGCATGAGTGAAGCGCCGCGCGGTGTGGTCTTCCACAAGCTCGAATTCGACGATGAAGGCCGCGTTCTGCACGCTTCTATCATCACGCCAACGTCCCAGAACCTCGCTTCGCTTGAAGCTGATACGCGCCACCTGGTCGAAGTGCTCGTTGAAGCAGGCCTCGACGAAGGCTATATCCGCTCCGAGATCGCTAAGCTCGTCCGTGCCTACGACCCGTGCCTTTCCTGTAGCGTTCATTAAGCTCCACTCATGCACCGTGTCCTTTTGCGTACGCGGTGCCTATGATAGAATCGAAAGCTGCACGATAAAGACCGTGAGGAACACGCATGTCCTTTTTTGATTTTATCCAGAGCGCTTCGTCGTCATCGTCATACGATATGGCGATCGACCTCGGAACTGCAAATACGCTTGTTGGCATAAGCGGGCAAGGGGTCGTGATCAACGAGCCTTCCGTTGTGGCTATCGAGCGCAGTACGCATCGCGTTCTGGCTGTTGGTCATGAAGCGAAGAACATGATCAACCACACTCCCGATACCTTCTCTGCTGAACATCCTCTCCATGATGGCGTGGTTTCCGACTACGACATCACCGAGGCTATGATCTCGGCGTTCATCAACAAGGCGGCTCCGCGCCGCTATCCTTGGCAGCCCAAGCCGCGCATCGTCGTATGCATCCCTTGCGGTGCGACCTCGGTCGAGAAGCGCGCGGTGTTCGAGGCCACCATCCAGGCAGGTGCACGTCAGGCATACCTCATCGAAGAGCCCATGGCTGCTGCGATGGGTGCCGATCTGCCCGTTACCGAACCCACGGGTTCGATGGTCGTCGATATCGGCGGTGGCACCACTGAAGTGGCAGTCATTTCGCTCGGCGGCATCGTTACGTCCTCTTCGCTTCGTTTGGCAGGCAATCGCCTCGATGAAGCTATCGCTATGCATCTGCGCGATCTCTTGGGCATCAAGATCGGTGAGCGTACGGCAGAGGTCATCAAGATCAAGATCGGTTCCATCCTTCCGTTCGAAGATGGGCGCGAGCGCGACATGATCATCTCTGGTCAGGATGTACTCACTGAACAGCCGAAAGAAGTCACGATCCAATCTGAAGATGTGCGCGAGGCGCTCCAGGAACCCATCGACGAGATGGTCGTTCACATCAAGGAAACCTTCAAGAAAACCAACCCCGACTTGGCATCGGACATCATCTCCAATGGCATTCTGCTCACCGGTGGTGGCGGATTGCTCTCGGGTCTCGACCGTTATCTCACCAACAAGCTCGAGATTCCGGTCTGGACGAGCGAAACCGCCCTTACCAACGTGGTAACCGGCTGCTTGAAGGTTCTCGAAACACCCGCCGCACTCAAACAGATATTGATGCGTTCGAAATAGGAGCTCATCTAGCACATGGCCCTGAAGATCAAGAACAATCCAGTGCAGTTCGGTGGCCATCTAGGAGGAAGAACACTCCTGATCGTTCTCCTTGTGGTCTCCCTTATTCTCTTCGTTGCCTATGCTCGTGAAAGCGAGGAAGGCCCGATCCATACGCTGCAAAACGCCACCTCTTCTTTGGTGACGCCGCTCACGGCGGTCGGTACCACGGTGGGGTCGCTTGCGGTTTCCGGGTCGATGTCGGTCGAAGACCTCACTGCATCCGATGCATCCTACAACCAGCTTAAAGAGAACAACGCTCGTCTCTCGCAGATGGTCGTTGAACTTGAGGAATACCGCCAAGAAGCAGCACGCTTGGAATCGCTCATCGGGCTTGCCGATGCCTATGGCTTCACCTCCATTGCTGCGCGTGTGGTCGGCTATTCTACCGATTCCTATAATCGCTCCATCACGCTCGATGCGGGTAGCGCATCAGGCATCAAGAACGGCATGCCGGTCATGGGTGCCACGGGTGTTATCGGTCAGGTGATCTCGACCACGCCCGTAACGTGCGATGTTCGCTTGCTCACCGATCCGCAGAGTGGCGTTTCGGTGCTCGTGCAATCGTCCCGTGCTGAAGGCATCTTGCGCGGCTCGGTCGAAGGCACGCTCTATCTTGAAGGCATCGACGACAACGTCGAGATCAAAGAGGGCGATGTCGTTATCACCTCTGGCCTTGGTGGCGGCTATTACCGCGGTCTGGTCGTAGGCATGATCACCAAGATCGAGCAGCGTCCTGGCAGTGCATCGCGTACGATCGTGGTCACGCCGAATGCATCGTTCAACAATATCTCTGAAGCGCTCGTCGTTATCAGCATGGGCGATGCCAACGCTGCCGATAACGAAGCGATCGTGCGGGCTGTCGACCCTCAAACGCTTGCGAGCCGCAGGGCTGCAAGCGGGGATAACGGCGACCAGCAGGGTGGCGGCCAGTCTTCGGGCGGATCGTCTGAACCGAACCAAGAAGGAGGGGAGTAGCCTATGCGTGAAAAGCTCGTTCCTCTCGTCTCTGCGGCCGTGGTCGTCTTGCTGCAGGTCGTGGTTGCGCCCGTTATCGCTATCTATTCAGTCGTTCCGAACTTCATCGTTGCCTTCGTGATCGTGCTCTCGATCGTGCGTCCTGAAGACACCACCTATGTCTATGCCTTCGTGATGGGCATCATATCGGACCTGTTCACGCAGGTTCCCTTCGGGCTCACGCCGCTCTTGCTGCTCATCATCTCATTTGCGCTCTCGCGTGTGTTCGAAGTGCTCGACAAATCGAGTATTGCCATGGTGCTCGTCTCGTGTGCGGTATCGCTTTTGTTCTACGAGATGATCGTCGTTATCGTGCAGCTCGTTCTGGGGTACCCGGCGGCGTTCTTCGATCTGATCGCAGCGCGCGCTCTTCCGGCAACGATCTTTAACCTTATTCTGTGTGTTCTTCTCTATTTGGTGGCGCGCAAATTCCCTGATGTTTCGTCGGGCAATGAAGCGTGGACGGTGGATAAAAAACAACGTTTCCGCTAAGGGGTACGTGCTATGCTCGCCACTATCGTTGTCGTTGTCATATCGCTCGTTCTTATCGCTATTGCGCTCGTGGTGTTCTTCCGCTGGCGTTCGTCCACTTCGCATGTGCGCATGCGCAACAAGATGGGCGTGCGCTCCATCTCTTCAGTGGGTATTTCGGCGCAAGCTCCGAAGGTCGATGGCGCAAGCATCGGCAACACCTCCTATTCTGCAACGGGTACCACCTCAGCGGGTGCGGCCAATGCCCAGCGTAAGCGCTTCCTTGCGGTCGGAGTCATTGTTGCGGCTGCCTTCAGCGCGCTTGCCGTGAAGCTCTTCGGCTTGCAGGTGGTAAGCTCAGCAAGCTATCAGCGTGAAGCTGAATCGAATCTCTACACCACCGTGCGTACTCCTGCTCCGCGTGGGGTGATCTATGATCGCGACGGCGTGCCGCTGGTAACGAATCGCCAGGTGCAGACCGTGCTTGCCGATGCTGATGTTGCGAACAACACGAACGTCATCTTGCGTCTTTCGGCGCTGCTGGGCATTCCCTACGACGTGGTGCGTGCGCGCATCCTCGATGCCTCCACCGGTGCGCAATCGCAGCGCGTGGTCGCAAAGGACGTGCGTTTGCGCGACGTGGCCTATATCAATGAACACCGCGATGCCTTTCCTGGCGTATCCACCCAAATTCGTTCCGATCGCATCTACCCCTACGGTGCTCTTGCCGCTCATGTGCTCGGCTACACGGGTGCTTCTTCGAAAGAAGATCTGGAGAATGTTGCTGAAGGACGCGATATCGAGATGGGTGACGCGGTTGGCAAGGCGGGTATCGAGCAGTCGTATGATGACGTGCTTGCTGGCGACCATGGTCAGCGCACGTTCATCACCGATGCTTCCGGCGAGATCCAGCAGGTTGTGAGCGAATCCGATCCTGCCAAGGGCAACGACATCTACCTCACGATCGCCGCTCCCGTGCAGTATGTCGCTGATACAGCGTTGCGCGAGCTCGTGCAGGGTGGAACAGGAACCGCGGCATCGCTCGTGTGCATCGATGTGAAGACGGGTGGCGTGCTTGCCATGGCGAACTATCCGTCCTATGAGCCTGAACACTTCATCGGTGGTATCTCGCAAGACATGTGGGATGCTTACCAAACCGAAGAATCTCACTATCCGCTCATGAACCGTGCGATCGCGGGCACGTACCCGGCTGCTTCGTGCTTCAAGGCGTTCACGGGTCTTGCGGGTCTTACCTATGGGTTCGCCGATGCGACCAAGGCGTGGAACTGCACGGGTACCTGGACAGGGTTCGGTGAAGAGTACCCGCAGAAATGTTGGGAGCACAGTGGCCATGGTTGGCTTACGTTCCGTGAAGGCATCGTGGTTTCTTGCGACGTCGTGTTCTACGAGATCGCACGCGATTTCTACAATGCTCGCAATGCGATCGGCGATGAGGCCATGCAGGATTTCATCAAGGAATTCGGTTATTCGGCGCTCACGAATATCGATCTAGCGGGTGAGGCACAGGGGCGTATTCCTACGCCTGAATGGAAGTCGGACTACTTCCGCGATGTTCCTACCGAAGCGCAGTGGCTTCCTGGCGATATCTCGAACATGGCCATCGGTCAGGGCTACGTGCTCGTCACGCCCCTGCAGGTCGCGCGTGGCTACGCGGCAGTGGCAACGGGTAAGCTCCTGCAGCCGCACCTGCTGAAAGAGGTGCGCAATTCTGCTGGCGAGGTGGTGGTCGAGGCGCCTGTGGTCGAAAACGCCACTCCTGATGTGAGCGAAGCGAACTATCAGATCGTGCGCGATGCGTTGCGTGGCGTTGCGACAGAGAATCACGATGTCTCGAACGACTTCTCGAGCTACGATTTCACCTTCGCCGCCAAGACTGGCACGGCTGAAGTTGCAGGCAAGCAGGACTTTGCGTGGTTCGCTTGTTATGCCCCTTATGAAGATCCGCGCTTCGCGCTTGCACTCTGTATCGAAGAAGGCGGTTCGGGTGGTGCGGTGGCATCGCCGGTGGCCGCGCGCGTGATGAAGGCGGCAATCGACTATTCCAACGGTGTTACCATCGACTACGAGAAGATCTCAGTAGGCACACCAGGTAAGACGCAGCAGGCAGGGGGTGAATCGAATGAGTGAAATGGTTGAGATCAATTCCGTGCAACCGCGAGACCCAGAGTTAGCTAAGACCTTCAAGTCGCATCGGTTCAAGTACTTCAATTTGCCCTTTGTTGCCTGCTTTGTAGCGCTCGTTGTCTACGGACTTATCGTGCAATTCTCGGCTACCTCTGCCGATTCCGACTTCAACTTCACCACCCAAGTGGTAGGCGTGGTCATCGGCATCGTGCTCTTCGTGCTCGTGAGCCGCTTCGATTACCGCGCGCTTTCGGGCTTCACGACCTTCTTCGTGGTGATCAACGTTATCTTGCTGCTCTCGCCCCACCTGCCCTTCATCGGCAGGGAAGTGAACGGCGCGAATTCATGGATCCGCATTGGCGGTTTCAGTATGCAGCCTGGCGAGTTCGCAAAGATCACGGTGGTGCTTTTAGCGGCAAGCATCATGTCGCGCTATGGTGGGCGCCTCGATGACCTGCGCGAATACCTTAAGGCGCTCGGCATCTTGGCTATCCCGTTCATCTGTGTCATGACTCAGCCCGACATGGGAACGGGTTTGGTGTATCTCTGCATCGCTGCATTCGCGCTCATCATCGGTGGGGCTAATTGGCGCTTCTTGGTGGCGACCGCTGCCATTCTTGCGGCGCTGGTAGTGGGCGTGTTCATGCTCGATCCGATCCTCGATGGGCTCTTCGGTAGCGATGTGTTGCTCAAGGATTACCAGCGCAGTCGCTTGCTCGTATTCATGGACTCGAGCTACGACCTCTCTGGCGATGGTTATAACTTGCAGCAGGCGAAGATCGCTATCGGCTCGGGCGGCTTCTTCGGCAAAGGCTTCATGCAAGCAACGCAGTCTTCGCTCGGCTTCTTGCCAGAAGCACCGACCGACTTCGTATTCTGCGTGCTCGCTGAAGAGTTCGGTTTCGTGGGTGCGCTTCTTCTGCTGGCGCTCTATCTCGGACTTATCGTGACGAGCATTCGCGTTGCGCGCAATGCCCCCGATCTTTTCGGTACGATCATCGTCGTGTGTATCGTGGGTATGTGGGTATTTCAGATCCTTGAGAACATTGGCATGGATGTGGGGCTCATGCCCATCACGGGCATTCCGTTACCATTTATTAGTTACGGTTCATCTTTCATGCTGGTAAACTTTGTAATGTTGGGGCTCATCAATTCCATTTGGGCGCACAGCGAAAAGGCACCGCAATAACCAGCGCGCTGCCAGGAGGGGGAAAGCATGTTCGATTTCAAATCGATCGATATCAAATCACTGATCACCGAAGCGCTCGATATCGAGCGTGCGCGTAAGACGGTCGTTTCCGTTCAAGTCCTGCTCGACGAAACCGCTTCTCCTGAGTTTCAGGTGTTCGTGCGTTCGGGCTTCAGCTCCTCTTCGGTGAATTCACGCCTGACCGTGGGTTATTATCCTTCGCAGGATATTTCCGTTATGGAGGGCACCGATTTGGTGGTCATGGCGGCAGGCCAGACTTCGGAGACTGGCGCGATCGCGGCAACTATCCGTCAAGCAGATATTCCGGTGCTCGTTATCGCCGAGCACGGCAATCGGGTCATCCAGAGTGCGAAGGATGCGGGTCATCCGCTTCCGAGCGATGCGCTTATCTCGCTTCCCGCAGGGCAGCCACTCGACGAAGAGATCAAGGGCAAACTTGCCGATAAGATCGGTTCATGGATCATCGATCACGATCGCGAGAAGCGCTTGTCGTTCTCGCTGGCCTATCCGTTCGTTCGTCGTCCGCTCGCGCAAGATGCGATTCAGCTCACTGCTGCGCAGAATGCCGGCATTGGTGTGCTTGTGTTCGTTCCTGGCGCCGATCTGCCCGTTATGACGCTCAACCAGATCAAGATGGTGCTTCAGATTGCGGCAGCGTATGGCGAGCCGCTCGACAAGGACCGTATCAAGGAGATCATTCCTACCATCGCTGGCGCGCTCGTGTGCCGCGGCATCGCGCGCAAGGTTGCAGGCTTCGTGCCTGCGCTCGGCTGGCTCGTGAAGGGCGGCATGGGATATCTTGGCACGCTCGCGATCGGCGAAGCGGCGCTTACCTATTTCGAGCAGGGCGGTAGTATCGCTGGTGTTGCTGGCATGCTCTCGCAGGCAGGCAATGCAGCTTCCGATGCTGCGATGAAGATTCGCAACCAACGTGCTTATCAGGTAGTGAGTGATGCGGCGGGTCCGGTCGCACGCAGAGCCGCATCGAAGGCGGTCGGCGTTGCGGGTGATGTCGCGCAAAGTGCGCTCAAGGGCGCGATGGATTATCGCAAGCGCAATCGCGGTGCGAAGAATTAGCGCGCTCGGTAGAAGCCTCATCCTATCCACCATGAACTTCTTGCGTAATCGCCGCATGTTTTGCGGCGATTAGCTTGATAACCACCGTACGAGCGCTTCTCGCGCAAGCGTCGCCCGCGTGCTCGCAATGATCGTAAGACCAGTTCGTTTTGTTCGGTGGCATATGTGGTAGGGTAGCTTAGATCGCAGGTGTTTGTGACCGTTTGCTCCTGTGGGCGGAAATTTTGCTTTTGTGGCTTGTTTCGGCTCCTTTTATGGATATAATAATCAACGCTGATAAAGCACGGGGTGTTAGCTCAGTTGGTTAGAGCGCTGGCCTGTCACGCCAGAGGTCGCGGGTTCGAGTCCCGTACATCCCGCCAGTCTGAATGCAAGCCTCGGAATTATTCCGAGGCTTTTTGTTTTAATTTGAAATGCCCTTCTGGCAATCGGGGCGGGGGTGCTTGCAGGTTTCGCAGTGGTGAAGTGGGCTTTCGGCAAGCTCTGCTTCCCAGTCGAAATCACTGGGAGGTCCCATGGGCAAGCCTGATTCATCGGCGGGAACGCCATTCCAAAGAAAGCTTTCCATTACCACTTTGCCTTCTTCGTCGAATCCCACACCTTCTTCTTCGAGCATCTGCTGTTGAATCTCGGGACCACCGAACGCAAAGCCCGTTGCCATGCGGCCATCCTTGAACACCACGCGATGGCAGGGGATCGATCCAGGTTCGGTGCCAGGAGCTGGGTTAGCACGCAAGGCATAGCCGACGTAGCGCGCAGCGCGAGGTGCGCCAATGATGCGCGCGATCTGTCCGTAGGTTGCCACCTTGCCGCGCGGAATCTGCTTTGCCACTGCAAAGACACGATCTGCGAATGCGCCCATAGTATCTCCTTTTCATCTGCTTGCCATGATACTAGCGCATTCGGCTTCGGCGCACTGCGTTCGCGATCGAATCCACTATGCTCGATCGGCGCATGAGTCAACGGCTGCCCTTAGCGCATCAAGGAACACCTCGGCTTGCTTGGTGAGCTTGGTCTTGCGCCAAAGCACTTGATGGCGTGCTTTAAGCTGGGGCTCAAGCGGGCGAAAGCAAAGACCTCCGTGTCCTTTCAAAAGGCCTTCGTATCCTAATAGATAGCAGACCTTTTCTTCAGCGAGCATACGCGCATTTGATATCAAGTTGTAGGTTGCAACTATATCGAGATCGCCATCACTCTCTTTTGCCCAGCTGGAAAGCGCGTGCTTCATCCCTTGAGCAGAGATGGCAAGAGGAATGCCTTTCAGGTCGCGCGCGGTGATCGTATCGAGCTTCGCGAGCGGGTCGGATTCATCCATGAAGACGCCCCATACATCCTCAAGGGGAAGCGGCAGCGAATTCAGCTCTACATGCGAACGAGCATCGCATTCCAGGAAGAAATCGAACGCGCCGCGTACGAAGCTATCCATGAGATCGGCGGTCGTTCCATCAACCAGCTCGAACGTTATGGCGGGATACTTCTCTCGGACCATGCGCATGGCGCGTGCAAGATATTGGAACGCAGGCGTTTCACCTGCTCCAATATGGACGCAACCTGCTATAGTGCTCGCTGGCAAACCCACTTCTTCGATGGCTTTGTCGCTGAGCCCTACGATTTGGCAGGCATAAGAGTAGAGTAGGCGACCGTTCTCGGTAAGCTCCGTGTTCCTTCCGCTACGGATGATGAGATCGTTGCCGAGTTCGCTTTCCAATTGGGCTATCTGGCGAGAGAGCGTGGGTTGCGTGAGGTGAAGCGCCTCTGCTGCCGCGGTAAAGCTGCCTTCCTCTACGATCGCTTTGAAATACTTGAGCGCTTTCAGTTCCACGGTTTTTCTCCTGATTCTATAGAGAATAGGCATACTAACACATACATTATAGGTATTGGTAATGAAATGCGAAAGGACGCATACTGGCTAATAGAAAAGAAAGAAGGAATGGAGCAGCCTGAAATAGTCAGTCTGCTCGTTTCTTCGTTTGGGCACGTAAGAGGAAAGAAGGAATCATGCCGAAGCTTGAGATGACTCCCGTCTGGGATAAGGTGTTTCCAAAAAGCGACAAGGTTAACCATTGCAAGATCACGTTCCACAACCGTTATGGGATCGAGCTCGCGGCAGACCTCTATAAGCCTAAGGATGCGCAGGGAAAGCTCCCTGCGATCGCGGTGTCTGGTCCCTTCGGCGCAGTAAAGGAGCAGTCGAGCGGACGTTATGCGCAGCGTCTTGCCGAGCAAGGCTTCCTTACTATTGCTTTCGATCCTTCTTTCACTGGCGAGAGCGGTGGAAGCCCTCGCTACGTTGCCTCTCCTGACATCAATACGGAAGATTTCAGCGCGGCGGTCGATTACCTTTCGGCGAACGAAGAGGTTGACGCGAGCCGCATCGGCATCCTTGGCGTGTGCGGATGGGGCGGCATGGCGGTGAGCGCTGCGATCAACGATCCGCGCATCAAAGCAACGTGTGCGGTAACCATGTACAACATGTCACGCGTGAACGCGAACGGTTATTTCGATGCCGAGGATTCTCCTGAAGCGCGCAATAAACTGAGAGCAGAACTGTGCACCCAGCGAACGCGCGACTATGCTGCAGGTGATTATGAGCGCGGCGGTGGCGTGGTCGACCCGCTGCCAGAAGATGCTCCTCAGTTCGTGAAGGATTACCATGCCTATTACAAGACTCCGCGCGGCTATCATGCTCGTTCGCTCAATTCGAACGATGGCTGGAACATCACATCAACCCTTCCATTCCTGAACTTTCCCTTGCTCACCTTCACCAACGAGATCGAAACCCCAGTGCTGCTCGTTCACGGAGAGAAGGCACATTCGCTCTACTTCAGCGAAGACACCTACAAGATGCTCGAGGCTGGCGTGAAGCCAGAGAACAAGGAGCTTCTGGTGGTCCCTGGTGCGACCCATTGCGACCTCTACGACAATGATGAGTTCATTCCTTGGGATAGCATCGCAGGCTTCTTCAAGAAGTATCTCGGTTAGGAACTGTCGTGGAACGAGAAGAATTCTTCGCCATGCTCGATCGAGGCGAGCGCGTCGTGGGCGGATCTGATGCTCATTTGGTTATGCATGAAGTATCGCAAGAGGCCATTCGTGTCTGTGCTGAGATGAATAGCGGATATCATACCCCCGAAGAGCTCACTGCTCTTATGGGGGAATTGATGGGGCGACCAGTGCCTGATGGATTTGCGCTCTTTCCTCCCTTCAATTCCGACTGCGGGAAGAACATCCATCTTGGTAGGAATTGCTTCATAAACAGCGGTTGCAAATTTCAAGATCAAGGAGGCGTCTTCATAGGAGACCGTGCGCTGATCGGGCATAATGTCGTGATCGCGACCTTGAACCATGGCAACGATCCTGCGCATAGAGGCGATACGCTGCCTGCTCCTGTGCATATCGGAAATGACGTGTGGATAGGGTCGAATGCGACCATCTTGCCAGGAGTCACTATCGGCGATGGAGCGATCGTTGCGGCAGGTGCAGTGGTCAATAAGGATGTTGAGGCCATGACCGTCGTGGGTGGAGTGCCTGCCAAGTTCATCAAGCAAGTCGAACTTGACAGCTAGGATAAGGAGTACTGCACATCGGGCTATTCTTGTTGCTCGCGCTGCTTGCGATAGGAGTGCGATTCCTTGCCCGTAAGGTGCTCGATCGTGAATTCGATCATGGCGCAGCGGTCTTCGGCGGAATTGACCTCTTCGAGCGTACGGTCTTCGTGATGAGGGTTGTACTTGTCGCCTAGATCGAAAAGCGCCTTATGCGCCAGATCCCCTTCAATAAGGTGAACCGTACCGAACGCGATAACGCTTTTGTAGGCGGTGGAGTATTTGTCGGGAAGCACCGTATCGTCTGCGATCACGCAGAAACTTGCTTTGGGATCGCGCTCGATCGCATCGATCTTGTGACCTGCTTTTGCAGAATGGAAGTAGACCTTGCCGAGCGCTTCAGGCCCATCGGCTACAACATAGAGGTAGTTGAGCGGGACAAGGTAAGGATAGCCATCGTCACCAGAAAGAGCGAGGATGCCCGTGCTTCCTTCTTGCAGGATAGCGAGTGCTTCTTCGTGAGGAAGCTGCTGTTTGCTTCTGCGCATTGGTCTGAACATCGTAACCCCTTTTTGTGGCGTGTGGATATCGCTTACATTATTAGGATTGTACCGAACGCGCTTGGAAAATGCAGCAGCGCTCATCGCCTCTGTCATCTGCAACGAGATGCGAGATGACGCTCTTATGACAAGAGCCCCCATTGGCTCTTCGTCTCAATAGAGCCGCACCTTTTGGTGTACCCTAGAGAGCATGGTTTTGTAGCTGCTTTTCGCGCAGCCCTCAACAGCCCGATTTGCAATCCAGGGAGAAATTCGTTGTTCAAGCTGTTCAAGAAATACTTGAAGCCATTTGGCGGGCTTGTCTTAGCTGCGATCCTCTTCACCTTCTTGCAGGTAGTTGCCGAGCTTCAGCTGCCCGATATCATGGCGCGCATCGTTGATACGGGCATCTACAACAAAGACTTGAACTACGTGATCGTGCGTGGTCTCGAGATGTTGGCTTGGGCGATCGGTTCGGTAGTATGCGTGGTCATCGCGGCGCTCTGTGCGGCGCGGGCGGCTATGGGGTTCGGTCGTGATGTGCGCGCCGCCATCTTCTCGCAGGTGCAGAGCTATTCTCTAGCGGAATTCGAGACCTTCGGCGCCTCTACGCTCATCACGCGTAACACCAACGATGTCCAGCAGGTCGAACGATTCCTGCAGATGCTCATCACCATGGCGGTCATGACCCCGGTCATGTTCATCGGTGCGGTGGTCATGGCGTTTCTCACGAATGCCGAAATGGCGCTGCTCATCTTCGTGGCGATTCCGGTCATTATCATCATCGTTGCGCTTTTCTTGAAGATCAGCATGCCGCTCTTGCGTTCGCTCCAGAGCCGTATCGATGCGGTGAACCGCGTCATGCGCGAAGAGCTGCAGGGCGTCCGAGCGATTCGCGCGTACAACAAGGAAGACTTCGAGCGCAAGCGCTTCGGCAAGGTCAATCGCGACTTGGCGGATACCTACATCAAGGTCGGTCGTCTGATGGGTGCGGTCATGCCGCTGCTCATGTTCATCGTGAACCTGACCATCGTGGCGCTCTATTACTTCGGTGCAGGGCAGATAGATGTTGGCACGCTCACCGCGGGCGAGATCATGGCGCTCGTGCAATACGTGACGCTCATCCTCATGTCGCTCATGATGATCTCGATGATCTTCGCCATCCTGCCACGAACGCTAGCGGCAACCGAGCGCATCAATGCTGTGCTCTCGACCGAATCGACCATTGAGGATGTCGCTGTGCCGGCATCATTGCCAGAAACCGCGGAAGATAGCGCGCTGCGAACACTCGGAGCTGATATCCCCGAAGAAACCACGGTGCAGCCCGCTCAGAAGCGCAGTGTCCCGATCCTCAAGATGGATCATGTGAGCTTCCGTTACCCCGAATCGAAGAAGGATGCCTTGAGCGATCTTGCCTTCGAGCTCGCGCCCAATACGATCACCGCTCTTATCGGACCGACGGGTTCGGGCAAATCGAGTCTGATCAACCTCATCATGCGCATGTATGATGCAAGTGCAGGTACGATCTATTTCGATGGCGTTGCGATCAAGGACATCCCGCTTTCCGTCTTGCGCACGCGCGTTTCCTACACTCCACAGAAGTCCTTCCTGTTCACGGGTACGGTGGCGGATAATCTGCGCTTCGCCGATCCCGATGCAAGCGATGAGGCGCTGTGGCAGGTGTTGCAGATCGCGCAAGCCACCGAATTCATCACGCCAGAGGCAGGTGGCCTTGATTTCGAGATCGCACAGGGGGGTGGCAACCTTTCAGGTGGTCAGCGTCAGCGTATCGCTATTGCGCGTGGCCTTTTGCGCAAGGCCGATCTCTACATCTTCGACGATTCCTTCTCGGCGCTCGATCTTAAGACTGATGCGCGGGTGCGTGCGGGAATCGAGGAGCATCTTGAGGGGCAGAGCGTTCTCACCGTAACCCAGCGAGTGAACGTGGCGCTTGGTGCCGATCAGATCATCCTGCTGAACGAAACAGGAGCCATCGAAGCGTGCGGAACGCATGCTGAGCTCTTCTTGTCGTGTCCGGCCTATCGCGAGCTCGCGCTCTCTCAACTCTCGGAAGAAGAGCTCTCCTCAGGAGTTCAGGTAGATGCGAGCACCGCAGATGATAGGGGAGGTGAATAGCATGCCGCCACACGGACCGCACGGCCCTCACGGTGCAGGGCGCAAGGAAAAACCGAAGAACGCTTCGAAGACCCTGCGTCGTCTTGTTGCGCGCTTGAAGCCGTTCATTCCTCTTCTGGTGATCGTGTTCGTCTTCACGGTAGCAGGAACGCTGTGCAATACGGTCTCTCCGCTCGTGCTCGGTCAAGCGACCACGGAAGTGTTCAGCGCCTTCGAACGCGTGATGGCAGGTACCGGGGGGCTCGATTTCATCGCGTTCAACCGCGTCCTTCTCACGCTCGTGCTGCTCTACGTGGCCTATTCGATCTGTCAGTTCATCTGCCAATTCATCATGGCGAAGGTCACTCAGGAAGTCATCTATGGCTTGCGCCGCGATATGAAGGAGAAACTCGATCGCGTGCCGCTTTCCTATTACGATGGCCGCCCTAAGGGAGAGATCCTCTCGCGCGTCACCAACGATGTCGACCTCATCTCTTCTACTTTGCAAGAAACGCTCGTGCAGATCATCTCGGCAGTGGTCACGCTTGTTTCTGTGGTCATCTTCATGTTCTCGATCTCGTGGATCTTGGCGCTCGTCGCGTTCGCTACGCTGCCGCTCTCGCTTCTGGCTACGGTGGGTATCGCAACGCGTTCGCAGCGCTACTTCAAGAGTCAGCAAAAAGCGCTCGGTAAGCTCAACGCGCACATCGAAGAGATGTACAGCGGCAATACTGAAGTGAAATCGTTCACGCGCGAAGATGCGGCTATCGATGAATTCAACGCACGTAATGGTGAATACTTCGCGCAGGCATGGAAAGCGCAATTCCTTGCCGGCGTGATCCGTCCCGTTATGGGCTTCATTGGCAACTTGGGCTACGTGCTCGTCTGCATCATCGGCGCCGTGCTCTACATCACTGGCGGGATCGCCACGGTCGGCGAGATCCAGGCGTTCGTGCAGTACATGCGTCAGTTCACGATGCCCATCACGCAGATCGCTTCGATCGCCAACACCATCCAGGCCACGCTTGCCGCATCCGAGCGCGTCTTCGAGGTGCTTGACGCAGAAGAGATGAGCGAGCCTGATCCTTCCACCATCACGCAGATCGCCAAGCCTTGCAAGGGTGCGGTCAAGTTCGATCACGTGCGCTTCGGCTACGATGCGCAAAAGCCGGTCATCAAGGATTTCTCGCTTGAGGTCGAACCGGGACAGATGGTTGCGATCGTGGGACCGACCGGTGCGGGCAAGACCACGCTCGTGAATCTGCTCATGCGCTTCTACGATATCGATGCGGGCACGATCACGATCGATGGTGTGAACACCGCGCTCGATACGCGTAGCGATGTGCGCAGCAACTTCGGCATGGTGCTTCAAGACGCATGGCTCTTCTCGGGCACGATCCGCGAGAACATCGCCTACGGCGCGAAAGACCCGAAGGAGAAGTACATCCGCCTGGCCGCCAAGCTCGCGCAGGCCGATCATTTCATCGAGCTTCTGCCCGATGGCTATGACACGATCATCAAGGAAGACGGAACGAACCTCTCGCAAGGTCAACGCCAGCTGCTCACTATTGCGCGCGCGATGCTCTCGAATCCTTCGATCATCGTGCTCGACGAGGCAACCTCTTCGATCGATACGCACACCGAAGTGCTCGTGCAGAAAGCGATGCGCGAGTCGCTCGAAGGACGAACGAGCTTCGTTATTGCTCATCGTTTGAGTACGATCAGGCAAGCAGATATAATTCTTGTTATTCGCGAGGGGGATATTGTGGAGAAGGGCACGCACGAGGAGCTGCTCGCGCAGAACGGCTTCTATGCCGAACTCCACAACTCGCAATTTGTTGATTGCATCGATGAGGACGATTAGACAACGCGTATGGCGAACAATGAAGAACATATTGAAGCGAAGCCTGAAGGGGTCGCTGTCTTCATCAAGGGCAAGTCATCCGAAAATGCCCGCTTGGTCATCTCCGAAGCAGAACTCGAGGCGCAGAAGCCTTCTTCGGCAGTGAATCCATCGGCAGTAGATGATGCTGCGCAGCTGAAGGCAGAGCGCGACCATGATCGAGCTGTGCCTTCACCTGATGCTCCGCGTGAGATAGCGGTGTTCGATTTCGACGGCACGTGCATCAGTGGTAATTCCCCCGTGCTGCTCGTTCGCTATCTCCTGAAGAAAGGGCAGGTGCGCACCTCGGTTCTTCTGCGCATCCTTACCTGGGGTATCGCGTACAAACTGCATCTTCCGCAAAACGAGGCATGGGTGCGCAGTTTGGTGTTCTCATCGTTCGATGGCATGCCCGAAGAAGAAGCCGATGCGGAGATGTACAAGTTCTACGATGAATGGATCGTGCCGCGCATTCGCCCCAAGGCGCTTCAAGTCATGCGCGAGCACATCGCTGCTGGGCGTGATATCTGGATCGTCTCTGCCACGTTCGATCCCATCATCGTGCGTGCCAAGCGTGATATTCCTTACGATCATCACGTTGCCACCGACATGAAGCTCGATGAGCACGGCTGCTATACGCGCGAAGTGAAGGGCAAGCCCGTTGAAGGCGCTGAAAAACTCCGCCAGATCAAAGAGCACGCTGATCAGATCTATGGGAAGGATAGCTGGAAGCTCGCCTATGCCTATGGCGATCACTATTCAGATGCTCCGTTGCTCGCGGCTTCCGAACACCCTGCTGCAGTCACGCCCGGACCGACTCTTCAGCACCATGCGGAAAAGGAAGGCTGGCAGGTGCTCGATTGGCGCTGATCGGCGTTCGATCGGTGATGGTCGGCGTTCGGTGCTCATTGACGCTAGTCGGCGCTCGATGAAAACGTTTGGCTTCGGCCGGGAAATGGCTTGGCAACGGTTCCCCCTTACGCGCTCGATTTGCTCGTTTCTTGTAATAATCGTAGAGAGAATTGAATAAATGTTACCCGTTTAGTAGCATTGAGTATCCATCATTTGGTGTTTTTAATGCTTGAATGCGGCAGTGTCCCTCGCCGCTTTGCTCATAAGGAAAGTGATTGAAGATGAACGAAGATTCCAACTTCGGTAACATCCCATCTCATGATCATAGTTTCAGCGATTCGCATGACTACCTTTCGCGCGCGCAGTATGCGGTCGAATCAGGCGATCGCATACTCGGTATCCACCTGTACCTGGCGGCCTTCGAGCAATCCATCCTCGAGAACATCGTTCCGAGCGAAGAGAGCGTGAACGGCATGCGTGCAGCATGGGATCTTGCCGTCGATGCGCGCCAGCACTCGCTTGCCGAATATATCTTCGAGAAGCTCAAGCCGTTCGTTTCAGCCGAGGAGCTTTCGCGCAAGGCCGATCAGCTGCAAGACGTTGCGCTCGATCGCCTGGAAGAATTCGGCTTCTCGCGCGAAGCCATCGAAGACATGGCTGAGATGATCAACGACGATCTGTTCAATCTGCCGCCCGATCTGCTCTATCGTTATGAAGACGACAACGTTCCTTCACCCTTCTCGTTCTTGGATCTCTCTTCCAAGAGAGATAGCGCTTCAGATGAGAGCGATGCTGCGCCAACAGCGGAAACATCCGATCGCGCTGAAGAGGTGAAGGCTGAGCCGATCGAACCCGAACAGAAGGAAGCGAACCCTACAGCTGAAGCGGACGAAGAGCCGCTCGAGCTGCCTGCGTTCCCTCTGCCGAACCTCAAGGGTGCGAAGATCGCGCATATCGATCTTTCTGGCAAGAAAAAGAAGAAGAAAAAAGCGCCCGAGATACGCTTCGACTATTCCACGATCCATGGCTTTTCGCGCGCTATCGAAGAGATGAAGCGTCTCGGCGTTGGCAGGATGCGCGATCCGCAGTTCAAGGAATTCGTGAAGATGCTCAACTTCCGCCATGGTGTTTCGCGCATGCCGCAGCTCGGCACGCTCGTGTTCTCG
>FR895141.1:39845-74410 GCA_000435675.1 Eggerthella sp. CAG:298 | reverse complement strand
CATGGTAGCAACGGTGGGAGAGCTTGGCATTCCCGCTGTTCGCATGCGCATGGACCAGAACATACAAGGCCAGTCAGTGCTTTGCGTCATGGCTTCCCCTGATGCGATCACCGATTCGACTTCGCTCAATCGCTTCGGCTTCGAAGGCCCTACGGCGCTCATCTTGGAAGATCTTGACCTGTGGGATCTGCCTTGGATGGATTTCGGGTCGGGCGATATCTCCGATTTCCTTCAGATGCAGCTTTCGCGTGGTGCACGCGAGGCGATGGCGTTCATCCAGCAAGCGATCGAGAACCCCGAAGTGACCGTGCTCGTTTCTGCATCGAATCTCGATGCGCTCGATACGTTCTTCGGCCCGATGCTCGGACTCTACCGCTTGGTCGAACTCGACTATCCCAACGACGAAGAGTGTAAGGACATCTGGCGTCATGCGCAGGCGGAGCATCCTTCAATGCGCGGGCTTGATGTTTCTAAGCTCGTTCTGTTCTCCAAGGGGATGTCGCGCTTCGAGCTGTATGCGGTCGTCACCGAGTCAGTCGAAGAGGCTTATCGCCGCAGCGTGGCAAAGGATTGCTTCTGCGCGGTGCGTACCGACGATGTGTACATGCGCCTTTCCAATTTCCATGAGCTTGATTCGCCAGAGTATAAGGCCATCGAAGAGACCATCATGAAGCGGTTCCATCGTTCAATGGATAACATCGACGATCTACTGAAAGAAGACTGATGGATATCACCCGCCGTTGCGATTACGCTTGTAGGATCTTGCGCTCGGCTTACGAGTGCGGGGATTCCTATATCTCGATCGCCGATGTGGCGGAAAAGGAAGACGTGCCGTATTCGTTCGCGCGCAGCATCCAGCACGACCTGGTGAAGGCGGGCTTTTTGAAGACGATCCGCGGTGTGCGCGGCGGCCTTACGCTCGATTGCGATCCGCATGAAGTCACCCTTCAGGAAGTGATCGAGGCGCTGCAAGGACCCATTGGCATGTCGCCTTGTTCGGTCGATTGTGATTACTGCAATCGTTCATCAGGATGCGAATTCAATGCGGTTTGGTGCGCTGCCGATGTGCTCGTGGCGCAACTCTTTTCCTCGATCACGCTTGCCGATCTCTTCGAGAAGGGCGCGAGCCATCCTGAGGTGAGCCGCATCCTGGAATCGAAGTACTAGTTCTCTGCTTTGCTCGTGGAAGCTCCCAGAAAAGATACCCCCGATCTCGACGCTTTCGTTCGCAAGGTGTGGAGCGAAGGGAGAAAGCATCATCGCGACCTTGCCTGGCGCTATATCGATGATGCCTATGCCGTGCTCGTTTCCGAGATCATGCTGCAACAGACGCAAGTATCGCGTGTGGAGAAGTATTGGCCGCGATTCCTCAAGACGTTCCCTACGCTCGATGCGCTTGCTTCAGCTGACACTTCGTTGGTGCTCGAACATTGGCAAGGGCTTGGATACAACCGACGCGCGCTGGCGCTCAAGCGAACTGCTGAAGAGTGCGCACTTCGATTCGAAGGGGAGCTGCCCCGAACCTATGATGAGCTCTTGAAGCTGCCGGGTATCGGTCCTGCTACGGCAGGCGGCGTGATGGCGTTCGCTTATCAGAAGCCTGCGCTCTATCTTGAGACGAACGTCCGCACCGTGTTCTTGCATGAGCTGTTTCCTCGTGAAGAAGGGGTGAGCGACAAGACGCTCGAGCCGCTCGTACTGGAGACTTGCAGTAAAGAGGACCCGCGCGGATGGTATTATGCCTTGCTCGATTATGGGGCATACCTGAAATCGATCATGCCCAATCCTTCGCGGCGCTCGAAGCATCATTCCAAGCAGTCTGCCTTCGAAGGGTCCAAGCGTCAAAAGCGCGCCGAGCTCGTTCGCATCGTGCTTGGCACTCCTGGCATTTCAACCGCGGAAGCCAAACGTGCGCTCGATGAATTCGAACACGAAAAGGGGAGAGGGGAGACTGACCAAGCTCTCTTCGATGCCCTCATCACTGATCTCTCCAGCGAAGGCTTCTTCACCTTCAACGAAACCACCAACACTCTCCATCCATAATCGAAAGATGACGAACGACCGGGTAGTTTGTGATCTTTTGGGGTTGATGTTTTAGATGATGGGGTAGGAGCCGAGCACCTTCACTTCGCGCAGCTTCAGACGCAGGCAATTGAGCGCCGTCTGCACGTCGACATCCTGGTCGGATCCTTCGAAATCGATGAAGAACATGTAATCGCCCAACCCTTGCTTAGTGGGACGAGATTGGATCTTCGTGAGGTTGATGTTGGCATATGCGAATTCCGAAAGGATCATCAGAAGCGAACCTTGCTTATCTTGTTGTAAGGAAAGCAGGATGGAGGTCTTGCGGTCCATCTCGGGAAACACTTCCGGCATGCCCGTGCGCGCAATCAGTGCGAACGAGGTCTGGTTGCCGAAGTGATCCTCGATGCTCTCTGCGTACACCTTCGCGCCATACAGATCGGCAGCGAATTTGTTGGCGATGCTCGCGAGCGTCTTGTCTTCCATTACTTTGCGCACGCCAGAAGCTGTGGACGAAGCCGAGCTCGTGTTGCGTCCAGGCAGATATTCGGCAATGTAGCGCCTGCATTGTCCGAGCCCCTGGGGGTGCGAAACGATCGTGGTGACCTCATCGATGCTCGCATCGGGATGCAGCACCAGGCTATGGTGAATATCGAGCACCGTCTCAGCCAGGATCGTCACATTATTATGGGTCGCAAAATTATCGAGGCACGCGGTAACGGGCCCTTCAAGGGAGTTCTCGGTGGCAACAACGCCGTAATCGCAACGCCCGCGCTCCACATTGTCGAACACTTCCGTAAAAGATACGCACTCGATCTTCTCGATGTCGGTAAAACCGAGCTTGTCCATGAAGGTGTGTGTTGCTTCGTCGCTGTAGGTGCCAGCGGGGCCTAAGAATGCGATCTTGATCGGTTCAGCCATGGCGTGTTCGCTCTCCATTCGCTCATAAATACTTCAAAAGCTTGTTGAGTTATTGTAATCGAATCGCTGTCGTTCGATTACGCAAGTGCCGCTCGCCCGCAAAATGGTGCAGAACTTTTGAAGGGTTTGTGTTGATTACGTTCTTTCTATGGATTGTGTTATTTGAGACAACGGCGGTAACACTTTCTTACCACTTGCCAGAATAACAAGCGTTTTTCATGCCCGCGCGTCATTCCTTAATTAGTAGTCAACCTACAATACTTGCCAGAAGTTTTACTGGAAGAAGACACCCTTAAGGAGGTGTGCACATGGTAACAGAGGCTACCTCACCGGAGTTTCTGGCTAAGCTTGAAGCGCGTGGCGTTTCTCGTCGTAGCTTCATGAAACTCTGCGGCTCTCTCGCGGTTGCGGCAGGTCTTACCGAACTCGCTGCTCCTCGTATTGCGGCTGCGATCGAGAACTCGGTCATTGGTGCTGAATCAGGCAAGCTCTATCCAGTCATCTGGATCGAGGGCGCATCCTGCACCGGTTGTACTGAGTCTTTCGCTCAAGGTGATTCCCCTGATCCGGCTTACATCGTCTTGCAGATGATCTCGCTGAACTATTGCGAAACTCTTTCTGCTGCTGCAGGCTGGTCCATGGAAGAAGCTAAAGAGCAAACGATCGAAGCAGGCAACTACATCCTCATTTACGAAGGTGCAGTTTTGGAGGGATGGGACGGCCAAGCTCTGCGCGTCGCCAACGAAGTCGGTACCGACATCTTGGCTCACGCCGCTGAAAGCGCTAACGCTGTTGTTGCCCTCGGATCCTGCGCAGTAAATGGTGGCTGGATGGCAGCCTATCCGAATCCTTCGAACGCACTCGGCGTTCAGCAGTATCTCAAGAAGCGCGGCATCGACACTCCGGTCGTTAACGTTCCCGGTTGCCCGGCTAACCCCGAATGGGCTACGTCGGTCCTCGTCGATGTTCTGCTCGTTGGTCAGCTGCCTGAACTCACGAACGAGAACAAGCCGAAGGTCATCTTCAATCAGACCGTCCATGACAACTGCCAGCGTCGCGGTCACTTCGAGAATGGCGAATTCGTTTATGCATTCGGCACTCCTGAAGAGGCAATGGGCTACTGCCTGTATCCCATGGGTTGCCGTGGTCCTCAGACCAAGGCGAACTGCGGTATCGTGCGTTGGAACCGTCGTCGTTCCTGGTGCGTCGAGTCCGGCGGTCCTTGCATCGGCTGCTGCGTAGCTAACCCGAACAACCCAGGCGAGAACTGGGTCGAGACCAACACGCCGTTCCGTGCACGCTTCCGCGATCTGCGCATCGGCGGCGCTGTGTTCCAGCCTGAAGCTATCGCTTGGACCATCACGGGCATCCTTGCTGCTGCTCTCGTTGTCCATGGCTTCGGCATGAAGAAGGCTGGTCGTACCGATGGCGGTGCTCCGTTCGAGAAGGAACGCGAGTGGGATATGAAGCATCCGAATGAATCCATTGGCATCTACACCCTCGATGACAATTCGAAGGGAGGCAACTAATAATGACTCGTTCAATCATCGATCCTATTACTCGTATCGAAGGTCACCTTCGTGTTGAAATGGAAGTCGACAACGGCGTTGTAACTGATGCTTGGGTCTCAGGTGGTTGTTTCCGTGGCATGGAGCTCGTCGTTCAGGATCGTACTCCTGAGGATGCTGCTCAGATCGTTCAGCGTATCTGCGGTGTTTGCCCGGTTTCACACACTCATGCTTCATCGCTCGCAGGTGAAGCTGCTTATGGCATCGTCATTCCGAACCAGGCTCGTATCATCCGTAACCTGGTTGAGGGCGGTCAGTTCCTGCACAGCCATATCCTGTGGCTCTACACGCTCGCTGCGCTCGACTATGTCAACCCGCTCAATGCGCTCAATGCAAACGTGGGCAAGGCTTACGACCTCATGGAGGCTGCAGGCACTTCTTGCAGCACCGACCTCAAGACCCTGATGGGCACGCTCACCAAGTTCGCGAACAACGGTCAGCTCTCCATCTTCAGCGGTGGTTGGTTCCTCGATGGTCAGGCTCCTGAGGCTTACAAGCTCGATCCTGAAGCAGACCTCATCTGCACGGCTCACTACCTCGAAGCTCTGAACATGCAGGCTAAAGCATCTGAGATCTGCGGTCTCATCGGTGGCAAGATGCCTCATATCATGACGCTCGTTCCTGGTGGTACGGCATTCGTTCCTACGGAAGAGAAGCTCGACGAGCTCTATTCCATCACGCGTGAGATCCGCGATTGGGTCGATTCCACCATGCTCCCCGACACCAAGATCATCGCCAGCGCTTATCCCGAGGCTCTTGGCTTCGGTCGCGGCTGCGGTCGCTATGTTGCTTGGGGCGTTTTCCAGCGCGAGAACTTTGAGATGGCAGATCGCTACATGCCTTCTGGCGTTGTCTACACCAACGACGGCCTTCGCCTTGAAGACCCTGATCCTGCGGCGATCAAGGAATATGTTGGTCACTCCTGGTATGTAGGCGATTCTAACCTCAACCCGAAGGAAGGCGTCACTGATCCGCTCTACACCGAGTACTATGTTGCTGGTACCGAGCACGAGGAAAATGGTCACATGATCGGTACGGTCAACGATCGTTACACCTGGTCTAAGGGCCCGAGCTACAATGGTGAATGCATGGAGGCAGGTCCGTTCTCCCGCGTTCTCGCAGCTTATCTGCGTGGTGGCGAGAAGAATCGTTACATCGTCAACAACCTCGACAAGCTCATGGCAGACCTCAACCTCACGCTTCCGCAGCTCCAGTCCACGCTCGGTCGTGTTGCTGCACGTCAGGTTGAATGCTCCTACATCGCTCACCTCATGGTCGATTGGGTCGACGAACTCATCGAAGCACTCAAGGGTGGCGACAGTGAGTACTTCCGCGCACCTGAGCACCTTACGGGTTATGGTTGCGGCATGTGGGAAGCACCGCGTGGCGCTCTCTACCATGACGAGCATGTCGACAATGGTCGCATCACTGGCTACCAGATCATCATTCCTACTACTTGGAATATCGCTCCGCGCAATGCTGAGGGCGTTCGTGGTCCGATGGAGCAGGCTCTTATCGGTACGCCGGTCGCTAATGTCGATGCACCTATCAATGCGCTTCGTACCGTCCACAGCTTCGACCCCTGTACTGCTTGCGCAGTTCATGTGTCTGAGCCTGCTACGGGCAAGCACTTCGAAACCGTTACCAGCCCTTGGGGGGTGAGATAAATGGCACATCTCGCACACTATAAGCAGGCACATCCGCTGCCCATGAAGGTTACCCACTGGGTCAACCTCGTGTGCATGGCGCTCCTTATCTTCACCGGCTTTCTGATCCACTTCCCGTTCTGGGCGGGTCTTACCGGTGTCGCGCGTGGCGTGCATGTTTTCTGCGGTATGCTCTTGGTTCTCAACTGCATCCTGCGTATCATCTTCGCATTCATGTTCCACTCTGCTCCTACGGGCGGTACGCGTAACATGGTTCGCGACTACAAGACCTACCTTCCGCAGGCAGACAACAGGCATCAGCTCGGTGCTTGGATCAAGTATTACCTGTTCATCAAGAAGGATCACCCGCTGTCAGCTAAGCTGGGCGTTCCGCAAAAGCTCTCTTATCTGGCTGTTTGCGTTCTGATCCTCGTTATGGGTTATACCGGATTCTGCCTCTGGATCCCCACCGCTTCCTGGAGCTTCTTCGCTGCAGGCACGGCAGCAGTGGGTGGCATGATGTCAATGCGCATCATCCATTACTTCATGATGTTCGTCTTCATCTGCTTCTCGATGATCCACATCTACCTGGTCTTCATCGAAGGCACGGCGAACGCGAAGAACATGCTGGCGGGCAAAGAGCACGGCGGTCTGGTTTACGACCCCGAGCGTCACTGCATCGTTGGCGAAGATCACAGCGTAGGCGATCACTAATCGCATGCGCTCTGGCGCAGCGCACGTTGTGCGCGAACCGAACCGTTCAGCCTACTGAACGAAATACGGTCATCAGAAAGGACTCGATTCGTCGGGTCCTTTCTTTTTTTTGCAGTAACGAGACGAGGGGAGAGTGACGAGGGGGTGCTTCCCGAAGAAGGAAGCCACTAGCACTATGCGCTGCCTGAAGCGCGCGGGGTCCTTCGTATAATGAAAGACAACACTGGCTTTAAGAAGGGCTGCCATGAAAAAGAGTGACGAACAGGAACAGAAGTACCGCAAAGAGCTGATGAAGGGCCTGCCTCCCATCAATCTTGGCGCACTCTTCATGCCGCCGATCTGGGGACCAGCAAACGGCATTTGGATCACGATCCTGTATTACCCGCTGTGGCTCTTCGCCGATAACCTCTTCTATGCTTCCTTCACGGATCCTTCTCCGCTTTCGGTAGTCTTTTCGATCATCGTTGCTGTTCTACTCGCGGCGGTCACCATCGTGTTCGCTCGCGTTTCACAGGGGTATGCCTGCGAGCGCGCCATCTCGCTCGGGCGCACTAAAGAGTGGTATATCAAGCGCCAGCGCGTTTGGGCAGTTGCCATGGGTATCCTGGCTGCTCTGATGATCTTCGGTGCCACCTACTACAATCTGGTCATTCGTCCTGGCATGCCAGTGGCGTAATGCAAGAAGGGGAGCGCGCTATGAAGATCGCTGTCTTTTGCGTGGGGAATCGCCTGATGCTCGATGATGGTATCGGCCCTGCAGTCTACGATGAACTGGTCGAGCACTATGAGATCCCTGAAGGGGTCGATCTTTACGATCTGGGCTGCATGACCATGAAGCTACTGAACAAAGTGGACGAATACGACTTCATCATCACGGTCGATGCGGTTGATGGAACGGATAGCGAACCAGGCACGGTGTTTCGCTATAAGCCCGAAGACATCGCGCGCACACAAGATGCGATGGCTTCACTTCACGAACTCAAGCTCGTCGACCTCTTCGATGCTGCGCAACTGCTCGGTTATTCATGCGATGGCATCTGCTACGGCATGCAGATCGAGAACATGTCGCCCGCAGAGTTGGTAGAGGGTCTCACCCCGAAGGTGTATGAGCGATTGCCGTTCTTGGTGGAGACCGTGGTGGCTGAGCTCGATCGCCAGGGCTATCCGCTTACGCGCAAAGAGGCGTAAGCCTCGCGGCCGCTGCGCATGGGCAGCTTGAATGCTTCAACAACACGTTCAGCGCGACACTGTGCAGTATCCAAGGCTATGATTTCGAAGAACAGCGTTTAACTAGACTGCAACGACAAAATGATCAACGAACGGCCGCTACTCACTCTTAGCAAGTTCGGCATTGATCGCATCAGCTAGATCGTTCATGCGGCTCTTCAGATAAGGGCCAGGGCATTCGGTCGTGCTGTCGAACATGCCGTGGAATGTCAAGTTGCCCGTAGTATCGCCCGTGTAGACGATCTCTTCGATGCCATTTCGTTTGCAAATATCTGCACAGAGCAAAACGAGCTTATCGAACGTTTCGTTGCTTACGTGCCAGTTGCCACCTTCTTCATCGTTGGCAACTTCGATCGTGATGGCTTCTTCGTCGTTTTCACGATTGCTGCTCGTCCAAGCACGATTTGCCTCTTCAACATAAAGCCCAACATTTCCTTTGGAATCAATCGCGTAATTGGAAGATGCTTGTACATCGCGCTTTACGAAGCGGTCGCCAAGGTTGCCCAGTGGGATATCGCCACCCATGTGATGAATCGTAATCTTGGAAACTTCTTTATCGCGAGGGAAATCGGCATTGGGTGTCAGATAAACGAAATCAATTAATGGGCTATTCTGTTCAATAACCATCTCTTTCTCTTCACCTTCAAGCGGATAGCCAATATAGTCTGGGATTTTAGAGGAAGCACTCAGCCAGGCAATAAGAACCAAGACCGCAATGATAACCGATCCGATGATAAGGATCCAAGCAGAGCGGTTCTGGTTTTTGGAATTTGATGTGCTAGTGGCTTTTGTTTTCGGACTATTTATTTCTGACATAAGAATACTTTCTGATAGGTATATTGATGATCGTTTAGAACATCGCTATGTAGCTCCAGAATATAATTAAATGAATCGCAAAGAGTGCTGCGAAGAGCAGTTTTGTTCCAATATTTGTGATCTTTTTTGCGGGTGTGGTTGAACCACCAGCAGTTAGAATGAATGTGCTCACGATGCCTACATAGAAAAAGCCTGTATCAGTGAGCATGTTGAAGAGGAAAGCTGCATCTTCGCCATGCTGGGCTTGCTTGTAATGCTTTATAAAAAGGCGTATTGCAATAACAATTAACGCGATCATCGCTATCCAGCCGAATTCAACTCCAGTATGAATGAATGCGTTATGAATATGGTTAGTGTTGTAATACATATCGACATCCTGAAGATTGAGTGCTCTCCAGTTGAATGCACCTACACCAACAAGTGGGTTTTCTCCTAGGTATCCAATGCCGTTGCCTACCATCGCGAGGCGCTCGCTAAAGGTTGCAAATACATTCGGCCGCATGAAGATCGCAAAAGGAATGCATACAAGACCAACAACAGACACAACAAGTGAGAATTTCTGATTGCCGTTCAAGAATTGGGTGAAGCGATCCCAGAGACAGATCATGACGATGATATAGAGCAAGATCACCACGCACAAGATAGGCATCTGAGCGCGTTCAGCAGACATATACATTAGCAAGCCAATGACAATACAGAGAAAAACTCTAGCAAGGATCGTGGTAACGAAATTCAGCGTTTCAGACAGCGAACGAGTCTGGCGCGCTTTCGAGATGGACATAACGATGATACCCACGGCAAGCGCGCATAAACTGCCGATTGAAAGCGTCATGGTGAGCGCAATGAGGATAACTGGCTCAAAGCGGCGTACAATCGCAAGGAGCTTTTCGGGACGGTTGTCTTTAGGCGACATGCAGCTGCTCTGAAGAGCGAACCAGCTCAATACGAGGAAGATAGCAAGGCCATTAGGGGTGCCAATGACAAAACTGAGACGAGTGGAGGCGATCTCAAAAGACTGAACAGTGAAAGCAATGATCGCACAGCTGGCGGCAAACGCAGCCCATCCAATACAAAGAACCCGTAGAAGCTGCATCTCTCGATCACGTAAGCAGCAAGTTGCTGCATAGACCGACAAAAAGATGATGTGCAAACGTCCGTATCCATATAGAGGATTGTCATGGATAACGTAGGATGAAATGAAATTCATAGCTACATAGATAGCAAGGGGAACGAAGATCCACCAATCGATCCGTACTTCGCGGCGGAAGAAGCAGACCGCGCAGATCGCCATGCCTATGAGTGAAAGAATTGCGGTAGTGCCAACGCCTGACATAGTTAAGATAGCTAACGCCAGGATGAGCACGATTACGAGAACACTTGCCGATCGGCTTCTATGCTGTTCCAAGGATTCAGCAATAATTTGTGCCATGAGATTCGACCTGCCATTCTGATTGAACTGTGCGAAGAATCTATTATAGCTAAAATGCGAAAAAGAGGCTGGTGTAATGTTAGTTTGCGTTCTTGTTTGAAGAGACGGCAGGCAACAAAGGCAGAATTGCGTAAGGCCTGAAAAAATGGTAAAATCAGGTTGCATACTATGACATCGCTATGATTTTATGATTCAGATAGCGGAATGATACGCATCGGCGAGGTTCTTACGATTCAAGCTCTGTAAGGAAGGCTCTCATGGAAAAGCATCAAGTGAACATGAAATATAGAGTATTCTCCTGCATCATTGCGCTTTCATTGGTTTTTGGCATTTCGGCAATGCCAGCTTTTGCTGCGCCAGATTCAAATACTTCTGAAGAAATTTCTGCTCAGGCAGATGGCGAACAGAATACGCAATCTGAAGTTAAAACGCTTGTTCCAGCGAAGACACAAGCGGTTTCTTCGGGCACAGAAGATTCCGATTGGGGTGCTGATGCGAAGAAGAAAGCAGAGCAGGGTGATGCTGAGCAAAGCGAACTGAGCGGAATCGAAAAAGTTGGAGCAGTTGTTGGTGCCGAAAGTGAGCTTATTGGCACGCAAGCAACTGGTAACAAGATTGCCGTACAAGAAGAATCAGATGAAATAAATGAGCCAAAAGACATAGCAAAGAGTAAGATTCGTGCGGCTATTCTTGCATCCTATTTTGGATCATACAGTAAACCAGGCGATGCTCCGTTGACCATCGTAAAGATGTTCCCTTCAACGGATACAGAATTCCTTACCACGCAAGGTGTCGATAGTGACACTGCGGCTTATACGGTTGAATACGAGATAAAGGGAGCCTATCTTGATGAAGATGGTTGCCCGATCTACAAAGACAAAAACAATAAGTGGTTTTGTGCAGACCCTGCTGAAGTAGACTCTGGCAATGTTGCAGATACCAAAGTCAAAGATCTCAAACATCGTGCTTTGTATTACACCGAAGATAGTAATCCAGATGAAAATGGCGATACGAAGAAGCTCTTTTCTAAGGACGACAAGGGTATTTACGACACCGATAGCGATGCTGATTCACGGAAATCGTTGCGCTTGTATCCTGAAAAAAGCGTAAACGACCAACAGGTTTTGATCGCCGTTAATGATGATAAAAGCTATGGCTATGTATATAATGGTGAGAATGAGAAGGTGTTTTATACAGGGAAAAACCAATATGATGACGAGCAAAATGTCAATATAAGCATTAAGAAGATCAAGTGCGAGAAAAATGATGAAAGCCGTATCATCGGCACGGTGGTAGAGAATACCTTCGAGAACAGTTCATCTGTGGTGGGCAGTGAAGGTGACACAGTAGATAATAAGATCAATCAGTCTGAAAGATTCCTTTTCCCTGAAAACTGCGGCCTTGAAGCTGGCAGAGACTATTACATTGGCATCCTTGATGAGAAAAATGACAATGGGGACAGCCAGTATATCTTGTTGGATTCGAAGAAGCTTGATCTTAAGCGTTGTACGGTTGGCAACATGCCTAACGGGCCGTTGGTGCGTGCTGAGGTCGATCTTGATGAGTCGATCATCACCATTCCTATAACTTCGAACCCGGCAACGTATCCACTTTCTGATGATCAGTCTTATGAGTTGCCCTACCCTGCAGAGTACACGATTACTGAAAAGACCGATCCGAGTTATACGTTCGTTAAGTCTTACTTTGATGGGGACACAGGTGAGGAGTTGGGCAATCCGGCTGTCATACAGCTTTTGAATAGCAGAAGACCTAATGGCGAAGGACATACGATTACTTTCGTCAATAAGCTCGATCCTAATTCTGACTCACCTAATCTATCTATAGTCAACGAGTACACTTACGATGAGGATCAGAACGCAGTTATCGTACAGAAGAAGAAAGTCGCGAAGTAGTCATATTGAGGCTTGAGATTTGACTGTGATTCGAGATATATGAAAGAGCGTTAAAGCGAGGACGCCATGACAAAAATAAGTAAACGAACCATATTGATAGTGATGGCTTCACTTCTTGCCTTGGTTGTGTGTGCTGTCCCAGCCTATGCATACTTTACAGACACTGCTAGCGCATCTGGGGAAAAGAACATTGTTCTAAAATATGATGGCGATATCGATGAGGCTCTCAGTGGTTTAGATAAGCTCATTACGGTAACCAATAAAGGGGAGTCTGACATCATGGTGGATGTTCGTCTCGTTGGTGCTTATTCGCATAATGGGGTAACAGTTTCTGTTAATGGCAATGACGCTTGGACTTGTCCTTCGGAATCTATCGGGACAGATTCGCAGGTATGGACCTATGTGGGTGGAAACAATGAAGGCGTCTTGAAGCCGGGCGAATCTACGAATGATGCAAGTGGCAATAGGACGTTAGTTGTAGATGTGGAAGCTCCTGAGGATCTTAGTGAGTTTTCGAATTTCAATATTGTTGTTGTAGGGCATTACTATCCCGTTTACTACGATGACCAAGGTAATCCTCATGCCTATAAGGCATCGGAAATAGAGGGGGAGAACTAAGATGAACACAACCAAGCGGTCAGCACGCGGTTTGGCATTGCTTGCTGTTTTTCTCCTAACGGTTGCTGCCTTGATTGCAATCATGGCTTCAACTGCGCAGGCGGCTCTTACTAAGCAATCGGAAACATATGAGGCGACACTTGAGCTTACAAGCCTTGAGGTTGGATTGAGTGAAAACGGGAACCCCGTTGCTGGTGAAGGTACTCTTTTGGGTGGGTTGAAAGATAAAACGATCAACCCTGGGGAGAAGTTTGATGAGCAATTAGGGGCAATGAATACGGGTGATCAGCCTGAATTCATGCGTGTTTCCGTCCGTACATATTGGAAAGATATTCAAGGCAAGAAAACAACCGAACTCGACCCCAGCCTTATAGAACTGACTCTTGGAGGTACGGAGCTCAAGAGTCTTACTAGTAATAGTGGTTGGGTTGTGGGCTCAAGCACTCAGGAGCAAACGGTTCTGTATAGTGTGAATCCTGTTGATCAAGGTGGAACGTTATTGTTCGCTGATACGTTACGCATTGATCCAGGTATCTTGAACAGCAAAGGCCAAACGCCTTTAGAGAATCAAGGCAAAATTGCTGATGGTGTTACACGAACGACAATAACGTATGACTACGATGGCTGTAAATTCTGCGTAGATATTGAAGTTGATTCAGTTCAGACGCATAACGCTGCTGATGCTATCAAGGGCGCATGGGGTGTTGATGCGAACAGCCTCGGTATCAATGTGGGAGGTGCAGCATAATGACTAAAACGCGAACAATGGTCAAATGGTTCGGCACCTTCGTTGCTGCCTGTGCGGTTGCTCTTGCCTGTTCACTTGGCTTCTCGAGCACTGCCTATGCTGAAACAGAAAGCGTGAGCTGGAACGTTACCTATAGTGCTGATAAGCAGATGGTGTCGGATTACAACCAAGAGTCGGTGAACAGCGCGCTTTCCCACATGCAGCCGGGTGACAGCTTCACGATGAAGGTCAATCTGCGCAACTCGAGCGATACGAGCACTGATTGGTACATGACCAGCGAAGCTGTTGAAACGCTCGAAGAAGGCATGAAAGAGGCAGAGAATGCCGGTGGTGCTTATACCTACGAGATCACCTTTGACGAAAACGTGGTCTACAGCTCCGACAGAGTAGGTGGAGATGGTGGCAAAGGCTTCAAAGAGATTCCCGGCGTGACTGGTAAATGGTTCTATTTGGGAGCGCTTGCAAGTGGTGGTTCTGGCGAAGTCCAGATCAAGATGACACTTGATGGCGAAACGCAAAACAACATTTATATGAACACGGTTGGCAAACTAAACGTTACTTTTGCTGTTGAGGATAATACCGGGGGTGCTGCTGGCCAACCAGGTTCGGGTTCAAATGGGGATGATGCTTCCACTCTGCCTAAAACCATGGATCAAGTGCTGATTGTGCTCTATATAGTTGGTATTGTGGCAGCGCTTGTTTGCACCTTCATGTGCGTCAGGTCTATTAAAGAGCTTCGCAAAGGACGTGATGCCTAATGATGCTTTCTAATTCAAAAGAAACGAGTTTTTCCTTTGCAAAGATCATTGCTTGTGTTTTTGCGGTTCTTTGTGCTGCCTTGATTGCTGTGGGCGTTCAGGCTGGAACAGCGGAAAAGGCATATGCGGCAGACGACAATGAACAGTATACGTATACAGTCACGCTTTATGCGGGAGATGGCACCATCGAAGGCAAAGCCGAAAAGGTGTATTCCAATATACCGATTAACGGCACCTGTACCATTTCGTGGCAGAATCTGGATATAAGACCTGCTAACAATAAATACTACGTTAAAGGTATTCGTCTTGTGGGCGATGATAAACTGTTTGCTTCTGGCTGCATCCCTGAGAAAGGGAAGGACATGCAGGACATGCAGCTTGTGGTTGCCTATGGCCTCAAGAAGGGACAGGTTGCCTATACGATCAACTATGTTGATGAAAACGGACGTGCCATCGCCGATAGCCAAACTCTTAACGGCAACGTGGGCGATAAGCCAGTTATTGCATATCAATATATTGAAGGCTATCAGCCAACGAATGCCTACAATCTAACGGGTACGCTCGAGGGCAATGCCGAAGATAACGTATTCACCTTCAAGTATCGGGCCGTCCAGGGATCTTCAGCAGGAACGACCAATGGTGGAGCTTCTGCTGGCACAACGGGCGGACAGGCAACACCAGGTGATGAGAACGCCACAACTGGTGAGAACGCTGCTGGCGATGAAGCAACAGGCGATGAGGCTGCGGACGAGACCGGCACGCAGGAAGGCGCTGCGAATGGTGCTGAGCCGGCTGAGTTGCTCGACATCGACGATGATTCGAACCCGTTGGCAAGCGCCCAAAGTGCTGTTCAGGAGACCTTCTCTAACCCACTCAATTACCTTCCATGGGTGCTTGGCGTGCTCGTGGTGATCGCGCTCATCTCAGTTATCGCGCTCATGGTCGCGAAGAAGCGTGCTGGTAAGGATGCTTCCTAATTTAGGTGGGTTATTGCAGCCTTATTACAGCCACTAAAGCAAGTCCTATTTGTTAGGCAAAAAGAGATCAAGAACCGCATGTTTACCATGCGGTTCTTGCGTTTATGGCTAGATTCTATGTTCCCAGGTCGCCATATATGGATTAAGGCTAGTCAAGGCCAAAAACTAGTACTAAACTTGTTTTAATTAGGGGGAAGCGTTTCCGCTTGTCTCAATGCAGCGATTCGCATTTCACAATCGAATAAGGAAACCCATGAAACGACTGCTTACGCACTCACAGCTCAAACACACCAAGCAGGCAGCGAATAAATTCCTTACCTGTTTCATTGCCGCGATCATGGCGGTAGCTCTATCTCTTCCTGCCGCAGGCATACCCACGCTCTCTTTTGCTGACGAACCGAATCAAGGTTCAGAATCGGTTTCTAGCACTGATCTTGAACAGGGCGATGGCGCAACTGACCAAATCAATAATATTGAAGGCGAGGATTCTGGTAACAGTTCTAATGGCAGTGACGCTGGGAGTAATAATGGGATTGACAGTGGACTGCCAAATGGATCAAATACAGATTCGCATGTCATAACCGATGCGGATATCACCCTCGATGAGTCCACCTTCAACAAGTATGAATATAACGGCATTGGCCTTGATCCAGCAATTCAGGCGGAGCAAAATGCTAACGGAGCAAACGAGGCTTCAATTTCAACTCAGAGCCTTCCCGCTGGGTTTGACTTAGAACCTTATGTTGTTTCATCGATTGATCCTGCTAACACAAAGGTTAATCTTTTTAATTACTCAAATGGTTGGGGAACAGCAGCGGATGATCGCTATAAATCGTGGGAATGGACTGGTGCTACCATTGCCCAACGCTATCAAAATATCTTCGGCAATCCAAATGGAAAACCTAATATTAATCGCGGACATCTTCTTGCATTTGGCGATTCGCAAACAGTTGGCATGGGCTATTGGAACTTCGGCGCGGGAGCTGCTCGCGGCTTATTTGCCTATCAATATCCTGGCATGCAGTTTATGACTACAGGGGCATTGTCGAACGGCTATCCAGTTCTGAGCGACAAAGGCACAGCTAACGACACCAACATAACAGCAGGTTACAATGGGAATCCATCGGCTTATTCAAGCGCAACGCAGATTGGTGTGACGAACGCATCGAACGAAGGCCAACCAGTATTTCCTACTACTTTGGGAGCGAAGAATATTTCGCGTGGCATTCAGTATTTAGTGAATAATCCAAACGATTACACTAATGCGGCATGGCTAGTTGCGCCTGGCAATACTAATCCTCAAGAACAGCCCGCGCTCAGCGAAGAACAGCGCTCACTCCAGTACCTTTTTGATCCTGACTCAAGTGTAGAAGGAAAGACCTCGTATGAGAACGTGACGGGGCTTTTTCAAATGGATGACGCAGGCTACTATTACTACAACATGCGTCAGAATTTTGCGCAGTTCGTGAATGATCCTACTACGGTAGATGGCCAGGAAAGTGCTGGTCATTTTACACTTTATAACTCTCCAGCAGTTATTCGTACAGACGCATCGAGTGCTACGATTGCTGCGGGTGAAGGACGAGGTGGATTCTTTCCTTTCAATACTGCGCAACAGGTTTTCGATGGTGCTTCTGACGGCAAGCTTGTGAGCAATCTGAACGCAAACGCCGACAATAATGGCCTGGATCATTACATGGGCATGACAGTTGAGACCAACTTTCGTCAACCAATTGATGGCAAAGTGGGATCGAACAATATGACCTTTGAATTTGCTGGTGATGACGATGTTTGGGTCTATCTGGATGATGCGCTCGCTATCGATCTAGGTGGCGTGCATTCAGAGCTCTTTGGTACGATCGATTTCAGCACAGGCATGATCTATCTTGGCCCCTCGTACGCGAGCGGTGGTATCCCAGATGACCCTGAAGCTAATGCGACGATGAAGACCACGATTCGCAGAATGTTCGAATACTCTACAGGACAAATAGACGATCCTTATATTCGTCGCGATGTCACCTATGTCAAGAACAATACGAGCGAACCCAATAGCCCAGAGAATTTTGTGCTGGGTGAATGGCAGGGCGAGCTTGAAATGCGCACGGGACGAGCAAACGTCGATGGGCCTGATGGGCGCAGTATTGGCTTTGTGGGTGAGACGTTTGCGTCTTCAACTTCCCATACGCTCAAGATGTTCTATATGGAGCGAGGTAACTACGATTCGTCGTTGGCATTGAGGTTCAACTTGCAGCCGGCACTTTACCAGCAGATCAAGAAAGTTGACCAGAATGGTAGTCCATTAGCAGGTGCCGAGTTCGATCTCTACGAAGTAAATGTTCCCGATGGCACGAATATGCAGAATGCTCAGGATGTTACGCTTGACCAGGTGAGCATCAAGGGTGATCCGCTTACACATGTGATAACCGATCAGAATGGTGAAGCGAAGTTTGTGAGCAAAGAAACGTTGGGATCATCCAACGAAGAGCCTTTCAACTTCTCGGACCGTTATGACGGTGGCAGTGAAGGTTTGCTCTACATCTTGCGCGAAACAAAAGCGCCCGCAGGATACAAGTCGGTTCCATCCGATCTGCTCTTGCGTTTCAATCCGCAGAACACGATGCTCATCGTGAACAACCGCTATCAAACGGGCGCATATGCAAGCTTCAACAGTTACGTCACGGGTAACAACGGTTCGGTCTATTACGGTCAGATCGGCGAAAACGGTGAGACGGTGACCAAGATTCCCGACGACCAGCTGGGCGGTGCTGCCTCGGCGAACGTGCCACTCGATTCGCAACAGTATGGCTTGGTGGTGGCGGTTCCGATGCTGAAACAGCCGAGCTATAACAGCTCTCGCGCGTGGTTTCCGCTTTATGGCGATAACCTGGTTGGCTTCCAAACCGTGCATATCGGCGATTTGAATGCTGACACCACGCAGTATCGCAAGGACAATCGTACTTCAGCGCTCACGGCTGCGCTCATGCAGTCTGCCGAGCACTACCGTTCCGATCATCATCTCGATAATGCCCACACTGAAGGTTGGCATCTTGATTGGAATGACGAGACCGGCCGCTTGGAAGGTACGCTGCAGAATCTTCCTGGACGCGCCGACCGTTACATTCTCACCAACCCTGATGGTGACATGAGAATGTATTATGCGCTGATCGAACCTGATGCGCTCGCGCGGGTGCTCGGTGTTTCTGAAGACGAGGTTCGCGCTATGAGCACCACCGAACGCTACGATGCGCTCGGGCGGGTGGCTATGGGCGCAGTGGATGCGGATAACGGTGAGCCAGGAGATAACATCAACGAGCTCATACAGAAGATCGATCCCTATCCAGATAGCTTTCAAGACCGTGGCTTCACAGCCCTCGACATTTCCGAGTTCATCCGCAACTTCCGTTCGGTTCTTTACGTTCCGAATGAGCAGCGTCAGCTTCGTGTGACGAAGATCGACCAGAATGGCGTGGCGAAGAATGGTGCTGAATTCGCACTCTTCAATTCTGAGGATGATGCGCGAAACGATCGAAATCGCTTGGCAGCCGGCTATACGGCAACTGTTGATGGGGCGGATGGCATGCTCATCTTCGAGCCGCGCCAGAGCCATACCGAGACTAACGATGGATATGCAGATATGGCCTGGCCAAACGTGACCTTCGAGGGTGGGGCAGCAACGTACTATCTGAAGGAGACGCGTGCTCCTGCTGGCTGCGATATCAATGACACGGTCATCCCAGTGAAAGTAGGTGTGTATTCGATCTATGCTGATGCAGGCACGCCTGATGATAATGTGAGCGTATCGGCTGGCGTTGGTAAGCTCACACAAACGATGGTGCAGTATGCCTCAGAAGGCGATGTCAATATCACGCTGCGCGACATCACATCGTTCGCGCAGTCGCAGCCATCAGGAAGCTTCGGACTGCAAGATTGGGAAGATGTCTATCTGAGCGATACGGACTCGGCAAAGATCCCGCGTTCGATGAATCTGCATTACGGGCAGAATGCAGTCGTGGACTATGGTCTTTCAGACGAGGATGGCGGCAAGAATATCCAGCCGTTCTTCGTGACAGATTCAGGCTACCTGCGTACCCGCGTTCAGCAGAACCTGCATGCACATGATGATCCGAATGATCCTGATCATTCGGACGCGGCCGCTGATGATCTGGGTGATATGGATATCACCAGCCTGTTCAGCCTGATCAACACTGTTATCGTGATCGATAGCAACGAAAGCGCTCCTGCGGCGGGCGACCTTTCGATCAGCAAGAAGGTAGAAGGCAGTACGCTCAGTGCTGATCAATACAACCGCCTCTTCCTCTTCACTCTACATATCTATGATCAGAACGGTACCGAACTGCCGAACACGCAGCGCTACTATTTCTATGGCAAAGACCGTGTAGGCTTCATCGGCAGTGGGGACGAGATTCCGCTGCATCATGATGAAGACCTGGTAGTGATGGGCATTCCTGAGGGATATACCTATAAGGTGATCGAGACCGACGCGGATCAGGATGGTCTTTTCGTCTCGCCTATTGGTGGCACGATCGAGGGTAAGATGCAGAAGGATGCAGTGCTTGAGGCGGCGTTCACGAATTCGCAGGACAAACCCAAAGAGCCAGATAACCCAGATAATCCCGGTAATCCTGACAACCCGAACAATCCCAATAACCCAAATGAGCCGAACGGTTCGGACGGTGATGGGGATGGATCGCTGTTGGCGAAGATGGGCGACTGCATTCCATATGCGCTCGTAGTAATTGCATTAGTGGCAGCAGGTGCTGCAGTTGTAGTAAAGCGTCGCGCAGGTGCGCAGGGACCGATTGGCAAGCACGGTCGCTTGTGATCGTGCTTATTCCTTTTTCGCCTTGTGGTGTTTGAGCTTCTGCGCTTGCTTGTGAGCGAGCTTCTCGGCGTGTTTCTTGAATGCGATCCACGTTTGCACGACCGCTCCGATCGCACAGATGCCAAGCGCAATGCCCGCAGCGCTTTCGAAGGTTGAAAGGGCAAAGGCCCCACACTGCTCCCAATTCGTGCTCACCGCGTAGAACATGGTGTAATAGAGACCACGACCAGGAACGAGCGGGATCACGGAAATCAGGAAGAATACCGCAGTAGGCGTTTTGTAGATATACGCGAGGACCTCAGCGTAAATAGCTGCGAACATCGAAGCGATCAAGCATGAGGGAAGCAATCCTGCATTCATGCTGTGAAGAATGTAGTAGATGATCCAGGTGATAACGCCGCCGATAGTTGCGTAGAGGACGTGGCATTTTCGCACGTTGTAGAACAGGGCGAAGCCAAGCGCAGCGATGAAGGTGATAGCTATCTTGAAGAGAAATTCGCTCCACTCCATCTAGATCATCCCGCAAAGACTAGCCAGCCAAAGTGCGCCCATGAATCCTAGCACGAGCGAGGTAGCGAGAAAGAGGCTCTCGATAAAGCGCATGACGCCCGATATTGTTGCCCCTGAGAGCATGTCGCGTGTTGCATTGGTCATCGCTACGCCAGGAATGAGGAGCATGATCACGCCGATGATGACCATGTCGATATTGATCGCAGGAATGGGCTTCGAGGCTAGGCAGATAAGAATACCGAAGATAAATGATGTGAGGAAGTTGAAGACCATTGCGTTAGGTGTGAGCTTCTGAAAATGCTTGATGCAAAAGCAAACGCCCAGCGCGAAGAAAGCGGAAACGAGCCCGTCGACGAGCGACCCTCCGAAGAAGATGGCGAATCCGCCTGCTGCAAGTGCGCCACCCAAGTAGAGCGAAACCTTTGGGAACGGCTTTCCTTTGATGCGCTGCAGGCTTTTGCGCAGATCGTCTGCAGGGATCGGGCTTTGACAGTATGACTTGCAAAGATCGGTAAGGGCTTCGAGTCGATCGAAGTTCGTACTGCCTTCATTAAGGATGCGCCTGCTCAATGTGTGTTCGTTGTGACCTGGCATCGTTGCGGTGGCGATGATGAGCTCGGTGATCACCAATACATCCATCTTGTAAGCGCCATAGGCTTTGCCCATCTTGACCAAGATGTCTTCAACGGTGTCTACGTCGGCACCGGCAGCAAGCATGGCTTCGCCGATATCGAGCATGCAAGAAAACGTCTCAAGCTGTTCTTTTTGAGACTGCTTGGTTGCATCTTGCTTGCTTTCGATAGCTGTGGTCATCGCATGCCTTCGTGCCAAGTTTGAACAAACGCTCGTGTTCGCAGGGTGGTGGTTACGTTCGTCTTTTACCTCACGTGATGAGTGGTCGCTTCTATCCTGCCTCTATTTTTCAGAGGGAAAAGGGTAATTGGCATTTTGTTTTAGATTGGTGAACGAGTCGACAATTTGGAATCACTCTTATCTAAGTTTGGGAGCAACCTATAGTTGCGGAATTGCAAACTAGAATCGGTGGTGCGGATTTTCCTGCTCGAATACTCTATTCTGGTAGGTAAGGGTATCAATACGAAGGAATAGCATGAACATCGATATAGCAAAGCGGTTGGCCGATAGGCGCAAACGAGCGGGTTTTTCACAAGAGTCGCTTGCACTCGAGCTTGGTGTGAGCAGACAAGCAGTTTCCAAGTGGGAGCGTTCAGAATCTTCGCCCGATACGGATAATCTGATCGCGCTCGCTCAGCTCTACGGCGTTTCTTTAGACGATCTTTTGTATAAGGATGTCGAAATCAGCGAAGATGATCTTGATGGTGCGTCCGGTTTTGAAGCGGAAGTGTTTGCGGGAGTTGCGTGTGATCAAGAGGACAGCAGTACTACGACCGCCTGTGAGGGCGATCCTGCGGACGCAGCGCAAGTCCATGAGAATGGTGGGGATGAATCGAATGATTCATCAATAAATCAGCCTACTGAAGCTGCAGATACCACAGGAGAAAGCGGTGGCTCCCACCATAAGAGCGATGATGTTCACATCGGGCCCGATGGCATTCACATTGAGAGCAATGAGAAGGGCGATTCTGTCCACATAAGTTGGAAAGACGGTGTTCATGTAAAGAATGGCAGTCACGGAGATGAGGTTCATGTTGGTTGGGATGGAATTCGCGTAAACGATCATCACTACGATGACTGGCGCGATGCGCATGCGCATTGGGATGGATCGAAGAGGAAGCATCCAAATCCAGCATGGCGCAATTGGAATGTTTTCCCCTATCCGTTGCTCGCAATTCTCGCGTATTTCGCATTCGGATTGATCAGCGGTATTCCTGGTGCATGGGTTTCGGGAATCGGGTTCTTCCTCTCGATCCCGGTGTACTATGCTCTTGGTGGTCTGTTCTTTGGAAAGCGGGTGTGCGCCTTCTTCAGCGCGCTCTATTCAGCTATCGCGATCGAGGTCTTCATTTTGCTTGCTTTGGGCGGTTATGCGCATCCTGGATGGATCGTGCTCGTGAGCATCCCGTTCGTTGTGGGCCTGTTCAACGGCATCGCTTATTGGTGGCGTACTCGAAAGAAGTAATACTTAAAGTGGCTTAATGACGGACGCTATTATCTTGATCAACTGCATGGCTGATAGCTCCTTATCTGCTTTTTAGGTAGGCGAAGTGGCTGCAAATATCATTACTAATGTGTAAGTGAATCAAAGCTGCTGGGTCGCGTGCGCAAGAGGGCGGGTATGATGGTTGTGGTGAGAGAACCTAAGCGAATAGGGGAGAGCCATGAACATCTTGCTCGTTGAAGATGATGCTTCGATCGTAAGCGCACTTACCGATCTGCTTCACAGTGAAGGATTCAGCGTTCAAGCTTGCGCGACGCAGGATGCGGCGTGCGAAGCACTAGCGCGCGCCACCTTCGATATCGCACTGCTTGATGTCACGCTTCCTCAGGGTAACGGGTTTGCGGTATGCGCGGCTGCCCGCGAAGCTGCCCCTGAAATGCCCGTGATCTTCCTTACCGCTTCCGATGACGAATACTCCACGGTGGCAGGTCTCGATATGGGCGCGGTCGACTACATCGCTAAACCGTTTCGGGCACGCGAGCTCGTTTCTCGCATTCGGAGCGCACTTCGACGGGCGCATCCTGCTGAAAGCGCATTGATGGTGGGGGATGTTCGCGTCGATCCCGCATCGGGTGGCGTGACCAAGAGGGGCAGGGAACTCTTTCTCTCTGCTCTCGAATACCGGCTGCTGCTCTTCTTCTTCCAGCATAAGGGTAAGCTCGTCACGCGCGAGGTGCTGCGTGATGCCATCTGGGATAGCGCTGGCGAATACGTTTCCGATAATGCGCTCAATGTGTATGTGAAGCGTTTGCGCGAGAAGATCGAGACCGATCCGAGCGAGCCCGAGATCATCATCACGGTGCGTGGTCTTGGCTACAAGGTGGGTGAGTAGTATGGGTTCGTCAAGAACATTCACCTGGCAGTGCATAGCGCTCGTGGCGATCGTTGTCGTGTTCGCGCTTGTCGCTCCAGCAGAGAGCAAATTCTGGGTGATGCTGACCGGGCTGGCTGCCGCAGCATTCTTCATAGTGGTTTTATTAGCACGCCACCAGCAGATCAAGCGTCTTGCTGGCGAGATCGACGAAGTGCTCCACAATGGTCGACGTATCGATTTCTCGACTTCGAGCGAAGGCGACGTTGCGGTGCTCACGAATGAATTGCAGAAGATGGTCGCACGCCTCGCACGAACGACCGAACAGCTTGAGGCTGAACGCAATGCGCTCGCAAATGCGCTCGCAGATATATCGCACCAAATCAGGACACCGCTCACGGCTATCACGCTCATGCTTCCTTCTATCGAGCGCGCAGAGAACGAGACCGAACGCAAACGAGCAGTGCGCAAGCTCGAATCTATGATCGAGCGCGTTTCGTGGTTGGTGACCGCGCTATTGAAGATCGCGAAGATCGATGCAGGTTCGATGCGTGTCGAATCGAAGCCTTCGTCATGCGCGGAGACCATCAGGCGCGCGATCGCGCCGCTCGAGCCTGCGCTCGACTTGCACGATGTGAGCCTGGTGGTGGATCTTGACCAGGACTCTTCGTTCGAGGGCGATCTTCTTTGGACTGCAGAGGCGGTCGAGAACATCGTGAAGAACTGCATGGAGCATACGCCTGCGGGAGGTTCGATCGAGATCACTGCTCGAGAGGACGTGCTGGCAACAACGATCGATATCAGGGATTCAGGATCGGGAATCGACCCAGTCGATCTGCCCCATGTGTTCGACCGCTTCTATCGCGGCCGAGTGCAAGACAACGAACACGCTGGTGAAACGAGTGGTTTTGGCATCGGGCTTTCGCTTGCGCAAGCGCTTGTTTCGGCGCAGGAAGGCACGCTGCGCGTAGCGAACAACCCCGAAGGGGGAGCGCACTTCCAGATCGCGTTCCCGAAGCTTGTGGTGTAGCGACGGCATGAAAGCGCACGGTCGGATGAATGCGCATCGCAGCGTGAAAGCGCACAGCAGGATGAACGTAGCCTGCAGCCGTGAAGAAGCACATGAAAAGTCGCATGACAAAACCGTAATACGCGCGTTATAGGCAGGACAGCTTGCCTCTCCATACTTATTCTTGCTAACTCATAAAAAGGAAAGGATCCCATCATGGAAATCTTGAAAGTTGAGCATCTCACGAAGGTGTATGGAGAGGGCGAAACCGCCACGCGTGCGCTCGATGATGTGTGCTTCAGCGTGGAAGAAGGCGAATTCATCGCGATCATCGGATCGTCTGGTTCGGGCAAGTCGACGCTTCTGCATTTGATCGGCGGGGTCGATCGTCCTACTTCTGGCAGCGTCCTGCTCAATGGTGTCGATGTCTATTCGCGCAGCGATGAAGAGCTTGCGGTCTTCCGTCGCCGCGAAGTGGGACTTGTGTATCAGTTCTACAATCTGGTACCTGTTCTCAATGTGGTCGAGAATATGACCCTGCCTGTTGCGCTCGATGGGCGCAAGGTGAACACCCAGCGGCTCGAGTCTCTTCTGACCCGTCTTTCGCTCCATGGTCGCGAAGGGCATCTGCCGCGCCAACTCTCTGGCGGTCAGCAGCAGCGCGTGGCGATCGGTCGTGCGCTCATGAATGCGCCGTCGGTCGTGCTCGCTGATGAGCCGACCGGCAATCTCGATACGCACAACAGCTGTGAGATCATGCAGCTTTTGCGCGACTCGAATCGCGAATTCGGCCAGACGATGATCGTGATCACGCACGATGAAGAGATCGCACTCGCTGCTGATCGCATCATCGCCATCGAGGACGGCCGCATCGCCCGCGATGAGAGGATCCGACGATGAACGTGATGACCAACTTCACCACGAAATCGTTGCGTGCGAACAAAGCGCGCACGATCGTGACCATCATCGGCGTTGCGCTTGCTGCAGCGCTGCTCACTGCGGTCCTTACAAGCTACACGTCGCTCACGAGCTTCCTATATAGGAGCGAGGTGGAAACGAGCGGCACCTGGATGGCGAAGGTTCAGGTAGAGGATACGAGCGCCCTTGCAAGTGAGCTTGCGCATGCACAGGATGACCCCTTGGTCACCGACATTGCGACGCTCTATGATCTGGGATTCGCTGAACTGACACAAAAGCAGAAACAGCGCTTCGGATCGTATCTGCCGATCCTTACCTATGAAGGCGATATTGAGACCACACTCGGCATTCATGCGAGCGAAGGAAGGCTGCCTGAGAACGAAAACGAGATCTTGCTCTCCGACGGTTGGCAATCTTCGCAAGGTGTGAACATCGGCGATAAGGTCACCTTCCAGGTGGGCGAGCGCATTGCGCAGGATGCTGGTGGCAGTAGCAGGGTGGAATTCGGCGAGATCGACGCGGGCGAAGACGATCCTTCGGCTGCGAAGACCTATACGATAACTCCCGGCATGCAGCTCAATTCATCCATGGGATACCTCGATGCGCGCGTCGACGGCACTGGTCTTGATGAAACGCTCGAGAACAAGCAGGCCAAGACCTATACCGTCGTAGGCTTCTATGATCGATTGGGCTATGCAATGTATAGCGCTGTGGGGCCAGTAGCGATCACGGCAGGGAGCCAGACGCCAACGCCGGCATCATTCGCCGAAGTTTACCTTACGATGTCGGGCGTGCAGAATACCGAAGAAGTGCAGGATAACGCAGAGGCATTGTTTCCTGGCGACCGGGTCGAACTTCACAATGGGCTCTTGCGCTATATGGGAATAAGCAGCGATGCATCGATCTGGACAACGTTCTATGGCTTGGTGCTCATCCTCTCTATCGTGATCATCGTGGCGTGCATCTCGCTCATCTTCAACGCCTTCGCCATCTCGGTTGCCGAGCGAAAGAGCCAGTTCGGGCTACTCTCTTCGGTGGGAGCAACGCGGCGTCAACTCCGTCGTGCGGTCGTTCTTGAAGCGCTCGTCGTTGCGGTGGTGGGCATTCCGCTCGGCCTTCTGGTGGGGATCGGCGGATGCGCGATAACCTTTGCCGCACTCGGTCCCGCTATCACGAAGATGATGGGCAATGTGGGTGACGTGACCTTCGGCTTGTCCGTCGATCCGTGGGTCATTCTCGCAACGACCGTGCTTACGCTCGTTACCGTGCTGCTCTCAGTCTGGATTCCCGCGAAGCGCGCGAGCAGGGCGAACATCATCGACTCGCTCAAATCATCGGGAGGGTCGCAAGCATCCAAACGCGGTAGGCGCCTTGCGGCAACCGCGACCATTCCTGCGAGGTTGTGGAAGTCGAGGGGTATTTCGGGCAGGATGTTCGGCATTGGCGGAAAGCTCGCTGCGATCAATCGTAAGCGCGGCACGACGAAGGGTAAGACCGCTGCGGTATCGCTTGCGCTTGCCATCGTGCTCTTGATGACGGCAGGTTCGCTGAATACGTTCCTTGGGTCGCTTGTCGGCGCTGTTTCGGGCGGCAATGCTTCTGCAGGCGAAGTTGCGGTCGTTGTTCAGCTCGATCAAATGAATGAAAATGGAACCGAACGAACCACCGCAAACGAGCAGCTTGTGCGCGATAATGAACGCTTCGCTGAAGAGGTGCGTATCTTCACAGATGCCTACGATCGCCTTTCAGGAGCTTCGAATGCTGAAGGGCAAGGCTGGAAACTTACTACTTCCGCACCGCTTATCGTGCCTCATAACGTTGCGGGAAGCATGTACCGCTCGGCAGACTCGCAAACGGGCGGAGAGCTGGCTGATGGCGACTATGCGCTCTATGCCCAGATGAGCTATATCGACGATGCTTCCTTCGATGAGTACGCTCGCAGCTTAGGACTCGATCCATCTGAGTATTATGATCCTGAACATCCGCGGGCGATCGGTGTATCTCGTTGCTATGGCAACGATGGTTCACGCTATCAATTGATGGAAGCTTTGCAGGGTACAGGTGAAGCTCAAGTGCTCAGTAGTGCCGTTTATCAAGGTCGTTACCCTGCGCATATAACGATGCAACCAGAAGCGACGAGCAATAACGAGGCGGCGAAATGGAGCATCGAGGCGGTCGCGTCCTCTGCTGCAGATGATGATATAGGAGGAAAGATGCTCGCGCTCGATGAGGTCGACTATGCCTCGACGGGCCTGGATATTGCGGCACTCGTCGAAGAACCTCCAGCAGTTTTGGGCAAGGTGGGCGATTACCTGTGCTTGGTCATGCCGGTCTCGCTTGCTCAGGGCCAGGCGTTTGGGTTAACGGCTCCGACATTTGCTGGCGAGTTCGATTCGCGTGATGGCGATCATGCGGCATTGGCTGAAGAGCTCGCAAAGAGCAGCACTACGTTCTTCAGCGAAGAATGCCCGTACGATCTGGCTTTCTCATCGTATAACGACCACGTCGAAGAGCGTGAATCGGTTCAGATGATGGCAACGATCGTTAACGTGTTCTGTTTGCTCTTCACCGTGATCTTGGCACTGATCGCGCTTGCGAATGTGTTCAATACCATCACCAATTCGCTCATCTTGCGCCGTCGGGAATTTGCGGTGATGAAGTCGATCGGCATGTCGAACAAGCAGTTCAGGCGCATGATCATGAACGAATGCATGAGCTTTGGCATCGCAGGGCTGATTCCCGGTCTCATCGTATCGGCTGGCATATCCTATCTGCTCTATCTTGTGGTCGGTGAATCGCTCGGGGGACTCACCTTTACCCTTCCGTGGGGATATGTGGTGCTCGCGATCGGCATGACCGCAGTAGCGATGGCGGCTTCTGTGGCGTATGGCATGCATCGCTGCAAGGCTGATAACGTGGTCGAGGCGTTGCGTGCCGATAGTATCTAGCCCTCCATGCGAAAAAGGTGACGAACTGCTCGGTCGTTCGTCACCTTTTCCCATCTATCCTACGCAAGCAGCACGCCTATGGGGCACTTGTAATTACCCGCTTTCGCTGTTCGCTTGCCTTTTCAGGCAAGCTCATGCGCTTCGCTCCTTTGAACAGCCTATTACGAATTAAGGATGTGCTAGGGGGTCGGGTAAATATGGAGACCTTCCGTTTTGATGGTACGCATTTTGGGTAGAATCGCAGCTCTTCGGGACAAAATGCCGTAATCACGTATAATCTGCTGTAATGCGAATATAAAAGCGCATGCGTGGGGGCGCAGCGCTTTTTAGTTTTATAGCGCGAGGGGGATCCTATGGCGAAGAAGGCCGAAAACGGAAAAATAACGAAGATAAAGAAATCCTATGGCGGTTCGACGGTAAAAGAACGCAAGGCGGCCATGAGCCGTGGTCTTACCGAAGAGGAGCTGAAGGCGCGCAATACCATTCCTGAAACGAACCCGGCGGGTGGGCCGCATCGCATCATCGCCGAAGAGCTCTATTCTGAAAACGACACCTTCGTTCCGTACAAACCCGATGAGCCGAACGATCCTGGTCCTGCTGCGCACGAGCCTCTTAAAGAAGGCGTGCTGCGTGAAGGGCAGAAGATCACCGACCGCATTGGCGTGAAGGTGGCTCCGACCGACCCCGATTATTGGGGACTTGCGAGCGTGATGACCGAAGAAGAGGCAGCGCTCACCGCACACATGAAGGTGCGCAAGCCGCTCACGTTCGAGCAGCTCAAAAGTGCGAGTGGGCTTGAGAGCGAGAAGCTCCAGCAACTCCTGGATGATCTTTCCATCAAGGGAATCATCGAGTATAACTGGGAGAACCTCGATGGCAAGAATCCGAATCATGAGAAGCGCTATCTGCTTCCTATGTTCGTGCCCGGTTCGGCGGAGTTCACCGTTATGAACCAGCAGCAGCTTGAAGAGCACCCCGAGATCGGCACGTTCTTCGAGCGCATGGCGTTTCTGCCGCTTACGAAGGTCACGAAGATGGTGCCGCCCGGTGGTGCAGGCATCGGCATGCATGTTATCCCTGTCGAGCGTGCGATCGAATACGAGAACGAGGTAGCTGATGTCGAGCGCATCTCGCATTGGTTGAAGAAATACGATCGCTTCTCGGTGGGCGCATGCTCATGTCGTGCAGCCGAGCGCGTGCGTGGAGGTAATGCGGGATCCGACCCGCAGAACTGGTGCATCGGCCTCGGTGATATGGCCGACTACTGCGTAGAGACGGGCAAGCGGCATTACGCTACCTATGATGAGGTCATGGATATCCTCATCCTTGCCGAGCGCAATGGTTATGTTCATCAGATCACCAATATCGATGGATCCGATAAGATCTTCGCCATCTGCAATTGCGATGTGAATGTCTGCTATGCGCTGCGTACTTCGCAGCTGTTCAACACGCCGAACATGAGCAGGTCTGCCTATGTTGCGCAGATCAACGGCGAAAAGTGCGTGGCATGCGCGGGGTGTGTGGAAGTGTGCCCAGCAGGCGCGGTGAAGCTCGGTCAGAAACTCCTTACCGAAGATGGGCCGGTTTCCTATCCACAGCAGCCGTTACCCACGCTTTCCTGGAGCGAAAAAGACTGGGATCCCGATTACAAGAATACGAGCCGTATCGAGTGTCATGAGGCTGGCACGGCACCGTGCAAGGTTGCCTGTCCTGCACATATTTCGGTGCAGGGCTATCTGCGCATGGCAGCTGAAGGGCGTTACCGCGATGCACTCGCGCTCATCAAGCAAAAGAATCCTTTTCCCGCAGTATGTGGACGCATCTGCAACAAGCGCTGCGAGGCGGCTTGTACGCGCGGCACGGTCGACGAGCCGGTGGCGATCGATGATGTGAAGCGCTTCATCGCCGAGAAGGATCTCGAGGCTGAGTATCGTTACATACCGGAGGTCATTCCTCCCACCACGCGTGGAGGGTTCCCTGAGAAGATCGCCATCGTGGGTGCGGGGCCGGCGGGTCTTACGTGTGCGTACTATCTTGCCACTATGGGGTACGCGCCTACCGTATTCGAGCGCGAAGAAAAGCCTGGTGGCATGATGACCTACGGCATTCCTGCCTATAAGCTTCCGCGCGATGTGGTCGAGGCTGAGATCGATATCTTGCGCGAGCTGGGCGTAGAGATCCGCTGCGGTGTGGATGTGGGCAAGGATGTCACGCTCGATAGCTTGCGCGATGAGGGATTCAAGGCGTTCTATCTGGCTATCGGTGCGCAAGGGAGCCGACCGCTCGGTGTCGAAGGTGAAGATGCGCAAGGGGTGAGCGGAGCACTCTCGTTCTTGCGTGAGACTATTGAGGCCGATGTAGTGGGCAATGCCTGCGATGTCGCTGACGAGGTCGTGGTCGTTGGCGGCGGCAACGTGGCGGTGGATGCCGCGTGCATGGCGCGCCGAAGCGGGGCGAAGAACGTTACCATGGTGAGCATCGAGCAGCGCGAGGAGATGCCTGCAAGCCCCGATGAGATAGAAGAAGCGCTTGCCGATGGTGTGAAGCTCGATTGTGGTTGGGGTCCGGCGAAGATCAACACCGATGCGAACGGGCAGGTTGAATCCATCACGCTTCGCCGTTGTACGCGGGTCTTCGATAGTGAAGGACGTTTCGCCCCTGAATACGATGATGCCGACACCCGTACGATCGATTGCAAGCAGGTCGTGTTGGCTATCGGGCAATCCATCGAGTGGGGTAGTCTGCTTGAGGGAAGCGCGGTCGAGCTCGGTCGTGGGAATACGGCGCTGGCAGATGGGTTCACCTATCAGACCGCACAAGACGATGTGTTCGTAGGTGGTGATGCCTTCACGGGTCCACGCTTCGTGATCGATGCTATCGCGGCAGGTCATGAGGCTGCAACCAGTTTGCATCGTTTCGTTCAGAAGGGAAGTTCGCTCACTACTGGGCGCAATCAGCTTCATTATGTTGAGCTTGATAAGAGCAATATCGCGCTCAATCCTGGCAAGTACGATCATGCGGGTCGCCAGGTGCCAGGTTGTACCTTTACGAGTGGAGAGACGCGCATCACTCCAGGTGAGCGCCCCGCATTCACTGAAGAGCAGATTCGGACGGAAACTGCTCGTTGCCTTTCTTGTGGCGCGAGCGTGGTCGATCCGAACAAATGCATCGGTTGTGGACTGTGCACAACGCGTTGCGAATTCGATGCGATCAGCCTTTCGCGTGAGCATCCTGAATGTTCGACCATGGTGCCGAGCGAAGACAAGATCAAGAAGATTCTCCCTAATGCGGCGAAGATGCTTGTCAAGCGCATCGTCCCCGGCAAGAAGGATTAGGCGCAAAGGGGAGCGATCATGCACGAATTAGGTATCGTTTTCGCCATGATCGACCAGCTGGAGGATGTGGCGAAAGAGCAGCACCTTGCGCATATTCAGAAGGTGACGGTCGATTTGGGCGAAGTGTCGGGCATCGTTACGGATTTTTTCGAGGATGCTTGGACGTGGGCGGCGAACAAGAACAAGCTTACGGAGGGCGCGGAACTTGAGGTGTGCACCGTGCCCGCTGTCACTGTCTGCAATGCTTGCGGGAAAACCTATGGTACGGTCGAGCACGGCCGTATCTGTCCCTACTGCCATAGTGAAGACACGGAACTTCTTCGCGGGCGCGAACTCGAGATTGTTTCGATTGAAGCGGAATAATGGAAACCTGCATGAAAAGGTGACAAACTACCCGGTCGTTCGACATCTTTTCCCATCTATCCCATGCAAGCAGCACGCCCAAGGGGCACTTGTAATTACCCGCTTTCGCTGTTCGCTTGCCGTGTAAACCGGCAAGCTCATGCGCTTCGCTCCTTCGGACAGCCTATTACAAATTAAGAGTGCGGACTCAGAGTAATTTAAGTACCCCATGGGCTCAGCTGCTTGCCTGACCTAGATGACAAACTACCCGACCCCTAGCGCACTCTTTGAAAACCCTGTAGCATACAAATTAACAAGCGCCCGAAAGGTGAGCATTTCACCTACTCCGGCGCTTTCTTTTTGTCATCAGGACTGTTTGAAGGCGGAGGGGCAGAGGTCGTTCAAGAAGCACTCGGCACATTTCGGTTTGCGCGCGATGCAGGTTTCGCGTCCGAACAACACCCATTGATGATTGATCGGCCCCCAGCACTCGCGGGGATAGAGCTTGAGCAGATCTTGTTCGGTTTGCAAGGGAGTGCCAGCATTGGAGAACTTCAAGCGGTGCGCAATGCGGAACACGTGCGTATCGACCGCGATGCCTTCGACGATGCCGAACCCTTCGTTCAGTACGATGTTCGCCGTCTTCCTGCCCACCCCAGGAAGCTTTTGAAGGCTTTTCATGTCACGGGGTACCTCGCCACCGAAATCGCTCATGATCATCTGAGCGCATGCAACGCAATTCTTCGCCTTATTGCGGAAGAATCCGAGCGAATGGATGATATCGGCAACCTCTTCCACATTCGCTTGTGCCATGGCTTCGGGTGTTCCGAAACGGGCGAACAGGGTAGGGGTTACCTTATTCACGTTCACATCGGTGGTTTGTGCGGAAAGAGCGACCGCGATCGTGAGTTCGAAGGGTGTTCGGTAATGAAGCGCGCATTCGGGCTCGGGATAGTGTTCACCCATGCGGCGCTCGACTTCGAGCGCGCGAGCAAGTTTATCCGCTTTCTTCTCTCGTGCCATAGCTGTCCCTTCGCTTGTATCTTTGTTCTCGTATTGTAGCAGGGTTACACGATGGTAGCGCGCCTGTGGTGAGTGCGTGAAGAGCGGTGCGCTGGCAAGCGAACGGACGAGCGAATTGGTAGACTTATCTTCACTGTTGCCGCGAAAAGCGGCTTTTCGTGTTTGGTTTAGCTGCCTTCGTAGGCACAAGAAAGGGACGCAGATGCTGATTGACCTTCTTTCGCAGACGCTCGAGCGCTCGGGTGCACTTGAGAACTTCTGGGGCAAGCTGGATGCCGGCGCCGATGCCACGATTGGTGTTGCTTCTTCGGCACGTCCGTTCTTGGTAGCAGCGCGCTTTGCGGAGCGCCCGCAGCCTACGCTCGTGGTGGTTCCCGGTGAAGAGACCGCCGAAACGTTCGCGCGTATGCTCGGTGCCTACGTGGGCGATGAGAAGGTCTATCTCTATCGAGAACGCGAAGAGAATCCGTTCATCCTCGATCCTCCTGCGAACGCGAAGGAGTACCAGGCGCGCGCACGCCAGTCGGCACGTCGTCTTGAAGCGCTTTGGGCACTTCAGAGCGGAAGGTCGTGCTTGGTAGTAGCATCCGCTCGAGCGCTCTTGCGCAAGGTGGCACCCGCACGTGCCGAGGTTGCGCGCCCGCTTGTGCTCGAAGCGGGAAAAGAGCTCGATGAGATGGGCATTTCAGGTGTCGAGGATTACGAGGGTCTGGTCGAGCGCCTGGTGGAGCTCGGCTATGAGAACACCGGCAAGCTCGATGGACCAGGAACCTTCAGTGCGCAGGGCGGCACGATCGATGTGTTCGCGGGCAATCTGGTCAATCCGGTGCGTCTCGATTTCTTCGGCGACGAACTGGAAGAGATCCGCAGCTTGCTTCCCGGAACAGGGCAGACCATCTCTTCGCGCGCGTCGGTCGAGATCTTTCCCGTGCGCGAATTTCCTATCACTTCGCGCGGTATCGCTCAGGCGCGTTCGCGGCTGGTGCCGCAGTCGAGCACCACGCCGCTCTATCGCGACCTGCTCGATGCGCTCGAACAGACCGAGATATTCACGCCGCAGGCGCTCTTGCCCTATGTGTCCGAAGTGCTTGATACCGTAGGCAACTACCTTCCAGATGATGCTCTTACGGTGGTGGTCGAGCCTCGAAGTTTGGTCGATGATGCGCTTCACTATCGCGATGAGCTCATGAAGAAGACGAACGCCTCGCTGCTTTTGGCAGACGAGCTCTTCTTCGCCCCACAAGCGCTCGATTTCGGGAAGAATCAGCGCGCAACCTATGTATCGATCATGCGGGTGGGCGTGGAGCTCGATGATGAATTGGTGGTCAAGCG
>FR895141.1:13357-39798 GCA_000435675.1 Eggerthella sp. CAG:298 | reverse complement strand
GAGATGCCGATAAGCTCTTCGGCAAGCTCTATTCGCTCACGCAGCAAGGCTTCACCGTGGTGTTCTCGGTGCCGCATTTCCGCGCACGTCAGGAGATGAAGCTCGAACTGGTCGATCGGGGGATCCCGATCAAGGAGGAGCTCGATGTGCTGGCAGTCCCCGATGACGAGGGCGAAGGTGCATCTTCATCTTCATCTTCATCTTCATCTTTGCCCGCTCGTTCTAAGGAAGACGGGGAAGCGCCTGCGTCTTCAGATACTGCTCGCCGCGCGCGCAAGCTGCGCCGTGGCGTGGTGAATATCGTCGATGTGAACATTCCGCTCGGTATGATCTTCCCTGCGGCGAAGCTCGCTCTTGTTTCGCTTGCCGATACGCAAGGCTCCATGTCGGTGCGTACCACGAAGCGCGTCGACATCACCGACATCACCTTTCCCTATAAGCCCGGTGATTATGTGGTGCATGCGCATCATGGTGTGGCATTCTTCCGCGATCTCGTGCGCCGTGATGTGGGCGGGATCGAGCGCGATTACTTGCTTTTGGAATACGCTGAAGGCGATAAGCTCTATGTGCCGGTCGAGCAGTTCGATCGCGTAACGCGCTATGTCGGCCCCGAAGGAGCATCCCCGCGTTTGACGCGCCTCAACACGTCGGACTGGTCACGCGCCATAGGCCGTGCGCGTAAGGCCACGAAGCAGCTTGCGTTCGACTTGGTAGACGTGTATACGCGCCGTAGCGCGACAAAGGGTTATCAATATAAAGAGGACACGCCCTGGCAGCGCGAGATGGAAGAAGCGTTCCCTTACCAAGAAACACCTGATCAGCTTGCGGCTATTGCGGACATCAAGACTGACATGCAATCGATTCATCCGATGGATCGGCTCGTGTGCGGCGATGTGGGTTTCGGCAAGACCGAGGTGGCATTGCGTGCGGCGTTCAAGGCAACGCAGGACAAGAAGCAGGTGATGGTGCTCTGTCCGACCACCATCTTGGCTCAGCAGCACTACACCACATTCAAGGAACGCTTCGAGCCTTTCGGGGTGCGCGTCGAAGTGCTCTCGCGTTTCCGTACGCCTGCGCAGCAAAAAAGGACCCTTGAAGATTTCGCAAACGGGGAGGTGCAGGTGCTCGTGGGTACGCATCGCCTGCTCTCGCGCGATGTGAATCCGAAAGATCTGGGGCTTGTGATCATCGACGAGGAACAGCGCTTCGGCGTGGGACATAAAGAGCAGCTGAAGAACATGCGTGAATCGATCGATATCCTCACGCTTTCGGCAACACCCATTCCGCGTACGATGCAGATGGGGCTTTCCGGCGTGCGCGACATGAGCCTGATCATGACGCCGCCCGATGATCGCCGCCCCGTGGAAGTGCACGTGGGCGAGTGGGACCCTGATGTGGTCGCCGATGCCATCGCGCGCGAACTCGATCGCAAGGGGCAGGTGTACTACGTGAGCAATCGCGTGCGCTCGATCGATGACGCGGTGAAGCGCGTGCGTGAAGCGGCAGGTGAAGCGCGCATCGGGGTAGCGCACGGCAAGATGTCGAAAGAAGAGCTCGAGATCGTGATGGAAGATTTCTCCGCAGGCGAGATCGATGTGCTCGTAGCAACTACCATCATCGAGAGCGGCATCGACAACCCGCATACGAATACGCTCATAATCGAAGACGCGCAGCGTTTGGGCCTTGCGCAGATGTACCAGCTCAAAGGACGTGTCGGTCGCTCTTCCACGCAGGCATATGCTTACTTCCTGTTCCCCGATAACGTTCCCCTTACCGAGGAAGCGCGCGATCGCCTGACCGCGATCGACGAGAATGCCGATCTGGGAAGCGGCATGCGTATCGCCATGAAGGATCTTGAGATCCGTGGCGCGGGCAGCATCCTTGGCGCGGAGCAGAGCGGCAACATGTCGGCAGTGGGCTTCGATCTTTATGCGCAGATGCTCTCGCAGGCGGTGAATCTTACGCGTGAGGGGGAGAGCATATCCGACAACTATCTTCCTGAAGCTCTTTCCGACATCGTGATCAACGTGCCCGATCACACGTACATCCCTGAAGAATATGTGCCTGATGCTGATGAACGCGTGCTCTTCTATCGCAAGCTGGCCAGTGCCGATACGATCGAATTCGTGGACGAGCTAGCGCGCGAGATCATAGAGAAGCATGGCGAAATGCCGCCAGCTACGGTCAATCAATTCCAGAAAGCGCGTTTGAAAGCGTTCGCGAACGAGCACAACATCGCGCAGATATCGGTGACGGGTGGCAAGCTTATCGTCGAGCCTATCACCATCTCGAAGAAGCAGGCATCTGCGCTCCGCAAGAAAGCAGGGCGTTACTTGGCGGACAAGAAGAAGCTCATCGTGCCGATGCGTGTGGTGGGAGAGAGCGAAGATGGCACCACGCTCACTGCGGTGCAGGAATTCCTATCGTCTTTCTTCTCGTCAGAGAAAGAGGAGTAGATGGTTCGCCAGATAGCTCGTGCTCGGGAGGGGTTTTCTTTGTTGCCAAGCGGGTGGATCTGCTGCAATTCGTGCTAGTCGCGTTCAAGAGAGTAAGAAACGTCTGTTGCTTCGAGTGCTGCTTCGGGGGTCGCATCGGTAGCGGGCGCTTCTTGAGGTGCAGGCGCATTCGAGGGCGACTCGAGAGTGGTTGCAGTGAGCGTCCGGTGCCCAGCAAGCGGAACGGCTTTTTCGAAGTTCGGAAGCAGCTTGTTGCAGAGATTCACGACCACCCCTACGAACAGCGCCGAGAGGATGGTGCCTTCACGCACGCCGAATAGGCCGCCCATCGCGATGAGCGAGATGATCACGCCGATAACACCTTGGGATGTGTCGAATGCCACCTTGCATTTCGGGAACGCAATCTTGGTCACCTTCGAAACTGCCAGCACGATCCCTTCTCCAGGGAGCGTGATGAGTGAGGCCTTCACCTGCAGGAAGATGCCAAAGCCCGTCATGAATACGCCCAGTATGGTGTAGAAGAGCTCGAATCCGTAGTTCGGCATGGGGATGAGTTCGCAAAACGGAACGAAGAAATCGATCATCGCTGAGAAGACGAACACGAAAGCTATCTGCAAGAACTGGATCGGGTTGAAATCGCTGCGCAACAAGATGATCTGGATGAGTACGAACAATACGTTCACTACAAAGGTCCACGTGCCGATGGTCCAAGCTGTGGTGAAGCTCAAGACTGCGGGGATACACGAGATGGGCGAGGTGCCGAGTCCTGAAGCGCGAGTGAGTGCGACCGAAGCAGCAACCAGTGCAAGACCGAAGAACATGACCGCGAAACGCAAGATCATGTTCGGGGCGGAGCGATCGAAGAAGGTATGCCAGCGTACGGTGAAGTTCATGCGACTCTTTTCTTGCGTATGCGTATAGGACTGATGTTCGGATGCAGTTCGATTTTACGCCCCTTCGGCGTACTTCGACAGGGTTTTCGTGCGAATGGAAAAGAGAACCACCTGCAGCAGTGCGGCGTGCAGGTGGCTTGCGTTCGGGGCGCTATTTCAGGATGAACGAAGGTCTAGCTGCGGTGCGCGGTGCAGACGAACTGTGCAACGTTGGTTCCGAGATCGTCGGTGATGTCGACGGTGTAGAAGCCTACGGTTCGGCCTGCCTTGTTCGCGCTACCCGTAGCGATGAGCTTCTCGCCCTTGGCGGGGGAGAAGAAGCGGATCGTGCAGTCGATGGCAACGGTGGGTTTGTTGTCCATGTTCGAGATGATGGCCATGGTGAAATCTGCCAGCGTGAACATCGCGCCACCCATGACGGTGCCGTTGGCGTTGAGGTGGTTTTCGGTGATGGGCATTTCGCAGATGGCATGATTCGGCGCGGCTTCGATGATGCTGCACTGCGCTTGAGCTGCGAATTTATCCTGAGCGAAGTATGCGCGGATCTCTTCTAATGAATTGGTTTCATCGACCATGGTATCTCCTTTGGGATCGAGGGGTGCAAGAAGAAGGCAATGCCTTGAGTTCGATTATAAACCTAGCTCTTGAATGGAGTCGGGAGGAGCGAAGCTGATCGTTATTCGTTGGTGCTTTGTTTGGAAAGGAAGATCGTAGCGTCGGTTTCGAAGAGATATGCTGCGCCTGTGGGGCAGTAAAGTGCGCAATTGCTGCACGCGATGCAGAGCTTGGGATCGACCACGATCGTGCCAGACTCATCCAAGGAGCGTGCGCCGGCGGGGCAGTGCGAGAAGCACGGCTCGTAGCAGTGCTCGCAGAGGGTATCATCGACCGCTGCAAAATAGCGGGGGATGTTAGGGGCGATCTCGGGATGTTCTTCGACGGTGTTCGCCACGAGCGTGAGGCGTGGCCAGGGCTTACGCACCACAAGATCGGGAGTTGAAGGAACATGCTGGTGGTGATGAGCGTTTTGCGCGTGACCCTGTGCGCGCAGGTGAGCTTTTTGCTCGTGGAACTTGGCGAGCGTATCGTTGTAGCGCTTGCGATGCTTGCCGCTTGCGATATCGGCTGCCTCGTTCACGAGCGAGGTGGCAACACCGCGTCGGTGGAATTCATCGGAGGTGGCCTCGAAGAAGCGACTCAAGATATCGGTCTTTTCGGGAAGGCGCTCGGCTTTGCCCATATGGATGCGGCTCCAGCGCTCGCCCAGATTCACTGCATGCGTGAGCAGTGCCTTCGCCTCGGGACCTGCGGTGGGGCAATCGGTGCAGAGCGAGAAGTTGCAGTAGATTTGCAATTCAGGGTTCGCTTCGAGGGCAGCCAGCCAGAATTCGGGTGCGACCGCGCCGATGCAAGGCAGGACCACGACGTTGGGATGCACTTCGAAATCTTCAGGGATCTGATCGTAGCAGGTGAAGAAGACGGGCTCGCCCTCGCCAGAGAGGCGGCGAACCTTGTCGAGCAGGTCGTTCATCGTGATGCGCTCGGTAACGAAGGCATCGCAGATGCCGCAACAGAGCCCGCAGCGGGTGCAGAATTCCTCGTCTATGTGGGGATGATCCTGTTCGTCGAAAAGAATAGCATCGTAGGGACAGACGAAGGTGCACCGTTCGCATGTGCTGCCAGCAAGGCGGGTGCAGAATCCTGGGAGGACCGAGATGGGAAAGCGCGGGTCTGTTGGTGGAGCAGAGCCCTCTTCGGCTGCTTCGCTGAGAGCATCACCAGAGCTGTTGATCGCCTCTTCAACAGGAGCTTCGTCGTTCTGCTCGGTTTCGCTCGCTGCTTCGGACTGGCAGGCATCAGGCGCCTCAGCAGTCTTTTCTGCAGTGCGTGCTTCGCTATCTGCAGAAGGTCCAGGAGCGCTGTGGGGCATGAACGCCGCACCGGCTGCAAATGCTTCAAGAGCAGCAGGCGAGATCGGTATGCTCCTGTCTTCGCTCATGGCAGCCTTTCGTTTGGCTCATTAGGCTCGTGAGGCAACCTGCGCGACTAGGCGCCGAACACTTCGGAGATCGTGTAGTCGATGCGTGCGAGCACATCTTCGCGCTTCATGAGTTCGATGCTCTCGAACAGCGGCGGCGAAACCTGTGAACCAGTGACCGCAACACGGATGGGTTGGAAGACGAACTTCGCTTTCAAGTCGAGCTTCTCGGTGAGCTCGCGCACCGCATCTTGCAGCGGATCGCACTGCCACGGGATCGATTTATCGGCCAAGATCGCGCGCGTTTCGCGCAGCACTTCATCGGCGCGTGCGCCTTCTTTGAGCAGGTTCTTCTTCACTGATTTCTCATCGAGCGTCACGTTCGGCCCATCGAAGATGAACGAGAGCTTCTCAATTGCATCGTTCAGATGCTTCGAGCGTTCTGCAACGAGCGGGTAGAGCTTCTCGAACCACTCACGGTTGGCTTCGATATCTTCAGCACTTGCAAGACCCGCTTCGATGAAGAAGGGAGCGACCTCATCCACCCAGGCAGCAGCACCCATGTTCTGGATATAGATGCCGTTCATCCAGTCGAGCTTCTCTTCGTCGAGGATCGCATCCTTGCGCGTCACGCGATCGAGCGAGAACTCGCGGCAGAGCGTATCGCGATCGATGATGGTCGTCTCGCCGTCGAGCGACCAGCCCAAAAGCGCGAGGAAATTGATGAGCGTATCGGGCAGATAGCCCATCTCCTTGTACTGCTCGACTGAGGTGGCGTTGCGGCGCTTGGAAAGCTTGCGACCATCCGAGCCCAAGATCATAGGAAGATGGGCGAACACCGGAACGTCGTAGCCAAGTGCTTCGTAGATGAGGATCTGGCGCGGGGTGTTGGAGAGGTGGTCGTCGCCACGGATAACGTGCGAGATGTTCATGAGCGCATCGTCGCAGACCACGGCGAAGTTATAGGTGGGGGTGCCATCGGAGCGCACCAGGATCATGTCGTCCATCACGTCTGCCGGGAAGCTCATATGGCCATAGACCGCATCGTCGAATTCGATCGGGCCGTGATCGAGCGGCACTTTCAGGCGCCACACATGGGGCTCTCCCGCATCGATGCGCGCTTGTGCCTCTTCGGCGGAGAGGCTGCGGCAGGTGCGGTCGTAGCCCGAATAGCCGCCTTCGGTCGCTTCGGCGGTAGCACGTTTCTCGTCGAGCTGTTCCTTTGTGCAGAAGCACGGGTAGACCATTCCACGTTCTTTCAGGCGCTCGAGCGCATCTGCGTAGGTGTCGAAACGTTCGGTCTGAAGGTAAGGGCCATGGTCGCCGCCTACTTCGGGACCTTCGTCCCAGTCGAGGCCGAGCCAGCGCATTGCGCGCAAGATGATCTGCTTGTTCTCTTCGGTGGAGCGCTCGGGATCGGTGTCCTCGATGCGCAGGATGAAATCGCCATCGTTAGCACGTGCGAACGCCCAGTTATAAATAGCCGTGCGTGCGCCGCCGATGTGGAGTTCTCCAGTGGGAGAGGGAGCGAAACGGACGCGTACGGGTTTCTTGGAAGCAGTCATCGGTATCCTTTCAAGCTTTCAAAAGGTGAAGTGCCTGTATTCTACAACGCGCGTGCCTAGCGCTTCACGAAGCGCCCGATGAACGAGACGATCAGGCAGGCGAGTATGCTCACGGCGACCCAAACGATCCCCATGCCCATCCAGAAGCTTTCGGGAAAGAGCGTGATCAGCAGCGAATCGGCAGGGAATATCCAGCTGCCGCCCGTAAAGAAGAGCGTGTGGAGTTGACCGAACAGCGAATCGAAATCGACGAACGCCCAGATGCCAAGCGCAACGATGATCCCGATCACGGCGAGCGGGGTTGCGAACATGATCCAGCCGGCAAGCTTCCTTTTCCTGCGTACGATGAGCAGGATGATCCCTGCGGCAGCGAAGACCAGGCTCAAGATGATCATGATGCGCGAGGTAGCGAACACAGGGATGCAGTCTTCAAGATGATCCACCGCGCTTGCGGGCAGGGTGTAGATCGAGAGCAGGTTGCCAGCGCCGATGCCGCCAGCGTAGAGGTTCCCGGCCGCGTTTTGGCCAGTGTCGCCTGCGGCGAGCGTGCGCTCGATGTCGGGGAAATGCTCTTCGAGGGCGGTTCGTACGCACGCTTCGAGTTGCGGGCGCCCGGTATCGTCGATCGAGAAGGAACGCACCGCTTCTGCGAGTTCGCTCATAGTGTCTTGCGGGTAGGTCGCTTCATTCCAGCCGGAGAAGTTGTTGCCGAGCAACTGGGTGGTCTGCGGCATCATGCATACCACGAGCCCTGAGCCGAACAGTCCGAAGGCCAGCAGAACGGTCGTGAGAGCAGCAGCTACTATGTCGATCGCACGTTGCGCCATAGCTCAAGCTCGATCACGCACGCGAATGGTAGCGGCGGTCATGCCGTGGTGCTCCTTGCTAATCTCAGGAAGCGGTCCGAGGCGCGAGAATACCCCTTGGAAGGTGCCATTGTAGAGGTAGAGTCCGCTGATGTTGTTGTAGAGCACCCCTTCGCGCTCGACCTCCGCAGCGTTTGTGGCAAGCCCCTGTTCAACGAGCCATTCTAGGTCGGTGGCAGGAGGGATCGTCTTCGTGCGATAGGGCGTAACGTAGCGCTGCACGAGGAAGGGTGCACCAGCTGCCCCGTTCGCGAAGCGATCGATGAGCGCGTTCCATTCCTCTTCACTGCATGCTTTGCCGGCATACACATCAGCTGCGCCATAGTTGTCGGTGGGCTTGATGATCCAGTCATCCTTGTTCGCGCGTACAGCGGCAAGGTCGCAGTCTTCATCGGTAAGGAAATAGGTGGCAGGGATCTGCTCTTCGATGAAGGCATTTTCTTCATCGCTCAAAAACGCCTTCGTAAGCGGGTGCTTGAGCGCTTCGAAGATCTGCTTGTCGTGCACGATATGACCCGAGAATGCTCCGATGAGCGCTACGGCTTGCGCACGCACCGCGCTGATGAGCTCCTGCGATTCATCCCAGTGCTCGAGCACGTCGTTCGTGACGCAACGACGCCAGATCGCGTCGATCTGCTGACCGTTGCCATCGCGCAATACGGTGCCATCGAAAGACAGGTCGCGCACGTCGGCGATGACGCATTCATAGCCAGCTTGCTTAAAGTATTCGCTGAAGATACGGAATTCATCGACCACGCCCACATCCAAATAGTCGCAGATGGCAAAGCGCGGATGCGCTACCTTGTTCTTGAAGGTTTCATAGATCGCGATGAATTCAGCGACCCAACTTTTGAAGAGCTCGCACGACTCAAGTTGGTGGTGCGCTGCGAAGCGCGTGAAGGTTTCGCTGGTCTCGATGCTGTGAACGATCTCGCGATCCTCGTTGAGCCCTGCTGAACCATCGCCGTTGAGTTCGCAGAAGGCGCTTTCGAGTGTGTCTTCGTTGAGGAAAATATCCACGCGTGCGAAGGGAAGGATGGCATCGTAGCCGCGGGGGAGCAGGATGAGCTCCACTAGCCGCGTATCGTAATCGAAGACCGCGCGATAGGCCTCATCGCTGCGATAGCGTTCGATCACCTTGCACAGGATGGTATGGATCGTTTCCGAGATGAAGCGAAAGCGCTCCCAGACTTCGTCGTTGTAGAGACGGGGAATGAAGCTTGCGCCCACCACGCGATGATGGACGATCGCGCTTGACTGGTCCATGTAGGCGCGTGCCGATCGCTTGCCAGCCAGATCGCCATCAAGTGAGTTCATCGTATCGAAATACTCTTGAGTGAGCACCGCGTCGCTTATCATGAGTCGGCCTTTCTTCTTCGGTCGGCGAAGAACGATAGGTTCATCGGTAGAACTTTTGCTCGGTTCGCTGCAGAAAAACTATTTGTTCTCAAGTTTCTTTCAATAGTAGCGCAACCCTATTTCGACAGTTCTCAGCATTCTGTTGAAAAAAACGCGCTTGAGCGGGGAGCACGACGCCAGTGGCGTAAAACGCCGCTAGAAAAAACGAAGAAAATGGCATAATAACAAATTGTATTTTCGAGACTTGACTCAGTCCTGCTTATAGATAACGAAATTTAAGGGGGATCTTTTATGGGCGCAACAGACGCAATGAAAAAAGCAGCGATCACTAAACTGATGAACTATCTTCTCGCAGATCCAGAGAAGAATATCAATAAGATCATGGATACGCTCGAGCCGCTTCTGCCAAAATCGCTCTTCCCGAGCCAGCGTGAGTCGATCCGCAATGCGATCGAGCAGAAGAACAACTGGTATCAGCTCATCATGAAGATCATGACTGATATCAACCCTGAAGTGCGCGATGATCTGCTGAAGACCTTCGTCATCGATGCGAACCTTCTTGCCTGGACCCAACAGGAGAAGAGCCGCAAGAAGTACGAATGCAACATTCCGTGGGCCATCCTGCTCGACCCGACCAGTGCTTGCAACTTGCATTGCACCGGCTGTTGGGCGGCCGATTATGGCAATGCGCTCAATCTTTCCTATGACGATATCGATTCGATCATTACGCAAGGTAAAGAGCTGGGCGTTCACATCTACATCTACACGGGCGGTGAGCCGCTGGTGCGCAAGAAGGACCTCATCAAGCTCTGCGAAGCTCATCCTGATTGTGCGTTCCTTTGCTTCACGAACGCAACGCTCATTGACGAAGAGTTCTGCCAGGAGATGATCCGCGTCAAGAATTTCGTTCCTGCTATCTCGGCGGAAGGCGATGAGGCTTCTACGGATTCACGCCGTGGCGAAGGTACCTACCAGAAGGTCGATGAGGCCATGGATCTGCTTCGCTCGCATGGGCTGCCCTTCGGCGTTTCGATCTGCTACACCTCAGTGAACTCAGATAGCGTTACGAGCGAGGAATACATCGATTGGCTGATCGACAAGGGCGCGCTCTTCGCGTGGATCTTCACTTATATGCCGGTCGGCAAGGATTCTCCGACCGATCTTATGCCTACGCCCGAACAGCGTGAGAAGCTCTACCTCTTCAACGACAAGATGCGCCAGACGAAGCCGCTCTTCACGCTGGACTTCCAGCACGACGGCGAATATGTTGGCGGTTGCATCGCTGGTGGACGCCGCTACCTGCACATCAATGCTGCAGGCGATGTCGAGCCGTGCGTGTTCATTCACTATTCGAACGCGAACATCCACGACTCAACGTTGCTCGATTGCCTGCGTTCACCCATCTTCATGGAGTACTACCACGAGCAGCCCTTCAACGATAACTACATGCGTCCCTGCCCGATGCTCGAGAATCCTGAATGCCTCGAGTACATGGTGGCTGAATCAGGCGCGCATTCTACGGACTTGGTCGCGCAGGAAAGCGCTGAAGAGCTGTGTGCGAAGACGAAGCCTGCTGCTGAGGCATGGGCACCGGTCGCAGAGCGTCTGTGGACCGACAAGGAAGGTCCGCGTGTCAAGAACCGCGAGCGCGACAACATCGGCATGGCGGAGACTGACATCGCGAAGTTCAAGAAGGATGGTCGCGTGATCCGTGGTGCTTGGGATCCAGAGCGCGATCCTCGTTCTGCCATCGCACAAAAGACCGAAGCATCCAAGTAAGCGAATAAGAGAACAGAAAGTACGATACTGATATGGCTAATTCCTCTTACATCTTCACGAGCGAGTCGGTAACGGAAGGGCACCCCGACAAGATCTGCGATCAGATCTCGGACGCAGTTCTCGATGCTATCCTTGCTAAGGAGATCGAGCTTGCTGAACAGGGCTATATCTCTCCTTCTGGCGCACCCGCCGATCCGAGCGCAGTGCGTTGCGCCTGCGAGACCATGGCCACCACAGGCATGGTGCTCGTAACGGGCGAGATTCGCACGCAAGCCTATGTTGATGTGCCAGCCATCGTGCGCGAGGTGCTCGAAGACATCGGGTATAACCGCGCGAAGTATGGTTTTGATGCCACCACCTGTGGCGTGCTCAATGCGATCCACGATCAGTCTGCCGATATCGCTCAGGGCGTCGATCAGTCCTTCGAGGCGCAGAAGGGCGAAGCCGAGGACAGCTATTCCGAGATCGGCGCTGGCGACCAGGGTATGATGTTCGGCTATGCCTGCAACGAAACCGCAGAGCTCATGCCGCTTCCCATCTATGCAGCGCATCGTCTTTCCGAGCGCCTTACCAAGGTGCGCAAAGAGGGCATCCTGCCTTACTTACGTCCTGATGGCAAGACCCAGGTGAGCGTTCGCTATGAGAACGATAAGCCGGTAGGTATCGACAAGATCGTCGTTTCTACCCAGCACTCTGAGGATATCGATCCCGAGCAGCTGCGCGAAGATATCATCGAGCAGGTCATCGCGCCGGTATTCGCTGATCTCGATCTTTCCTATGAAGGCGCCGAGATCTTCATCAACCCGACCGGTCGTTTCGTGATCGGTGGTCCTATGGGCGATGCGGGCCTTACTGGCCGTAAGATCATCGTTGACACCTATGGCGGCATGGGTCGTCATGGTGGCGGCGCGTTCTCGGGTAAGGACTGCACGAAGGTCGATCGTTCTGGCGCCTATGCAGCACGCTGGGTCGCGAAGAACGTGGTCGCAGCTGGCCTTGCTGATCGCTGCGAGGTTCAGATCGCTTATGCTATCGGTGTCGCGCGCCCCGTTTCGATCATGATCGAAACGTTCGGCACGAACCATGTTCCGCAAGAAGAGATCGAAGCGGCAGTCGAGAAGGTGTTCGATCTGCGTCCGGCAGCTATCATCGATGCGCTCGACCTGCGTCGTCCGATCTATCGTAAGACCGCAGCGTATGGCCATTTCGGTCGCGAGCTTCCAGAATTCACCTGGGAACACACGAACAAGGTTGAAGATTTGAAGGCAGCTTGCCCGTCGCTTTCATAAGCGTACGCGCCTGCGCTATACTAGCGCCATCATGACCTACGCTTCGGTGATCCTCGACATACCCACGCAAGCACTCGATAGTGCTTACACCTACGCATTACCAGCCGATCTCGCACACGCGCAGATCGGCTGTGCTGTTCTCGTGCCGTTTGGTGGCAGGAAAGCGATCGGGTACGTGGTGGGCTTGAGCGAAGAGGTACCTGAGAACGTGAAGCGCCTGAAGTCCATCGAAGCGGTGCTCTCCGAATCCTATTTCGATGAAGCTGGTGCTGAACTTGCCTTCTATCTTTCCGAACGCTATATCGCGCCGCTCTCATCGTGCGTGCGCTTGCTGCTGCCCCCAGGAGCAACCCCGAAGATGAAGCGGGTTGCAGGTGCGTGGGAGGTGCTCTATCCGAAGGTCCAACAAGTCGATGAGCGTTGGGCATCGCGTCTGCCTGCAGCCGATGAGTATACGCCGCGCAAGTCCGCCGTGAAGCAGATCGCGATCCTTGAAGCGCTCAAGCAGGGCGACCTGAAGGTTGCCGACTTGAGTGCCGAATATGGTTCGGTCTCAGCGGTCATCAAAGCGCTTGAAGCGAAGGGCGTGATCGCTGTTGAAGAGCGCAGACGTGTACGCGGCGCGGCAGAGATCAGTTCGGCCTTCACCAAGCGCATCCATGAGCGCCCTGTCTTGACGCCTGATCAAAGTGCTGCACTTGAAGTGATCGGTGCGGCTCAGCAACGCGCCAGCGGGGAAGTGGTAGTGCTCGATGGCGTTACGGGGTCGGGTAAGACTGAAGTGTTTCTCTGCGCGATCGAGGAAGAGCTGAAGGCGGGGCGCAATGCGATCGTGCTCGTGCCCGAGATCTCGCTCACGCCACAAACGGTCGCGCGCTTTCGTGGACGCTTCGGCGATACGGTGGCGGTGCTTCACTCGCGTATGAGCCAAGGGGAACGCTTCGACCAGTGGGATCTGATTCATTCAGGTGAGATCCGTGTGGTGGTGGGTGCGCGCAGCGCGCTCTTCGCTCCGCTTGCGAACGTGGGCATGATCATCATCGACGAAGAGCACGAAGGTAGCTATAAGCAGGATCAGGCGCCGCGCTATGTGACGCGCGATGTGGCGGAGTGGCTCGTGCGCAGGAATGGCGCCACGCTCATCTTAGGTTCGGCCACGCCCTCGATCGAGGCGCTCCATCGGGCGAAGACCGACGATTCGTGGCATCAGGTGGGCATGGCTAAACGCGCCAAAGGGCATCAGGTGGTCATGGCTAGTCGCGCCAATGGCAAGCCGCTACCTGATATCCAGGTGGTCGATATGGCGCGCGAGTTCGGCGCGGGCAATCGCAAGATGTTCTCGAAGGCGCTTCAGAATGCGCTCGACGAAACGCTCGACAAAGGCGAGAAAGCAGTCTTGCTGCTCAACCAGCGTGGGTTCGCGCAGTTCTTGCTCTGCCGCGACTGCGGCTTCGTGCCTGAATGCGAATCCTGTTCGACTTCGCTCACCTATCACGAAGAGGGCAATCGGCTCGTTTGCCATCACTGCGGTTATGAGATCCCTGCTCCCGTTACCTGTCCCGATTGTGGCTCTCCTTATCTGAAGCGCTTCGGTGCGGGAACGCAACGCGTCGAAGCGGAGTTGCGCGTTTTCTTGGGGGAGCGTGCCTGCGAGGTCGTTCGCATGGATGCGGATACTACGGCACACAAGGGCGACCACCAGCGCTTGCTCGAACAGTTCGCGAAGGCGGATGCGGCAGTGCTCTTAGGTACGCAGATGATCGCGAAAGGGCTCGACTTCGATGATGTTACGCTCGTGGGTGTTATCAATGCCGACACCATGCTCCACCTTCCCGATTTCCGCAGCTCTGAGCGCACGTTCGATCTGATCGAACAGGTGGCCGGGCGCTCGGGTCGTGCCGATCTTCCTGGCAAGGTGATCGTGCAGACCTACAGTGCGCATGATGGCGCCATCGCTGCGGCTGCGCGCTATGATCGTGAGAGATTCCTTGAGCAGGAGCTGAAACTGCGCCACGATCTTTCTTATCCGCCGTTCGTGCGTATGGCGAATGTGCTCATTTGGGGGGAGCGCGAGTCCGAAGTGATCGGGGTTGCGCAGCAGCTCTTCTTCGATCTTATGAAGCTTGGTGAAGAGCGAGGCGCGCAGGGGATACAGATCTTCCCGCCCACGCCATGCGTGCTTTCGCGCCTCAAGAAGAACTTCCGCTATCACATCCTCATCAAAGCGCAGCCCACTGAAGACATCTCCGCTTTTTGCATCGATTACTTCCGCTCCCGAAAACCCCACAAGACCGTGAACGTCTCGATCGACATCGACCCCGTAAGCGTACTCTAAGTACAAGCAGCACGCCTAAGGGGTTATCAGTGGTATCTTGGCTCGATCAGCGCCGAGCGCGAGACACAAGGTTCCCCGTTTCCCTGTTCGCGAATCTGCATTTTGCAGATTCGCTCATGCGTCACTGCTTTTCTCGGGTTTTATTAATAATTAGAGTGTCGGAAAAGAGTCACCTCATTGCCTCACCCTCTCCGCTGATCGAGCCAGCCAACCAGCTTGGCTAAGCGGAGAAGAGTGGGGTGGAGAAGTAGCGCTCGCCGGTATCGGGGAGGATGGTCACGACGGTCTTGCCGGGCCCGAGATGCGTTGCGAGGCGGCGTGCGATAGCAACGTTGGTGCCGGAGGAGATGCCGCACAAAATACCCTCTTTGCGCGCAAGCTCACGGCTCGTTTCGAGAGCCTCTTCATCGGAGATAAGGCAAATATGGTCGTAGATGCCTTCGTCGAAGATAGCAGGAATGAGCCCATCGCCGATGCCTTGTTGCAGGTGGGAGCCTATTTCGCCGCCTGAAAGGATAGCAGCATGCTCTGGTTCAGCGACCCAGATCTGAAGATTTGGATAGGCCTCACGCAAGACGCGTCCCACGCCTGAGATGGTTCCGCCCGTGCCGAACCCAGCGCAGAATCCATCGATCGGCGTATCGATATCGCGCAAGATCTCTTGCGCTGTACCTGTTTCGTGCGCGACGAGATTATCGGCGTTCTCGAACTGCTGAGGGATATAGACCTGCGGGTCGTTTCCGGCCATTTCGTTAGCGAGCGCGATGCAGCGTGCGATGCATTCGCCGATATCGCCTTCGTCGTGCACCATGATGACTTCCGCGCCGTATTGCCGGACGAGCTCATGACGTTCGTGCGAGACCGAGTCGGGCATGATCAGCACCGCTTTGTAGCCCTTCACCGCACAAACGAGCGCAAGCCCAATGCCTTGGTTGCCACTGGTGGGCTCAACGATGATGGAATCGGGACCGATGATCCCACGCGCTTCGGCCCCTTCGATCATCTGGAGCGCAGTGCGCGTCTTGATCGAACCGCCCACATTCAACCCTTCATACTTCACCACGATGCGCGCCTGGTCAGGCGTGGTCATATGGTTGAGCTCGATCAGCGGGGTATTGCCGAGCGCGTCTAAGATTGTGCGATAGACCATCATGATTCCTTATGCATGAAGGGGAGATTTCGTTCATTCAATCATAGCCGATTTGGCTCTGTTCGATGGCTCGGAGGATAGCGAGCGCTTCAAATGTGCTGGGATTGGCTGAAAGATCGCGTGGTCTGTTCGTGTGTGGGGGACACCTTTCCTGATAATGTTGAGCGCATGAGAGGATTTGGCTGCTATGCTGAATTCTTGTTTATCAATCAGTGCGGTAAGGGAATGTGTGATGGAGATTCTTGAGCAGATCGATGCCTTCGTTTGGGGGCCTGCGATGATCGTTCTTCTTTTGGGATCGCACATCTTCCTCACGTTCCGCACGCGGTTCATCCAGCGGAAGATCCCGCAAGCTATCAAGATGTCCTTGAAGAAGACCGAAGGTGAAGGAGACATTTCTCCCTTCGGGGCGCTTGCCACAGCGCTCGCGGCAACCATCGGCACCGGTTCGATCGTGGGCGTGGCTACGGCGATCCTGGCGGGTGGTCCTGGCGCGATCTTCTGGATGTGGCTTACGGGCGTGTTCGGTATCGCCACGAAATATTCCGAGGTGTTCGTTGCGATCAAGTATCGCGTGAAGGACCACAACGGAAACATGTTGGGCGGCGCCATGTATGCCTGGCAGCGCGGGTTCACGAAGAATGGCAAGGTGCCTTGGTACGCGCGATTGGGTGCGGTCGCTTTCGCTCTGTTCGCGGCTATTGCGGCGATTGGCACGGGATCGGCAGTGCAGGCATCGGCGATGACCGGCATCATGACCTCGAGCGGTCTTCAGGTCGAGCCGTGGATCATCGGCATCGTGATCGTGGTGTTGGTCGCGGCGGTCATCTTCGGCGGCGTGAAGATCATCTCTGATGTTTGCGAGCGCCTGGTGCCGGTCATGGCGATCGGCTACGCCCTTGGCTGCGTGATCATCCTGGCGTTGAACTGGGCGTATTTGTGGGATGCGCTCGTACTCATCTTCGAATGCGCATTCACGGCGAAGGCTGCCTTTGGAGGCGCAGTGGGCTCGGGCATCATGGTGGCGCTCCAGTTCGGGTGCGCGCGCGGGCTCTTCTCGAACGAGTCGGGTCTTGGTTCAGCACCGATCATCGCGGCGGCGGCGAAGACAAAGAATCCTGCTGAGCAGTCGCTCATCGCGATGACGGGAACGTTCTGGTCGACCGTGGTCATCTGCGCGCTCACCGGTATCGTGCTCGTCTCCACGATGCTCGCCTATCCAGGCATTCAAGATGAGATATTGAACAACCCGACCATCTTCTCGGGCGCTCAGCTTGCAAGCCTTGCCTTTGCGCAGATCCCTTATCTGGGCACGCCGCTCTTGGTGGTGGGCATGGTGGCGTTCTCGTACTCGACCATTCTGGGGTGGTCCTACTATGGCAGCCGCGCGATCACCTATCTGTTCGGCAAGCATGCGATCTTGCCCTATCAGATCCTCTATGTGGCAGCGGCGTTCTTGGGCGCGATCGGCATCGGCGATATGGTGTGGGTGATATCCGATATCGGCAATGCGCTCATGGCTATCCCGAACATCATCATGGTGCTGTTGCTCTCAGGGCTCATTGCGCGCGAAACGAAATACTACGTCTACGACGGCAACCTCGATGAAGAGGACAAGACCCCGATCCCTATCGTCGAATCGAAATAGTGACGTTTTAAGAAGAACCGCCCTCATGATTCCTGACTCCCATGACTTTCGCTTTCCACACAGAACGAGCCTCGCAAAGGTTGCGAGGCTCGTCAAATAGATATGGCCGCAAAAGCCTTCTATTTACCTTTCTGCTGCCTAAGAGCAAACAGAACGTTATTCAGAGCGCTTCTTGCGCCTGAAAACAGCTGCAAGGATGAAGCCGATCAGACCGAGGCTTAAGATCGCGCCGATTGCTGGCAGGATCGAGGACCAGATCGAGGAGACTTCAGCTGTCTTGTTTGCTGCGCTTAACTCGTCGAGACTGGAAGCTAAAGGATTCTCGTCTTCGGCAATGAATCCCTCTTTTTCATCGATCGGGGTAAGGCTTCCAGTTCCAACGGGGGAGAGGGTTCCGCTTCCGCCTGCAAAGGCTGCCAGGCTTGCGCGTGAGCCGTTGCCTGCACTGATCGCATTCTTGCCATCAGCAACATTCGTGTTCACCTTGTTGGATCCTAGTTCAGTTGCGCTGGCTTTTTGGGCGAGTGCGAAGTTTGCCATTGTGCGGGTGGTGAAGGTGTAGAACCCATTTTCGGCTTTGCCTTGGATCAGTGTCTTCGAGCTATCAGCATTGATGCGGTAGAGCGCGAGCTTCGAGGCATCATAGCCTGAAGGAATCGGAAGGCTGATGGTAACGGGGCCATTCGGAGCGACCTCGTTGCCATCGACATCGCTTGCCTGGAGCTTATAGAAGTTGAACTTCGTGCCGACATCAGAGAGAGCCTTCGTTGCAGTCTCATGCTCGGATCCCGAAGTGATCGCGCTCACGGCGATGTTGGTGCCCTCAGCGAAGACCCCCTTGTCTGCATGGACCTTCACGCCAGTCGCAGAGTCAGTCATATCCACTGCAGGGGATTGCTGAACAGGATCTTCAGGTTTGAAGTCAGGATCATCAACGCTCGCAGTCTTGAGCGTGCTCCAGTCGAGCTTCATGAGTACGTCCTGGTCTCCATTGCCTGCAGCAATCGCTTCCATGATGGGTACGAACACATGCAGCGGTACGTAACCATCCGCGTCGGCAATTGCTTGTGGTGCGAGCTTGATTCTCACCAGATCGGGGTAGAGCGAGTTCGCATCGTTGTACTGATCGATCACGTCGTTGCCATCGCTATCCTTTTGCGTGGAGAGAACCTCGGCTGCAACAAGATCGCCCTCGATCGTGCCGTAGTTCCCATAAGTGTAGCCATCGGCGTAGTAGGACAGATCTTTCAGGTACCCGAAACGATTCTCAATAGTGATGCCACGGAAGTCGAGTGTGATGAAGTACTCGCCATCCTTAACTTCGAGCTTGGCCGTGTGGCTGATGGCATTGTCTGCCATGGATTTGCTTACGCGGTCGGTCTTGATCATATCGGCAGAGATCGAGTAGATGCCATCAGCCAAGTTGTTCTTGTCGAGCATCGAAGCCTCGCCGCAGCTGTTGAATAGAGTGACAGCGGTGTTGAGTGAACGGACGCTTGCATCGACTTCGCTCTGGCGTGCTTCGAGCGTATTGAAGATGCCTTCCGCATCATCGATCGCTTCCTGAAGTGCATTCCAAGCGGTGTCGGTGTGATTACCCTTCTCGATCGCCTTAGCATTATCGATCGCAGTGCGGAGCGCCAGCTTATCGGCAAGCTTGCCCTTATCTACTTCAAGTCCATCGATGGCTTTTGTAAGATCGTGTTGAGCGTTATCAACTTCAACTTGAGAAGGAAGAGCCGCCCCAGCGATCGTTTGCGCTTGCTCAAGCGTTGCAAGCAGGGCTGACCAGCTTTCAACAGTGTAAACGTTGTTTTTCTCAGTGATCTCGAGTGCCTTGTTGATGGCTGCGTTGAGGTCGGCTGTATCAACACCAACAGAAGCAGTGACGTCCATCGCTTTGGTAAGATCGAGCTCCATATAACACGTGGTATAAACATTGCCCATAGGTGCTACGCGCGGTGTGATATCGATCTTGTTTTCAAGCGAATCGGCGTAGATGCGATAGGTGATGGTGTTACCGTTTTGCTCAACGACATCAGCATCCTGTTCAATTCCGTCAGCATTGTAACGCATGCCATTGATAAGATCAGCGGAGGTAGATGAATAGCGAATCTCATATCTGCCGTTCACGTATTTCACTTGAGCGATATTCGTGAAATAAGAATCAGCCATCGAGAAGCTACCGTCGATCTTCTTTAGTGAGTAATTGATATTGTAGTAATGGCCTTCCTCAGGAATGAATTTATCCATATATTCGCCTGCGATGATCTGCACATTATAGGTAGTGGTCGTATCGTAACCGAGGTGGTTGGTGTAAGGGTTCGAGCACTCAACAGAAACATTGGTGGTTAAGCCCGTAAGATCGATATTCACGGTCTCGCCAACAGTGTAGGGGTTCCCATTCACCGTGATCGCTGTATCGGACAGAAGCGGCGTGAGATCGAGGCTGACTGTCTTTTGATCAGGCGAGGTCATTACGCGGATCGTTCGTTCGGTGAATACGTCGCCTATGACCGTACCGTTTTCGCTCGAAATACCCGTAAGACCGCTATAGGTGCCCGAAGTTATACCAAGTGTACCTTCAGCACCAACACAAACGGTAATAGCATCCTCGCCATCACCATTCTTCTTTGCGCAAGCTTTCCCTGTTGAAGTAGTAGGATCAGGCTTCCATTTGCCATCGACTTCGACAACGGGGATCCAGTTGCCAACGGTACAGGTATAGAGCATCGAGTTATTGTCGAACGCATTCTCTGGAATTTCGGTATAAAGGTTCTCGTCGAGTGTCAGCATGAGGGCAAACGGCATATTGCTGATCAGGTTCGAAGGGAATTCCACGAGCCTGTTAGCCTTCAGATTCAGCATCATCAGCGTGGGGAATTGCTTCTCTCCGACGATTCGAGAGATAGAGGTGTTGCTGAGACTGAGATTTTGCAGGCTTGATGGCAATTTCTCAACATCGAAGGTTCCACCAATCGCTGTAGTGCCTCCCAGTTTGAGCACGCTTAGATTCTCCAACCTGGTCAGATCGAGAGCATCGTAATTCTTGAAAGGTGCATACTCAACAGAAAGCTCGGCCAAGCTGGTCATGCTATTGATCTCAGTCGGCCATTCGGTGAGGTCGGTTGCGCTCCAAACGTTCAATTCCTTCAGCGTTGGAACAGCAGATGCCTGGGGTAGCTTTACGAAGGGTGTCTGCGTTGTGATCTTCTCTAAATGCTCTGCGCTGAACGAATCGTCGAAGCTCACGGATGCCATCTCCGATACTTCGAGCTCACTATAGCTTTGAGCGTTGCCCTTGAAGATGATGCTTCCTGAAGCGCCTGTTGATTGAGCATTGAGTGAACTCGTCTTCGTACGCGAGATACCATCTAAATCCAAGGTAACCTGGCTTTCAGCTGCGCCTCTGACGATTAGCTGCAAGGGCGTGGTAGATTCATCGGTCGTTACTTTGAGATCGCCATTTGCCTCATAGAAGCCAACGAAGCTTACCTGAGGGTTGTTAGAAAGGTCCAATGAAGCACCCTCTCCACACCCCTGGATCTTGATGTTGGTGAGATTCTGTCGCTGAGAAAAATCCGGCAATGATCCATCGTTTGCAAGGGGGATTTCAATCTCGGTAAGCGAGGCGAGGTTCGATAGGTCGAGAGATTTGCTGCACGAGCCATGCAAAGAGATGTTCGTCAGAGAAGATGCCTTAGCTAATTCATCCATCGCTGCATCATCAAGGTCGGCATACAAGCTCAACGAAGGTAATTTGGTGGCCTTGTCCAAGCCTTTTATTTCTTTAACCTTGAATGTTCCTCCGTTTTGCACAACGAAAGCACATGTTTGACTGAGGTTTTGCCAATTGCTGAAATCCAAGGCAAGCTCAGAACCAGGCTTGACGTTAACGCGAAGGTAATCAACATTTGTGGCATACTGCAACGGCGAAATATCTGAGATGTCTCCACCGATATCAATGATCGTCAGCTTGGCCATCTCGCTTTTGGTAACGGTGTGGGTCAATGGATCAAGTGGATTTTCTCTGTACTCATCGAGGTCATTCAGAGCTTTGATGATTGCTTTCTGCATGTTCACTTCCGTGATGCCAGCGCTTTCCTCGCCCTCAGGGACTGTTGAAGGGAGCTCGCTCACTTTCACCTTGATGGTATAGGTTACGCTCTCACCATTAACGTGCGTGATGGTCAAAGGAATAGAATTCTCGCCTGGCTGAAGGTTAAGGGTCAAATAGCTTTCACTCGAAACACCTGGTGCAGCCACCATGACAGGAAGCGACATAGTGTCGTTGATGGCAGAGAGCGTCTGGGCGTTGCCATATCCACGCAAGCAGAGGTTGATCGAGGAGTTGAACGTGTCCTCTAGTACGATAACGTGATTCTCATTGTCAATTCCCTCCGTTGTAAACTTGCCACCACTAAGCTTGACGTCCTTGATGTCGGTTAGACATTTTTGATCGGAGAAGTTGTACTTTTCGATGCCAATGGAAACTGCGTTCTCATACCAACCACCCGTATTCTCGTTTGCATACACGCGATTGGAAGACAGGTTGATGCCTGCTTCGCTCATACCTGTCAAGGTCCATGAACTTGGGAAGGAAACACCGTAAAGGTCATTGTTGGAGAGGTTTACGCTCTTCAACTTGTCGAAAGATCCTTTGAAGTTGGTAGAAGCCTTAAATGCTACTTCACCAGCAAGGCCGTTGCTTGATAGGTCAATGCTCTCCAGATTGGTAGCAGCCCCGAAAAAGTATTGCATGACAATGCTGAGATCAGGTTCGTTCGCTCCAATCTGACAATTGCTTAGGTCGACGTTGATCAAATTCTGCATGCTCTTATTAGTGTTTTGAAGTGTGTTACCGAAGTTCACGAATGCTTGAGAAAGATCGTTGCCAGAAAGGTCGAGCGTCTGCAAATTTGCGGCGTATTCAAGGCCGGACAGGTCAGTGATACCAGCGTTTTCAGCCTTGAGCTCGGTCAGGCTTGCCAGCTTCTTTTCGGTGATGACAACATCGGCGTTTAGCTTGAGGGCCGAACGAATGGCAGCGCGAAGGTTCTCGTCCGCAATGACCACTTCAGAGGTGTTGTCCGATTCTTCTGGAGCCACTGGTTCAGGGAATTGGCCTTCCTCGGCAATCTTGAGGGTGGACCAGTCGACCTTTAAGAGAGCATCTTGGTCTCCATTGCCTGTAGCGATCGCCTCCATGATGGGAACGAACACGTGGAGTGCGGCATATCCTTCTTCATCGGTGATCGCGGTTTTCGCAAGCTTGATCTTCACCAGATCAGGATAGAGACTGCCATCCTCTTTGTTGTAGATATCGATAAGGTCGTTCCCGTCCGAGTCCTTTTGAGTAGAGAGGATCTGGGCATCAATGCGCTGACCTTGTGGAATGCCGTACTGGTTGAACGTGTACCCATCCTCGTAGTAAGCGAGGCTCTTGAGATATCCGAAGCTCGTGCCAATGGAGATCCCCTTCAGATCGAACGTTACGAAATATTCGCCATTCACGACCTCGAGTTTCACGGTGTGCTCGATCGCATTGTTCGCCATCGAGGGCTGTTTGCGGTTCGTATGCATGATCGCAACATCGATCGAATAGATGCCATCAGCAAGATTTATCCTATCGAGTTCAGAGGGCGTGGCAGAACTGTTGAACGTATCAACTGCGCTGTTGAGGGATTCGACGGCTTTCGCTACATCAGCCTCGGTGGCATCGATGTTGTCATTGATCGCCTTCGCTGCTGCGATGGCATCCTGCAAGGCAGCCCAAGCCTCATCGGTGCGCTTCCCTTGCTCTATCGCCTCGGCGGTTTTGATCGCTGAGGCGAGCTCGGTCTTGTCTCCACGAAGGACAAGAGCTTTCCTTGCGTTATCGATCTCGGCCGTTAGCTCCTCGACTTGTGCTTTTGTAAGATCGGGATTTTCGAGATAGACCATGGCTTTTATCGCCGCCACCCTGAGGGCCTGGCTACTTTTGGTGGTGTACTTAGCGCACTCGTCCTTATCGTTCAGGATCGCACAGGCATTATCATATGCACTTTGCAGCGCGCTTTTATCCACGACGCCTGATTGACCCTGGTCGGTGTATTTCTCTGCTCTTTCAAAGTCAAAGGTGAGCGCAATTGCATTCCAGTTATCTTGTTGGTCATTAAAAGCTGGATTTGTCATGACCAGGCAGACGTACTCGCCTTCAGGGAAGTCGGTCTCGAAGGTGACCGTATCGCCATAGCCATCTTGATCGGTGTCGGCAAGCTTATCGGTAGCGAGTTCGTTCATATAGTCGACGGAATAGTTCGTGCAATGCTTGAACGAGGTGATGTAGTTATCGGCTGTGGGGCTGGCCGTAAGCTTGACGCTCATCTTGTCATTCTTGACGGTGACGATGGCTTTATCTTTGAACAGCTCAGTAGCCTTTTCGAAAGGCACGCCCTGCAAGTATCCATCAAGCTGGATGTCATAGCCGACAGGCACGATCCACGTGCCTTCAGCAAGGGGTGCCGGTGCCGGCGAAGCTTGAGCGACCTCTTCAGAGGCTGCTGGGATCGGTGTCGCAGTCTCTTTGCTGGATGGAGCAGGGGAGGTCTCCTGCGTTGGTTCTGCAGTTTTCTCCTGTGGGGTTTCGCTCGCTGTAGTGCTCGTAGCTTCGCTTTCTGCAACGAGTTCCGTTGCAGTGGCTTGCATGTCATCTTCAGAGGTCTCATCCGCATAGGCGAGTACAGGCACTGAGGAAAGAGTGAGCGTTGCTGCCATGAATATGCTCATACAGCGCATCGAGAGCGATTTGTGATTCAGCTCTTTTCCGGTCTCTTTATTCGTCATGGACGTTGTTCTCCTTTCAGATTTGTCCTGATTTCTTGTTGCGAAAGATGGCAAGCTGTCAGGCGTCTCGTCATCTTTCGTGTATATCTAGACGGGCAAGACTGCTGGGCTGCCGTCAAGATGCCATACTTTCAGATCCACGTCGTAGATCTCGCGCATCAATTCGGTCGTGATGACCTGTTCAGGTGCGCCTTGTTCGATCACGCGACCATCTTTGAGTGCGACCAGTTCATCGCTGTAGTAGAGCGACTGGTTGATGTCGTGAAGGACCATGATCACCGTCATGCCGAAATCACGGTTGAGTTGCTGGATCAGCTTCAAGATCTGCAGCTGATAGCGAACATCGAGATAGGTAGTGGGCTCATCAAGGAAGAGGATCTTCGTATCCTGTGCGAGCGCCATCGCGATCCAGACGCGCTGCTTCTGCCCGCCCGATAGTTCGCTGACAGGCATGTCTTTGAGACTGTCAAGTTGCGTGATCCCAAGCGCCCAGTTCACCTTCTCTTCGTCTTCGTTCGTGCCCTGTGCAAACGAGAATTTTTGGTAGGGCGTACGTCCGTAGAAGACGAGCTTCTCAACCGAGATATCATCAGGCGCGGTGTTGTACTGATGCACGATCGCGACCTGCTGCGCATAGCGTTTTGCGCTGATCGCATCGAGCGGGGCACCGTGCAGCTCAATGGTGCCAGCGTTCGGCTTGAGATTCTTCGTCATGAGATTGAACAGTGTCGTCTTTCCGCAGCCGTTCGCTCCGATGAGCGTTGTGATCTTGCCTTCGACAATGTCGAGGTTCAGCCCGCGGATCACACGATTCTTCCCGTAGGCAAACTCCAGCCCGCGGATCGAGAAGAGGTTCTTGCTATCCGACATACTTCCTCCTCGTGCCACAGAGGAGCGCGATGAAGAAGGGGCCGCCAACAACCGCCATGACAACAGCGGCGCTGATCTCGTTCGGTGCCACGATCACGCGACCGACCGTGTCAGTGAGCAAGAGGATGAATGCACCGAGAATCATGCAGTAGGGGATGAGCACCTTGTGATTGCTGCCTACTAGCAGGCGGGCGATATGGGGAACGATCAAGCCGAGGAAGCTGATCGGGCCGATGATCGAGGTGGAGATGGAGGCCAGCAGAACCGCGATGAGCGAAATGATCAGGCGACTGCGATTCACTCTCACGCCGAGCGAGCGCGCGGTCTTGTCTTCAAGGGCGAGCAGGTTGCAGCGCTGCATGATGGTGAGCGAGAGTAAAAGTCCGATCACGACCCATACAAAGAGCGTGGTGAAATCATCCCATGTCTTCATCGAGATGTTCGCGTTCACGATGTTCGCTGCGCCCTCATAGACGTTTCCCGTTCCTGAATTGAACGCTTGGAGCAACCCCGTGAACATCGCATTGACCGCAACGCCAATGAGGATGATGCGCAGCGGACTGAAGCCACCCTTCCATGAGAGTCCGTAGACGAGCGCGAAGGCGATGATGCCACCTAGGAACGCGAAGAGCGGCGTGAAGAAGAACAGCATCGGGAAGAACGCCACGATGATGATGGCAGCGAAGCTTGCGCCTGAGGATATGCCGATGATGCCGGGATCTGCGAGCGGGTTGCGCAGCACTGCCTGGAGCAGCGCGCCTGAGACTGCTACCGCCGCTCCGCCCAGAAGTGCGATCAGGATGCGCGGAAAACGCAGATCGTAGATGGTCGCAACGGTAGGGTCATACGCAACGAAGAGTCCGCTTAAGAGTTGGGGTAGGTTCACCTGGAGACTGCCCGTGTTCACGGCGAGGCAAAAGAGCGCGATCAGCAAGATGGCAGTGATGACGAACGCTAGTATTTGACGTGATTTCGAAACCAAGGTGCTCTCCTAGGGTTTATTCGTTGTAGAGCATCGGCTGGAGCGCCTCGAGGGCCTCGACGTAGCTGAAGTTGGCACTCATATTGAAGAGGGATGGATCAAGATCGTAGACGCGTCCTTCCTGAACCGCATCGAAGTGCTTCCAGATATCGTTGGTTTCGAATTCTTCAGCGAACATCGCTTTCACCTTGTCGGGAAGCGCGTGCGCGGCGCGCAAGATCACATCAGGTTCTTTGGTCTTCATGTCTTCGGTGTTGGCGTTCAGGAATTCTTGACCATCCCCATCGCCATACACGTTGGTGCCACCTGCGAGCTTCACGAGGCTACCCACATAGCTGTTATCGGTCGCAACGATGTAGGAACCAGGAAGACCCATGAGTACGAGCACTTTTGGACTTTCCTTGCCTTCGTTTTGCTTGCTGTAGGTTTCCATGAAGATGTTGAAC
>FR895141.1:0-13247 GCA_000435675.1 Eggerthella sp. CAG:298 | reverse complement strand
ACGCTCTTGAGGTCGAGAAAGAGCCCATCGAGATTTGCCCCTTCGTATTTGGGACCAAGATCATTTTGGAGCGAGGAGGGAGAGAGCACATGATCGGGTTCGAGCGATTTGATGATCTCGAGATCAGGATTCATGGCCATACCCACTTTGGTGAGGTTCTTGTAGCGATCGGGCAATGTGCCAGAGGTTTCGCACACGCCCACCAGATCGAGGTCCAGGCGATTACAGATCTGAGCAACAGCAGGCGAGGTTGCCACAAGGCGAGCATCGGGTTCAATTTCGTAGGTGGTTCCTGCTGCATCTGTCTTTGCTTGATCCGCATGTTGGTCAACGCAGCCAGTTAGACTGGCAAGGCAAGTAAGCGCGAGGAGCACCGAAGCAGCAACGAGCAGGCTAGCTTTGCGCGCCAGACGGCGCGCGAGCCATGAAGTAGCATTCATGAGCGATCACCGATCTTCTTGCTGGTCGAGTTGGCTGGATCGGCTGGAGTGCCCGTTCGAATCTGAAGCGCTCGAGGCAGCATTTGTTGCGACTTTCTTCTTGCGAGAGATGAAGTACCAAGCGCCCACGCCGATGACCGCTGCGGCAAGCACCGCATCGAAGATGATCCACATGAGCATTCCATCATCGCCATTCGCGTCAGTCACGCCAGAGGCTTCGGGGTTTTCACTATCAGAGATCAACTGGCCATTTTCATCAACTTGGCCTTCTTCGATAGGGGAGATCTCACCATTGGCTCCATCAGCGTTTTGTCCTGGCTGCGCATCTAGAGTGCCAGAGGATGAGCTGTTTGTTGCGGCTGAGTTCTTCGAGCCACTTGAAGCTGCACCCGCTCCCGCGCTCGAGGCGGTCTTGATCGAAGCGATGAAATCGCCTTGGCCTGCCTTCAGGTTCCCGACGGTGATGTAGAACACCACGTCGCGGCCCATAGCGGTCACATACATGGTGCAGCGGATGACCGAATTCGTGTTCCGCACGAAGATGCGGTAATCAGCAGTGTTGTTGGAAGCGTTTTCTTGCATCAGTTGCACTTGAGTATTCGATCCGTCCACGGTGAAGCTGGGGTTCTTGATGTTATCCATGAGCTGCAAGCGGACGGTAACATAGGTGTTGCCAGCCGAATCGACTTCGACAAGGGCTTTATTTGCCGTCGCCGATTCGGTCATGGCCTGGCCGAGAGTAGCCGACCCATCGCCACCGGAGTCTTCGATCTTGCCGGTGTGCGGATGAGCATAATGAGGGGTGGCGGTTGCCACATAGGTGCCGCTCGAGACTGCGTATGCCGGGGAAGCAATAACTGCCGTTGCCAGCAAGGTAGTCACGAAGGCAAGGATGATGCCGATATGGAGAAGAGCGCGAGATCTTGATCTCATGGTGAGCCTTTCTTAATCGTTAGCTATGGTTAACTTTGTTGTGATCGAAATAGTACGAAAGATTCAAATGAGGCTCAAACGAACGTTTGTCACGCTAGTAGGACAAAATGGTGAGAATAAGTGCAGAAATAGGGTTAGTGAGTAAGTTTACCCAGGGAAACTATTGTTCTTCACGCGATTCCATTTGTCACAGCTTTGTGACAAAACGGCTGATGAGTTCACTTTATCGTGAGCAAACGGTCGGGCGGTCCGACCAAGCGGGGAGCCGCATAATGAGGCGCAAGAGGAGGAGCGGACCTTCGGAGGCTAGATGAACATGGTGAAGATCGCTGTCGATTCAGGCATGTGCGCCGTGCCAACCGAACAATCCATGCGCATGATCACGCTGCCATGCAAGATCTGCCCGATCCCTGATCCCATGTTCAGGAAGCTCAGCGCATTCGCGGGGATAACCAGGCTCTCATTTTCGATATGCGCGGGTTTGAAGCGTCCGTGCTCCAGATAGGTGAGGTTGCGGATCGAGCCAGTCATCAGTGCGCCAGTGGTCTTCGAGCGGGCTTCCATCACGAGGGGAGTGAGGAGGATCTTACCCGTGCCTTCCTTGAGGGAAAGGGTACAGGGATGCTCGAATCCGCGATTGGCCATGGAGACGATCTCGCCATCGCATGCTGTTTCGCGATAGAAGAGGAAGGCGAGGCGATATTCGCCATCGGGAAGAAAGGAGCAGAGCTCTTCGCCGCTGAAGCTCGATTGCTTGCGCAGTCGGTATTTCGCCTGGTAGCACCGCTCTGCTTGGCGGATGGTGCGGATTCCTTCGGCGGAGAGGTAGAGCGCTTGGATCAGCGCGTCGTGCTCGGCACTGTCGAGATCGACCCCTTCGTAAAGGAGATGATTGAGCACGACGTTGTAGCGATCGTCGAAGCGCTTCGCTAGTTCGAGCCCATAGGCTGTGAGTTGGGGATTGCGCACGTTCTCACGGCAAATCAGACCTTCTTTTTCCATCGTGATGAGCAAGCGGCTCATCTTCTGCTTGCCCTCGCCGAAGAGATTCGAGAACCCGGTCACCGTGCAGACTTTCGGCGCCTCGTTCAAGAAGGCGAGCAAGACGCGCAGCTTGAGTACGTCGATCGGATCGGCAGCGCCTGATGACGAACGACCGGGTAGTTTGTCATCTTTTATGCTCAGGGCGCTCATTAGCTCACCCGTCCGTTCTCGACAGTGACGACCCTATCGGCGATCGAGGCGGTGGAGATGCGGTGGCTCACTAAGAGCACGGTGCGTTCGCCACGTCCTTCCTTGATAGCTTGCAGGATGCTTGCTTCGTTCAAGCTATCAAGGTTCGAGGTAGGTTCATCCAAGAGCATGAAGGGCGCATCGCACAGAAACATGCGCGCAAGTCCGATGCGCTGGCATTCGCCGCCCGAGAGGGTATCGCCCAGTTCGCCCACGGGAGTCTCAAGGCCTTTGGGAAGGCGCGCAATAAACTCGGTGAGCGCCGCTTTTTCGCACGCCGCTTCGAGTTCTTTCTGGGTTGCGTGCGGCTTGGCGATCAGGATGTTCTCTGCGAGCGTGCCGGTGAAGAGGTGTGTGTCTTGTGCAAGATAGCTTTCGTGGGCGCGCAAGCTCTTCGTCTCGATCTGGCGGATGTCGAAGTCCGATACCTCGATCACGCCGCGCGTGGTGTCCCAGAAACGAAGGAGCAACTTGCAGAGCGTCGATTTGCCTGAACCGCTGCGGCCTGCGATCTGCACGATCGATCCTGGTTCGATCGCGAGATCCACGTTTTGCAGGATAGGGGTGCGCTCGTAGCTGAAGTCGACATGATAGGCTGATGCGCCCGTGAAGGAATCGAGCTTCGCGCCTTGTGCGATCTCTTCAGTCTGCGGTGTCTCGTCGAGCAGTTCGAGCACACGCGCGCCTGAGGCGATGGTCTGTTGAAGTGTCGAGCCGAGATTAGCTACGGCAACGACCGGGCCGAACGAGGACATGAAAGCGGTGATGGCCACTAAGGCTGCACCTGTGCTCAAGCTCCCCGATGCCACCATCTGACCTGCACAGGCGATCATAAGGAAATCGAGCGCGAGGATGAGGGCGCTCGTGAGTGCAGAGAATAGCGCTGTTTTGCCCTTGAGCTTCCGTTCGGTCGCAGCGTGAACGTCCATGCGTTTGACCAGTTCGCTCTTTCGTTGGGATGTTTGGTTGAATTGGAGAGTCTCGCGCAGGCCGCGCAGGCTATCGAGCACGAAGGCGTTGATGGAGGCGAGTCCTTCGCGCAGCGTGCGCCCTGAATCCTTGCTCGCCTTCGAGGCGAGGAGTGGCATGAGTGCACCGATCGCCAGGTAAGAGACGAGTGCTAGAAGTGCGAGCTGGATGGAGAAGGTCCCTAGATAGATAACCATGCCAATGGAGACGATGAACGCGATGAGCACGGGAGAGATGGTATGAGCATAGAATACTTCGAGCAGCTCGATATCGGAGGTGATGAGAGAGATGAGGTCTCCCTTGTCGCGTCCTTCGAGCTTAGCGGGGGCAAGCTTGCGCAGGGCGGCGAACACCCGATCGCGTACGAGCGCGAGAATCTTGAAGGCAAGATAATGGTTACAGATCTGTTCGCCATAGCGAAGCGGTCCGCGCACGATGCCACAAACGCCTACAAGGGCGAGTGCGACCGTGGCACCAAGGCCGAGCGAAAAGCCCGCAGTATCCATGAGCGCATACATGCCGAAGACGGTCAGGAAGATAGCGGCAACGAAACCGAGCACGCCGAGTCCTACGGCAAGGAGCATGTAACCGACAAGGGGCCGCACCATACCGATAAGACCCTTCATCACGCTCCAGTGGGAATAGCGTCTTGTGGGTGGTACAGGGTGATCCTGCGATGCGGCAGGTCGAGTAGGCGAACTGGTGTTTTCTGCAATTGGCGTGGCGCTCGCCTCTGCTGCGAACGGCTCAGCAGAGGCGGGAGGCTCTGCCACTGATTCGTTCGAGCTATGCACATGGGCGGTATTGTCCTTCTGTGCGGTGATCGCTTCGAGCGCTGCCTGCGTTTCCCAGAGGTGCGCGTACTGTCCGCCTTCCGCGATCAACTCTCCGTGAGTGCCTTCTTCAGCGACCTTGCCTTGATCCATCACATAGATTCGGTCGGCCTCTTTCACCGCAGAGAGACGATGCGCGATCATGATGACCGTTTTAGTTCGCGCCAGCTCATGAATAGCCTCGCTGATCGCCTCTTCGCTCTCGACATTAACGTTCGAGGTAGCTTCATCGAAGATATAAATAGAAGTGTTGTGGAGCAGCGCGCGAGCCAGCGCGATGCGCTGACGCTGACCGCCCGAGAGGTTCGATCCGTCTTCGTGGATCTGCGCATCAAGACCGCCTAATTCGCATACGAACGCATCCGCGCGGCATCTGGCGAGCGCCTCCCAAAGGTCGTGGTCGGTCGCTTGCGGATCAGCCATCAAGAGGTTTTCGCGCAGCGTGCCCTTGAATAGATGACTCGCATGCGGGACGACGGTTACCGTGTAGGCGAGCGAAGCCAACGAGGCCTCCTTCAGCGGAAGATCGCCTACCGTGACCATGCCTTCGTAGCCTGAAATCCGGCCGCTGAGAATTGCAGCAAGCGTGGATTTGCCCGACCCGCTTCGCCAACGATCCCGATAAAGGAGCTGGTCGATGCCTCGAAATCAACGTGGTCGAGCACGAGACGCTCGCCATCATAAGAATAGGTGAGGTTGTGACAGGTGAGGCTTGCGTACTTGGGATCGATCGCACGTGAACCATGCACAGGATCAGGAATCTCGAGGATACGGAAGATCTTGTCGGCTACCGCCATGCCGCCCATTGCGGTATGGAAGAACGAGCCGAGCGCGCGCAGAGGTAAGAAGAATTCTGCTGCTAGGAAAACGACCGCGAACGCCGCGAAGAACGGCACCGTGCCGCTCGCAAATTGAAGGGCCGCAATGATCATGCCGACTGCGGCACCGCCATAAGCGAAAAGGTCCATGACCGTCACGGAATTCAGCTGCATGGAGAGCAACTTCATGGTCGCTTTGCGGAAGCGCTCAGACTCTTCGTTCATCTGCTGGTGGCGCGCGCTATCGGCTTGGAAGATCTTGAGCGTGGTCAGCCCCTGAAGGTTTTCCAAGAAGGTTTCACCGAGGTTGATGTAGGAACCCCAGTAGTTTCCCATCACGCGTTTTGCGATCTTTTGAACAGCAACGATCGATAAGGGGATCAAGGGGACGCAGACAAGCAATGCGACTGCTGCAGGAAGGCACAGAGGAGCAAGGCAGGCAAAGAGCGTGAGCGGAGCGAGCAGTGCGTAGAAGAACTGGGGGAGGTAGGCACCGAAATAACCTTCGAGCTGCTCTGTTCCTTCAACGCAAATCTGGACCGCCTCTGCCGTTGAAACCGCTTCGCTATAGGACGGCCCGAGGTTCACGAGTTTGTTGTAGACCTCGGTTCGGACCTTGCGCTTCGCGAGATTCGCTGCCTTCACTCCCGCCCGCTGCGCCTGAGTAAGACAGAAGGTTCGAATCACCATTGTGGCCGCCACTACAAGCCCAAGCGTTCCGATCGAATTTGTGGTGATGGTGCTCTCAAGGAATGCTTGGGCAACAAGTCCAGTCGTGATGATGAAGACGATGTTAGCCATCAAGGCGACCCATTGGAGCAGAACGCTCGCTATGATCCATGGGCGCGTTTCCGGTGCCATCTTCATGAGCCGTTTATCGAACAAGATCCCTCTTCTCTAAGAATCGTTGATTATCAGGTTGACTGATGAGGATCACTCTTCGGGCTGAAGGCGGTTGTTCTCTTTTGCCTGAAGAAGATTGTTTTGGTGCTCGGTCTTCACCACGAAACCGAAGTAGATCACGTGTGCGACCCAGACGAGCGCGACCACGGCTTGTCCGATGGGGGCAGCCCCCATCATGAAGAAAGCGGTGGCGAGCAGCACCGTGACGGGAGCAAGGATCGTGAGCTTTGCTTTCACGGTCATGGTGCGTTTTGTGGCGAAATCTTCAAGCACCTTCTTGTAGAGCTTTGTCTGCTTGAACCAATCGTTCAGACGCTTCGAGCTGCGCGCGAAGCAGAATGCAGCTACGAGGATGAAAGGAGTGGTGGGGATGATGGGGAGTACTGCGCCGATACAGCCAAGGGCAAAGCTAAGAAAGCCCGCAAGTGCCCACAGCTTTTGGGCAAGACGGTTGCTGATCGTTTTGTGGGTGTGCTGTTCGCTGGTGCTCTTTTGAGAAGCGTTGCCCGGCAGACAGCTTTTCTGTTGTGAGTGCCCCATCTTCTTCCTTTCGCTATAACGCCGTTTTCGGGTCAGTAAGAGCCTCGGCCAGAAGTTGAATTCAACTGAGCATGCGGGTAAGGCATGCCTCTTTGATTAAGCGATCGAGCTTTGCGATCTGCTGCCCGTCGACAAAAAAGCCCTTATGAATCAACGAGTCGATCGCATGATGCCTGAAAGTTAATCATGTGCAACTCATACTAGCATAAATGATGCTGTTTGTTAACAAAGGGTAACTTATGGGGAGAGTCATGGTCAGAAGTCATGTGAAGAGTCGTGGGAATGGTTCTCTTGACTCATCTCACGAGTTTTTGTCTTAGCTTCGGGGCGAGGAGATATGCCGCGCACGGTAGTCTGTCAGGGGACAGAGATGATGACATCTTGCGAGCGTATACCAGTGTTTCCGTCCTCTGATATGCGCAAAAAGGCAGGCGATCGAAACGCCTGCCTTTTTTCCTTCTGTTGTCTCTTATTGGTGTGATTGCAGCTGGACCATGTGGGCGAACAGTCCTTTAGCTGCTAGAAGTTCTTGCGGCGTACCCGATTCTATTATCTTCCCCTCATCGAGCACGACCACCTTATTCGCGTCCATTACGGTGCGCATGCGATGTGCGATGACAAGCACAGTCTTATCCGTGAGCAAACGCGAGAGTGCTTCTTGTACTTCGGATTCGTTCTCGACATCTTGTGATGCGGTCGCTTCATCTAAAAGCACCACCGGCGCATCCTTTAAAAGCGCACGAGCGATCGAGATACGTTGTCGCTCGCCGCCTGAGAGCTTGCTGCCGTTCTCGCCGATCATGGTGTCGTACCCGTTCGGCAGCTTGCTCACGAATTCATCGCAGTTCGCCGCCTTCGCTGCGGCTAGAACTTCCGCATCGGTCGCATCGCGACGTCCCAAGCGGATGTTGCCCAGCACGGAATCATCGAAGAGCAGCACCTCCTGGAAGACAACTGAATAATTCTTGTGTAAGGTCTCGGGGTCCACGCTTTCGATGTCGATGCCGCCATGAGTGATCCTGCCCGCATCAGCGTCCCAGAAGCGTGCCGCAAGCTTCGAGATGGTCGACTTGCCTGAGCCCGATGGTCCCACCAGCGCGGTTACCTCGCCTTGCTTCGCGGTGAAAGACACATCGCGAAGCACGGATTCCCCCGTCGTTGCTGCGTTCGTTGCGAGCCCTTGCGAGCCTGCGCCTGCCGATGCCCCCGCACCATCATAGGAGAAGCTCACGTTCTCGAACACGATGTCGTGCCCATTTGGCGTGAACGTTTTGCTGCCACTTGCAGCCTTCATGTCGAACAGCTCGCGCATGCGTGGTGCCGCAACTTCCTTTGCCATGAACAGCTCTGCCATCATGAGCGTCGCCTGGTCGAATGGTGCGTAGATGCGCGAGACCACCAGCAGGAAACCGAACATGATCATGAAGTCGATCTGTCCCTGCGCGATCATGAGTGCGCCGCACAAGATGGTGGTCGCAATGCCCAGGCGCATGATCGATTGCGTGACTTGCACGGGAATACCTGCCGCTACCTCGGAACGGAACAGTGCCTTCTCGGTCAAGCTGATGATGCGATCTGCCTGCTCAAGGTAAGCACTTTCCTGGTTGGTCGCGCGAATCTCGCGCACACACTCAAGCGTTTCCTGCGTGTTCTCCGCCATATGCAGTGCTGCCTGGCGCGCACGCTGCATAAAGGGTGCAGTGAATCTACGCGAAGCGAACAGCAAGACGAACGCCGCCACCACCGACCACAGCGCCGCGCACGCCAACTGCCAATTGAAGGCGAATAAGCATACGGCAATGATGCCGGTCGAGATATACGATCCATACAGATACGGTAGCACGTGCGAATAGACGTGCTCCATCGTAGTGGCATCGGTCATGATGGTCTCGGTCAGATCCGCCAAGTCGCGCTTGCCGAAGAACGAAAGTGGCAAGACGCGCAACCGCTCTGCCAGCGCGATGCGCTGCTGCCCGCTTTCGCGGTAGGTCTTGCCGTAGGTATGTTCGTATTGGAACCAGTGAGCAACCCAAAGCGCAACGGCGAACACCACCAGCCCGATCGCATAGGGCCAGATCTCGGGTAGTACCGCGCCGTAACAAAGCACATCGATCAGCTGCTGCATGAGGATGAAGAAGATGCCGATCCCGAACATGACGATCAGGTTGCATAGAACTGTCCAGAAGGTTCCCCAACGAATGTTCTTCACGCCCTCATCGGTGAGCGCATATGTTTCCTTTAGCATGAGGAGCCTCCTTCCAAGGTTGCTGAAGCGTTTTCAGCGGTGGTACTTCCTTCTAGATCGCTCATTGCAGAAGCATCTTCAGGCGTGACAGCTAGTTCTTCTCGCGATGTGATTTGCCAAGTTGCCGCTTGCTGGTACTTATCCCACATGCGTGCGTAGAGGCCTGCGGCCCGCACGAGCTCATCATGCGTTCCTTGCTCAACGACCTTTCCGTCGGCGATCACCACGATCTTGTCAGCATCTACGACAGTGGACAGACGATGGGCGATCTTCAGCATCGTCTTTCCTTCAGCAAGCTTCGCGAAACCTTCCTGCATGAGCGCCTCATTCTCGGGATCGGCGAACGCGGTCGCTTCATCCAGCACCACGATGGGTGCCTGCTTGCAAAGCGCACGCGCCAGTGCGATACGTTGCTTTTCGCCACCTGAAAGATGTATGCCATGCGCACCGATCACGGTATCGACTCCCTCGGGCAACTTCGCAAGGATGTCATCGCACTGTGCAGCGTGCAAAGCTGCCATCACGTCTTCGCGGGTCGCATCAGGACGGGCTGCTGCGACATTCTCATAGATGCTCTTCTTGAAGAGGCGATTGTCCTGGAAGACGAACGCTACGTTTTCCATCAGTGCATAGATGTCAATATCGCGCACATCCACGCCGCCAATGCGCACCGCACCCGAGCTTACATCCCAAAAGCGCGGAACCAAGCTTGCCGTGGTGGTCTTGCCACCACCCGATGGCCCCACCAGCGCCACGGTCGAACCTTGTGGAATATCGAACGAAATGTCGCGTAGGGCATCAACCTCGGCTCCTTCGTAGCGGAAGCTCACGTTCTCGAAAGCAATCGAATGGTCATGTGGCACCTGCGGGTCCTTCGTGTTCTTGAGCACCGGTGAAGCAAGGAGCGCATGCAAGCGCTTCGCGGCATCTTGCGAGATCTCGATCTCTTCCATCACGAACATAAGGCGCGTGCAGGCCGTAGCGATGATAGCCGAAAAGATGGCATAGAACGCGAAATCAGCGATGAAGGTGGCGAAGTCAACGCTTCCAGCCTGATAAGCCGCAGGCGCAATAAGCACCACGACGGGCACCAGGAAGATCGCAATGCCGTTGATGATCGTGAGCGAGGTTACCTGCGGCTTAGCGCAAACCTTGACTGCGTAATTTTCAGCCATCTCGGAATATTCGTTGATGGCATCGTGGAACGCCTTGAACGAATGGACAGTCTGCTGGAATACCTTCACCACGGGAATGCCACGCACATATTCCGTACCCGTCTTTGACATGTTCACGAGCGCTTGTTGATAGCGCTGCATGAAGTGCGCGCTCTTGCCGCCCATCATGGCGAACATGCATGCGATCGAAGCAACAGCAGCAAGCAAGCATGCCAGTCCCATCCGCCAGTCGAAAACGAAGAGCGTGACCACCATCCCCAACACCATTGCGATCGAACCGACCGTATCAGGAACTTTGTGTGCGATAAGACCTTCAGTGGCTCCCGCGCACCCATCGATGATACGACGAAGCTCGCCCGATGCGTGCGTGTCGAAATAACCCAGCTGCACCTTCATCAGATGCGCAAGACTCTCGCGGCGCAAGTTGCCCGCCGTGCGGAATGCGCAAGCGTGCGTGCACAAAAGCGCGACGAAATACAACAGCAGGCTTACCACTGCGATCCAAAATGCCGCCCAACCATATACCGCCAGATTCTCGGCGCTTGCCCAAGCAGGCGCTACCTGGATCAAATCGCGCGCTACGAGCCAGATGCAGATATAAGGTCCGAACGAAAGCAGCATCGCGCAAGCCGACAAGAAACACCCCAGGTATAAAAGCCCGCGACGTTTAGCCGCAAACTGGAGCAAATAACCAAGCCCCAGTTTTTTGGACGTGCCGCTGGGTTGTTGCAAGCCAGATTCAAGATTGCACGATTCATTCCCGTGCGCATTCTCATTCTCTTCGTGCATAGAATGCTCTCCTTTCTTTTAACTAGTCCTCGTCCTTAAAAATTGTTAGACTAGGGAAACATTCGTCGCAAGATGTTTGTACCATTTGATTTGCTTCGCGTATGTTTTTTTGGACGAAGTCCTAATGAAGGTGAACAGATTCGTAACCAGAGCTCACGTAGACGATCAAGATAAGGAGGCATACCATGATCGAAGATGTTGCTCAGCCCATGCAGACCTTCTTCGTCCCTCAGATGGAGCAACTCGGGCTGCGCGAGCTTGAAGCTCGCCATGGTTCACTCAGCACGATCGATGCCGAGGTGGGAGAAGGCATCCTTTGGGCATTCTCTCTTGCCGAAGATTGTCTCTACACGTATAACAAGGTGCAGGTGCAGTCCGATATCAACTTCATCGAGTTTCCTGAAAATAGTATCTGCCTTTCGTATATGAGCAGGGATAGCGTGCTCCAGATTCCGTGCGGTCTCATCGCAAAACGCAGGTGGAGCGATAAGAATCTCGTGTCATTCCGCATGGATGGAACGCCCATGGAATGCCGGATCGTGCAGGGCGAACAATGCTGCGCGCATTCTCTGGTGATGTTACCTTCATTCTTCGATCGCATGGAAGGCCTTACCGATGTCGAACGCCAGCAGCTCTTTGATTTCTTGAGTGCAGCGGATCGAACAGATTTGCCCTCTGAAATCGCACCCTTATTTGCACAGCTTGTACCGGCGCTTTCTTTGCGCGCAAGCGGGAATCTCTACTGCGCCGCCAAGGTGAATGAGATCTTGGCAGCTGTTGTTGATGCGACCTTCTCGAAAGCAGAAGGCGAAGAGCCTTCGCTCGCAGAAGATGCGCTCATCGCGCAGGAAGCTAAGCACATCATCGATAGGCGTTTTGCGGAAAAGCTGACCACCACCCAAATCGCGCACGAGCTTTTTGTGGGAAGGACATACTTGTGCGAGGCATTTCACCGCGAGTTCGCGATGGGGCTGGGAGAATACATACGCGAACGCCGCATGGAAGAAGCCGCGCTCTTGCTTGCGAACACCAGAGGCACGATCTCCCAGATCGCGCACGCCGTGGGCTACGCACATGCGAGCAGCTTCGTTGATGCGTTCGGTCGTCACTTTGGGGTGAGCCCTGCGCGTTATCGCAAAGGAGAAGGGCGCTGGGAAGAGAAATGAGGATGGTTCTCTTGACTCTCTGACTCTCAGACTTCGCTACTTCAGGATGCGGGTGTACTTCAGCACGAGGAATACGATCACGCAGAGGATGACCGCTATCAGAACGGGGTACCACCACAGTTCTGCGAGCGGCAGCCCCGCCACATTCATGCCGTAGAAGCTGAAGATGATCGTGGGCATCGCGAGGATGATGGTGATGCCGGTCAAGATACGCATGGTGGTGTTCAGATTGTTGTTGAGCACGTTCGAGAAGGCATCGGTGATTCCTTCAAGGATGTCGGTATAGATGTTGCACATCTCGCTTGCTTGCGCGATCTCGATCTTCACGTTATCGAGCAGCTCATCTTCATCAGAGGTGATGTGAACCGTTTCTTTGAATTCAACATGCGAAACCGTTGCGCGCAACCCTTGGAGCGAGGTGGTGAAGTAGATCAGCGATTTCTCGAAATCGAGCATGACCAGCAGGTCGGAGTCGTTGATGCGCTTGCGCAGGAGCTTTTCATACTCATGGATCTGGCGATTGATTACGCGCAGGCTATGAAGATAGACCTCGCAGATGAAGAGGAGCGTCTTTAGGAGGAATTGCTGGGGGTGCGCTGTGTCGATCGTGTTACCCTTCTTCTTCGCGAATTCATCGAGGTACTCGTTGTGATGAAGGCTGAGCGTGAGCAAGTACTTCTCCTTGGGGATGAAGATGAACGAAATCGGTAGCGTATCGTACTGGGTGATCTTCTTGCCGTGCTGGCAGTCTTCGGAAACGACATACGGGCAGTCGACGATAACGAGCACCTGATCATTATCAGGGTCGACATCCGCATGGGCTGATTCCTCCTCATCGAAGGCTTTGCTCAGGAAGTTGGGAGAGATGTCCAGGCTCTGACTGAGCCAACCGAGTTCCTTTTCGGTGGGCTCGTAGACGTTGATCCAGCAGCCTGGTTCGGGTTTATCGATGGTTTCGAGCGCGCCATGGTTCGTTCGATAATAGGTGATCATGACAGCTCCTTGTCTTACGCCCAAGTTCGGTTGACCTGCTCATCGCGCAGGGCATTCTTGCAGTTATTTCTCATGGTAGGGAAGCGCTGCAGGGCGAAGAAGGAGAACGTGAAATCTATACCGAAATGTTGAGTCTGCCCTTGATGAAGCAGCGCAGCAGTTCATTGGAGCTTCTTCTTGCGCGCGGGCCAATCGGGCATGACGCGATCC
>FR895140.1:49456-88830 GCA_000435675.1 Eggerthella sp. CAG:298 | reverse complement strand
CACCTCGTTGCCTCACCCTCTCCGCTGATCGAACCTTGACCTGTTAGCTTATAGGGTCTGGCCGGAGGGGAAGGTATGGACCGCTTGCGCAGCCGCGGTTGGTATCTGCGACGTTAACAGTAAGCGAGCAGCTGTAGGGCCATGCCTTCGCCGGAGGTCGGGCACTATAAGCTAACAGGCATGATTCGAGCAACACTTTTCCTTTAGCCTAAGTGTTACGGACCGCGCGGGCGTTTTGTGGTTTCATAAGGAACAGTGAATCGCGCGCATTTCGACGCGCCAAGCTCGCACGATGAAAGGACCTTTCTCATGTACGTGACCTGCCTCGATATGGAAGGTGTATTGGTTCCCGAAATTTGGATCGCGTTCGCAGAGGCGAGCGGCATCCCCGAGCTCAAGCGCACAACGCGCGACGAACCCGATTACGACAAGCTCATGAACTGGCGTCTGGGCATCCTGCGCGAGCACGGCCTCGGCCTCAAGGAGATCCAGGAGACCATCGCTACTATCGATCCGCTGCCGGGTGCGAAGGAGTTCCTCGACGAGCTGCGCGACTGCGGACAGGTCATCGTAATCTCCGACACCTTCACGCAATTCGCCAAGCCACTCATGGAGAAGCTCGGCATGCCCACGCTGTTCTGCAACGAGCTCGTAGTTGCGCCTGATGGAGAGATCACCGGGTTCAAGATGCGCTGCGACCAGTCGAAACTCACCACCGTGAAGGCGCTGCAGAGCTGCGGGTTCGATACCATCGCCGTGGGCGATAGCCATAACGACCTGGGCATGATCCGCGCGAGCAAGGATGGCTTCTTGTTCCGCAGCACCGACGCGATCATCGCCGAGAACCCGGACCTGCAGGCGTTCGAAGAGTTTGACGATCTGTTGGCGGCGATCAAAGGTGCGCTAGAGGCGTAATTTTCTCGGTCTTCAGGAAATCGATTTTCACAAATCTTTACAAATGATATTTGGTTGCCCTTGCAGCCGCTTTTTATGACGAGATCCCTAGTATCTCGTCATTTCTTTTGATGAGATACGGAGAATTCCATCATCCAATATGACGAGTTTTTCCTCGTAACCCATTGACCTCGTAGTAGGTGCGAGGTTTACACTTCCGTTTAAGGATGTGATGAAATGGCTGGTTACCGAAGAATCAAGAACGCTGTTGCAGCCGAAAACGGCGAGGCAAGCATCATCATCGGACAAGAGGGACTGAAAGTTCCTTCGGCGGATGCAAACCTTGCGACCAGGTCGAGCGCGAAGCGTACGGATGGTCATAACGCCAGGCTGGCTCCCAATAAAGAGGAGAAGCTCACGGCTGGACAGGTAACGAAGCTGACCGGCGTGCCTGCATCGAAATTACGCTATTACGAGAAAAGAGGTCTGCTCACGCCTGAATGCACTGGCATAGGCGTGTCGAACAACCGCAGGCTGTATGGGGTTCAAGACCTCGAGCGGCTCCGGGCGGCCTTAACGCTTGCTGAATATGGTTTCGGCTTGAGCGAGGTCAAGCAGATCCTCGATGATGAAAGCATCGATCTCTACGGAGCGATCGCGCGCAAACTTGAAGAGCTGAAGCGCAAGGAAGCACGGTTGCGGGCACTCATCCTGTTCGCGAAGTTCGTTGACATGACTGACGATGCCGATCTGGTCGAAGGGCTGGCATGCGGACCTGCTAGCCTCGATGGCTTCGCCGATCTCGCGCGAGCATTGCCCGATTACGAGCAAGCTATGCAGCGCCTTGATGCGTACGGCGAAAAAGAGGCGGCGCTCGCACTTGAACGTGTGGCTGCGGCGATCCATGCGCTCGTGCTACTCGATGAAGTTAAGGGGTTCGCAGGCGTTGAAGCGGCGATGGATGCGTTCTTCGGTTGGTGGAGCGAGTTCGTTGCGCCCGCCGAAGAGCTTGGCTACCTGGGGGTTTGGGCGATTTTCGAAGACCACAGCCTCGTCGCGGAATATGTCGAGATTATCGGTGGCGCGGGTGATGCCGCAACACTGCAGATGCTCGCGTTCTTCGTTATGCTGGCGCGTTTCATGCGAACGAATGATGCGCTGATCTGTGAGATCGCGCAACTGGCCGATAGCGACGTTGTTGCCGCGATCGACCTGGCGTACGACCTGATTGCAGCTGCAGGGATCATCTGGCTTGGCACGAAAGGGGTGCGCGAGGTGCCGGGCGATACGCTTGCAGCGCTGTGCTTCTCGCTGCTCGTTTTCGCTGACCGAACCCTCGAAGATGAATGGCTTCGCGCATACCTCGGGCTTGAAGGAGCAATCTCGTGTGATAGCAAAGCTCTTGCAAGCACGCTCAGGGTGATCGATGTGATGTGTGGTGAATGATCGGCGGTGCGAGCCGCATGTGCAGCACGATCGGGAAGGCTGGAAGTAGCTAGAGCACTAGCTAGAACGTAAGCAGATCGCGCACTTGGGTGTCGAGCGCATCGGCGATGCGCGCGAGATCATCGATGCCAACACCCACGTGGCCCTTCTCGATGCGCCAAATGTGTGACTTGCTAGAGCCGACCATCTTGGCAAGGCGGTCTTGCGAAAGCCCCTGGCTTTCCCTTCGCTGCCTGATCGCTTCTCCGAGCGCGCGTCTTTTCTGGTCGATGTCCATGCCTACAGGATATGTGCTAGACTATCCGCGGTGGCTTCATATATGGTGCCGCTTATTCGAGAATACACAGATGGGAAAAGGGTTTACAAGATGACGAAAATCAATCTTCAGCCCAATGAGGCGATCATCCTTCGCGATTCAGAGATGAAGCATGATCGTGGTGGAAGATTCGACTCGGAGCTCGATGAGCTCGTTCTCACCAACCAAGCCTTGATCGTTGTTCACAAAAGCATTTTTGGAAACGTTAAAGACATTCAGCGATACGCGCTTGACCAGGTAACTATCGCAAACAATTCGCCCCAGGTCGTTATTGGCATGTCTCAAAACAATGAGCGACAGCTTCATGTGTATTTTCGTCATGGGATCGAAGCCTTTACACTCGGCGATACTGATGAAGACTCTGATGCTGGCATCCTTGAGTTTTTACTCACTCCCATGGCCGATAAGGAAAATCGCAATCTTCACAACTGGCGAAGCGCCATATCGCAAGCAGTTCTTGCGCTCCCACAAAATGTGCAAATTGGAGTATCGCAAGTACAACAAACACCCGCACCAGTTCAGGCTCCTGCCTCGTCAACAGCTCCAACTCCAACGCCAACAGCCGCTCCCGCCCCTGCCGTAGTTGCTTCAGCACCTACCATCCATACCACGAAAAAGTGCATCGGCTGCATGGCTCCTCTTTCGGGTATTCAAGGGCAAAAGGTGATTTGCAAATATTGCGACACTGAACAGGCTCTTTAGGAAGGTGACCCATGGGAATTCTTAAAGCAGTTACGGATTCTGTTAGCGGCACCTTAGCCGACCAATGGAAAGACATCTATACCGCGCGTCCCTTCAATGAGCATGACGCTATCGTTCCTGGAACACTCAAGAATACCAACCGAGGACGAGGCGCAAATCTTTACAGCTCTGATGGTGTCATTACGAATGGTTCACGCATTTTCGTACCTGAAAATACTGCTGCCTATGTGTTCAGCCAAGCTGGCATCGAAACCATCGTTACTGAATCAGGAAATTATGTTTACGAAAGTGGCGAAGAGAGCGTTTTTCATGATGGCATCGGATCGATCATCAACCAGGTAATCGATCGTGTTGCTTATGGCGGCGAGCCTGTTACTGAGAAGCGAATCGCTTTTGTCAACCTGCGCGAAATCAGGCATATTCCTTTTGGAACTCGTGGACCTCAGGTCTACAACGATCTGTATTATAAGTGCGACTTGGAGGTCTATTCGCACGGACTCTTCTCGATCAAGATCACAGATCCTACTGTTTTTCTTCGCAATTTCGTTCCAGCGAATGTATTCAATTATTCGTTCGATTATCCCGCTGCTCGCAAACAGATTATCGCAGAGTTCCTTCAGTCGTTCATCGTTGCGCTCAATTCGCTCTCAAACACCTATCGAATCTCGCAACTCCCTGCACAAGCGAGCGAAATAGCTAAGCGGGTTGCCGCAGATAGCGAAAATGCCGGAAGTTGGCCCGAACGCTACGGATTCAAAGTGGTGAAAGTTGCAATCGAGAACATTGAGTTCTCTGCTGACTCGCGCGAACTGGTTCGCAAGTTCTCCGAAAACCGCATGAATATGCAGGCCTACGAAGAGTCATCGCAGCGAGCCTCGAACATTGCCGCTCAACAAAAGATTGCGCAAGGCATTCAGGATAACGGCCTTGGCGATGGCGGCGGGATGCTCTTCGGCATGAATCTTGCGCAGGGGATGACGCCACGAGGAGAAGGGGCTACAGGCGCGTCTATTCTTCCTCTCGATGAGCAGATCGAGGCAGTGAAGCAGCTCAAGGAGTTACTTGACGAAGGCGTGCTCTCACAAGAGGAATTCGATGCCAAGAAAAAGGAAATCATGGGGCTTTGATCGGCTCCATTGAGATTAGAAGGAGTTATTTATGAAAGCATGCAAGACTTGTGGTACGGAAGTACCCGACAACGCAACCAGTTGCCCCACCTGTGGTGGTCCAGTTGGCGATCCTGTTGTCGCTGCTGATGGCACGCAGCCAACGCCTCAGCCCTCCCCTGCTGAACCACCAAAGAAGAAAAGAACTGGGCTCAAAGTTATCGCGATCATTGCAGGAATCATCGTTGCGATCTTTATTATTGCATCGTGCAACAGTGCATGCAGTCAGCAGGCCGATTCCACCAAGGAAGATTGGCCGACTAGCCCACTCGCAAAAATGATCCCCAGCATGGATCGAAAATGCGCAAGCGTATTCGAAAACAAAGACAGCTTATATATAAGGGTCGCAGATAAAATCAACAAAGAAAGCTTTAATGCATATGTTAGCGAATGCAAAGAACGTGGATTTACGGTAGATGCTACCGAAGACGGCACTAGCTATGAAGCTTTCAATCCTGAAGGCTACGAACTGTCCGTTCGATATAGCGATTTCTCAAATGAAATAACGATTGATCTTGATGCACCTAAAACCAATAGTAAGCTCATCTGGCCAACAGCTGGTCTTGCTACAAAAATACCCAATCCTGAAAAAGCAAAAGGAAGTATTGCCGTAGATTCATCTAGTCAGTTCACTGCATATGTTGGTGAAATGGACAAAGCAGATTACGATGCTTACGTTGCTAAATGTATCGAAAAAGGATTCGATGCAGATTACAGCAAAAACGAGAAATCATTTAGCGCAAAGAATGCACAGGGTGATTCTTTGCATTTGGAGTATCAAGGCTTCAATACAATGTATATCTCTATGTATGCAGCAAAAGATGAAAGTTCCTCTTCAAGCGGCTCGTCGAGCTCGTCTTCGGCTTCATCATCAAGCTCAAGCAATAGCTCAACAAGCCCTAGTGCCGACTTCAAGAAAACCATGGATGACTACGAGAAATTCGTTGATAGCTATATTGCCTTCATGAAGAAATACAACTCTTCAAGCAATCAGGCTAGTTTGGCAGCTGATTACGCGAAGTATATCTCTGACTACGCAGACCTAGCAGCAGATATCGAAGCGATCGACGAAGACAGTTTAAGCGCAGCAGACCTCAAATACTATACCGACATAACGACACGAGTGAGCAAAAAGCTCATTGACGCATCACTTGAATAGCTCGTCATTGGGATAGCAATTAATAAAAGGAGGGGCAGCAACCGCTGCCCCTCTCTGATTTTGAAAGATCGATCGCAACAACTCAATGGAACAAATCATTGTGTTTATCGCGGCCCTTGCATCAGAATTTTTAAATAGATAGCTTAACTATTGGACTCTTTGTTTACCTTTTCCATCCAAAGCTGAAGCGCCTCCACAGAAAGAGATAGCTGCTCAAGATTTTCTTGTATTTCAGCAAAATCCTCTTGCTCGCTCTCGTCAATCCCTCCGTCTGCGCAGATTTCTATCAATCGATTTTTCATATCGTCAAGCTTATTTAGGGCAGCAACGATACCAAGCGTAATACTTGGAAGTTCTCCAACCTCAACGTGTGGTACATATTTCTGCCCTATGCGACATTGGTGAGAACAAAAGGTGTTGCAAAGTGCAGGGTCCTCATACGCGTCCGCCATAATAAGAATATCTTCTGGCGTTGGCGTAGTTTTACCATGCTCGATGTTATAAAGGCGCTCATAAGAAATCCCATCAAGCATTTGCGCGGCTTTTTCGCGCGACAAACCGAGCTGTTCTCTTCTTTCTTGATATGGAGTTTTGTTCTCCATATTGGAAGTCCTAGGCATAGTCCCTCTATTCCGTACATTTCTACGTAAATAAGATTCTCTTCACGTGAAGCTGCTAGCTAATCATTATCGCTGCTAAATCGCAAAATGTATATCAACAACAAAAGATATGGCTGACGAATGGAGGTGAAGAAAATGGATACTAGAACAAGGTTGAAGCTAATAAGGATGACCTCTCTTGCAGAAAATCATCCTTCATTTGCAAAGAGCATTGGAATACACACGACACTAGAGAACAAAACCAAAAAAAGAAAGGATTGAAAAATGAATCGAAACAAAAAGAGAACTTTGCGTAATCACATTGGAATGTTCCTTGATATTAGCAGCACGCGGATGACTGATGATGAGGCCAATTTTCTAGAATGCTTTATTAACAACTACGCTAAAGAATACAAAGGGAAGAGCACGACACTTCAACACAGCTATACAGATTGGGGGTCAGAGGGAAAATACACAAGAACCGAAACTACCACTTACACGTTTACAGATGAACCAGGAATTCGAGAAGACTATTCATATCAAGACGACGACGGACAGAGTGATTCCTGGTCCACCATAATCACAGATGGACGAACTATCTTGAATTTTTTCAAGACACATATTCTAGATTTCGGAAAGGAAGAAAAAAATGAGTAGCAGGAAAACAAGAAGTGATTGTACAGTAGGGACATTCGAGAAAAAGCATGGACTTCCTCCGGGAACAATCAGAAATTCAAACGGCCGTGACACTCGTAGCGATAAAAAGATTGGAACTATTAGAAAAGAGAGGAAAAAGAATCGCTGAAACAAAACTTTAGTGTCATGAATCTTCGAACGCGCCAAACAATCAAACTTTAAACAATACAAAGCTCGCCTAGTATAGCGGGTTTTGTATTGTTTAGCATGTCTCCATAGCTAGCATCGATGACAAACTATGACACATCTCTACAATGAGTTTCAGTGTCTACAAGAAAGATAATGGCTGCGTGCAACCCACCAGATCACTCGCAAAGATCAGCGAACGCGCGAACAAGACCATGCTTTGTTTCCATGCTGAGATCACCCGAATAAACCACTTCGCGGGCGCTTATAGGAATCCCCAATTCGTCACCCAGTTTATCAAGGGTCGAAAAGCTTTTTGGATCATACGTTGATGACGCTTTCACTTCAACCGCTCGCTGAATCGTACCAGCTTTGTCGACGATCAGATCTATCTCTCGTCCAGCAGAATCCCGCCAGAAGTAGAAGTCGGGGACTTTACCTTGCGACAACGCTTCTTTCGTGAATTCGCAAATCACCGCATTTTCAAAGATTGCCCCACGATAACTGCTCATTATCAGATCTTCTGCCGTGTCGATACCAAGCAACGAGCAAGCCAGTCCCGTATCCTCGAAATATAGCTTCGGCGTCTTGATGAGTCGCTTGCCATAATTATGGTGATAGGGACGCAACAAGCGAATGATGAAGCTTTGCTCCAAAAGTGCGAGCCAGTCTTTCGCGGTACGCATATTGATTCCGCAATCTGCAGCAAGAGACTGTATGTTCACCAGATTTCCAATTCGCGTTGCACAAAGCGTTACGAAACGATTGAACTCAGGAATCTTCACCACACCCAATTCGCTGCGAACATCGCGATCGATGTAGGTCTGAATATAGTTAGAGTAGTATTCTGCGGGTGTCATATCGACATCATAGAGACGAGGATAACCTCCTCGAACCACCCATGCTTCAACTGATTCAGGTTGCCTGCCCGCAGCTTTCACCTCGCAATATGAAAGCGGAGGGAGATGCCTGATCGCTACACGTCCCGCGAGCGATTGCGAAATGGCATCCATCAAAAGAAAATTCTGCGAACCAGACAAGATATACTGCCCCACTGCGCCTGTTTCATCGACTTGTCCCTGAAGGTAGGAAAAGAGTTCTGGTACACGCTGAACCTCATCGAATATAACGTGGTTCGCATGAAGTGACAGAAACGCACGAGGATCATCCTGAGCAAAAGCACGAACGTCTGGATCTTCCAACAACACATAGGAATAGTCAGGAAACTCGTTCCTCAATAACGTAGTCTTCCCGCTTTGGCGAGGACCCGTTAGAGAAACGATAGGAAACTGGGTAAGACTTCTTTTAAGAGAAGTGGTTATCTGGCGCGGGATCATGATCGTTCCTTATCTAGCGATTCGTATAGTTGCCTCGAGCGACATTTCATCAAGATGAGATTGATTATGGAAGAGTCCGTTATATTTCCTGTTCACCATACTAGACTACCAGATTATCCAAGTACTGACTACAAGATTATCTAGATGTTGACTGCAAGATTATCCAGGGTGTCACTGCAAAGATATCCAGATACCGACTACATAATTTGCTTGAAAACAAATGGTGGCGAACAACCAGGTAGTTTGTCACCTCAGTTCGCAGCGTCGATCATTCCATAGATGCCGCGTGTCGCGACGCAATCCATCAGGGCCATCTTCTCGGGTGGGATCTTCATCCCGCTCTCGGCCCATTCGATCACCATGTTCGCAATGGCCTGCGCCGTGAAGCGTTCGAAGAAGTCGAGCGTTTCTGCATCGAAGGTCTTATCCTCGCCCAGATAGCCATCTATCAGCAATTTCCAACTATCGAGATTTCGCTGGCGCATATAATCTCGCAAGGAATTCTGCCCACGATATTGGACGGCCTGACAATAGAAATCCGATTCTTCGTACATCTTCTTGAGGCATTGCTCCGTGATGCCCGACCAAGCATGCGTATGATGCCTGATGTAATTCTGAAGCGGCTGGATCACATCGATCTCAAACGTCCAATTGATCAGGTCGTAGATGTCGAAGAAGTGATTGTAGAATGTTCCCCTGCTTATTCCAGCAACCTGGGCCAACTCAGACACCGTGATGCTCATAAGGGGCTTTTCTCGCACGAGCTCTTTCAGCGTGCGAGATAGTTCTCGTTTTACCAGGTCATCGCGCTTCATGGATGCATCCTATCCGATAGATCACGATTCCCCCGTTCAGACATGAGAATCGGTCTTCTCCCTGATTCTAACGCATCGCCCCTTCCTTCTCTTGCGTGCATCCTTTGGCGCATTGAACAATCGAGGCCCTGTTGTCAAATTCTTGAACACCCACACCCGAAATGGCAGTTGTTCGACAATCCGCGCTCATGCGTTCAAGAGTTCAACACGGCCCTCTGCATTGATCATGGGAATCTCGCGCGGTGCAGAATATGCTGATCACAAAGGGGATCTACGGATCAAGGAAAAAGGAGGAGATCATGGAAGATTACGCGGGAAAGACCGTCGTCATCACCGGAGGGACATCGGGTCTCGGTTTTGCCCTCGCGAAGATCCTAGGAGGGCGCGGGGCTTCGATCGTCATCACGGGTCGTCGCGAGGAAAAAGGCGCAGAAGCCGTTGAGAAGCTCCAAGCAGAAGGTGTGAACGCACGCTATCTTCGCCAAGATGTCAGCAGCGAAAGCGACTGGAACAATCTTGCCTTCACCGTGAAATCGGAGTTCGGCGGGGTCGATTACCTCTTCAACAACGCAGGCGTCATGCTGCAGCCAAATGCGCTCATGAAGACAAGCGTGAGCGATTGGAAATGGATCATGGATACCAATTTCTGGGGATCGCTCTATGGCCTACGCGTTTTCAGCGGCTTGATGTTCACGCAGCCCGAAGGCGGCAGAATCGTGACCACTGCTTCCACCGCTGGCGTTTCGGCGTTCTCTGGCTGGGCGCCCTATTCGGTGACCAAGACCGCGCTTGTTCGCCTTGTTGAGAATTACCAGGCAGAAGCGATCAAATTCGAGCTTGATAAGGTGAAATACAACGTCTCGCTACCGGGAGTCTTCGAATCGGAGATCGCCAATAGCACGCTGCATCGCAACGAAGAGTACAACAACATCAACGGCAACGGGCAGGAGATGCCCCTTTCTGTCGCCCACACCGAATCGGGCGATCGTCTGGGGATGCTCACCGCAGAAGAGACCGCGCAGATCATCCTCGATCAGATCGATGAAGGGTGCTTCTATTTGCTACCTCACGCGGATCTGACCGAACGCGTGGTTACGCTCGAAGCTGAAGCGATCAACAACAACGGTCAGCCCTGCGACCAGGCGGTCGTAGATTTCGCGTTCTATGCCGAAAAACTGGCTGCACAAGGTATTACGGGCGGCGGCGACAATGTCGATCGCCTCACGATGAACTAGAAGGTGATGGTCATGTCATTCTTTCTCAACGACGATCTCGAACTGCTCAAGCAAAGCGCTCAGGAGTTCACCGAAAAATATGTCGCGCCCTGCGTGGCAGAGATGGAAGAAACCAACGAATTCCCCCGCGATCTCTATCTGAAGGCCGGCGAGCTGGGCTTTTTGAGTCTGATCGTACCCGAACAGATCGGCGGCATGGGGCTCGGGCTTACTGCGGTAGGCGTGGTGACCGAAGAGATCGCGAAGGTTTCGCCGGCATTCGCGATCAGCTACTACGTCGATAGTTGCATGGTGAGCTATCTGATGGAATCGCCCAACCGCGAAGCGCTCCTGAAGAAGTATCTTCCTGGGCTCATGAGCGGCTGGACCATCATGGCGGCTGGCATCACGCACCCTGAAGGATCGACCAACATCCCCGAGTGGCCTATTCTGGCGAAGCGCGATGGAGATGACTGGATCCTGAACGGCAGCAAGCTCTATGTCACGAACTGCGGAAAGGCCGACCTTGTTGCATTCATCGGCCTTACCGAGGATCGCGAGATGCGCTGTTTCATCGTCGAAACCTCAGACCCTGGCGTGGATGACAATTACGTCGAAGAAAAGCTTGGACTTTGCGGCAATTGTTCCGGTTCTTACTTCTTGACCGACGTTCGCGTTGCAGATAACCATAGCTTCCCGAAGAACCCGCTTGATGGTTTCGGTCCTGGAAACGCGCTTTGCGCGGCAGTTGCGCTCGGATGCGCCGAAGGTGCGCTGGCGAAAACCATGGACTTCGTCCAGCACCGTAGCCACAAGGGCCAGCCGATCGGCGCAAAGCAAGTGGTTGCCCATCGAATTGCGCGCATGTGGGGACAGATCGAGCAGTCGCGCGCGCTGATCTACGAGTCGCTCGGCATGGCGGATAGGCTGATCGCAACTGGCGATACTTCGCTGGCAGCTGAAACCAAGATGCTCATCAGCACCTCGAAGTACACCACCTGCGAAATGGCAATAGACGTTGCGAAGCAGTGCGTATGGCTGCATGGTGGCTTAGGAATCGTTGAGGAAACAGGAATCTCGCGCTATCTTCGCGACGCCCAAACACTCAGCATCGCAGACGGGACACCCGATCTTCATATCGAGTCGGTTGCGTTCTTGCTTGGGATGCCTGGTTCGCAGCTTACGATCTGATGTCCTGAGCAAGCGCGCGGCAAGATTCAAACGGTCGACCCCTCTTTTTTGGCGCATGCAAGATTCAAGGGCTGACCCCTCTTGTTTGGCATACGCAACGATGATGCAGAGACCTTGCTGGCTTCCCCCATTCAGCATGAGTTCCCTTCCTGATCGAGCGCACTTCTGGATTCACCCGGGAGTGCGCTTCTTCTTGTGGAGTGTGCTAGGGGTCGGGTAATTCGACACATCAAAAACGTGTCGAATTACCCGACCCCTAGCACCAGCGTCTTGACCTTGAGCTGCTTGATCTCTTCATCGGTCATCGACGACAGAGCGTTCGTTACAGGGATGGAGTCTATCGGTAGCTCTTTTCGCTTGAAAACAACGTAGCGGTTGAGATTGCCGGGCTTGCCGTCGGCGGAGAAGGATTCGACCACCGTGGCATGCGGCGCGAGAGCAGTAATGATCCGATCGATCTCTTCGTTTGAGAAATGATGACAGTAGCGATAGTTGTCGGGTTCGTTCTTCCAACCGAGGAAGTAGTCGTTAGGTTCGAGGGAGCCTTCGAAGAACGCAAGCGCTTCAGCGTGCGTCTGTTCGATCTTCGCTCTCTTCGCGGGGTCGTTCAGGAACTGCCAGAAGGAAACTACCAGGTAGCCGCCAGGCTTCACCTGACTAAGCGCTTCAAGCAAGAACTGCTGGCGCAAATCGAAGCTAGGAATGTGGTGCAAAAAGCCGAACGAGACCACCAGATCGAAGGGAGTTGCAGCTGCAAACGCAGGAGTGTTCGCAGGCTCGGCAGCGGGCAGACCATCGAGTAGGTTGCTCACAATATCTTCGCAGGTAAAATGCACTTTTTTGGCAATATCTTCTTGACCGCTCGTAACAAGCGGTTCGCAATTATCCACCGCGAAGAACGACCAGTCGACGTGCGGATAGGTGTTCGCAAGGAATGCCTCGAAGCGCAGGTTGCCGCACGCGATATCAAGGACCGAATCGGCAGTCTGGGCATTCGCGGGTTGATCGAGCGCTGCTCCATCGGAATCATCAAACCCGCACGCCGCCATGCACCTGCGCCAGCCCTCCCAGGGAGCCGTGCGTGTTTGCGAAAAGGAAGCAGCGTTGCGTTCGTAGAATTCGGTGTTGAGCTGGCAAAGGGCTCGCACAGTATCACGATTCATAGCTAACCCTTCCTCACGAGCTTCACGAACGAAAGCGCCAGCGAAGTGAGCGCCGCGCCAATGCACGCAGCGACAAGCATCACCACGAACGCGCGCACTGGGAACAGCAGGAATAGCAGCAGCACTGTCATGACGGGCTGACGCATAATGGCGCCCATAAGCGCCGCGCTGCAGATGCACAGGCAGCACACCGGGTCAGCGTCCGTGAGTAGCGCAAACCCATAGCCCAAGCAGATGCCCGCGAAGATGGTCGGGAAAAAATGGCCGCCGCGCCATCCGAGGCGTAAACAGAGCGGCGTGGTGAAGACCTTCAGCACGCCCGTAAAAATGAGATAGCCCGCGCCGAGCATCGTGTAGGTGCTCATGAGCGTTTCGGTTTGCGTTTCACCTGCGAACATCACGAAGGGAAACACGATTCCGAGCGAACCCAGGATAAGCCCGACCAAGACCGCCTTCGCCACGGGGTGGTCGCCGATCTTACGCGCGAGCGTGTCTGCGCACTTGTCGAACGCATGGTAGAGCAAGCCCACCGCACCGCCCGCTAGCGCCAGCGGAATGATGAGTGCGCGTTCGAACCAATCGATGGAGACCTCCGAGAAATGCGGCAGGCCTTCCCCACCGCCAAACACGCTTCCGAGCAGGATCATCACGCCGAACGCGCCGGCCACCGCAAACGCGTAGACGATGATCTTCGTGGCTTTCGGAACCTCGATCTTGGTGCCCGCTTTCACCTCGTCGCAGCTGCCAAGAAGCGGCGCCGCCAGACCAAACAAAGGCGCATTGAACACGGCAGAGAGCACCGCCGCGGTGCCCGCCTGGGAAAGTTCGCGAAACTCCTTGCCGAGGAACTTCAGGCGGTCGCCCACCCACGTGCAAAGTCCCGCGATCACGCCCGTCAACCCCGCTTCAGGACCGACGCTGCCGCCGAAGAGCAAGGGCAGGAGCGCGCCGCCCGCAGAGGCGCCGATGTGCTTGTATTCGTAGCGACCCGTCTCCTTCACCTGTGTCATCACCTTGTTCAGGTCTTCGGGGTATGCACCGAAGCGACGTTCGAAGAGACCGATCGCCACGCCACCTACCAAGCACACGGCAAGCGGCCACCACCAAGCACCGATGTGCTCGGGCAGCACGTGCCAAAAAAGGTTGATGCCGTGGTTGAGCAAGAAGAAGAATACCCACACGAATGCACCCGCCAGACCGCCCAATACAAGAGTGAGCAGGGTGAAGATGACGCGATTGAGCACTGGGCGTGTGCGGTTGGGGGTTTCGCTCATCGCGCGTCCTCATCGCGGCCCGCTTCTTCTTCAGCCTTGTCCGCCGCGCGGAATTCTTCGATGAAGCCTGCGGAGAAGATACCTGCTGGAATAGCCACCACGCCGATCGAGATGACCATCACCACGAAGCCGATGATGCGCCCGAACGCCGTAATGGGAACGATGTCGCCGTAGCCGGTCGTGGTCATGGTGGTGATGGCCCAGTACAGACCCGTCCACACACTGTCGAACACTTCGGGTTGCGCGGTATGTTCGGCTTCATACATGAGCACGCTCGAGGCCACCGCCAAAAGCGTGAGCACCATGAACGCCGCCACGATCTCGCGACGGCGCTTCACGAACACGCGGCTGATGGTCTGCAGGCCGCGCATGTAGCGCGAAATCTTGATCAGACGCACCAGACGGATGATGCGAATCGCATCGTTGAGCGCGTTCGAGGCAGGCAGGAAGAAGACGAAGAGCGCAGGAAACCACGCAAGGAAATCGATGATGCCCATGAGCGAGAAGATATAACGCACACGTGCGCGCGTTGGCGCAAGGGCAGGATAGACAAGATCGGCGATCCAAATGCGGCAGGCATATTCAGCGGCGAAAGCGATCACTGAAAGCACGCTGAACCCTAAGATGAGCGTGTTGAAATCGAGCGCTGCATCGTTGTCCGGCACGCTAACCAAAAGAGCATTCAGCACAATCAAGACGATGAGTCCGATGCCAAGGAATTTGCCGAGCGGCGAGGCCTTCGCGGGCTCTTCGAGCGCTACATAGACACGCTGCTTGAGCGGCTGCTTCGATCCGTTCGGGGCGGCGGAAGCGTTTGGTTCAGTATGGAGGATTTCGGGTGCGGTCATGCAAACTGCCAATCAAACGTGGACGTTCAAAGTTTACCCGATGAACGCCCAAGAGGCATTTATAAGATGACTCGTTCGTCATCTTTTTCGCCGCTGCTTTTATCGAATGCATCCCTCGTGCTAGCTCTTATCCTTCTGAAGCTTCTTCATAATGAAGAGAATCACCACTACTGCAACAAGCGCAAGCCCGATCGGGAAGAGCATAGCCAGCCATTCCGGCCCTGCTGGGAAATACGGCGTGGTGTTCGCGAACGTTAGGTCCCAATCAAGATAGCGTCCTGTTGAGATCGGATACGGTCCCGTGGTGAAATCGGTTCCCGAAAGCTGCAAGTAGAGCGAAGGTGCATTGTAAGCCGGGAAGAGCAGCATCAAACGGTGCGCGAAGATGCCTACGATAACCAGAATCGAAGCGATGAGCGCAGGCTTCTTCTGTCCACGGTTCTTCGGCAAGAAGAGCATGATCATCGCAATGAATGGCAGGATAAGTTCTACCAGATACAACAGGATGTTCGAGCCAACTGCTGCCAGGATGCCAGCAGATTCTGGAGTACCCTCGAAGAACATCAGGCACAGATCGATAAGCGCGAGCACCAGGTGAACCGCAATCGCACTAGCGCAAATGCGCCCAAGCCAAGCGAGCGCCTTCGACGAAGCACCCTTCACGCAAGCTATCAGCAGAATGAGCGCGAAACCGCTCACGAACGCGACCGCCAAGAAATCAACGGGCATGATCGGCGTTGCCCACCAGCCATGCGCGGTTTGCGTGGAGAAAAGCAGCCCTTCGACGATCTGAAGCGCAAGTGCCGCAAGGCCAGCAAGCACTGCCCACACCTTCACGTAACGCGCATCGCGCGCGATCATGACCAGCTGCACGATCGAGAGCACGATGAACGTACACATGGCAATCATGTCCCAAGCCAGCGGAGAACGCGGGTTCATACCAACGATCATGGCAAGCGCATTGCGAATCGCACCTAGATCGGCCAGGATCGCCACGCCAGCAGCGCATACACAAGCAAGCCCGCATGCGCCCGCGATACGTGCCAATGGCTTAAGCTCCTCTTTCCCCGAAAGGATAATCGCGCTTGCAACGAACTGCGAACCTGCGCCGAAGCCTACCAAAAAGGCAAAAACGGCGATCATAAGGCCCCAAAGGAATACGTTGGTCATGTTCGATCCAGCTTGCAAGCCGCCGGTCAATTGCATGATCCAGGCGATGAGACCCACCACCAGAAGGACTATTCCGACAAGGGCAATCTTACGTGTTGATCTTTCCATGATCAGCCCTCCTTACGCTGTTCTTGAGAGATGGGGTCGACCTGTGTGACCTCATGCGAAACCACATAGTAGACGTTAGGATGCGTCTTATACCGATCGCCCAGAGTGATGGTCTCCTTGCCTTCGAGATACTTCCTGATCTCGGAGTTCGGATCATCCATATCGCCGAAGATACGCGCATTGCCAGGACAAGCACTGCAGCAGGCAGGTGGGATCCCTTGCGAAACGTTCTGCGCGCAGAACGTACACTTTTCCATCACGCCTTCGGGGCGGTGCGGGGTGTATACCAGATGATCGCCATCGTAGTAATCCTTTGGATAACCGTAGTCGTACGTGGTGTTATCCAGCCCGACCATTTCTGCCGGCTTTCCCCAGTTGAACTGACGCACCCCATAGGGGCATGCGCTTGCGCACGTGCGGCAACCGATGCAACGGTCGTAATCCACCAGCACCGTGCCCGTATCGGGGTCGATATAGGTTGCACCCGTAGGGCAAACGGTCTCACACGGTGCATCGGTACAATGCTGGCAGCTGATCGGAACGAATTCCATTCTAAGCTGGTCGTTCACTTCGACTGCCACATCGTATTCAGGCGTACCGCTGGTGAATACGCGATTCCACCAGATGCCTTGGGGTTGCGAGTTGTAATTCTTGCATACGACCGCGCACGTGCGGCAGCCGATGCAGCGACTCAAATCGATAGCCATTGCGTATCTCATCGTTTACGCCCCCTTTCCGTATTCGATGCCCGAGCCATCCTTCACGTTGCCATCAAGCGTGCTCTTGCCTGTGTTCTTCACGATCTCGGGCGCGCCACCATTGGACAGGCGCACATTGCAGACCGTTTCATTCCAAGCCATATTGGGCGACCAAACACTGACCATGTAATACACCTCATTCGTAGGATTGATCCACGGCCAGATGAGCGAGTTGTAACTCGTCTTGTTGTCGTAAGCCGACCACCAACCCTGGTCGAAGATGCACTGCGTTGGATACACGCCCGGGTCCTCGATGAGCTGACCTTCCACTGTTCCGCGGCTGTTGTAGACCTCGACCCAATCACCCGTTTTCAGGCCGCGCTCAGCTGCCGTTTCAGGGTTGAGCCATACCTTGGGAGTGTTGTCCTGGATCTCGAGCATGAAGGGGTTGTTCACGTATGTTGCGTGCACGCGGAAAGCGCTGTTGCGCGTGGTGTATCCGAGCGGATAGAGCTCGCGCGCCTCAGGATTGTCCTTGTATTCAGTGTCCTCGAAAGGCGGTTTATAGCAGGGAAGCTGCTCGTTCAACTCAAGGAAGATGTCTTCGTCGCGATAGAACTCAATGCGGCCCGATTTCACGAACTTCGCTGTGGCATCGATAGGATTCGGACGTGAGACCGTAGGGAATGGAGTGCGATCGTGCACCTGCTCCCAGAACGGAATCTTCTTTTCACCAGGATTCGTGTGCGCAAGCTTGCCAGGGCCTTTGCGCAGTTCCTCGGGTGTGAGGTGCTCGATGGTAGGGCCGCCCTTTTCGAGCAAGAGCGCAAGCACCTCATCGGAGCGCTTTTCGGAATCTTCTGGAGCGAAGCGCGGCCAGAGCGATTCCTTCGAAGGATCGATACGGTTCGCAAGCTCGGTCAAGACCCAGATCTCTTCGCGCGCCTCTCCCGGCGGCTCAACGATGCGCTGCTGAAGCTGGACATATGGGTGAAGCGGCGTGGTGGTGAGCTCGGTCTTTTCGTACCAGCTCGCGCAGGGGAACGTAACGTCCGCACGAGATGCCGTGAGCGTGTCTTGGAATTCCATGCACACGAGGTACTCAAGCTCACCGCTCTCGAACGCATGGCGAAGCCAGTTCGCTACGTTATGCTGCTCGAGTGGATTGCCCCAGCCAACCACGAGCGCTTTGAACCCGTGCTTGGGATATTTTGCCGTCATCTGCGGCGTGGGGCCATTCACCCAATAATGGAACGGGCACGAATTCTTGACCGCGCCTTCTGGCACCATCCAGCTTGCCGTGTTGAAGCGCGTCTTATACTGACCAACGTAGGTTGAGATACCGCCGCCGAGCTGCCCTACGTTTCCGGTAAGGCATGCCACGAGCGCGCATGCGCGACCTTTCAGATCGCCGTGGTACCACTGCTGCGTTCCACCGCCGAAGATGATGTGCATCGGTTTGACCGTGGCTGCTTCGCGTGCAATGCGCGTGATGGTGTCCGCATCGATCTTACAGATATCGGCAGCCGCTTCAGGCGTATAGTTCTCCAGCTGTTCGGTGAGCAACTGGAAACCCGTTTTCGCTTTAGCGGTCGTGCCATCTTTCAACGGCACGTCGTAGCTTCCCGTGAGTGCATAGTTGTTGTCGTCAAGCTTGAGGGGGTTCGTTGCCTGAAGCGCGCCACTCGTTTGATCAACTGCCACATAGCTCTTACGGAAATCGGGCAGGCCCGGCGTGGGAGAAAGACCCTGCACTTCTTCTGCCAGGATCTTCTTGCCTGTTTCGAGATTGATGAGGAACGGTGAATCCGTATACGTTTGCATGAAATGCTTGTCGTAGAGGTCTTCATCAATGATGGTCTTGGCCATAGCCAGCGCGAATGCACCATCTGAGTCGGGAGCGATGCGCACCCATTCATTCGCCTTTTCAGCCGATGCCGAATAGTTCGGATCGAAGTAGATCACCTTGCCGCCGTTTTCCTGCGAGTAGGTGAGGAAGTGAGCGTCGGGCATGCGCGTGACCATGACGTTCGAGCCGAAAACGAGCGTGAGCTTCGAGTCTTCCCAGCAGTACGATTCCAGCTCTTCGCTTTGACAACCAAAGGTCTCAGGCCAGAACATGGGCAGGTCGCCATTGAGTTCGTAACCGCCGATGATCGACCAGCCGAACGTGTTGGCGATACGCACGAGCGCGCCTTTCTGGATGTGACCAGTGCCCTGCACCTGATAGATGACGCCGATAGAGTCGGGGCCGTATTTCTCTGCGATCTCGCGCAGCTTGTCCGCTGCTGTATCGAGTGCGGTATCCCAATCGGTCTCGATCTGTTCGCCATCTGCGTTCTTCATGAGCGGTTTCGTAAGGCGATCGGGACCATGAAGGATCGTATTGATCGAAAGACCTTTAAGGCATCCGCGCGGATTGTAATGCTCATAAGGGTAATCGGCCGCCTGCTTCAACAAGCGCACCTGACCATCTTGGACCCATGCGTTGATTCCGCATGCTCCTGTGCAGTTCGGTGAACAGGTGGTTCGGATCCATTCGCCGCCGAGTGGCTCGGCTTCAGTGAGCGCTTCTGCATTCGCTGGAAATTCCAGCGCACTCACTCCGCCTGCCGCCGCAATGGCTAGTGTTGCTGCTGATCCTGCAATGAATTGCCTCCTTGTGAAGCCATGCTGTTCTAGTGATGTCTGTTCGGTAGCTGCATCAGAAGGAACGATTTCGACTTGTGGATTCATTCACAACCCCTTCTCTCGTTCATTTGCTCTTCGTTTAACTTCAAATCAAATAGGAATCATAAAAAATCATCTAAATTGTTCTGAATTTCGTCAATGGGGATTACCCATTGAAATATTCAATTCTTATGAAAATAATAGGGATTGAAGAATTAAACGACTGACACAGGTATGGGTGCAATGTATAACTTCACAATAGATCGATCGCTAAAGACACCGGCTTACCGACAGCTCTATTTTCAGATCAGCGAATACATAGAGAAGGGAAAGATTCTATCAGGGGAAAAGCTTCCGAAGATACGAGAACTGGCTTCAAATCTAGGCATTGCGCGTAACACGGTTGAGGCAGCATACAAACAGCTTGCGTTAGAAGGATATGCAAAGGGGCATCGTGGAATTGGCTATGTTGTGGAAGACCTCGATCTTTCTGTCTTCGATGGGAACGCGTCAGGGCGAAGCGATTCAGCGCTGATAGAGGCGAGTGAAAATGCTCGTAACATCTTTCCTCTCGAGAGCGATCTAGGGTGTAAATACGACTTCGCCTATGGGAACAAAGATCTAGGCGCATTGCCACTAGATATCATGAGAGCAATGGCCGACAAGGCGTTTCGAGCAAATAATTTTGAATCCGCCTCTCTATATGTGGATCCCTTTGGACTTTATGGATTGCGCAAAGAGATTGCAAAATACGTTTACAAGAAAAGGGATATCAAATGCGTCCCTGAGCAGGTGGTCATTCAATCTGGAACTCAAGCAGCACTTCGAAAGCTGGCTTCGCTGTTCAATGAACGAGATGCGTGTGTGGCGGTAGAGGATCCAGGTTATAACATCGCAAGGGATGCGTTTATTGAAGAGGGATACAAGATCGAACCGCTTCCTGTGCATATGGATGAGGTAAATGTGATCGAAAGATTGCAAAACAGCGATGCGAAGTTGGTTGTTGCCACTCCTTCAAACCAATTCCCATTAGGCTTCGTCATGTCCCTCTCAATGAGGTTGAAACTAATCGACTGGGCTCGGAAAAAAGACGCATACATAATCGAAGATGATTACTGTTGTGAATTCAGATATGAATCAAGCCCATCGCCAGCGTTGCGTGCGATCGATAAGGACAATACGATATATCTTGGAACGATGTCGAAAATACTGACTCCTGCTATTCGCATCTCATACATCATATTACCTGCTGCTCTTCTCGAAAGATGGAATAAGAGATTTCCTGCTGACCTCTGTGCTGTGCCCTGGCTTGAACAAGAGATGCTTCGACTCTTCTTGGAATCGAATACTTGGGATAGATACGAGCGTTCCACCGTTAATACTTACAGAAAAAGACACGATATATTGGCGAAATCATTGAAAAGCGAGATGGGAGACTTGGTTGATGTTTTGGATGAGGGTGCAGGTCTGCACCTGCTCGTTGTAGATAAATATGAGCGCACTCAAGAAGAGCTCATAGAGCTTGCGCGTCGAAAGAGCGTTCGCGTTTATCCGACGGATCAGTATTGGACTACCGACACGCATCCTATGAAAAGTTCAATCTTGATAGGGTTTTCTAAAATAACAGAAGAAGAGATACCGAAAGGAATAAAGCAGCTTGCCAGAGCATGGTCGTTATGAAGCGCTTTTCAAGTTCATAACGATTCTTCTACTTATGATTCATTTAGATCCGGATGACAAACTACCCGGTCGTTCGACACCTTTATTCGTGCATGGAGAGGCGGATCCAGGCGACCTCTTCCCAGCGCGTGTTCGGACGGCCGTAGTTGGCGTAGGGATGGATGGAGATGCCTCCGCGAGGCGTGAATTCGCCCCAGACCTCGATATACTTCGGATCCATGAGCTCGATGAGGTCCTTCATGATAGTGTTCACGCAATCCTCGTGGAAATCGCCGTGATTGCGGAATGAGAACAAATAGAGTTTCAGGCTCTTGCTCTCCACCATGCGCTCATCAGGCACGTAGTTGATGTAGATCGTGGCGAAATCGGGCTGACTCGTGATCGGGCAGAGGCTCGTGAATTCGGGACAGTTGAAGCGCACCCAGTAATCATTTTCGGGGTGCTTGTTCTGGAAGGTCTCAAGCATCTCAGGTGCGTAGTCGGTAGGATAGCTCACCTGCTGGTTTCCTAGCAGCTCCAGGCCTTCATCTTCGCGGGTTTTCGTCATGATCTTCCTTTCCTAAAAGCGTCTGCGGCGCAGCATGGATTGCGCAACGCGACGTGAGTTTTGCTGCGCGGCATGAATTCGCATTGCAGCAGTGTTAAATCATTTCTTCAGAAGCGGGTCGATGACCCCGTTCAGCTCGAACGCGCGCTTGCGATCGAGGCAGGTGCCACACGTTCCGCACGGCTCTTCCCCGCCTTCATAGCACGACCACGTAAGTTCGTAAGGAACCGCGCGCTTCAAGCCTTCTTCAACGATGCGCGCCTTCGGCCACTGCACGAAGGGAGCGACCAATCGAAGCTGACCGCCAGTGCCTTGTTCAATAGCTGAAGCCATCGCGTCGACGAACTCCTGCGAGCAATCGGGGTAGGCACAACCTGCCCAATCGTCGGCATGAGCACCGTAGCACACGACCGAGCAATCGAGCGAAAGCGCGATGGAGGCTGCGCTGGAGAGGAAGAGTCCGTTGCGGAAGGGCACATAGGTGCTCACCGGCGCATCGCTTTCGTTGGCCAGCTGCGCGGCGTAAGTCTCATGCGGGATCTGAGCAGAAGATGCTGCTAGCAACGAGCAATCGCTTTCCGCGAAGATGGGTGCTAGGTCCAAAAAGCGCTGCTCAACCCCATAGTAGCGCGCTACCTGTTTCGCGGCTTCAAGCTCACGATCATGTTTTTGACCGTAGAAGATCGAAAGCGCGTAGACGTTCTCTGCGCCATAGCGCTCAACTGCGAGCGCCAGCAAGGTGGTCGAATCCACCCCACCGCTGCAAAGCACGAGCGCCTTCTTCTTGGCACCATCCGTCGAACCCATCGCTACACTCCCCTTTCCTGGTTTGGCCAGATGAACTTGTGAAGCTGAAGCTGCAGCCTTGCGTGCGTAAGCGCGCGCTCACGCATGAAATCGACGATAGTAGACGGCTCGATCGCGCCGAACACGGGGCTGATATACACCTGGCAGCGCGTGGCAAGCTCGTGTTCGCGCACCACTTCAACCATGCGCTCAAGATCCTCGTGCGAACCGACCACGAACTTCACCACGTCGTGTTCGCCGAGCAACTCGAAATTCTCACAAACCATCTTGTCTTCCATGCCAGAAGAAGGCAGCTTGTAGTCCATCGTGATACAGAGTTTTTCTGGACGCGGAGCGGGAAACTCCGCAAGCGCGATCGGACGCTCCTCCTCCCGCTTGGAATCGTGCGCGATGAGCTTGGCAAGGTCGGTCGAGCCATTGGTCTCGATCTCGACCACCTCGACCGCCTCCAGACGAGCAAGCGCATGCAGCAGGCGGTAGAGATCCGATTGGAGCGTGGGCTCGCCGCCCGTGATGGTCACGCACGTTACCCCTTCGCTCTCCACCCAGTCGCAGAGCTCTTCAACACTCACGAATTCAACGGTGAGCTCCGGGTCGCGCGCCCACTGCGTATCGCAGTAAGAGCAATCCAAGTTACAGCCCGGAAAACGAATGAACGCCGCGAGCTTGCCCGCGTGCGCGCCTTCGCCATTGATGCTCACGAAGCGCTCGGCTATAGGAAAGGAACCGAATGTCATATCTATCTGCGCTTTCTTTGCCTGCTAGCCGCGGTAGATCGCGCAGTTGTTCGGGGTCTCGTACACATCGATCTGCGCGATGGGCAAGCTCTGTTCGCGCAGGTGATCGAAGAAGTAGCGCGCAAGATTCTCGGCAGTGGTGCGAAACGGCATGACGGAGAGCGTGAAGCCTTCGTCCTCCAAGCACGTAATAGTCTGCGGCGAGAGCGAACCTTCCTCCACGATGAAGGTGTGATCGAGCGCTTCGGTCATCGCGCGCACCGCCTGCTTGAACTCGCCGAAATCGAGCACCATATCCTTCATGGTGCCTTCGCTCTGGAGATCCTCTTGCTCAAGATAGGCCACCACGCGCCAGCGATGACCGTGCAGGTTCTCGCATTTGCCGTGGTAATCCGTAAGAAAGTGAGCAGCATCGAAGCTGCTTTCGGTTTTCAAACCATACATACTAGCTCCTAGTTTTGTTTAACGACAGGACGGTTTCGAACTGTCCGTGACATTATAGCAAGCGCATAAGCTGTTGCCTAACCGTCAAGCTATCACGACCCGCGCGGGCGTACGCGGCGCTACAATAAACAAGTACGAACACAAGCAGAGCACGTCTCTTTCGCGCATTCACAACGCCGCTCATTCGCACCTCTTTTGCGCCGCAGCACTCGGCTCTTGCTTCACCCCTCCCCCTACGAGCGAAAAGAGGTCTCTCATGTCTATCGTCGCTGCCTACGCTGTCCCGCATCCGCCGCTCATCGTTCCCGCGGTTGGCAAAGGCCAAGAGGCCGCCATCCAAGCCACCATCGATGGCTACGAAGAAGTTGCGCGACGCGTTGCTGCACACCGTCCCGATACCATCATCGTCACTTCCCCGCATGCGCCGGCGTTTTCGGATGGCTTCTTCATCTCAGACGCGGAGAACATCTCGGGCACCATGGAGATGTTCGGCGTGCCCGCGGAAGAGAGCACCATCACTGCCACGGGCGATCCTGAACTGGCCGAGCTTATCGCAAGCCTTGCTAACCAGGCGAACATTCCGATCGGAATGGGCGACCAATACGATGGTCCGCTCGATCATGCTACCTACGTGCCGCTCTATTTCTTGCGCGATTTCCTTCCCCGCACCACCGTGGTGCGCGTGGGACTCTCGGGGCTTTCGCCGCGCGAGCACCGGATGATGGGTCGTTGCTTCGAGCTGGCCGCGAACATCCTCGGGCGTCGCGTCGTCTTGATCGCGAGCGGGGACCTGTCACACAAGCTCACGCACGATGGCCCCTATGGCTTCAATGAGGCAGGCCCGCAGTTCGACCAGAACATCACGGACATCTTTCGCTCGGGAGAGCTCGATGACCTGTTCGCCTTCGATGAGCTCTTCTGCGAAGAGGCGGCCGAATGCGGATTGCGCTCGTTTCAGATGATGGCAGGCGCGCTGGCCGACACCGTCTATTCGAGCGAGCTCTTGAGCTACGAAGGTCCCTTCGGTGTTGGCTATGCGATCGCGTGCTTCGAGGTGGAAGGCAGCGAAGAAGCAGCCATTGAAGAAGAGGCTGCCATCGAAGAGGCAACCGAGACACAGGCTGCGCACGAAGATGCGCTCGTGGAGGGCGAGGTCGAAGCCAATCTTGTGGACGAGGACCCCTCTTCGCCCGTTCCGCAACCCGATGCCTCGCCCGATACTGGCGGCAGTGGCGTGGATCCATTCGTGGCGCTTGCTCGCGCGAGCGTGGAATATTTCGTCACCACCGAACGGCCGCTGCTCATGCCCGAAGGCTTGCCACCCGAGCTTATGGATGCGCGCGCCGGTGTGTTCGTTTCACTCCATGAGCACGGCGATCTGCGCGGTTGCATCGGCACCATCGCTCCCACGCGTGATTCGATCGCGCAAGAGATCATCGCGAACGCTATTTCGGCCTGCAGCGGCGATCCGCGTTTCTATCCCGTGCAAAAGAACGAACTCGACTATCTTTCGTACTCGGTCGATGTACTGTTCCCGCCCGAACCCATCAGCTCGCCTGCCAACCTCGACCCGCAAGAATACGGCGTGATCGTGAGCAAGGGGCATCACCGCGGGCTGTTGCTGCCAAACCTCGAAGGCGTGAACACCGTGGAAGAGCAAGTTGCTATCGCGCGGCAGAAGGCAGGGATAGCACCGGACGAAACGGGCGTTGAACTGGAACGATTCCGCGTGGTTCGCCATACTACCGGCGGTGAGGCACGTGTCTGCTAGCAGTGAGCGCATCACGTGTCCCGTCTGTCCGCATGCTTGTTCGCTTGCTGAAGGGCAGCGCGGCATCTGTCGTGCGCGCGTGGCACGCAGTGGGCAGGTGATCGACGAGAACTACGAGCGCATCACCTCGCTCGCGCTCGATCCGATCGAGAAGAAGCCGCTCGCGCGTTTCATGCCGGGATCGAGCATCCTTTCGATCGGCTCGTACGGCTGCAACATGCGCTGCGCGTTCTGCCAGAACGCCTCCATCGCGCAAGCTTGCAGCACCGAGGTGCCCTGGAGGTTCATGGAGCCCGAGACCATCGCCGATACCGCAGCGGCTTTCGCTTCCCAAGGCAACGTTGGTGTTGCCTACACGTATAACGAACCGCTGGTCGGCTTTGAGTTCGTGCGCGATTGTTCGCAGGCTGTTCATGCGCGGGGGCAGGTAAACGTGCTCGTCTCGAACGGCCAGGTGAACGACGCTCCGCTCTCCGAGCTGCTCCCGCTCATCGATGCCGCGAATATCGATCTGAAGGGCTTCACCGCGGAAGTCTATCGCGAACTGGGTGGCAGTCTTGCTACCACCATGCACACGATAGAAGCCTTCGCGGGTTGTGCCACCGCGCACCTTGAGGTGACCATGCTCATCGTTCCCGGGTTGAACGATTCACGTGAACAGCTCGTGGAGGCGGCGCGCTGGCTTGCGGGGCTCGACCGCAGCATTCCGCTGCATATCACGCGGTTCTTCCCCTGCTATAAGATGCTCAACGCCGAGCCAACGCCTGTTGAGACCATCTATTCGTTCGCGAACGAGGCGCGCAACTATTTGGATTTTGTCACCTGCGGCAATTGCTAGTAAGATAGCGAATGCAAGGAGGTAGTGCATGTCCGAATCGCACGCGCATCATAAGCCCGTAGTGGGGATCGTTCCCACCAAATTGCCCGAACCTTACGACGACGGCATCAATCATTACGCGCTCGCGGTGCGCTCTGCTGGCGCGAAACCTTACTTGCTTCCCGTCACGGACGACGTTGGTGCCTACGAGACCATCTTCCCGCACATGGACGGCTTCCTCTTGACCGGCGGGAAAGATATCGATCCCGTGCGTTATGGGGACACCGAAGACGATCCGAGCGTGACCGATCATCTGCCTGGCCGCGAAGAGCTCGAGCATCTGATCTTGTGCTACAGCGATGAATTCGACGTGCCCATCATGGGTATCTGCCGTGGCATGCAGATGCTGAACGTCTTCTATGGCGGCAGCTTGCATCTCGACCTTGCCACGCAAACGAAGCAGCAAACGCATTTCGCGAACCACTTCCAGACGCTGCCCTTCTCCGAGCCATCACACCATGTAACGCTCGAGCCGCGCGGAAGTTTGGCGCGCATCCTGCAGACGCATTCGACCCAGGTGAATTCTATGCATCATCAGGGGATATTCGAGCTCGCGCCCGAACTGCGCGCAGCGGCGTATGACGATCAGGGTCTGATCGAGGCCATCGAGCACCCCGACAAGCCCTTCACTATCGGCGTACAATGGCATCCCGAATTCTTAGGCACGCGCAATTCCATGAATCTGCTCTTCGAGCGTTTCGTGGATGCTTGCCAGGAGGAATCGCAGCACAAGAAGGAGAAGCGCGCGAACATCGCGATCGATCGCATTCACACGGGCTTCGTCTGGCCGCAAGTTTCCTTCATCGATCGCCAGCCGAAGATCACGAATTAGAAGTGCTGTTGTTCGAACTCGGTCAGTTCGGCAAGGAAGCCCGCTTCGCCTAGCGCGGCTTCAAGCTCATCGAGCACCTCTTCAGAATCGGCGCTCACCTCGTGGAAATGGTAGCCTGAGGTGATGTTCATCAGTGGCGTGGAAGCTCCCGTGGCAAGCTCGTTGAGGAAGCGCGCCACGTCGCGGCGATTGCGAAAACCCAGGTTAGCCGAGAGCCTGCCATAGGTTCGGTGGTTCACGATAACGTTCTCCACCACTACCCCATGATCGACCATCAGATTGAGCTCGTCGCCGGTTTGCTCGATCGTATGATGCACTTTGAACAGGCGCTTTGGGCGCGCGTTCGCCACTCCGGTCACATACCCACGATTCGTCGCGTAGATCTCTTCACCCGATTGACGCAAGAGGGCGATGTCTTGGACCACCACCTGGCGCGACACGCCCAGTTGCTTGCCGAGCGCCGCACCTGAAAGCGGCATCGTGCTCTGACGCAGGATGTTCATGATCTCTGCTCTTCGCTCTTGGCCGGTCAACGCGCCTCCTTTTGTAGTCGTAGCTTCCATCTATCCCTCTGAACTGCGCTCTTCGTGCTCAACGATCTTCGTTATGCTTCGATCCGCAAGTTCTTCATGCTCAGATCGAGGATGCCCGCCGAATGGGTCAGTGCGCCGCTCGAGATGAAGTCAACACCCAGGTCAATGTAGGTCTGCACGTTGTCACGCGTGATGTTGCCCGAGCATTCCGTAAGCGCACGATCACCAATGAGCTCGATCGCGCGCGCCATGGTGTCGTGATCCATGTTGTCGAGCATGATGATGTCGGCACCCGCTTCGAGCGCCTCAGCCACCATGTCAAGATCTTCGGTCTCGACCTCGATCATGCTCGTGAACGATGCCGTCTTGCGCGCTGCTTCAACGGCTGCTTTGATGCCGCCCGCTGCCGCAATATGGTTGTCCTTGAGCATCACGCTCTCGGAAAGGTTGTAGCGATGGTTCACGCCGCCGCCCAAACGAACGGCATCCTTCTCGAAGATGCGCATGCCTGGCGTGGTCTTGCGCGTATCCACGAGCGTAGTCTTGCTGCCTTCGAGCAGATCCGCGATCTGGCGCGTGTACGTTGCAATGCCGCTCATGCGCTGCAAGTAGTTGAGCGCGGTTCGTTCGGCGGCAAGCAGGACGAACGCATCACCTGAAATGCGTGCGAGCAGCTGACCGACCTCGACACGAGAGCCATCAGCCACGAACCGCTCCACGCATACCGCAGGATCGAGCAGGTGGAACGTGCGCTCGAACACATCAAGCCCTGCGATCACGCCTTCTTGCTTTGCGATAAGCTCGACCGTTGCCTGCGCGCTTGCTGGCACTACCGCCGCGGCTGACACATCGCCATGGTTGAGGTCCTCTTCAAGGGCGGTACGGATATGCTTTTCAGCGATAAGATTGAGTGCTGCCAGATCCATAGGGTTCCTTCTCGCTCGAACAGACTAACGACGGCGGGCGAACACGCGATCGCGCACGCTTTCTGCTTCGCGCTGCAGTTGCGGCTCAATGAGTATCTGCGTTTCACGATACACCGGGATCTCCTGCTTGAACGGCGTGGCATCGGCGCAGCGATCCGCCACGATCTTCTGCGCCGCCCTTTTCGCGAACACGAGGCTCTCAAGCAGGCTGTTGCTCGCCAAACGGTTAGCCCCATGCACGCCATTGCAGCTGGTCTCGCCCACGGCGAAGAGATGCTGCATGGTGGTCTGCGAATCACTGTCCACGTGAACGCCACCCATGAAGTAATGCTGAGCAGGTACCACCGGGATCGGTTCCTTGGTTATGTCGTAACCTTCTTCAAGGCACTTCTGATAGATGCTCGGAAAATGATGATGGATCGTCTCGGGCTCGATATTCTCGAACGAGAGCCACACGTGCTTGCTGCCTTCAGCCTCCATCTGCTTCTTGATCGCAGCCGAGACCACATCGCGTGGCTGCAGCTCGTCGGTGAAGCGGTTGCCTTGCGCATCGAGCAGGATCGCGCCTTCGCCGCGACACGATTCCGAGATCAGAAACGCGCGCCCCGGGCGCCCCGTGTAGAGGCTGGTCGGATGGATCTGCACGTAATCCATGTTCTCCAGCTCAACGCCATGTTCGCGCGCAATGCGACACGCATCGCCGGTGAGGCTCGGGAAGTTCGTCGAGTGCTCGTAGAGGCCACCGATGCCGCCGGTCGCCATGACCGTGAAGCGCGCGCGAATGCGATACGCATCACCCTGCGCGTCTTCCGCGATAATGCCAGCGCACACGCCGTTCTGCTCGATGATATCGACCATGGTCGTGTACGCACGGATCTCGACGTTGCTCTTTTGGCGCACTGCCGCCAGTAGCCTGGTGGTGATCTCTTTTCCCGTGGTGTCTTCGTGGAAACAGATGCGCGGACGCGAATGCGCTGCCTCGCGCGTGTAGGCGAGCTCGCCCGTTTCGGTGCGCGCGAAATCGACGCCGTAATCGATCAGGTCGTTGATCACCGCACGTGAGGAGCGGATCATGATGTCCACGCTCTCGTGCCTGTTCTCCCCATGGCCAGCGCGCAGCGTATCGTCGAAGAAGGCTTGGTAGTCGTCTTCATCGTGAAGCACGCAGATGCCGCCTTGCGCGAGCATCGAATCGCATTCGTCCACTTCGGTCTTCGCGATCATCAGGATGCTCAGATCGCTCGGCAGATTGAGCGCCGTGTAGAGGCCGCCGGCTCCGCAGCCTGCGATGACCACATCATATGTTTCGTCGTTCGTCATGTTCCGTTCCTCTTATAGTGAAAACGCGAGCGGTTTTGGGTGAGCTCGCGCGGTTTTGTCGTTACCGTTCGTACAGTCGGCCTGGCACGCGCCGGCTTGAGCCAGCATTCGGCCACATCAGGATGAAAGCTCGAGCATGCGCGTGAGCGTTTCCTTGGCCGCGGGCACGAATTCAGCCTCGACCTCAACTTCTTCCGTGGTGTTCTCGAGCGCTTCGGCGATCTGCTCGAGCGTGATCGAAGACATATCTTCGCAGCGCGGGGTGGTTGCGGGGAAATGAAGCTGCTTGCTGTCCGCTTCGCTACCCAGGCGCTTGGCGATCTCGTGCGCGACGCCCACCACGGTGCAGATGATATAGTCGGTCTCTTCGCCGGTCACCACGCGATCGATGATGCCCGCAGTCGAGCCGAGGTAGTCGGCCAACTCACAGACTTGCGCGTTGCATTCAGGATGCGCGAGCACGAGCGCGTTCGGATGCACCTCTTTCAGCGCGCGCACCTCATCAGGCGAGATGTCTTGATGAATCGGGCAGTACCCATCATTGAAGATGAAATTCTTCTCGGGCACGAGCGAAGCGATGTAGCGCCCCAAGTTCTGATCGGGAATGAACAGGATGTTTCGCTGCGGCAAGTTCTGGCAGATCTTGAGCGCATTCGATGAGGTAACGCACACATCCGACCACGATTTGATCTCTGCCGTGGAGTTCACGTAGCAAACCACCGCAAGATCGTCGTATTCGGCGCGCGCCGCATCCACCGTCTCCTTCGTGACCATGTGGGCCATCGGACAGTCTGCCTGCGGATTCGGCAAGATGACGGTCTTGTTCGGGCTCAAGAGCTTCGCGCTCTCGCCCATGAACTGCACGCCCGCGAACACGATGGTTGCGCAATCGAGATCGGCAGCGAGTTTGCTCAAGTTGTAGGAATCCCCGGTGTGGTCGGCAACATCCTGGATCGCATCCTCAACGTAGAAATGCGCCAGAATGACCGCGTCGCGCTCGGCTTTCAGCTCTTCGATGCGCGCGACAAGTTCTGTATCAGTTGGCAAGGTAGCCATCCCCTTCAATCTTTTGAGCAAGTATGGCAGATGTGAAGACAGCTGACAAGACAGTAAAACATATCGGTCAAGATGCGACCGATATGGCCAAGGCTATGAAAGGAGTTCAGGCGCCTTGTTCAGCGCGTCTTCTTCGCGGGATGTTCGCAGGTTTGTTCACGGGCTTGTTCGCGGGTTTGCTCACGGGTTTGCACGCCGAAGCCAGCGGTCAAAAACAAAAAGCAAACGTCAAAAGCCCCAAGTTACCAGTACGACCGTGCGACTACCAGAGACCGAGCATGTACTGCATCCCCAGGCTCACGCCCGCAATAGCAAGGCAGCAGCAGAAACCGAGGAAGATAGGCTTGCCGCCTGATTTCACCAGCTTCACCAGATTGGTGTTGAGACCGATCGCGACCATCGCCATGGTGATGAAGAATTTCGAGAGCGTCTTTATGGGCGCGAACGCCTCTGTCGATACGCCGCAACCAAGCGCGATGGTGGTGATGAGCGAAGCAAGCAAGAAGTAGAGGATGAACAGCGGAAACGAGCGTTTCAGGCTGAAGCCTTCGTTGTGGAGTTCGTGCACTTCGCCTTCCAGCTCAGCGGCGCGATCCTCATGAGCAGCTGCCAGCTCGGCACGCTTTTGCTTATGTGCCTTCTTCACCTTGTGCGCACCCCAGAGCGCCAGCACGAAGGTGATCGGGATGATGGCGAGCGTTCGCGTGAGCTTCACGATGGTCGCCTGATCGAGCGTGTTCGCGCCTGGGTGCATGCCATCCCAGGCCGCCGCCGCAGCGGTGACCGAAGAGGTGTCGTTCACCGCGGTGCCTGCGAAGAGCGCGAAGCCTTCGTTGGAGAGCCCCAGCACGCTACCGAGCGTAGGGAACACGAGCGCGGCGATCACGTTGAACAGGAAGATGACCGAGATGGCCTGCGCGACCTCTTCATCGCGCGCCTTGATGACCGGCGCCGTTGCTGCGATAGCCGAGCCGCCGCAGATGGAAGAGCCTACGCCCACCAGCGTTGCGATGCGCTCGGGAATGTGGAGCGCTTTGCAGAGCACGAAGGCCACGATGAGCGCTGTGGCGATGGTGGAGACGATCACGGGCAGCGATTGCGCGCCCACGCGCACCACCTCGGCCAGGTTCAGGCCGAACCCTAGCAGGATGACCGCGTACTGCAGGATCTTCTTCGAGGTGAAGGTGATGCCTTGGCTCGTGCGATCGCGACGCTTCCACACGAGCGCGATGGCCATGCCTGCCAAGATGCCGAAGACCGGGCCGCCGATCAGCGGAAACGCCAGGCCGAGAAAGGTGCAGCCAAGCGCGATGGCCGCGCAAACGAGAATGCCAGGAATGTAGAGCTTTACCTTTTCGAGAAAGATCATCGATGAACCTTAGCTGCCCCTCAGCGGGCGCATCGAGCGCGCCTGAGCTGCTTTTGGGAAAGACTAGAGCATGTGTGCGCGCAGCTCTTCACCTGAGTGTGCGCTCAGATATGCTGGCGGGATGTCGAAGATGGTCTTGCAGCCGGTCATACCCTCTTCGCTCATGCGATGCGCTGCGCGTGCGCAGGCCACGAGCACGCTGCCCGTGAATTCAGGGTTGGAATCGAGCGTAAGGGAGAATTCGATCACGTGCTTGTTCTCTTTGTTCGCACCCGTTGCGCCCGTGCGGATGACCGAGCCGCCATGCGGAATGCCCTTATGATCGCGATCGAGCTCCTCTTGCGTGATGAAGGTGACCGTGGTGTCGTAATCGGCGAAGTAGTTCGGCATCTCGACGATGGCCTTTTCGATGGCGGCCAGATCGGCACCTTCTTCAGCGACTACGAAGCATTCGCGCGTGTGCTTCTCGCGCGTGGTGAGCTCAGGGTTCGCGCCGCTGCGCACCGCGTCGAGCGCGCTTTGGACCGGCACCGTATACTGGCGCGCATCGAGCACGCCCGGCACGCGACGGATCGCATCCGAATGGCCCTGAGAAACGCCACGACCCCAGAACGTGTAATCCGCGCCTTCGGGCAGAATGCAATTCGCGTAGAGGCGTGCGACCGAGAACATGCCGGGGTCCCAGCCTACCGAGATGATGCCGATCTTGCCTGCTTCTTTCGCTGCTGCATCGACTGCTGCGAAGTGCTGCGGGATGTTCGCGTGCGTGTCGAACGAGTCGACCACGTTGAAGAGCTTGGCGTATTTCGGCGTCTGCTCGGGCAGATCGGTCGCGGAACCACCACCCAGCACGAGCACGTCGATATCGTTCGTATGGGCTTCGATATCGTCAACCGAGAAGATGGGAACGCCAGCGGTGAGCGGAGTGATGGTGCTTGGGTCGCGACGCGAGAAGATGGCGACCAGCTCGATGTCGTCATTTTGACGAGCGGCCAGCTCAACACCTTTGCCCAAGTTTCCGTATCCCAGAATACCGATGCGCGTTTTCATCATGTTCGCCTTCCCTCTTGCGGTTTTTGTCGCTACTAGTATAGAGCGTTTTACCTACGATCGATTCTTTCGCTTCGTAAACGGAAAATGGTGAACGAAGCCCACCTGCTTTCCTTGCTCGTTGCCACAAGGGGCTTACGCCTGAGGGGCGGTCAGAGAAAAGAAAAGGCCAGCGGGATTCCGCTGGCCTTGTAAGCTTCTGTAGCTTATAGAGCTATTCGCTCTTCTTGTCGTTGGTGACCTCGTTGATCGCTTCGGTGGCGACAACCTCTTCAACCACGTCAACTTCGCCTGCTTTTGCGCCGTTGACTGCTTGATCGACAGCGCGATCCGCTGCTGCACTACCCAGTGCTTCAGCAGCTGCAACTTCGGCGGTTTCTTCAGCGATAGCTTCGGTCAGCTCAGCGTCGAGCTCTGCCTCGACCGCCTGCATCGTTTCAACAGGAACACTCGGCGCAACCGCTTCGGCGGGTGCAGGTGCAGGAGCAGGAGTGGGAGGTGCTGGCGGGATGGGCGTAGCGGTTGCAGGAGCAGGGGTCGCCGCTACTGGCGCGGCTGCTGCAGCTGCAGGAGCCGCCGCTGCTGGAGTTGGAGCAGGCGCAGCAGCTACGTTCATCACCGCAGGAGCAGGCGCGATAGCCTTACGCATCTTGTAGATGAACACCGCCATGAGCACGAAGAGCACGATATTCACGATGCCACCCACGACCAAGCTTGCAACAGCTGCGATGATCGCAAGCACGAAGAGCGTCTTGAGCTTCGTCGTGTCCTTATGCTTCAGGAAGATAAAGATCGACACGAAGAGCTGGAAGCCACCAGAAATGACCGCGAAGACCGCGAGCGCGACCATGGCGGTCGCAGCAAACGACATCGCAGCAAGTTCGTCGGGATCAACATAGCCATAGTAGTAACTAGAATAATAGCTACTCAAGCTCGAGTACTCTTCAATAGTCTCGCTCACATAAGCGAGCGTGGCCGAAGCCGTGAAGACCATCACTAGGCTAAAAACGATCGCCAGCGCCGAAATCACGATCGCGGCAATGCTCAGGCCTTTGACGACCTTTTGATTTTGCGCAAGAGTGTTCATTTCAATCTCCTTATCATCTGCCCACAAGCTTATAGCAGAAATGCGGCTTACAGGCTTTCGTCAACAAGCTGTTTCTTCACCCGGCATCGCGAGAACGCCGCCGCTCTTTCCCGAACGAGCTGCGCTCGATAGCGCGCGGCTGTGAAGAGGTTTCTCTAGTATAGCGTTGTGATCTTCAAATCAAGATCAGATGCCTCGATCTGTTCCTTGCCACCGAAGATGCAAACGACCTCATGCTCCTTCAAACCTTCGAGCGCCGTGCCGCGCGCACGAAGATCTTCGATGGTGGTCGAGAGCATCTCGGCACGCAAGCGCGCACGATAATCCGCTGGTAAGCTGGCGAAATAGTGGTTATCCTGGCGCTGCGCGAGAGCACGCGGCTTGAGCGGAGCATCGTAGCCTGCAACCGCACTGATGATATAACCGCGCAGTTCCGCTTCGCTGGGATCGAAAGCGGCAAGCCATGCACCAGAGCCGTTATAGACTTCCACCGTATGATCGAGATTCGGATCGCGGAACGAATAGAACATGACCGTGCCCGTACGCGTCGCCTTGAAGCCCGCACCATACGCGCCGCCCTTCACGCGCACCTCGTTCCAGAGATAGTCGTACGAGAGCACGCGCGTGACGATATTGGTCGTCCCGTCGAAGGGAAGCGCCTCGATCGCCGTGCGATTCGTGCCTGCGCCCACATAGCAAACATCGCTCGGCACGATAAAGGCTTCGTTTTGCGCCACCGGATCCGGGACAACGAGCGTTCGTTCGCAACCAGCAAACCCCTCTTCAAGATCGAAGGTCCCGCCCGCTTCCCACACGCGCACCAGGTCTTCTTGCGCACCGGTGAAGCTCAGGACCACATCGTCGGTGAACACGCGCTTCGCCACCGCTTCGAGCTTCTCGATGAGGCCCTCCGCACGTTCGTCGAAATGCGCGAGCAGATCGCACAGGAACTGATAGAAATCGATGCCAGCGAGCTGATCGAGCAGCTTGCCCGCGGGTGTAAGGCCGGCGGCAACACGCGCCAGCGCGCTCGTGTGGCCCATGGCCTGGAAATTCTGCTCCATAGAAATGCGCTGCTGTTGCAAGATGGTCTTGATGCGCTCGGGATCGTTGAAGCGCGTGTGCGCCCAGATCTCTTTCGGCAACATGATGGCATGGTCGAGATTCTTCGACAGCACGCTTGCGGAAACGATGAATTTCGGCGCGATGCCTTGAGCAAGCGTATCGTTCTCATAGGTGGTGGCGGAAAAACGCAAACGTCCCAGGTAGAGCTGCGAGAGCGTATCGATCTCGGAAGCGGTGTAGTGTTCGGTATCGAGCTTGCCGAGCAAGTTCGCGAGCAGCGTGACGTAGGGCAGTTCGCCATACGTAACGTGATCGAGCGAGAAGTAGTAGGACAGATAGTCGATGCCATGCGTGGGCACTTCATGGATAATACTGGGCAACGGCGTGCCTGCCTCGAAGTGCCAATCTGGCTCCGCAGGCGTCTCAGCGATGTCGGAGAGCTCGAGCAGCGGAAGCGTGGCGAGCGCTTCGGGGCTGTCGGGCTCCATCTGAATGCGGTGAAGTTCCTCGGCCTCGGTCATGATAGCCTCGAGCTGTGCGGTGCCGAGCGTCTGCTTGATGGCAGCAAGGCGCTCTGCCTCCTCGCTCGACTCCTTGGCGGTGGGCACCACTTCAACGAAGGCGCGATGGTCGTTCTCGAGCACCACCTCTGCGAGCAACTTCTCGAAGTAGTCGGTCTCGAGCTTCTCGCGCAGCATGGCGAACGTGGTTTCGTAGCGCAGCGGGTCTATGGCCTGGGCATCATCGTAGAGCCAGGCAGAAAGCGCATTCACCGCCAGGATCACGCCCGTTGATGTGCCGAAATCGCCTTCGCGCATCACGAATTCCGCATGCGCGATCGCTCCTTCGATCAGCTGCTTGCCGATGCCACGCTCCACGAGCTTGCGCACTTCGCGCTCGAGGCATTCCTTGAATACGTGCGCTTTTTGAGCCTCAATGCCTTTCGCTTCGATCAGAACGAAGGGCTGCAGGATCGATTTGTTCATGTAGTCGAACACATCACCCGCGAACCCTGCCTCGAGCAGCGCCTTCTTCAGCGGTGCTTCGTTCGAGCCCATGAGGGCATCCATGAGGATGTCGACAGCGATGATGCGCTCGTTGTCTGCCGCCGTACCGACCACATAGCCGAGAGCCGCGCATGCGTTTTCGGGCGAAGTGTTCATCTCGACCACCACATCGAGCGCTTCAACAGGGTCTTGGATCACAAGCGGGTTCGGTGCGCCTGCAGGTTGTGGCGCTTTGTTCGCAGAGAGATAGTTCGCGTCCAAGAAGCCGAGCATCTTGTCGATGTCGAGGTTTCCATAGAGCGTGATGTAGCTGTTGTTCAGCTGATAGTGGCGCGCGTGATTGTCGAGGAAATCCTCGTAGGTGAGGTTCGGGATCGCGCTCGGCAGGCCGCCCGACTCGAAACGATAGGCGGTATCGGGAAAGAGCGCCGCTTGGAGCGCATCGAAGAGCACGTTGTCGGGGTCGGACATGACGCCTTTCATCTCGTTGAACACCACGCCGTTATACGTGAGCGGCGCGTCTGTGTTCTCGAGCTCGTAATGCCAACCCTCCTGTTCGAAGATCTCTTTGCGCTTGTAGATGGCAGGATGCAGCACCGCATCGAGATAGACATCCATAAGGTTCATCAGGTCTTTCTCGTTCGTGCTCGAAACGGGATAGACCGTCTTGTCTGCGAAGGTCATGGCGTTCAAGAATGTTTGCATCGAGCTCTTGAGCAGATTCACGAACGGTTCCTTCACCGGGAACTTGTCCGAACCGCACAACACCGAATGCTCCAAGATGTGAAAGACGCCCGTATCGTTCACCGGTGGGGTCTTGAAGCCAATGGAGAAGGCTTTGTCGTTGTCATCGTTTGCCAGATAGAGCAGGCGCGCGCCGCTTTCGTGGTGCATGAGGGTTGCGGTGCCGTCGATCTCGGGCAGATTCTCGTGTGTTTCAACCGTGAAGCCGTAGGCTTTCGCTCCAGGAGTAAGATCCATCTTCCATCCTTCGTACTGCGCAGGTGTGCGCCTTCGTCGCGCCTTCATTTCTCATACTCGATTATAAATCACCGCCACCTCGCAGGCATCGTTTTACACTCGATCAGCGGAGAGGGTAAGACACGAGGTTCCCCACTCGTTGCCACAAGGGGCTTACGCCTGAGAGGTGGTTGGGTCGACCCGCTTTCGTTGCTCGATAGCCTGCAATATCTTGCAGGCTATCTCGTGCACTTCGCTCCTTCGGACAACCTATTACGAATTAAGAGTGCGGACTCAGAGTCGTCCAACCACCCCACAGGCTCCGCCCCTTATGGCAGCGACAACCCCGAAAGACTAGTCTCTTATCTGTATCAGCGAAAAGGGTGAGGCAGCGAGGTGACTCTTCGCCGACTAAATTCGATTTAATAAAACCCGAGCGAAGCAGCGACGCATGAGCGCCTCTGCGAAGCAGATGCGCGAACAGGGAAGCGGGTCACCCTCGTGTCTCGCCCGATTCGCTGATATAGATAGATGTCGAACGACCGGGTAGTTTGTCACCTTAAAGCAAGAAGGAGGCGAGGGCGCGGTTGGCGATGCCTGCGAAGTGCGCCAACACCATACCGTAGTTCGCGATGGGCACGCCTGCACGTTCGCACGCTTGGATACGCGAGAGCATCGCGCGTCTGCTGAACATGCATGCTCCGCAATGGATCACCAGATCGTAACTTGAAAGATCGTTCGGAAAGTCCTTGCCCTGAACATGGTCGATCGCGATGCCTTCGCCCAGGTTCTTGCGCAACAAGCGCGGGATCTTTACCGTGCCGATATCCTCCGAGATCGGATGGTGCGTACACGCTTCAGCGATAAGAATGCGCGCGTCTTCACCCAACTGCGCAAGCACCTGAAGCGCCGCGGCTTGCGCGTGGATGTCTCCCTTTGCGCGCGCCATGATCACGGAAAAGCCCGTGAGCGGAACATCATCGGGAACGATCTCGGCCACCTGATGGAACACCTGCGAATCGGTGATGACCAGCGCGGGTGGTTCTTTGAGCGAAGCAAGCGCGGCAGCCAGCTCGGTATCGCGCACCAAATAAGGCAGCGCTCCCCCATCGAGCAGATCGCGGGCTGTTTGCACCTGCGGCAAGATGAGCCTACCCTTGGGCGCTTCCTTGTCGATCGGAACGACGAGCACGACCGTATCTCCCGAATTGACCAGGTCACGCGCAAGCGGCGGATCCTCGAGCAGGCTTTCAGGGGCGGCATCGATGATCGCTTGGAGCAGTTCGCCCATGCCCGTGCGCTCACTTGCCGAAACGCGCACCGCTTGATCGAAATCGCTCGCAGCCCTATCGTTCGCAGCCCCCTCGCCTGCAAGGTCGATCTTGTTCGCCACGACCACTGCAGGGATCGCTTCTCGCTCAAGATCCGCCAGTAGATCGCGCTCCACCTCTCCCCACCTACCCTGCTCATACACGAGCAAGGCCAGATCGCAGCCCTTCATCGCTTTGCGCGTAGTCTCAGCGCGCAACTGCCCCACCACTTCGGCATCGTCGTCAATACCCGCAGTATCCACGAAGAGCACGGGGCCGAGCGGCAGAAGCTCCATCGCTCGCTCGACCGGATCGGTCGTGGTACCTGGCACTTCGCTCACGATGCTCACCGGCTGGGGGGCGGGCGCCTTCACCACCCCGCTCCTGCCCGCCTTGCGCCTGCC
>FR895140.1:40989-49449 GCA_000435675.1 Eggerthella sp. CAG:298 | reverse complement strand
GCTCTTGCCCGCATTGCGCCTGCCGAACAGCCCGATCGTGATGCGCATCCCCTTCGGCGTGGCCGAAAGCGCGTCACGCTGTTCAAGATCGAGCGAAGGGGTCGAAACGTTGTGTTCAGAGACCATGGATTCTTTCCTTAGAGTTCACAGAAACATCGCACGGCGTGCGTGTTTGCTGGTATCCTTTACGCATTCGTATTATATTCCTCGATTATGAAAAACCCGTTACGCACGATCGGAACGAAAGAACCCATGACCACTACTATTCCGCCCTATGATCCCGCCTCCCCTCACGCGGAAGAATTCATCAACCACGAAGAGATCCTCGCAACCCTCGAAGCTGCCCGCGCCGATGCCGCCGATCTTGCGCTCGTCGATCGCATCCTCGAGAAAGCCGCTGAAGGGAACGGTCTCACCCATCGTGAAGCGAGCGTGCTTCTGGCCTGCGAAGACGAAACGCGCATCGAGCGCATCTTCGCGCTGGCCCGTGCGATCAAGGACGACCATTATGGCAATCGCATCGTGCTCTTCGCGCCGCTCTATCTGTCGAATTACTGCATGAACGGCTGCGTGTACTGCCCGTACCATCTGCAGAACAAGACGATCCCGCGCAAGAAGCTCACTCAAGAAGAGATCGCCGCCGAAGTGATCGCGCTGCAAGACCAGGGCCACAAGCGCCTCGCGATCGAGCTGGGCGAAGACCCGATCAACAACCCGATCGAGTACGTGCTCGAGAGCCTTCAGACCATCTACTCGATCAAGCACAAGAACGGCGCGATCCGTCGCGCGAACGTGAACATCGCAGCTACCACGGTCGAGAACTACCGCAAGCTCAAGGAAGCCGAGATCGGCACCTATATCCTGTTCCAGGAGACCTATCACAAAAAGCGCTATGAAGAACTCCACCCCACCGGCCCAAAGAGCAACTACGCCTACCATACCGAAGCGCACGACCGCGCGATGGAAGCGGGCATCGACGATGTGGGCCTGGGCGTTCTCTTCGGCCTGGAGGGCTATGCCTACGAATTCGCTGGGCTGCTCATGCATGCCGAACATCTCGAAGCGGTGTTCGGCGTAGGTCCGCACACGATCAGCGTGCCGCGCGTGCGCCCGGCGGACGATATCGATCCCGACACTTTCGACAACGGCGTGCCCGACGATGTGTTCGCGAAGATCGTCGCATGTATCCGCATCGCCGTTCCCTACACCGGTCTCATCATCTCGACGCGCGAGCCACAAGCCATGCGCGAACAGCTTCTTGAGCTGGGCGTATCGCAGATCTCCGGCGGATCGCGCACGAGCGTGGGCGGATATGTGAGCGAAGAGGACGAAGAGGCAAGCACCGCGCAGTTCAACGTCTACGACAACCGCAGCTTGGACGAAGTGGTCAGCTGGCTCATGGAGCTCGGCTACATTCCTAGCTTCTGCACGGCGTGCTATCGCGCAGGACGCCAGGGTGATCGCTTCATGGAGCTTTGCAAGAACGAACAGATCGCAGGCTTCTGCCACCCGAATGCCCTCATGACGCTCGAAGAATACCTGCTCGACTACGCCTCGCCCGAAGCTCGAGCGCTTGGCGAAGCGCTCATCGATGCCGAGATGGAAAACGAGGACTTCAAGCGCGCGCCTGTCTATGCCGTGCTCGAGAAGAACCTTGCAGCCATCAAAGAAGGCAAGCGCGACCTGCGGTTCTAGTGTGTAAGGTGACAAACTACCCGGTCGTTCGACACCTTGTGCTTCAGTACTAGTGCGCGTGCACGTGCAACAGCTCTTCGGCGCGCTCTGAGCCTGGTTCGCCGAAGTATTCCGCATAGATCGTCTCGATGACGGGATTCTCATGCGAGAAACGCACGGGCGCGTCGGTATCGAGCGTATGCAGCACCGCGCCGCGCGCAAAGCCCAGTTCGCGGTCGCTGCCATCGATCGGCTGACCACCACCGCCAGCGCATCCTGAAGGACAGGCCATCACTTCGATGAAGTCGTAGTCCACCGTGCCCGCATCGACCGCCGCAATAAGCTGGTCAGTGTTCGCCAGCCCATGCACGACCGCACAGCGGATCGGCGTCCCTGCCAAGTCGAACACCGCTTCCTTCCAGGGGCCTTCGGCGGCAGGAGCGAACTCGAAGCCGGTGGGTTCAGGGTTCGAGCCGGTCATGATCGCGGCTGCAGTGCGGAGCGCCGCGGTCATCACGCCACCGGTCGTGCCGAAGATCACACCTGCACCCGTGCCCTTATCGAGCGGATCATCGAGCGGCGCATCTTCGAGCGCTTCAACGTCGATCTCGCTCTGGGCGATCATGCGTGCGAATTCGCGGGTAGTGAGCGAGGCGTCCATATCAGGCGCGCCAGGATTCGAGGACATGCCCGGCAACGCGACCTCGACCTTCTTCGCGGTGCACGGCATGAGCGCGACCGAGAAGATCTTCTCTGGCGCAAGGCCGTTCTTCTCCGCGAACCAGGTCTTTACCACGGCACCGAACATCTGCATCGGACTCTTCGCCGACGAAAGGTGCTGGGCGACGGATTCGGGGTAGCGCGTGCGCGCGAAATTCACCCAACCAGGGCAGCATGAGGTGAACAGCGGCAAGCGATCGATCTCGCCCGCTTTCACGATGTTCAAGAGTTCGGTACCCTCTTCCATGATGGTGAGGTCGGCGGCGAACACCGTGTCGAACACATAGTCCACACCCATCTCCTTGAGCACAGCGCACATGCGCTCCACGCCCAGTTCACCGTCTTGCTTGCCGAACGAAGAGGCCCACGCCGTGCGCGTTGCAGGCGCGATCTGCACCACCGTGGTTACCTCGGGGTCGGCGATCGCCGCACGCAGGCGGGCGATATCGTCGCGCTCGGAAAGTGCGCCGACCGGGCAGTGGGTGATGCACTGGCCGCATGCCACGCAGCCGGCTTCGCGCATCGTGCGATTATCGGCCACCCCAATGCTCGAGCGCGAGCCCGTGCCGATGAATTCCCACACGCCGATACCCTGCAGCTTCTTGCAGGCAGCCACACAGCGGCCACATTGAATGCAGCGGCTCGCGTTGCGCTGGATGATCGCGTGCGGATCCCACTCGGCACGCTTGCCACGCGGAAGTTCTTGAGGATAGATGGCAGGCGCGGCATCAGGGCCAGCCAAGCCATAGGATTTCAGCAGATACTGCAAACGGCACGTGCCATAACGCACGCAATTACGGCAATCAAGATCGTGGCGCGAGCGAATGAGCTCGAGGTTCGTCTTGCGCGCTGCTTCCGCGCGGTCGGAGCGCGTATGAACCACCATGCCTTCTGTGGCTGGCGTGTTGCACGCAGCGCTCAGGCGCTCATCGCCTTCGACCTCCACGCAGCACACGCGGCAGGCGCCGATATCGCACAGCCCCTTGAAGTAGCACAGCGTCGGAATGCTGATGTTCGCCGCCTTGGCAGCATCGAGGATGGTGGTACCATCTTCAACGGTTACGGAAGTGTCGTCTATCGTGAGCGTTACCATACCAGTGCTTCCTTTCCGCAAACTTTGCCAAAGCCGTGATGGTCGCATCGCAGGCAACGGCTCGTTTCCTGCTCGACCTCGTCTTGCGTCATGCCGTTCTTCGCAATGTCGAAGTCTTTGATCGCCTCGGCGAACCGGCGGTTCGTCTGTTCGACACGCCCGGTTGCCGGCCGCGTGGTGAGCGGGGCGGGAATCGTGACTTCGTCGTGCACGTTATGGTGAAAGCCGAGCGCTTCATCGATGTTGGCTGCAGCCACCTTGCCTGCCGCGATCGCGCGAATGACCGTTGCTGGACCCGTGACCGCATCTCCACCTGCGAACAGGCCGTTGTGATCGGCAAGGGCGCCCTGATCGTTCGCCAGAATGCGTCCGCGTTCCGTGGCGACCACATGCGCGAACGCATCGGTGTTGATCTTCTGACCGATGGCCACGATGATCACATCGCAGGGAATCTCCACTTCGGCAACGTTCGCTGCCTGAGGCTTCGGACGGCCATCTGCCCCCACTGCGCCGATGTATTGCGGTTGCACCACGAGCGCGCGCACCGCGCCAGTCGCATTCGCTTCGATGCGGATCGGCGCCATGAGCTCGGAGATCTGGCAACCTTCAGCCATCGCTTCTTCGATCTCTTCAGGAAGCGCGGTCATGTCCGCGATGCGCCGGCGATAGACGCATTCAACGCTTGCCGCGCCCAAACGACGCGCCGTACGCGTGCAGTCCATCGCAACGTTGCCGCCACCAACGACGACCACGCGCTTGTCCGTAAGATCAGGGGCAAGACCATCGCCAGCAGCACGCAAGAACCGTACCGCCGAGAGCACGTTTTCGGCGTCCTCGCCCGGGCAGCCGAGCTTGTTCTCGTCGTGCGCACCCACCGAAAGATAGATCGCGTCGAAATCGTTCGCGAGATCCTCATACGTGAGGTCGGTGCCGATCGTGGTATTGGTGAATGCCTTCACGCCTGTTGAAAGGATGAAATCGATGTCTTGATCGAGCTTTTCCTGCGGCAGGCGATAATCGGGAATGCCGTAGCGCACCATACCGCCAAGCTTCGAGCGCTGATCGTAGACGGAAACGTCGTGGCCCATCAGCTGCAGGTAATACGCCGCCGAAAGACCCGCCGGGCCGCCGCCGATCACGGCGATCTTCTTGCCCGTGGGTGCGAGGTTTTGCTGAGGCTGGTAGGGCGCGGCGTGGTCGGCCGCGTAGCGCTTGATGCCGCAGATGTTCACCGCATCGTCCACGAGACTCCGGCGGCAGGTGAATTCGCAGGGATGTTCGCACACATACCCACAGACCGTAGGCAGCGGATTATCGTTGCGGATCACGCGCAGGGCATCTTCGTACTGGCCCGCGTTCACCAACGCGATGTAACCCGGAATGTCGATATGTGCAGGACACGTGCCCTGGCAGGGAACATAGGCGTTGCGCTCGGCGGAGCAGAGGTCGCGCTCGGCATGCGAGCGATAATCCCCTTCGAAGGAACGCAGGCTTTTGAGTACCATGCGAGCTGCTTCGTGGCCGATCGCGCAATCGGCGCTGTCCAGGATTCCCTGCGCCGTGCTGGCGATGAGCTCGACCGTTTCGGTGGTGCCCACGCCATCGAGCACCTCTTGCTGAAGTTGGACCAGTTGCGCGAGACCGATGCGGCACGGCGTGCATTTGCCGCACGATTCCGAAAGGAACAGGCGGGTGAGCGATTGCGTGAATTCGACCGGACATTGGTCCGCTGGCATCGCAACGATGCGGCGCGCTGCCTCCTGCGATAGTTGCTTGAAGCCCGCTTCGGCAGCGGATGCTTCTTCGATGATAAGTCGAGCCATTAAGCCTCCTCGAACTCGTGACTTGAGCCTTATCGGTAACGCCGCAATTTGGTGCGGCCCCTCTCATGCATAAGTGCATAAAGTTTAACGTGTTTTTAGAGCGTGCGTTTGCTCGAGTCTGTTCGAGACGAGGAAAAGCGGTCTGAATGGTTGGTCTTGATGCGTTGACCGACGATTGTGCTGCGATTCAACAGCGATCAAACGACGAGCGAATCGCCGCGCGATGATTTGACCGAATACCCTTGCGCGGCAAGAGCGGCTTCGAGCTTGCCGTGCTGTTCGGCTGCCTCAAGCCCAGTGGCGAGCTTGTTGTTGTAGAGCGCGTAGTCGCCGCGATAGGATGCGGGCGTAAGATTCGGCATGATCACGTTCGCCCCCGCTTCAAGGCCAGCCATGCGCCCCTGCGGATCGATCGTAGCGAGCGCGGTCGTTGCCGGAAGAAGCGCGCGCGGATGAGCCAGCCGCAAGCACGCGAGCAAGAAGAGGGTCTCTTCCATCGTGCCTGCTGGTTTGCTGGCGAACGGCGTGCTGCTATGCGGAATGAAGGGGCCGATACCGATCATGTGCGGATCGAGCTCGTGCAAGAACGCGAAATTCGCCGCCATCGTTTCGCTCGTTTGCCCTGGTGCGCCTACTAGAAATCCGCTCCCCACCTGAAAGCCGATGTCGCGCAGGGCGAACAGACAGACCTTGCGCTCCTCGAGGCTCATGGATGCGGGATGGAGCTTGCCATAGTGGTGAGGGTCAGCTGTTTCGTGACGCAAGAGATACCGGTCCGCCCCGGCATCAAAGAGCTGCTGGTAGACCTTGCGCGGCAGTTCACCCGCCGAGACCGTGATCGCGCAATCGGGAAAGCGCGTGCGCAGTGCACCGACGATATCTACGAGCGGAACCTTCAGGTCTTCCCCGCCCTGCAAGACGAAGGTGCGGTAGCCCAGGTCGTAGCCCTGTTCACAACAGGCAAGGATCTCTTTAGGGTCGAGGCGGTAGCGGCGCAGATCTGCATTGGACGCTCGGATCCCGCAGTAGTAACAATCGTTCTTGCAATAGTTAGAGTATTCGATGAGGCCACGCAGGAATACCTGGCGACCATAATGCTTATCGCGCACCGCACGTGCGCGCTCGAACAGATGCGCTCGGAGGGCTGGATCGTGTTGCGCGGCGAAGAGCGCGACCCATTCTTCGCGCTGGAGCGTCTGCTGCGCTTCAAGCTTTTCGATCAAGCGCATCGCGTTGTGCACGCGCACTTCAGGTATGCCTCGTTCGTTCGTCATCAGGCATCCGATTATACCCTGCCGCGCTTGTTCTTGATGGTGAATCATGGTATGTTGAATTCAGATTGACGCGCAAGCATCATGAAGGGGCTCACCACCTTCGGTGGGGTTTCTTCGTGGTGCTTTTTTATTGGACGCAAAGGAGGCAGGCATGATCATCGTCAATGGCGAAGAGTTCGAGATAGACAGCGGTTCGAGCGTTGCGAAGCTCGTCGAAGAACGCGGCCTGGACCGCAGCCGCGTCGCGGTCGAATTGAACGGCGAGATCGTTCCCCGCGGCACCTTCGATGACACCTTGCTTCACGATGGCGACAAGGTCGAGATCGTTCACTTCGTGGGAGGCGGCTAATGAGCGCGCCTGCCACACACGCTTCGCCGGCTCTTTCACGGGAGGCTTACTTCGCCGCCCTTGCGAAACGCCATGGAGCCGAAAACCAGCAGAAGCTCGCGCGCGCACGAGTAGGTATCGCCGGGCTTGGCGGGTTGGGCTCTGCTGCCGCGTGCCATCTGGCGCGTCTTGGCGTGGGCAAGCTCGTGCTCGTCGACTTCGACGTGGTGGATATGTCGAACCTACACCGTCAGCAGTACACCTGCGCGCAAGTGGGTATGAAGAAGGCCGAAGCGCTTGCAGAGACGCTACGTGCGATCAATCCTTTCGTTGAACTGGAGCTGCACTCCGTGAAGGTCACCGCTAAAAACGCGCCCACACTCTTCGCGGGTTGCCCGATCGTGTGCGAAGCGTTCGACGAACCCGACCAAAAGGCCCTGCTCGTCGAGACCTTGCTTGCCACCTGCCCCGATACCACGATCGTGAGCGGCTCAGGCATGGCGGGGATGGGGTCTGCGAACACGATTCGCACGCACAAAGCGCTCGAGCGTCTCTATCTTTGCGGCGATGGCTGCACCGACGTCGCAACAGAAGGGAGCCTTGCGAGTCCGCGCGTTGGCGTTTGCGCAGGCCATCAGGCGAACATGGTCCTGCGGCTGATACTTGGCGAGACCGAACCTTAAGTTCGATTCGCCTCAACGATAAACGAACCGCGCTTTTTCGCGCTTATACGAAAGGACGACTATGAGCATTGAAGATCCCCTGGTTCTCGGAGGGAAATCCTTCGACTCCCGCTTCATCTTGGGCTCGGGCAAGTATTCGCTCGATCTGGTGGAAGCGGCGGTCGAACATGCGGGTGCGCAGATCATCACGCTCGCGCTGCGCCGCGCCAACTCGGAGACCGACTCCATCCTCGCACATATTCCTGAAGGCGTTACGCTCTTGCCGAACACTTCGGGCGCGCGCACTGCAGAAGAGGCCGTGCGCATAGCACGCTTGGCGCGGGAACTCGGCTGCGGCGACTTCGTGAAGATCGAGATCATGCGCGATTCGAAGTATCTTCTGCCCGACAACTACGAGACTATCAAGGCCACCGAAGTGCTCGCGAACGAAGGGTTCGTCGTGCTTCCCTACATGTATCCCGATCTGAATGTCGCGCGCGATCTGGCGAGCGCCGGTGCTGCAGCGGTCATGCCGCTCGGCGCGCCCATCGGATCGAACAAGGGACTCGCCACGAAGGACTTCATCCAGATCTTGATCGACGAGATCGACCTGCCCATCATCGTGGATGCGGGCATCGGGCGTCCTTCGCAGGCTGCAGAAGCCATGGAGATGGGGGCGGCTGCTGTCATGGCGAATACCGCGATCGCAACCGCCGGCGATGTAGCCTCTATGGCGCACGCATTCAAGCTCGCCATCGAAGCCGGTCGTGAAGCGTATCTTGCTGGACTCGGGCGTGTGATCGACAAAGGTGCGGTGGCATCCTCGCCCCTTACCGGCTTCTTGTCGGACTAAGATTGCGCGTGCCGCTCGAGCAGCATATGCAAA
>FR895140.1:0-40920 GCA_000435675.1 Eggerthella sp. CAG:298 | reverse complement strand
AGAACATCAGCCGATGGACGGGATAACGGTGTTCGAGGTCGAGAACAAGATCGACCACCTCACCTATCTGCCCGACATGGAGCAGATCGATCCCTCCATTCGCCTTCAGGTTGAAGAGGCGTTCGCCGCATACGACCCCGCAAGCTTCACCGAAGCCGATGTGCGCGCCGCGCTGGAAGCCGATACGCTCACGCCCCGTGACTTCGGTGCGCTGCTCTCCCCCGCAGCCGAGCCGTTCCTCGAGGAAATGGCACAACGAGCGCGCAGCGAGAAACGCCGCTTCTTCGGCGATAACGTCTATCTGTTCACCCCCATCTATTTGGCGAACTACTGCGAGAACTACTGCATCTATTGCGGTTTCAACTGCCACAACAAGATCCGCCGCGCACAACTCGATACCGAGCAGATCGAGGCAGAGATGGCAGCCATCGCCCAAACAGGGCTTGAAGAAGTGCTCATCCTCACCGGCGAAAGTCGCACCAAGAGCACCGTGGAATACATCGGTGAAGCCTGCAAGATCGCCTCGCGGTATTTCAAGAATGTGGGCCTTGAGGTCTATCCTATGAACTCCGATGAATACGCCTACCTACAAGAATGCGGCACCGACTACGTGACCGTATTCCAGGAGACCTATGACGCACGCCGCTACGAAGAGCTCCACCTTGCTGGGCACAAGCGCGTGTTCCCCTATCGCATGGAAGCGCAGGAGCGCGCGCTCATGGGTGGCATGCGCGGCGTTGCGTTCGCAGCGCTGCTCGGGCTGGCCGATTTCCGCAAGGATGCCTTCGCCACCGGCATGCACGCCTATCTGTTGCAGAAAAAATACCCGCATGCAGAGATTTCCTTCTCGTGCCCGCGCTTGCGCCCGATCACGAACAACAGCGAGATCAACCCCCACGATGTGCATGAACGCCAGCTTCTGCAGGTCATGTGCGCCTATCGCATCTTCATGCCGTTCGCTGGCATGACCATCTCGACGCGTGAATGCGAACGCTTCCGCAACAATGTGGTCGACATCGCGGCGACGAAGATATCGGCGGGAGTCTCGACGGGTATCGGCGGACACGAAGGCGAAGAGCAGGGCGACGACCAATTCGAGATCGCCGATGGTCGCAGCGTGGAGGAGGTCGTTGCTGCGCTCACTGCGCGCGGCTTACAGCCCGTCATGAACGATTACATTTATGTATAGGAGCACCATGTCATTTCAGATCGTCGCTATAACCAACCGCGCACTTTGCGCCCAGCCACTTGAGGTGAGGGTCGCTGCCCTGTGCGATGCGGGGGTCGATCGCGTGATCGTGCGTGAGAAGGACCTTACTGAACGCGAGTTCGGCGCACTGCTCGATCGCATCGAAGCGCTACTCCTTCCCGATCAGCGCCGTCGCATCACGGTGAATACCTTCGTCGACCTCGCAGCAGCAAAGGGCTTTCCCTCGATCCAGATGAGCTACGATGAATTCGAGCGCCACCCTGATTTCGCGCGCGAGTTTCAGGAGGTGGGCGTATCGGTGCATGGGGTCAATGAGGCCGAGCACGTCGAACGACAGGGAGCTGATTTCTGCATCGCTGGCCACATCTTCACCACCCAATGCAAGCCTGGTGTAGAGCCGCGCGGCCTTGATTTCCTCAAGCGCATCACTTCGAACGCGGCCATTCCCGTCTATGCGATCGGCGGCATTAATGCGCACAATATCGCTTCAGTGCGCGATGCTGGTGCGGACGGCGCATGCTTGATGAGCACGCTCATGACCTGCGACAACGTTGCAGAAACGATCGACGAGCTCAGAGCAGCCCTTTCTTAGCGGAAGATCTTACGCACATTGCGCGTGATAGCATCGAGCGCATCTTCCCCACGCAACGTGACGATTTCCCGATAGGCTTCTTCGAGCATCGATGCATAGTGCGCTTCAGCCGCTTCGGTAGCCTGCTTGCACGTTTGCGAGCCCTCTTCGCATGCGTCGATGGAGGTCTCTTCGGGCAAATCGGTCTCGATGAGCAAACGATCTAGCGGAATGGCTTTCGCATATTCTCGGCCGCGCTTCGTCTGGAGCATGAACGCGTTGACCGAGAAGAAGCAACCCAGATTACGCGCTCGTTTCAGCTGAGCGCTCGAGCCCGAAAACCAATGGAAGATGATCGTGTTATCTTCCAGCAGCTCGTATTTCTCGAGCATATCCATGATCACATCGGCGCCTCGCACGGCATGGAACGAGAAGACGCGTCCACCCTTGGCTTCGCCAGCTTCTTTGGCGCCTTCGATGCCTTCAACGACTGAAGGCGCAGGACTCTTCTTTGCGGCAGCGAAGATCGTGCGCAGCACTTCGATCTGCGCCTGCTTGGTCTGTTCGTCAGTCGCAAAAACGCTCTTGGCAAGCCCATTCTTGCCGAAGTCAAGCCCGACCTCACCGATGTAACACGCGTTGGCAACGAGGCCAGGAAGGAGCGCCTTGTCCTCATCGGAGATCTTGCCCTGCGCGACCCACCAAGGGTGAGCGCCCACGCCCACTTTTATCTTCGGGAATGAGACAAGCGTCTGCTGTGCGAAACGATAGTCGGCAGGACTCACCGTCGTTGAGAAAGCGCCTGCGAAACGCTCGGTGAACCATGAGGCGAACGAGGCGACATCGAGTGCGAAGCTCATATGCGCATGTGCGTCGAAAAACTCTCTACTCTCTGGCATGTCTCTCCTCTTCCCTTTTTGCGCTAACAAACAGCTGTACCTATCTGCACCAGTGGAGAGGGTAAGACACGAGGTTCCCCGCTCGTTGCCACAAGAGGCTTACGCCTGAGGGGTGGTTGGGTCGACCCACTTTCTTGCATGTCTAAAGCGTCAGCTCACGTCTGCACGCCCGCGCAAGAAAAAGCTCCCCGCTTCCCTGTTCGCGAATCAGCGCATGCTGATTCGCTCATGCGTCGCTGCTTTGCTCGGGTTTTATTATTTATTATATGTGTCGGCAAAGAGTCGCTTTCTTCTTGCACCCGCATACAGACGTGAGCGCCTAAGCAAGACGAGAGCGCATCTTTACTCGATACCGACAAGGTCGCGGAGGACTTCACCGGCGATCATCTGGCCGAAAATAGGTGGCACGAACGATGCCGTACCCAAGTCTTTACGCTCAGCGCGCTCCCAATCGCTGCCCATGTTGGTGTCGACTGGCTGTTCGCACGAGTAGATGACCTTCAGCTGCTTGATGCCACGCTTGCGCCCTTCTTTGCGCATGACGCGACAGAGCGGGCAGTTCACCGTGTCATACAGATCGGCGATCTTGAAGCACTCGGGGTGGATCTTGTTCGCCCCACCCATGCTGCTGATCAATTTGAACGAGTAGTTCGGCGCAAGCTCGGCCAATTTAAGCTTCGCCGAGATCGTATCGATCGCATCGACCACATAGTCCACATCGCGCGCATACTCATCAAGGAAGCTCTCCATCTCCTCCTGACGCAAAAAGCCGAACACCTTCTTGACCTGCGCTTCGGGGTTGATATCCTTGATCATCGCTTCCATCACATCCACCTTGCGCTTGCCAAGCGTGGAATAGAACGCAATGGACTGACGGTTGATGTTGCTCTCCTCCACCACATCGCGATCGAGAATCGTCAGTTTACCCACGCCCCCGCGCGCAAGCGCCTCGGTACAATTCGATCCCACTCCGCCGATGCCGAGCACGAGCACGTGCGCATTCACGATCGCGCGCAGCGCATCTTCACCCCACAGGGTCTTGAGCTTCTCGTAGCGAGCAGGTAATTCGTCGTATTGCGTTTGCGGCGTTTCAGGTTGCACGGATGAGCCTTTCATTCGATCTCCCTCTCATTATAGCGAGCGTGCACGCACCTACGCCGAAGGTCAAGTTGCAGGCGGAAAACTAGAACTTAACAGGTTTCTGTCAAAACCCACGCGCTTCCCAGCTGCGCATTCGCTCATGTTAGGTTAAAGACACGCCGAAACACAGCAATTCGGCTCATGCTGTGGGCTTGGCGTTCGAACGTATCCGCTGCAACAAGGAGGCTTCATCATGCGCCCCATTCATCACACTAAAGATACCGTCATGATCTTGGACGATATTTCTGAGCTCACTACGCCGGCTGAAGGCCCGGTCGTCTCACTCTACCTGCCCACCGAATACAAGCGTTTGCGCACCAATAAAGAGCGCATCGAGATGAAAGACCTCATGAAAGAGGCCAAGCATGAGATCGATGCGAACTACGCCATCCAGCCGAATAACAAGATCCTCGTTCATCTAGAAGACGTTATCAATGCTCCTGATGAAGAGATCTGGCTGAACGCGGAGGCTAGTGTTGCGCTCTTCGCCGACAAGGATCATGTCTATATCGCGAACCTCTATCACAAGGTCGATCCGCAAGTGTTCGTCGGCGACAACTGGGAGCTTTCCCCACTCAAGGGCGATGAATTCCAGCAGTCCAAGTACTACATCTTGGCTGTTTCTGCCGATCGCTTCGGACTCATCAAGGGGCTTGGCAACTGCCTTAACCGCATCGATGTTGAAGATGAGGGCGTTGCGAAGCAGTTCGGCGAACTCATGCACGATTTCAGCGATGCACCCGCGCTCGACCACCACATGCTCATGAAGCACCTCAACCCGTATCACGATTATCGCTCGCGCAACGAAGTGTCCAAGATCGAGGCCGAGAAGTTCTACCGCTATATCAACAAAGTGGTCCAGGATACTTTGCTTCCCGACAATCCCGATCCTGTCATCCTTGCCTGCCTGCCTGAGCATGAGGCCGAATTCCGCAAGATCGCGACCATTCCACATCTGATGGATAAGGGCATCGAGAAGGATCCGGGCAGCATGGATTCGAAGGAGCTCGCCATCGCCGCATGCAAGATCCTCGAAGCGTAACTGCACATCGCCCGCACCAACGAGAGCCCTCTCCCACGAGGGCTCTTTTTTTGCTCGATCAGCCAAGAGGGCAAGACACGAGGTTCCCGTTCGTTGCCACAAGGAGCTTACGCCTGTGGGGTGGTTGGGTCGACCCGCTTTCGTTGCTCGATAGCCTGCAATATCTTGCAGGCTATCTCGTGCACTTCGCTCCTTCGAACAGCCTATTACTGTTTAAGAGTGCAGACTCAGAGTCGTCCAACCACCCCACAGGCTCCGCCCCTTATGGCAATTTGCCAGCCAGAAGGTCTACTTCAGCGAAGGCGAGCTCTGGTACGTTAAAAGAGGTACTTATCGGCGAGGCGAGCGCGCTTCTCGGGTGTGATGCCGAGTCCTTCCTCGAGGTAAGCATCGAGCGAGCCGTACTTCTCTTCGGCTGCTTCGCAGGCTGCGTTGAGATACCCAGGCTCAGCGGTCAAGAAAGCAAGCAGCGCCTCATCGCCTTTCTTTAGCAGATGCAGATGCTCGAAATCATGCGCAACACGACGAAGTTTCTTGCGTGCGAAGATATTCGTAGCCAGATAGTCTTCCATGATCGTCTCGGGCGGCACGCCAAGCGCATGCAAGATGAGCAAGCTCGCCAAACCGGTACGATCCTTCCCTTCTGAGCAATGCCACAGGATCGCACCCTCTTCCTGATCAAGCAAGATATCAAAGAACTGCTTATACGCTTTTACTGCCTCATCTCCCAAGAGCGCCATAGGGTAGATATTGCGCACGATCTTATAGGGATCTTCCTTCATCTGACTGAATTCTTTCATGAGCGAACGAATGTCGTGTTCGTGCGTGATGCCGACCGCACCTTCCGTGAACACCGGAAGATTCACGAACTTCACCTCGGGCATACGCGAGGTAGGATCGGGCGATAGTTCACGCTCCTTGTCGGTGCGCAGGTCGATCACCGTGCGCAGCTCATATTCATCGACGAGCACATGGATATCATGATCGGTGAGCTTCTCAAGCTTGTCGGAGCGAATGAGCTTCTTGGCGCGCACGCGCTGACCCGTAACCGTTTCCATGCCGCCCTGATCGCGGGTGTTCTCGCTGCCCGAAAGCTCGATCAGACCGTAATCGGTCATGCCATCTGCTGGTTTAGCTACTTCCGGTTCCATTATTCCCCTCTTCCTTACCCTTCTTCGTCGAGGCATCTTCGCCTTTTGCAATGACCTCGAGGTATCCTTCTTCGTCATAGGGAGCAGCGGGCTCGTTCGCGCCCATCTCCTTTTCTGCTTGCTCCGCTTCAGAAACGATCTTCTTGAGCTGCTCTTTGCTCAGGCTCTTCGTCTCTCGATAGCGATCACGCACTTCCTGGATGAAATAGCGCACATCGCGGTCGTCACTGTCTTCGTCGTTGTGTGCGAGCTTCGCGACTAACGGCTCGATGCGCGCCGCAAGATCAGGATCGTTCTTGTCGATGAGAACACGCGCCTTCGCCAGCAACCGCACCAGTTCAGCGCGGCTTTTGATGATCGTAGAAAGGTCAGCTGGCTTGCTCGAAACCTCATGAGCCAAATCGACCAGATGCGTGTCAGAGATACGGATGGTGATCGACGCGAGCGCCGGCATGAGGAATACTGTCACCGCGCCCGCGCACACGAGCACCGAAGCGATCTCGTTGCTCATCGCGCCCGATTGTTGCGCCACCATCGTGACCGCCACGATGATCGGCAGTGCCGTGGTGCAATAGAGCGCTACCGTGATGCGTGCGCTGCGGCTCAGATCGTGCTTGTGCTTGCCTGTAGAAAGCGCAATGAAAACGGGAAGTGCGCGAATGAGCAGGAGCAGCACGATGAAGAACACGAGCAGAAGCGGCCTGTCGCCCACCGCATGGATGTCGATATTGCTCCCCGAAACGATGAAGAAGAGCGGGATGAAGAAGCCGAACGCAAGCCCATCGAGCTTAGTCTCGAGACTCTTGCTTCCCTGCGGAATGATGTAGCGCAAGATGAAGCCTGCCGCGAACGCGCCGAGCACGATATCGAGATTGAACACCGCCGAGAGCGCAGTGAGCGTGACCATGAGCAGCACGGTCGCACGCACCACGGTTTGCTGCGTGGTCTCCGCCCCTTCCTGAACTGCCGTTGAAATGCGATCCCAATTCTTCAGGCGCGAAGAAAGGAACGCAACCGCCACCGCAATGAGCGCGAACATCACCAGAATGATCATGCTCTGAATGGTCGTGCGCGTTGAAAGGAGCAGTGCCATGGCAATGACCGGGCACAATTCCCCCCAAGTGCCATAAGAGAGCACCGCGTTACCAATGGGGGTGTCCATGAGATTGCGCTCTTTCAGGATGGGAAGCAACGTGCCGAGCGCGGTGGTGGTGAGCGCGATGACCACTGCAAGCCCATCGATACCATCAAGCGAGAACTCGGGCCATGCCCACACTGCCAAGACCGCTATCGCGAACGTGAAGATCCAGGTAACAAATCCCCGTTTTCCCTGATAATTGGAAAGATTCTTCGGATCGATCTCGTAGCCGGCAAGCAAGAACAGAAACCCGAGCCCTAGATCGGAAAGGAGCGAGATCGCATCGCCCACCTGTATCCATCCGAGCAGATGCGGACCGCAGATAACACCGGCGAACAGCAAGAACACCGTTTCAGGAATAAGCTTGTGCGGGATCGCACGCGCCAGCAGGGGCGTGATGCAGGCAAGGAGCGCGATGACAGCAAGCGATATGAGCTCGGTTTCCATCTTCGTCCTTCCCTCGTGAAATTCCATTGTAATCGAGCGCGTCAGGAATGTCGGTTCGAGCTGGCGTGAAGAATCATCCGTAACGCAATTGATGCCGAGTTGTGAGGTTGTCATGGTTTACGCGATGCAGAAGAACTGTCACGATTGAATCATGCTCGTTCAGTCTGCCTTCAACGAGGTCTTCACATGTCATGGCTTTCCAACATAGATAAGAAGCAACTAGCGCTCCATGTGTTCTTCATCTGCCTGGTAGGCGTGGTTTCGGCCTTCACCTCGATCGTGCTGTGCATCTGCGTCAATACGTCCTATCGCCTGAACCAAGAGTACTCGTGGCTCGTGTTCTTGCTCCCCGTGCTCGGCATCGTGACCCTTGCTTTCTATAAAGCGATGAAGCTCTCGTACTTCTACTCGACCGACGATATGGTCATGGAGATGCGCGAGAACAAACCCGTTTCCCCCACGCTTGCGCCTGCTATTCTCGTGGGCACCTGTCTTTCGACCCTCGGCGGTGGTGCTGTCGGCAAGGAATCGAGCGCGTTTCAGATGGGCGCCTCGATCGGCGAGACGCTAAGTCGCGCCTTCAAGCTCAAGAACGTCTTCAAGGACAAGCAGGACCGCAACGTCTACGGCTATGCTGCGCTCATGGGTATGTCGGCCACCTTCAGTGCGCTGTTCTTCGCGCCGCTTGGTGCGGTGTTCCTCGTTTTCGAGCTCACGCATTTCAAGACCTTCAGCCCTGCGCGCTTCATCGCGCTGCTCGTTTCGGCGTTCATCGCCGCTTCGATCGCCTACCCGTTCGGCATCGGCGACATCATTCCCCGCGTTGCCGTCCCAGGCGTTACCCCCGATCTTATGCTGCAGGTCGTGCTCATCGGCACGCTCGGTGGCATCTTGGGACGCTTCTTCGGCGCAAGTCTTGCAGCGGTGCGCGCATGGGAACGCAAACGTTTGAACCACCCTTACCTTTCGGTATTCGTTGTCGGCATCGGCATCACGATCCTGGTCGTGGCTTTTGGCCTGCAGAGCTTCGAAGGCGGCGGCATGAATCTCCTGAAACAAGCTGCATCGGGATCGATCGGTACGTGGGATTTCGCCATCAAAGCGGGGCTCGTGTTCCTTGCGCTCGGCTCGGGCTTCAAGGGCGGCGAGATCATGCCTACCCTCGTTATCGGCGGTTTGCTCGGGTGCTCGCTCGGGCAGCTCATCAATGTCGATCCCGCATTCGCGACCGCTATCGGGGTCATGACGTTCTTCGCCGGCATGACGCGTTGCCCTATCGCAGCCTTCTTCCTTGGCTTTGAGGTGTTCGGCGTCGAAATCATTCCGTTCTTAGCGGTGAGTCTCATCTTCGCCTACGGAGCAAGCCACGATTCCGGCTACTACGGAAAGGGCATCAGGCTCAACCTCCACAGTGCACGCCGCAGACAGCGTCTTGCGAAGCAGTTCATCGAAAACGCGTCTGATGTCGATTCAGCTCTGACGAAGCTAGAGGAACAGGCGAACGAGTTCGCTACCGAAAAAGAGCAGGCCGCACGCAAAGAAGCGCAAAGCAACGCGCAAGCGAGCGATCCCACCAGCAAACCGCCTAACGATGCAGCGTCTCATTCATGATCGTTTGCAGCTTGCCCTAAAATGGTGCCTGTTGAATATCTCTAGTTCAAGGAACTCAGCAAGAAAGGAACCCCTTATGACCACCCTTTTCGTCAATGCCTGCGCGCGTGAAGAATCGCGCACGCTCTCTCTTTGCCGCGCCTATCTTGAAGGCAATCCCGCCGTTGAAGAGGTGCGCCTCTTCGAGCGCAACCTTGTGCCCTTCGATTGGAAGATGGTTGAGGAACGAATGGCGCTCATAGAGAAAGCCGACTGGGGCGATTCTATGTTCGATCTCGCGAAACAGTTCGCTGCCGCAGACGAGATCGTTATCGGTGCGCCTTATTGGGACCTTTCGTTTCCCGCCGTCCTGAAGATCTATATCGAACACGTGACCGTCAATGGCATCGTGTTCCACTACACCGAAGAAGGAAGACCCGAAGGACTCTGCAAAGCGAAGCGCCTTGTGTATATCACCACGTCAGGTGGTCCTTGCTCGTTCGCGAACTACGGGTTCGAATATCTTCAGGGCATCGCGCACATGTTCGGCATCCCTGAGACGCACTTCATCTCTGCCGAATTGCTCGATGTGATCGGACAAGATGTCGATGCGATCATGAACGACGCGTTCACTCGCGTGCGCGACCTCAAAGAAACGCTTCCCACGCTGTAAGTTTAGATGACAAACTACCCGGTCGTTCGTCATCTCTTTAGACACGACTGGATTGCGAAGGATCCATCGACATGGTTTGGAAGCGATGCTCCATGTAGGCGTTGTCGTAGTGCTTGTTGAAGAACTCTTCGAGCGGGGTGTTCGGCGCGTGCCCCGCTTCGCGCAAGTACCAGCAATCGATTGTCTGCACGGTGAGCACCACATCCACCACCATGAATACGAAGCACACAACGGTAAGCGCATAGCGCAGCTTCCACGGAATCTTGTTGATCATCCAAAGCAAGATCGGCAACAAGAACTTCACCCACATCACACCGAGTATGCCCCAGAAGCACATGAACATGAAGTTCGTGCGACCATCGATAGAAAGGAATGTTCCCGAATAATCCCAGGCCACAATTCCGAATGCACTTTGCATGATCCAGCTGACCGTGAACTCGAACGCACCCCCGATCAGCGCTGAGATCAAAAAGATCACCGGGATCGGCTTATCGTGGAACCGGTTAAGCGCAACGGTCATGAACAAACCACCGAAGCCGTAGATCGGCGAGAATGGTCCGTAAAGCAGTCCTGCGCGATCTTGGTAGGCATGATAAATGGCAAGATGAAACACGGTTTCGATCGCTAGCCCCAGGATGCTGCACACCACGAATATCCAGAACAAGTTGAAGAAATTCAGCGTGATATAGCCCTTCAAAGGCTTTCGGCTATCGACCTTCTTCTCAAACTGAGCACGCTTTTGCGGATCCATCGTGCGCGCTTCTTTTGAGAGATAGCGCTCTTCGGCCAGTTCGGGATCCATATACACCGTAACGACCGCCAGGAAGACCAGTTCGACCACGTAAACAATATGGAACAGGCTCAAGCCGTAGAGCATCATCATCGCAAGGAACGCGCCTAAGATGAGCGCAATGGTGGTGATAGCGAAGCGTTCCCCATTGAGCGTGTTGTTCTTGATGAATCGCACGCCCATGGCAACGAAGAGAACGATAGCGGTGATGGCGAGCAGGACGATGCCGATCGCCAGGAGCATACTCTCGGGTCTTTCATGGTGGTTGATATCGCCCACTGCATGAGCTGCGAATACGCCGATCAAGCACAGCGAGGCCAGCGCGCAGATGATGCTTATTACGCCGAATGCCTTGATGACCTTGGGCGAAAACCCTTGATGAGGAAAATCGTCTTGGTTGGTAGGGATCTCGATCTTCCCCCATATATCTTTGAAGCGCATCAAGACCACCTCCTCATTCTCATGCATGATCAGCTCCTCAACTCTACCACAGGTCAAATCGGGCTTTTCAGGCAGGCATCTTCTCTCGTGGTTTTGTTACCAAATCGCTTAATGCCTGTTCACTTGCCTTGACTACAAACATTTGTTCGTATAGGATGGAACAAAGCAAATCGAACAGGTGTACGATGGATATCACGGATAAACTCGAACTTCTTGCAGATGCTGCAAAATACGATGTTGCCTGCACCTCATCGGGCGTAGGGCGCGTTGGGCAGAAGGGAAAGCTCGGCAACACGTCTGCTGCCGGGATCTGCCACAGCTTCACGGCCGATGGCCGCTGCATCACGCTGCTGAAGGTCCTGCTCAGCAATGCGTGCATCTATAACTGTGCCTACTGCGTCAATCGCATCAGCAACGAAGGCACCCGCACCACCTTCAAACCGCGCGAATTAGCGGACCTTACCATCAGCTTCTATCGTCGTAACTACATCGAAGGGCTATTCTTAAGTTCAGGCGTTGTCCGGAGCCCCGATTTCACTACCGAACTCATGATCGAAGCACTGAGCATCTTGCGCGAGGAATACGGCTTCCGCGGCTACATCCATGCGAAGGCCATTCCCGGCACTTCGCCTGAATTGCTCGATCGACTCGGAAGGCTTGCCGACCGCATGAGCGTCAATCTTGAGCTTCCTTCGCAGAAAAGCCTGCAGTTGCTCGCACCAGATAAGAGCAAGCACGATATCCTCCATCCCATGCGCTTCATCAAGAACGGCATCGAAGAAGCCCGCGACGTCCGCGCTCTTGCCGAAAAGAATACGGTCTATTTGAGCAAACGCGATCGATCGCTCGCACGACCCGTCGATAAGGAGCGGAGTTTCGTTCCCGCTGGTCAATCAACGCAAATGATCATCGGCGCCACCCCCGAAAGCGATTACCAGATCCTCAATCTCTCTTCAGCGCTCTATCAGAAGTTCTCGCTCAAGCGCGTATTCTTCAGCGCGTACCTGCCTGTGAACAACGACAAACGCCTTCCCGCAGGAGATGGCGTTGCGCTCAATCGCGAACACCGTCTGTATCAAGCCGATTGGCTCATGCGGTTCTATCGTTTCGATGTGAACGAGATCATCAATGAAGAAGCGCCCTTCCTCGACTTGGAGGTCGACCCCAAAGCGAATTGGGCGCTCAACCATCTCGATTTCTTCCCCGTTGAGGTGAACAAGGCACCTTACGCAAGCCTTTTGCGCATTCCCGGCATCGGCGTTCGAGGGGCGAAGCTCATCATGAATGCGCGCAAGACCCATGTGTTGCGCGAAGATGAATTGCGCAAGCTCGGTATCGCCTTCAAACGCGCTCGTTTCTTCATCACGTGTCAGGGGAAGTACCAGGGCGGCACCATTCCGTTCGAGCGGCAATCGTTGCGCGCTCAACTTGCCGCGCCGATCGACGGCGGCCGCCACGGAAGACGTGCTGCAAAGGTTGCCACTGGGCAGATGAGCCTCTTCGATATGGCACCCACCCAAAAACTTGCAGGACACCCAACATCATGCGAGCAAAACGCGCTGGTTAGCGGTCAGAAAGCGCTTCGTGCAGCAGATCAGTCTCATTCCCCTGGGCACGATCTGGGCTGGCGTGCGCTCGATGCTGCCTCGTAGCAAAAGGCCGTGCCATGGATCCCGCACCCGATAACATCGCATACCTCTACGATGGCAGCGTCGAGGGCCTCTTCACTGCCGTGTTCTTGACCTATGCGAACAAAGAGCACCCGCTCGATATCTGCCCTAGCGAGCACTATCAACCGCGCATCGGGCAAACCACACGCCAGATCGAGACCGATTTCTCACTTGCCCTTCGCGTTCAAAAGGGTGCGAGCAAGCGCGCGGGGTATAACGTTGCGAACATCATCAAGACTGCCGCTCTTGCCGATGATCCCCACACGGGAATCTCGGTCTATCGCTTCATCCGTTACTGCATGGATCCGCAAAACGCTCATTTCTTCCAACAGAACAAAAAAGGAGAGCGCAGTGTTCAGCAGAGATTCACGGGTGCTGGATGCGAACCTGCTTTACTGAAAGGCTCGGCAGTGCCTGCTGTTCTCGATCCCGTGGTCGAGCCTGTTCTGAAGCTTGAACGCTTCGTGCAGAATGAGCGCCATCATATCCTTGAGTTCTTGAGGTTCGAAGAGCTTGAAGGGGGCCTTTGGTGTGCGCGCTGCAACCCTAAAGCCTCGGTCGTGCCGCTCATCATGGATTGGTTCGCGGATCGCTTCAATGCGCAACCTTTCATCATCTACGATGAGAACCACCATATCGCAGGCGTGTACGAAGGAAGCGATTGGCACCTTATCAAGACCGATTCGTTCACGCCACCCGCACCAACCGCAAATGAGCTCAAAATGCAGGAAGCCTGGAAGCGCTTCTACCACACGCTCAACATCGAAGCTCGCTACCATCCTGAGCTTCGTCGGCAGTTCATGCCCAAGCGATTTTGGAAAAATATCACCGAGGTCAGGAATATGGCACCCGCCTAACGAAACTTAGCGCTTTATCTAAGCAAAGTGGCACAGTTTGACGTATCATGCTCTAATCACGAAAACCAGGCGGGCATCCTGCTCGCCTTTGTTTATTCGGTATATGAAAAGGGAGTAACTATGTCACGCGTTTACAACTTCTCTGCTGGCCCGGCAGTGCTGCCCGAAGAAGTGCTTCAGGAAGCCGCCGATGAAATGCTCGATTACCGCGGATGCGGCATGTCAGTCATGGAGATGAGTCATCGCTCAAAGACGTTCGCCCAGATCATCGAAGATGCCGAGAGCGATCTGCGCGACCTCTTAAGCATTCCTGACGAATACACCGTGCTCTTCTTGCAGGGCGGTGCTTCTCAGCAGTTTGCGGCTATCCCCATGAACATGATGCTCGATGGCAAGGCAGACTACATCGTTTCTGGCTCTTGGTCGAAGAAGGCATTCAAGGAGGCTCAGCTCTTCGGCGACGCACAGTGCATCGCGTCGAGTGAAGACGGCAACTTCTCCTACATTCCCGATTGCTCCGATCTTCCCATCCGAGAAGACGCCGACTACGTTTACATCTGCGAGAACGAAACCATCTACGGCACGAAATACCATGAACTGCCTAACACGAAGGGCAAAGTGCTCGTTGCCGATGTTTCTTCCTGCTTCCTTTCTGAACCTGCTGATATCACCAAATATGGCGTGATGTATGGCGGCGTACAGAAGAACATCGGCCCAGCTGGTGTTGCGATCGATATCATCCGCAAAGACCTGATCAAGGAAGAAACGCTTCCGAACACACCCACCATGCTGAAGTGGAAGACCCAATACGATAACGATTCGCTCTACAATACCCCGCCCGCTTATGGCATCTATATCTGCGGCAAAGTGTTCAAGTGGATCAAGAAGATGGGTGGCCTTGAGGTAATGGGTGAGCGCAATCGTGAAAAAGCGCAGATCCTCTACGATTTCCTCGATCAGTCCGATCTGTTCATGGGAACCGCGCGCCGCGAAGATCGCTCCATCATGAACGTTCCGTTCATCACGGGCGATCCGAAGCTCGATGAGCTCTTCGTTGCTGAAGCAAAGAAGCACGGCATCGAGAGCATCAAGGGCCACCGCACGGTAGGCGGCATGCGTGCGAGCATCTACAACGCCATGCCGAAAGCAGGTGTTGAAGCCCTCGTTGCCTTCATGAAGGAGTTCGAGCTCGAACACAAATAAGCATCAAGTTGCTTAGATACGAACGAAGGCCGGCTGCATTTGCAGTCGGCCTTCTTGTTAGGTGACAAACTACCCGGTCGCCACCTTAACGGTTGCGGTTTCTGCGGTAGATGTCGATGGCGATCCAAAGCGAAAGGATGATCGCAATCACGAATTCGATAAACGCGAGGATGGGCATGCCGAAGATATGGGATTCGTCGATCGCGAACGTGAGCAATGCCGCACTGATCAAAAGACCAGCGATGATCAAGCCGATGGTCAAGCGATTCAAGATGCGTGATATCTTCATCATGGGCTCAGCCGAACCGAGCATCTCCATGTTCACCTTCAGTTGACCACGCGAGAGCAGCTGCATGGTATCGCCTGCGTATTCTGCAGCGCGCAGCGCTCCGCGACTCGCACCATTCACCGCAACGAGCAATTCTTTAACGGTGTCCTTGAGGTCGTCGGACGTTTCTTTTGTGCGCTTGATGTGCTTGTTGATGATGTCAACCATGTTGAACGAACCCACATATTCGAGCAGCGTTCCCTCCATGGTCACCAGACCGCGCGAAACCATGGTCACCGACGAAGGCAACGTTACCTTCGTTTGACGCGTTACATTCAAGATATCGCCCAAGAACTGACCGATATCGATGCTCTCAACTTCGGCGGTGCCATACCGGTCCAAGATGACATCGAGCTCCGCAAGCAGATGTGGCTGATCGATCGCAGCAAGATCACGCGCGATCGAAAACGACATGAGCGCATCCATGAGAGCGCTTGCACTACGCAAGCCCACCGCTTCGACGGCCTTTTCGAAGCCCAAACGATCACGCGTGCTCAAACGCCCCATCAACCCTAGGTCAAGATACACGATCTGTCCGCCATAGATAACGATATTGCCTGGATGCGGATCGGCATGGAAGAAGCCGTCTTGCAATATCTGCTTAGCATAATTCTCGAGCATCTTGTCGCCGATCTCATCAAGATCGTAGCCCTGTTCAAGAAGCTTATTCGTATTGCGGATAGAGATGCCGTCAATATACTCCATGACGAGCACCTCTTCGCGACAGTATTGCATGTAGGGCTTCGGTGCACGCACATAGACGATGTCAGCATTGAGCCGATTGAATTCATCGAGGTTGCGCGCTTCATTCAAAAAGTCGGTCTCTTCGAGGAAGGTGACCCACAGCTCCTCGACCACATCGCGCAGATCGACCATCTGGGCATCCTTCATATAATGCGAAAGGCGACGGGCAAGGCTGCGCATCACATCGATATCCTGCGCCATGGTAGCGCGCACGCCAGGACGCTGCACCTTAATGGCAACCTCTTCGCCCGTAGTGAGCGTTGCACGATGAACTTGCGCCAGCGATGCGCTGCCGAGCGGATGCGGATCGATCGAGGCGAATATCTTCTCCCGGTCGATCCCATAGATCGCATCGAGCGCAATGAGCACCGTCTCGAACGGCATGGGTTCGCATTCCTGTTGAAGCTGAGAGAGCGCCTTGCAATAGGCATGAGGCAAGATCTCGGAACGCGTCGAGAGGGTTTGCCCAACTTTGATGAAGCTCGGACCAAGATCTTCGAAGAGCGCACGCAATTCTTCGGGGGTGAACCCTTGTAAGAAATTATGCTTGCGCAGAATATGAACGATCTCGTGGACGCGTTTCACGCGCACACTGCGACTGAGGCCAAACTGGTCTTCGGGATCAACATCAGCTCGTGCCGTAAGAAAATGCCGCAGAAACGTGTTCTCTGTCACCACGATCCCCCTTCTTCTTCCTGCTGTTATTGTAGCGCGAATGAAACACGTGCGCTTTTAGATTGCAAACTCGTAAGCAAGCAGGGCACGAGCCTGTGATCGGCCCAAAATGAAAAGCGTATGAACCGTTCGATCCATACGCTTTTCTCCTGCACGCTTCACCGGCGCCCCCGCGCCTCACGTGCTGGTTTTAGCATGAGCAGCACTTCCGAATGCCCTTCGCGCACCTGCCCCCACAGATACGCGAACACTCGATAGCGTGCTATTCGGCGGCGTCCTTAACTGCTGCTGCAGCAGCATCATCGGTGACCTTGTTCGCAAGTTCGTTCACCTTTGCAACAAAGTCTGCACGCTGTTCAGGGGTCATAGCCTGAAGCTGCGCAGCTAGTGCTTCATCACGCATCTGACCAAAGGCGTCATTCGCCTTATGCTTGAGCTCGGTATTGAGCTCTTTGCCCTGCTCAACCGTAAGCTCCCCTTTTTCGATAAGATTGTTCACGAGCTCATTGGCGCGCTCGCCACCATAGGCCAGTGCACCCACACCCGCGAGAAAAATATCTTTGAACCCATCACGAATATCTGCCATGAGAGGCACCACCCTTCTTTTCCTGTGATCACTTGCATTCCCTGCGCATATTAGTGTAGCTGCTTTTCAGTCCCGCGCTTCAGGCTTTGCCAGAAATGAGTAAACCGTAACCGGTGTGTAATTTTACCGCCTCCGAACATGCGACCCTTTAGCGGAATAAAGTGCCCTTCTGACGCTTAACTGCCTGCTTCGAAGTTCGCACGCGATCGAGTTTTAATAGACTCGACCTAGTTGAGATTTTTGAACCTCAGCTCGTTATTCATCTTTCTGGGATAGGAGAAGGTCCATGGGATTTCTCGAAGGTAAGACCGCTATCATCACCGGCGGCGGCCGCGCTGTCTTGAAGGACGGCTCATGCGGATCGATCGGCTATGGCATCGCTACCGCATACGCAAAAGAAGGCGCAAACCTGGTCATCACTGGGCGTAACGTCCAGAAGCTCGAAGATGCGAAAGAGGAGCTCGAGCGTCTCTACGGCATCAAGGTGCTTCCGATCCAAGCAGACGTGAGCGCTGGCAACGACAACGCCGCAACCGTGCAGAACGTCATCGATAAGACCATCGAAGAATTCGGCCGCATCGATGTGCTCATCAACAACGCACAGGCTTCTGCTTCGGGCGTTTCCCTTGCTGAACATACGACCGACCAGTTCGACCTGGCGATCTATTCTGGCCTCTATGCTGCGTTCTACTACATGCAGGCATGCTATCCGCACCTGAAAGAGACCAAGGGTACCGTTATCAACTTCGCCTCTGGAGCAGGGCTCTTCGGCAATGTTGGACAGTGTTCCTACGCTGCTGCAAAGGAAGGCATTCGTGGCCTCACGCGCGTCGCAGCCAATGAATGGGGCGCAGATGACATCAATGTGAACGTTATCTGCCCGCTCGCTTGGACTGCACAGCTCGAAAACTTTGCTGAGGCTTACCCCGATGCGTTCGAAACGAACGTCCACATGCCTCCGATGGGCCACTATGGTAACGTCGAGACCGAGATCGGTCGCCCCTGCGTTCAACTCGCATCGCCTGACTTCAGGTTCATGTCCGGCGAGACCATCACGTTGGAAGGTGGCATGGGTCTGCGTCCCTAGTTCGCGCTCATAACTCCGCTTCACCAAGCCCGATGTGCCTTGCATGTCGGGCTCTTTGTTTCAAACGATTTACAATTCGCGCGTTTCCTCGTTTTCAATGCTAACGTTATGCCACTTGCAAAAAATATCTGATCGAAAGAGGTCTACTATGGGAAAGCTCGAAGGGAAAGTCGCTATTGTAACTGGCGGCACGCGTGGCATCGGATTCGGCATTGTGGAGAAATTCCTTGCTGAAGGCGCGAAGGTCGCCCTGTTCGGATCACGCCAAGAAACCGTTGATGCAGCGCTCGAAAAGATCAAGCAGAACGATCCTGAGGCTCCGGTTATGGGCCTTCATCCTGCCCTTACCGATCCTGACGAGATCGCAGCTGCCTTCAAGAGCGTGGTCGATACGTTCGGTTCACTCGACATCCTGGCGAACAATGCTGGCACTGATTCACGCACCAAGCTGGTGGACTACACGCTCGAAGAGTTCCAGAAGGTCATGCGTCTCAACGTTGAAGCAACCTTCGTGTGTTCGCAGGCTGCTGCTCGCATCATGATCGAACAAGGAACGGGTGGTGCGATCATCAACACCTCTTCGATGGTGAGCATCTACGGCCAGCCTGCTGGATGCGCTTATCCCACCTCGAAGTTCGCAGTGAATGGCCTCACCAAGTCGCTCGCGCGCGAACTCGCGCCGCATAAGATTCGTGTGAATGCAGTTGCACCTGGCGTTACGCATACCGATATGGTCGACGCGCTGCCTCGCGAGGTCATCGAACCGCTCATCAAGACCATCCCGCTCGGACGCATGGGCGAGCCTGAGGATATCGCGAACGCGTTTGCCTTCCTTGCGTCCGACGAGGCGAGCTACATTTCTGGCGACGTGCTTTCCGTGGACGGCCTTTCCCGCTCGTAACCCAAAGCGCAACCTATCAATAGCCACAGAAGCGGGTGCAGTACGAAGCTGTCCCGCTTCTTTTATTGTGCGCTAAAAAGATGATAAATTACCGGGTAGTTTGTCATCTTTAGGTATAGTTAAGGCAAGCTACTGAAGGAGTTCAAACATGCAAGATGTTTTTACGTTGAAGAACGGTGTGACCATGCCGCGCATTGGGTTTGGCACCTACAACACCTCGGACGACGAAGCATGCCGCGTGGTATGCGATGCTGTTGAGGTTGGCTATCGCCTGATCGATACCGCCGCAATTTACGAGAACGAAGCCGGTATCGGGCGTGCGCTTGCAACTTGTGGCGTGCCGCGCGAAGAGCTCTTCATCACGTCGAAAGTTTGGAATACGCATCGTGGATACGACAAGACCATGGAATCGTTCAACGCATCGTGCGAACGCCTGGGCGTGGACTATCTCGATCTTTTCTTGATTCACTGGCCTGCGAACGAAAAGCAATTCGGCGCCGAAGCCGAGGCCATCAATGCGGATACCTGGCGCGCTCTTGAGGATCTCTACAAGAATGGCGCTGTACGCGCGATCGGGCTTTCAAACTTCAAACCACATCATATCGAAGCGCTTTTGAAGCATGCCGAGATCGAACCGATGGTCGATCAGATCGAGTTCTATCCCGGACGCATTCAAGCAGAAACGCTCGAGTACTGCCTTGAGCGCGACCTGGTAGTTGAAGCGTGGAGCCCACTTGGACGGGGCAAGACCCTCACGAACGAAGCAATCGCGGAGATCGGTGCGCGTTATGGAAAATCGAACGCGCAGGTGTGCTTGCGGTGGCTCATCCAGCTCGGCATGCTTCCCCTTCCGAAGTCGGGCAACATCGAGCGCATGAAACAGAACCTCGAAGTCTTCGACTTCGAACTCACCCCTGAAGAAATGGCGGTCATTTCCGCACAGGAGAACCCCACAGGGCGCTTCTGGGATGCGGATGAGATCGACTTCTAAGACTTACCACTTTGCCCTATTGCAATACCTCACTTTTCCAAAAAACAAAAAGAAGCCCGAGCACATTGCCCGGGCTTCTTCATCTCTTGGAAGATACGTGCAGTTACCCCTAGTTGCCCATGGAGCTCATAACGCTCGAAGGGAACAGTGCTTCCTGCAGCGCCACACCCGCGCTGTTTGAAAGCTGCCACTTGCCATCCTTCTTTACCACATCAAGCTCAACCGTATCGGTCTCGGTAGTCGGAAGGTCCTTGATCGTATCGAGAACCAGCTTACCGATCGCCTGATTCATTTCCTGAGTGGTCATGCTGGTGAAAGAGCTATCTTTCGCAAGATTCTGAGCTGCCTCAACCAATGCACTCTGGAACTTCGTCAAGTCTTTCGCAGTAAGCTTCACGCCAACAACTGCCTTGTCGCCGTCAACCTTAACGCTTTCGATCTTGTAATCAAAACCATTGAACACTGCTTCATACGCATCAGTTGCAGAAATGCCATACGTGCTCAATGCTTGGAACTCACTTGAATCACCTGCGATCGCTTCGATCGTTTCAGTGTCGGAATTCTTGACCGCATCAAGTTCGGTCGTAACAACATTTCGAACAGCCTCTTCGCTGTTTTCAGCGCACCCTGCAAGGAACACGCAGCAGCAGGCAATCACTGCAGCAAAAAGCGCAATGATGCCCTTTTGTGCCCATGACCACGAAGTTTTCTCCATGGCTACTCCTCTCGTCGATTTTTATATGCCTGTAATTGTAGCAACTCTTTGATTATTCATGCTTCTGAATGCTCAAGAATGCAGCTCTCCCTGATCGAAATTATCTATTCCTGTACAGACGGCTACCCATTAAGCTTCCATGCTTTGCTCAGAGCAAATGCTTCAATGCCTTTGAGATAGGATCGCTCGTTTTCAGACAACGCCGTTCGTGCAAGATTGAAGAGGAGTTCGATCCAGTCGCGCAAGCTCTTTGCCTTCTCGCCATAGAAACGCGCTTCATACCCGCGCGAACGAATCGCATCGATCGCATCTTCCACTGCTCGCTCATCAAGCGGCCAGATATCTTCACCTTGCGCATCTTGGCAAACACCGAGCTCCTGCTCGAGCGCACGCATGCTCTCCTCGCTATAAAAGAGCCCCTTTATGAGCGCGGCATAGCCCGTCAGATACTCCTGCGGCAAGGAATCCGCTGGACGTATCTCGACAAAACGCTTCAAACGAACATCGGGCCAGAACATGGAAATAAGATGCTCGATATCAGCCTTCGTCATGGCGGTATTCTCGTAGATCTCGCCCGCGCTGCGCGTAGACTCCGCCTGTTCCACGGTGGTTCCATCCGGCTGCTTCGCATTGATGAAAATAGGCGAGGTTGAAAGCAACCAATCGGCATACGCTCCGAACCCGAACCCTGGCTTGAAAACACCCGGCACCACACCACAGCGATCATCGTCGACATTGCGCCATACCGCTAGGCGAACGAGCGGATAGGCACCCACTTCACGCTCGTATACCGCCACGTTGTCCGCTATCGCGCCAAGGATCGGAGCGAGCGCGCTTGCGATGCGCATCTTACGCACAGCATCTGCTTCGCTGGCGTAATCGATCGAGACCTGCGTGGAAGCCGAGGCGCGCATCATGCGCAAACCGAGCGTTCCCAGGTTTGCAAAATGCTTGTCCATCAGGCGATATCGTTCTTTAGGAATAAGCGTGAGCTCTTCTGCCTTGCGCGTAGGGTGGTAGCCCGCATTCACCAGCTTCGCCCCATGCGCAGAAAGGTACGGGTCGATCGCAGCGCGAAAGTGCTCGTAGGCAGCTTCGATCCGCGCCACTTCGGAAAACGGCGCGATCGAGATCTCTATCTGAGAAGAGGGTTCGAGGGTGATCGATGCCTCTTCATTGGCGCAACCGATCAGTTCACCTTCTGAATTCTGGTAGATGATCGGATAGGTGGAAAGCAGATGTTCGAGCACCTCATGCACCCCAGGAATAGAGCCCTGCGCTGCATAGGTGAAAGGGGTCCCGTCGCTGGTCACGATGATGAAATGCTCGACCTCGACGCCGAGTTTCCGATCGTTCTCCTTCGATCCCGATTCGAAATATGCGATGAGCGATGAGCGATTCTTTTCAGCTTCCGTCATGGTCTCCCCTTACGCAATTCAGAAAAAGTTCAAATTTTTGTAAGTTAGCTCTTCATATTACATCAGAAATTTTTCAAGTTTTATTGAGGTTCGACTTTCACACTAAAGCGTAAACAAGCATTCCGCCCTGAGTGAAGGAAGTTCTTATGCCTCATCTTGGTTCGCCTCTTCATCTCCACACTTTCTTGCGATCATCTGCGCAAACGCTGAGCGCTTCTCGCTGCTGCTTGCGCGCTGAACAGCAAAGACGCCCCCAGCGAACAAAACGATTCGTGCACCTTTTCATGGCGCTCTGCCTAGGGGCATGCCTTGCCTGCCTGGCCTTACCGGGAATCGCTTCGCCCGCAGAGGCCGATGAGGCGCACCATTCTGCGGCACGCATACTCTATCATTTCGCCGAGCCTGATCAGATAGAGCCGAACGTACCCTTCACCGATCGAACCATCGATCTTACCTCCGTTAGCTCAGGCGAGAGGTGGTGCGATAGCGAGCATACTTATATCCGCGCGAACTGCCACCCCGCGCTTCTTGCCACCTCAAGCGATGAAGGGCGCTTTCGTGTGCTCAAAGACTATGCGAGCACGAGCGAAATGGGAAAAGGCACGCAGGATATCACCACCGAGGCAACCTATAACGCTGAAGAGGGCATCGTAGAGCTCCCCGCTCACTACGCCGAGGACGACCTTACTGTTGCGTGGTATGTGCCGATCGACCAAAAGCGCACCGAGCTTCCCGTAAACGTGAAGATCGTAAAATCGATCGATGGTGTTGCTTCCGAGAAGACCCTCGAGCAGGTTTTCAGCGCCGACACTCCTACGATCAACCTCAAGCTCTTCGATGACGAAGAGAAAGCCTCGCATGTCGAGACCATTCGCGTTACGCAAGGAGGCAGCGAGCTTTCGCAATATGTCTATCAAAACGGCTCGATCTGCATAAGCGCTTCGCCACTCGGAGGAGCGATCGAAATAGTGCTGGATGATGGGAACGAAACACAGGCGCAAAGCGAAGACCAGGAGAGCGCTTTCAATACCGAACCTCCCCTGTTCAGCCTCTTCAGCGCCGCGAACCCGGTGGTAGGAGAGCGCTTCTCCATCGATGCGGATTCCGCCTTCATCCGCACCTGCGAACCTGGCGGGAACATGGCAACGGTCATGGGTTGGCCCGAAAAGAGCAGCACCTATGGATTCGCCATCCATTTCACCCGCTGCGCGAACCCTGAAGTGGTGAACGCCGACCAAAGACATGTTGCGCCTGGCGGAGTCGTTCACACCCCCGGAGGAGGCAGTTACGATTACACCTACGTGAAGGGTTGGCACTTCGCCTGGGGTGAGTGCGGCGGAAACGTCGACAACAACGGTGCAGGAGAGCCGAAGGTACAGAGCGGCTGGGTCGAGGTGACCGCAGTCGATTATGCCACTCAAACGGTGAACTATCGATTCTTCTTAGACGTTTGCTCCGATATCGATGGGCACAACATGCAGAATATCGTAGGCACCTTCCAGGTTCATGAAGATCTTGTTGGGTATCTCAAATTGGACAAGCAGAGCATACTGCCTGATATTTCGGACAACAATCCTTGCTATTCGCTTGCGGGAGCAAAGTATGGCATCTACGCAGATGAAGCATGCACCGATCTCAAGCAAACGCTCACTACCGATGCGCAAGGATGCGCGCGCTCGAAAGCATTGCCTGTGGGCACCTATTACGTAAAGGAGCTCTCATCACCTAGTGGCTTCGCGCTCGACACGGTCCCCCATGAGGCGATCGTTTCAGCTGGTAAAACGAATGAAGTAACGCTCGATGAAGTCCCGCAAAACGACCCGACCCCTATCCTGCTCGCTAAGCATGATTCTGACTACGCCTACAACGACAGCTACAACAACATCCAAGGAGGCGCAAGTTCCTTCGCCGGTGCAGAATTCACGATCCGCTTCTTCCCCACGCTCGAGAGCGAGTATGGCAAAGTCGAACCGCTGCGCACCTGGGTCGTAACGACCGATGAACGCGGCATCATCGACCTGCGCAAGGGCGATGGCTGCAAGATCGGCGGCGATGATTTCTTCTATGACACCACGGGCACGATCACGCTGCCGATAGGCTCGTATGAGATACGCGAAACAAAAGCGCCTACGGGCTACAAGATCAATGAATCGGCCGTCGTACGGACGGTCACAGGATGCGCGAGCAGCGTAGAAGCGGTCTCAAGCTACAACACCCCGATCATCGCTGACAGCATCATGCGCGGTGGTCTTGAGCTTGAAAAGCGCGATGCGGAATCGGGGCTGCAAAGCGCCCTCGGTTCAGGCACGCTGGACAACACCACCTTCACCATCACCAACAACAATAGCCACGAGGTCAAGGTCGATGGCATCTTCTATCAGCCAGGAGAAGTATGCGCCACGCTCGTAGCGAAGGAGGGCAAAGCGGCGCTCGCGCCTACCACCCTGCCCTACGGCGAATACACGCTCACCGAGGTGAGCGCAGGCGATGGCTACAACCTTTCGGATAGCGACCCGCGACCGTTCAGCATAACTGCCGACGGACAGATCGTTCGCTTCTCCGATAGCGCCGAAGACGCACATGAAGGCGCATTCAAGAATTTCGTGAAACGCGGAGACATCAATTTCATCAAAGTTCGTGAAGCGAACAATGAGCGCCTGGTCGGCGTGCCGTTCAAGATAACATCGCAGACCACCGGTGAAGTGCACGTAGTCGTCACCGATGCCAATGGCGAGATCGACACTTCTTCTGCCTTCGTGAAGCATACACACGAGACCAACGCGAACGACGAAGAGGAGGGGCGCAAAGCTGACCGTGGCGTGTGGTTCGGCAAAGCGAGCGATACCTTCACCACCGAAGCGCGTGATGACCTGGGTGCTCTCCCCTACGACACCTACACGCTCGAAGAGCTTCCGTGCGCCGCTAACGAAGGGCTCGAACTTGTAACCACCACGTTCTCAATCTATCGCGAAAAGCAGCGTCTCGATTTTGGCGTGATCGAAAATCATGATCCCGCCCAGCCCTGGATCGTTACCACCGCTTCCGACGCGAATGACCACGACAAGCTCGTGAGCATCGCGCAAGAAGGAGCGATCAACGACCACGTGCGCTATGGAAACCTCAAGGCCAACAGCACATACACCTTGCGCGCAACGCTCGTGGATCCTGAAACAGGAAGCCAGCTTGAAGGTGCTGCAGGCGAAACAACGTTCACCCCGAGCGCAGCAAGCGGCACGACCGAGGTGAAGATCCTCCTCGATGGTCTTACAGAAGCACCTCAAGATGTTGTCGTATACGAGACGCTCCTGAAAGACGATGAGGTCGTCCTCGAACACCACGAAAGAGACAACAGCGAACAAACCGTGTCGACCACAAAGCCACGCATCGCAACGACTGCGCTCGATGAGAGCGATGGCGATCACGAGATATTGAACGATGCCGAAGTGCACGTGATCGATACCGTAGCGTTCGAGAACCTCAGCCCCGGCAAATCGTACCGCGTTATAGGAACGCTCATGAAGAAAGAGGCTAACGAACAAGGCGAGGTCCAGGCCGTCCCGCTAACCGACGAGACAGGCGCTGCCATCTCGAGCGAAACCACCTTCACCCCGCAGGCAGAACATGGCTCGATCGAGGTCTCTTTCAACTTCAATGCAAGCGCACTTGAACCAGGAGCGGAACTGGTCGTCTATGAAAAGCTCCTGTGCAATGAAACCGAGATCGCTACGCATGAAGATCCCGAAGACGAGAATCAGACCGTGCGCGTCGTTGCTCCCGAAGAGCCTCCTGCGCCGTCGAACCCCGATGAGCCCGCTCCTGCTTCCGAAACCCCTACTCCCGAACAAAAGGGTACCTTTGCCAAGACGGGAAGCGCACTACTACCGCTCCTTATTGCCGCGGGAGTTATCGTGCTTATCGGAATCAGCTTCATCAGAATCTCATGTCTCCATCGCAAGAAAGCCCAATCGATCACCGCTGCCATTGCGGCCAATATGCTCGGTTCATCGGAGAGGATTTCTCAATGAAGCATCGCTTTCTTTGCGCTCAACAGCGAACATCAGTCCTCCTCGTTTTCATCAGTGCCGTTCTTGCCCTTGTTGCTCTGTCTATTCCAACGAAGAGCGCGGGGGCAGCAACAGCCAAGATCGTCAATGGCACTTTCAGCTATGCCATGAAAGAAATTTATGACTGTTCTGAATCGTGGATCTATCTCGATCTGAACAGGCTCAAAATGGCTAACGGAAACGATTGCACAAACACCCTCATAAGTATGTTTGGGCAGCGCTCCCTTCTCATTTCGATAAAACACAGTTTGGATGGAACTCGAATCAGGCATACGACCCTTCCAATACATGGGAAAACGGTGTCGAAGCTCAAGTTGCTAATTGTGTGGAAATCCAACGAGAACTTAATGGCAATTATTATGCAGAACTCACAGCTGGACAAACTGGCACGTACATCTACCAAGATATTTCATCCGAGCCGGGAGCCATATACAAATGGTCGCTCAAGCATTGCTCAAGATCGAAAACTCATCTCGATTCTATGTCGGTCATGATCGGGTCACCTTCGTCTCAATCCGCCCAAAATGCTACACGCACTACTACCAATGGACTAGGAAACAAAACGGGCAGTGTGGGCACGATCATTGCAACGCCGTCTTCATCAAACTACGATAATGAACGATTGCACAACGTAGATTGGGAAACCTACACAGGAACCTACGTCATTCCAGGCGGACAAACAACGACCCGATTCACCTTCAAAGCAATAAGCTCAGCGGGGCCTAATGCAGGCAATCTTGTTGATGACATCACCTTCACCCGCTCCTACGGACTCACCTATGACCTCACCGGCGGCACCTCTTCTGAAATCTACTCCGACCCAAAAGCAAATAACTATGCAGGCTACCACGCCGAAGGAAGCACGTTCGATCTCACCACCACTAGACCCATCCGTGAAGGTTATACCTTTCTCGGGTGGTCTAAGACGAAACTTGCCGTTATTACCAATCAAAACGCTTTCAACGCTGCTAGATCGAGCCTGATTACTAAGATGACAATGCCTTCGACTGCAAGCACTGTCTTTGCAGTATGGGCTAAAAATCCCACCGTAACATTCATTGGCGCGGAAGGCGAAACTCTTTCATCTCAAAAGATCAGCTTTGGCTCTAAAGCCACCGCTCCCTACACACCACTTCGGACTGGTTATACTTTCGTTGATTGGGATCGAAGCTTTTCTGCAGTGTATTCAGATATAACGGTCAAGTCTTTATGGCAGCCAAATTCGTATCGCATTTCCTTCCAAAGCCAGGGAGGAAGTGGAGAGATGCCCGATCAGCAGCTTTTATACGGTACTGCTACGCCCCTTTGCTTCAACCGATATGAGAGAAGTGGCTACCTTTTTGCCGGATGGAATAGCGCCCCACAGGGCAATGGCACCACTTTCACCAACGAGCAGATAGTCGAAAATCTTGCTACTGTCGAAGGAAGTGTGATCCGTCTTTATGCGCAATGGGAGCCAATCACATATTTTATCGTCTTTGAAGCTATGGGCGGAAATGGCGCAATGACCAACCAGGAACTCACCTTCGACCAACTCGCCTCGCTCGACCCCAATCAGTTCAGTCGCGAAGGATTTCACTGGTTCAAGTGGAATAACAGCCCTTTCGTCCCCGACATCTGGTATGACAATGAAGAATTCGTACAGAATCTAGCTGATCGGGCAAATGAAATTGTTACGCTCTATGCCACTTGGATAGCAAATCGGTGTCTCGTTGTGTTCGAAGAAAATGGTGGCACAGGAACCATGGAGGCGCAATCGCTCGCTTACAACATCGCCGAAACGCTTCATCCCAACACGTTCGAAAAGGAAGGCGCGCACTGGATTTCATGGAATACTGCGCCCGATGGAACAGGAACAAGCTATGAAGACGAACAACTGGTGAAAAATCTCCGCACAGAAGACAACAGCACGGTCATTCTCTACGCTCAATGGGAAGAGGGTGTGCCAGAAGAGCCAGATGAGCCGGACAAGCCAGGTGAGCCAGAAGAACCCAGCGAACCCGAAACGCCACCGCAAGACGAATCAAACGAAAACGGGCAAGATCCACCAGCAAATACCACCCCAGAAGAGAATCAACCTCCCGCTGAAGCAGAACCGCCCGATGATGCTGGCATAAGCGGAGATACCAACGATCCCTTAGCACCCACCGAGCCTCAACCCGAACCAGAACAGAACGATGCGATCGATGCAGAGCAACAGGGTGAAGCTCTCGAACATAAGGTCGAAGCTCCTCAGCAAACAGGCGCTACAAGCAACGATGGTCCGTCCACACCAAAGGCTTCTTTCGACAAGACTGGCGCTGCCACGCTCGGCGTTATGTGCGTAGCATTCGTGCTCCTTGTCGGCGGCAATGCAATACTCATCATCGGTGCGCACAAACGCAAACGCGCCCGCGAACAGCGCCGTCGCATCTTTCGTTCCTTCATCGACTCATGAGACTGCAGCGACGATCCAACAAGCTGATGGCAACAGGTCTCGCGCTCGTGTTCGTTGCCCTTGGTTTGTTCATCAGCTTGTTCTTCATGCAAGCGAACGCGAACATCTCTCCCAATCCGAATGGCATCTCATTCGAACACGATGCTCTTGACGGTACGGGAGATACCTATGATGACTTCGTTGAGGTCGATTGGCAGCACTGGCGCACAGTCAATCCTGACCTTATCGCATGGGTGAATGTTCCTGGAACAGCGATCAACTATCCTATCTTGCGCGGAGTGAAGGATGATCCTTCCTTCTATCTTCACCATGATACCTATCGCAATTACAGTGTGTTCGGCGTGCCTTATTTGGACACGAGCGATGATGGCTCTGGCTCTGTCTTGAATGCGATCGTCTACGGACACCACATGGACAACGGCTCGATGTTCAGCGATTTCGCAAAATACTCCGATGAAACTTACGCGCGCGAGCATGCTACTATTTGCCTGCAAACACCTGCAGGGAAGCAGCGGTTGAGTGTTGCTTACGTACGCATCATCAATGGGGATGAGGTCGAAAAGCATACGCGCTTCACTGATGAAGAAGCCTTTCGTGCCTGGTACGAAGATGATCGCTCAAAAGCCTGCGTCGTGCTCGACAACAGCACCGATCCTCCGTTCGCTGTCACCTTCTGCACCTGCTCGTACCACGAATTCAGTAACGAACGCACCCTCGTCATTTGTATACCTATCGACTAGCAGAGCTCGATCAGCGAAGAGCGCGAGACACGAGGTTCCCCGCTTCCCTGTTCGCGAATCAGCGTGTGCTGATTCGCTCATGCGTCGCTGCTTCGCTCGGGTTTTATTAAAACGAATTTAGTCGGCGAAGAGTCACCTCGTTGCCCCACCCTCTTCGCTGATCGAGTCCATGAACTGTTAGCTTATAGGGTCTGCCACAACTAAAGCGCAGATATTTTCGATATGGGTAGTGTGGGGGAACATGTCGACGGGCTGGATAGCTTCGAGCTGATAACCCTGTTCGCGCAAGAAAGCAACATCACGCGCCTGCGTTTTCGGATTGCAGGAAATGTAGACGATGCGGCGCGGGTGCAAGTGGGCAGTTGCTTGCAGGAATTCAAGGCTGGCACCTGAGCGCGGCGGATCCATAAAGAGCACGTCGAGCGCTTCGCCTCTTCCTGCCATCTCATTCATGAACACCCCGGCATCCTCAGCTACGAACGATGCATTCTCTATGCCGTTATGTTTCGCATTATTGCGCGCATCCACGATCGCAGATTCCACCTTGTCCACGCCGATAACCGAGGCATCGTCCTTCGCCTCGGCAGGAACCTTCTCCTGCAGCGCTCGCGCAGCCACCAATCCGATCGTACCGGTGCCACAATAAGCATCAAGAATACGCTCAGTGCCTTGCAGGTGCGCCAGGTCGATCGCTGCCTCGTAGAGCACTTCTGTTTGCACCGCGTTCACCTGGTAGAACGAATGAGAGGAAATACGGAAGCTCAATCCGCACAAACGATCAAGGATGAAGCCCGGCCCATAGAGCGTGCGTTCCTTTCCTTCTCCCAAGATCACGTTCGTTGCGCGCGTATTCACATTCTGAACGATCGTGGTTATCTCAGGACAGCGCTTTACGAGCTCGCGTGCAAAATTCTTTGCACCTGGAAAACCTTCGCCATTGGTTACGAGCGTTACGAGCACCTCATTCGATCGGTGCCCCACTCGCGCGATCGCGTGACGTAAGAACCCTTTGCCCGTATCTTCGTTGTAGGGCTCGATCCCATAGCGCATCATCAGCAGACGAATCGCTTGAATGATCTTCTTAGCCACCTGGTTTTCGATCAAGCATTCATCGGCGGGAATGATGCGATGCGTACCCTGCGCATACATGCCGCAGAGGATCTCGCGTTGCTCGCTTCGTTTCTTGGCATTCCGCTTGCCCGCTCTTTGTTCCTGGGGGTGCTTCGTATCTTTAGTGTGAGTTCTTGAAGCCGTACGTTTCCCTGGTGCATAGGGCGAAATAACCTTGTTGCGATAGTGAAACGGCTCATCCATACCAAGGATCGGTTGCATGGTTGCGCCATCTTCTGCAAGCGCGTCCGCGAAGAGCTCCTCGATCTCGGCCTGCTTCGAGGTAAGTTGATCGGCATAAGGGATCGCCAGCAGCTGGCAGGCACCACACTGCTTATCAACAGGGCAAAACTGCCCAGCTTTCAGCGCTTTATCGCGCTTCGTGATGCTCGGTTTCGAATCGGGCTTTCTCGCAGAAGCAGATCTTTTCTTACGCGTAGATCGATTAGCTACGCTGCCCTTCGATCTGCTCTTTGATCTGACGTTTGATTTCTTTTGTTCCATGTGATGAATCACGCACAAGCTTCGAACGAGCTAGGCGATACCGCGCTTCACACTACGACGTTTACGCCTAGGCTCTTCAGTCGGTTCACGAAAATCGAGCATGAGTTGCTCTTGGATCGCACCTTGCTCAGCTTCAGGAACGCGCTCGATGTCTTTCACCGTCCAGCTGACTGCCTCAGAACCATGCAGCTCGAGCATCTTGTAGCGTGCGTCTTGGATATTCTGCTTGGATCCAGCGCGATACTCGCTCTCAAACTCGATCGAGCTTGAAGCAGGCGCAGCGCCTTGGGGAGAAACGATAGTTGCACGGTATTTCATGATTTATCCCTCCCCTTTTCGCATGCAATCACGTAGCTGAATGCAGCGATGCAATTCCTTCGCGCTAACCTTATCATACCCAAGCACAGGCACCCAAAAGCCCAGCAAAAAGAACGTATTGGATCGCTGAAATTCCACGCTTGCGCTTCTTGACTCTCCATCGCGCAAACCTGAAATGCACGAACCAGCTTGCTAGACAAGGCGAACGAACTTGCGCTTTCCTACCTGGATGACCGTGCCCTCAAGCATGCCTGGCTCAACGTTGTACGCTTTCGGTGCCAGCGCTTCGCCATTCACCTTCACGCCACCGCCATCGATCAAGCGGCGTGCTTCGCCTACCGAGTTCGCCATACCGGCATCGCTGATGAGCTTCGCAACATACACAAGCCCTTCATCGTTTGGCGTAAGATCGGCTGCAAACTCAGGAATATCTTCGGGTACATCGTGCTGCTTGAACACGCGATCGAACGCAGCCTCCGCTTCCTTAGCTGCTGCTTCATCGTAATAGGCTGCCACGATATTCTGCGCGAGCTCGCGCTTCACCTTGTTTGGATGGAGCGAACCATCAGCAAGACCCGCTTCGATCGCGTCGATCTCGTCGACCGATTTCGTGGAAGCAAGGCGATAGTATTTCACCATCAATTCATCGGGAATGGACATGACTTTGCCGAACATATCGTTCGGTTCATCGGTAAGGCCAATGTAATTACCGTAGCTCTTCGACATCTTCTGAACGCCATCGGTGCCTTCGAGCAGCGGCAAGGTGAGACAAACCTGCGGTTCCTTGTCCATCTTCTCCATGAGCTCACGACCGGCAAGCAGGTTGAACAGCTGGTCGGTGCCGCCCAGTTCAACATCGGCATCGATGCATACCGAATCGTAGGCCTGCATGGTGGGATAGAGGAACTCGTGCAAGCTGATCGGCTGATTGTTGTTGTAGCGCTTCGTAAAATCGTCACGCTCAAGGATGCGTGCGACCGTGAAATTGGATGTGATCTTCAACAGACCCTCAAGATCGAGCGCAAGCAGCCATTCAGAATTGAAGCGCAACGTGGTCTTTTCAGGATCGAGGATCTTGTACGCCTGCTCGATATAGGTCTTCGCATTCTGCTCAACCTGCTCGCGCGTAAGCGGTGGACGTGTAACATTGCGACCTGAAGGATCGCCAATAAGCGCCGTGCCATCGCCGATGATAAGCGTAACCTGATGGCCCAGATCCTGGAACGCGCGCAGCTTGCGTAGCGGAACAGCATGACCAAGATGCAGATCGGGAGCCGTTGGGTCAACGCCCAACTTGATATTGAGCGGCTTGTTGCGCTCAAGCTTTTCCATCAGGGCTTTTTCAGGAATAATCTGAGCTGCGCCAGAAGCGATCACACGGAACTGTTCTTCTGCTGAAATCATCGATCCTCTTTCGTTATCTTCGTGTGTAGTCTCATCTTTCGTACGGATAATCAGGATACCGCAAAAGCACTCGTTTCGATGCTTGAACGTTCCTAATGGCACGGGGTTTTACGTATAATCCTCGCTACCTGCTCAGGTGCGAATGAAGATGCTCGAACCTGCAACCGAGCGCCTTAGCGCATGCGCAGCTCCCAGAATGCTACGGCCGATGCAGCTGCAACATTGAGCGAGTCGACACCTTCCCGCATCGGGATCTTCGCTACGAGATCTGCCATCTCGATCGTACGCTGCTGCAATCCTTCACCTTCAGTTCCAAGCAATACCGCGAGTTTTTCAGGACGCTGCAAACGCGCATCATCCAAAAAGACCGATTCATCATGCAATGCAAGCGCCACAGTGGTGAAGCCTTCGTGTTTCAGCGCCGCTACACCCGATTCGCGCCAGTCTTCCACCGTGCCAGGAAAACGCGTCCACGGAACTTGGAAGACCGTTCCCATAGAAACGCGGATCGCACGACGATAGAGCGGGTCGCAACAACCCGGCGAAATGATGAGCGCATCGAAGCCAAGCGCAGCCGCATTGCGGAAGACCGCACCCACATTCGTATGGTTCGTAATATCTTCGAGCACGGCAACACGATGAGCATCTGCCAGCAGATCGGCAAGACTTGGTAGGGGCTTACGCTTCATGGCACAAAGCACCCCGCGCGTAAGTTCGAAACCCGTGAGCTTCTCTATCTCATCTGAGGGCGCAACGAAGATAGGAATGCTCTCGTCGTTCGTGCTGCCACCCGCACCTGCCTTCTCTTCCAAGGCATACTGCGTTTCGATACGCTCGATCAAGCGTGCACTGCGCTGCAAGCGGTGTTCAGGAATCAGAAGCGAGAGCGGCTCATAGCCCGCATCAAGCGCGCGGACGATGACCTTCTCGGATTCGGCGATGAAGATGCCCTTCTCTGGCTCCAGTCGATTGCGCAGCTGAACTTCAGTAAGGCCCACATAAGCCTCAAGCCGCTTATCTTCTAAGGTTTCAACATGAATGATCATTGCTACGCTTCTGCCCTAACCGTCATTAGAATTCACCATTCTCTAGAATGGCAACGCATTGAACACCCTGTTCTTCGCAGAGCCGAATGAGCTTACGATCGAGTGTGAACAGCGTTGCGCCAAAACGGCGTGCCAGTACAAAATAGAACATATCGTAGGAGGAATGATCCAATCGAATGCTCTCAGAAAGCACCTCATCTTGAAGCTCTTGGATTGAATAGTATTTATCTACATAAGCAACAGAATCAACAAAACACTCCTGCGCTTCTTCTCGATTCATAACCCCTCTTCTGCAGAGTTTACAAAACACACTTACAGCCTCAGCACGAAGCAGGTCACAGCTGATTACTTGCTCGTCTGCAAGCATTAGAGAACAAAATGCTAAGCCTTCTTCTGTCTGTCGCGCTATATCGCATGCAGCACTTGAATCAAGAACTATCATCGTGCCTCCTCCTCACGAATCTCAGCTAGAAGGTCTGCAGAAGAAGGTGCTTCCTCTGAAACCGGAATAGCACGACGCTTCTTCATCCGTTCGAAAAGGCGCTGGCGCTTCTCGATATAGTTCGGTTTTTCGCTACACCTGTTTCGAGAGCTTGATCGATCGTGCGCTACGAAATCCCTGAACCCCAGGTAATCCTCAAGGATCGTGAGCGCCTGCTGAGAGATGCTCCTGTTCTCACGAGAAGCGCAACGACGAAGCTCTTCATACACTTCTGTTGGACAATCTTTGACCTGTAACGCTGGCATCTTCATCACCCTCTTTCTTTGCCCCTAGTATAGCATGCTTTTTGCATTCATTTCTCATTCATAATGAATCATTATTAAAACAGAAGCATACTTAACTGCCAAAATAGCCTAATGAACAAGAAATCTTCCTCGAAGAAACGCTTTTGCGTGCGCCCGTTCAGCGCCAATGCAACTCAATAAACAAGAAAAGCTCTCCTTAAAGGAGAGCTTTTCTCAAGCGTACGGATTATCCGAAGGAGGGATTACATCATGCCCATTCCGCCGCCCATGCCGCCACCGGCCAGTGCGGACAGGTCGGGACCTTCAGCAGGAATCTCGTTGACGGTTGCCTCAGTGATGAGGATGAGTGCCGCAACAGATGCTGCAGACTGAAGCGCCGTACGGGTCACCTTCACGGGGTCGTTCACGCCCATGGCGATCATGTTGCCCGTCTCGCCATTCGCGAAGTTCACGCCTTCGCCTGCCGGCAGACCCTTCACCTTCTCGACCACCACAGAGCCTTCGTAACCTGCGTTGGACGCGATCGCACGCATTGGAGCTTCGAGTGCTTTGCGGATGATATCAACGCCAACCTTCTCGTCGTTATCGGAGACGGTAAGCTTGTCGAGTGCAAGGATCGCATTCACGAGCGCAACGCCGCCACCAGCAACGATGCCCTCTTCAACGGCTGCACGAGTTGCCTGCAGCGCGTCCTCGATGCGGCTCTTCTTCTCCTTGAGCTCGGATTCGGTAGCAGCGCCAACCTTCAGCACCGCAACACCACCGGAAAGCTTAGCCAGACGCTCCTGGAGCTTCTCGCGGTCGAACTCGGACTCAAGACGCTCGAGTTCAGCGCGCATCGAAGCGATACGAGCATCGACTGCAGCCTTGTCGCCCGCGCCGTCGATGATGACCGTGGTGTCCTTGGTGACTTTGACGGTCTTCGCGGTGCCCAGGTCCTCGAGCTTCACATCAGCAAGCGTCATGCCGAAGTCCTTGGAAACGACCTTGCCGCCCGTAACGACTGCGATGTCCTCGAGGATGCGCGAACGACGATCGCCGAAGCCCGGAGCCTTGATGGCAACCACGTTCAGGGTGCCGCGCAGCTTGTTCAAGAGCAGTGTGCCCAGTGCTTCGCCCTCAACATCTTCAGCAACGATGAGGAGCGGACGGCCCGACTTCATAACCTGCTCGAGCAGCGGGATAAGATCCTGAATAGAGGAAACCTTGAGGTCGGTGAGCAGGATGAAGGGATCTGCAAGCACTGCTTCCATGCGCTCGGTATCGGTTGCCATATAGGGTGAGATGTAACCGCGATCGTACTGCATGCCTTGCACGATATCGATGTCGATGCCAAAGGTCTGGGACTCTTCAACAGAGATCGCGCCATCTTTGCCAACGGCTTCCATAGCCTCTGCGATCTTCTTGCCGATAACCTCGTCACCTGCGGAAATGGTACCAACGTTCGCTACCTGATCTTCGGTGGTGACTTCCTGCGCCGAAGCCTTGATCGCATCGACCACTGCCTCGGTTGCCATTTCGATACCACGACGAATGCCAAGCGCGTCAGCGCCAGCGGTCACGTTGCGCAGACCCTCTGCCACGATCACATCGGCAAGCAGGGTTGCGGTGGTGGTGCCATCGCCTGCAACATCGTTGGTCTTCACGGCTGCTTCACGAACGAGCTGAGCGCCCATGTTCTCCACGGGATCCTCAAGGTCGATCTCGCGCGCTACCGTAACGCCGTCGTTGGTGACGAGCGGAGCGCCGAAAGAGCGCTCGAGCGCAACATAACGGCCTTTAGGACCAAGCGTCACCTTGACTGCATCGGAAAGCTTCTTAACGCCAGCAGCCATACCACTGCGGGCATCTGCATCGAACAAAATCTCTTTTGCCATTAGTTGAATTCCTTTCGAATTGATACGTGAATCTAAGTCACAAAACGTTTATGAATGAGGTGCTTAATCGGTGTAGACCGCGTAGATATCATCGGCGCGAAGGATGAGCACTGCTTCACCATCAACATCTACTTCGGTTCCGCCATACTTGCCATAGAGAACGCGATCGCCCTCTTTCACGGGCATAGGAAGGTGCTGGCCCTTGTTGTTGATGCGGCCTTCGCCAACAGCGAGAACGACACCGGTCTGCGGCTTCTCCTTAGAATCAGGAGCGATGTAGAGGCCACCTGCCGTGGTTTCCTGAGCTTCGTCCTGCTTAACGATGATGCGATCACCAAGCGGCTTCAAATTCATATACGTACTTCCTTTCCTTTAACGCATTCGCCTTTGAATGCCTTGTTACCCTCGTTTGCTGGCTGACTGCCCGAGTTAGTTCGCTTCGCATAAGCGTAAACAGCGCCAGATACGAATTAGCACTCTCACTTGAAGAGTGCTAACACAGACTATACTAACAACTTTTATCGTGATTTCAAGAAAGCATTGAGAAAATATACGTAACAGTGACTCAGATTCACAAAACCGTCATTCTACGCACAACTTATGCATAAGTCTTAATGCTAATCGTAGAACTTTGCCTTTGGGAAGGGGGGCTCGACGGCGCGCTTGAATGCGTAGGAGTTCGTTCGGCGAATCGCGTAGGCCACTTCTTCAGGATCGAAGCCTGCTGCAACGATCTCTTCGGCGGACTTGCCCTGCTCGAAGTGAGCGATCAAGATCTGGTCGAGCGTGGCGTAATCGATGCCGAGTGCCTTTTCGTCTTCAGCGCCTGGCGAAAGCTCTGCACTAGGCGGCTTTGTGATGATGTGCTCAGGAATAGGCGGAACCTTGCCTTCTGCAACTGCACGCTCGTTCACCCAACGGGCAAGCGCGAACACGTCGGTCTTGTACAGGCCGCCGATGGGAGCGAACGCACCAGAAGTATCGCCATAGAGCGTCGAGAAGCCCATGGCAGCCTCACTCTTGTTGCCCGTGTTCACCATCATCCAGCCAAAAGCATTGGAAAGCGCCATCAAGCACACCATGCGGCAACGCGCCTGCGTGTTCTCGGAAGCAAGGCCAGAAAGCTTGCCGCCTGCTGCTGGTTCAAGTGCAGCAACGAATGCTTCGTAGGGGCCGACGATCGAGATAGCTTCGGTCTTGATGCCAAGATTCGCGCCGAGTTCTTCAGCATCGGTGAGCGAATGATCGGTCGAATAGGGGCCGGGCAACATGTAGGCATGAACGCGATCGGCGCCGAACGCATCAACGCACATGACCGCCACGAGCGCCGAATCGATGCCGCCGGAAAGGCCGAGCACTACCTCGTTGAATCCCGCCTGCTGCGCATAATCTTTCAGCGCCTGCACGCTTAAGGTGTACTTCTGCTCAAGATCCATAATGGCCTCTTCCCTCGATCGGTATTCAAGAACGCTCGCTTAGGTGCCGCTCGATTCGCGCTCTCACAAGCAGCGTGCCTTCAAGAGCTTCCGCATCCGAGCGTGCTCGAGCTGAGCTTCCGTGCGTTTTAGAGCGAACGGATCTGATCGGCGAGCCACTCCGCCCACGCATCAACGCCTTTACCATTTGTAGCAGACATCGGGAAGATGGGCGCCGTAGGATTCAGATTTTTAATGTGTTCGTAAAAGAGCTCTTCGTCGAAATTGAAGACCGGAGCCGTATCGATCTTGTTGAGCACGATAGCGGATGCTGCCTGGAACACGCCTGGGTACTTGAGCGGCTTATCATCGCCTTCTGGGACCGAAAGGATCATGGCCTTCATGCTCTCGCCCAGATCGAAATCGGTCGGGCACACCAAGTTGCCCACGTTCTCGATGATGATGAGATCGAGGTTATCCAGATCGAGCACATCCACCGCGCGACGGATCATCGCGCTTTCCAAATGGCACGCGCCACCGGTATTGATCTGCACCGCAGCGATCCCTTGGCTCTTGATCTTCTCGGAATCGACCGAAGAAGCGATGTCGCCTTCGATGACCGCTATGTTGAATTCATCGCGCAGCGCTTCGATGGTGGCCAAGATCGTAGAGGTCTTGCCTGAACCGGGAGAAGCAAGCAGATCCAGTACGAACACCTTCTTCTCGCGGAACAGCTCGCGGTTCTCATCCGCAAGACGGTCGTTCTTATCAAGAATCGGTTTATGGAGATCGATCTGCATAGCATTACTCCTTTTCGTGTTCCGAATCGACCGCTTGGTCGGCTTCGCTGCTCTCGTTTTCCTGAGCAGGCTTGGTAGTATCGTCTTCTTCATCGGGCAAGTCAACTTCGATGGAGGAAATCTGCAGCTCCTTACCTTCGAGCAACTGCAAGAAGGGGCTGCCGCATTCCGGGCAGAGCATGTGAAAGCGATCGTGCGTGAATTCGTGACCACACTGCGTACAGATGCTCTTCGGTTGGATCATCTCCACCTCGAGCGTGGCACCTTCGAAATAATCGTTATTCTCTGCCAAAGCCCCGAATGCGAACTGGAGCGCGTCTTCGATAGCTTCGGTCATGACACCCACCTGAAGCGAGACTTTGAGCACGCGTTCGGCTCCTGCCTCGCGCGCAACGCTCTCGACCGACTCCATAACTCCTGTCATGATGCCCAGTTCGTGCATTATTCGCCTTTGTTCGACTTGTCCGCTGCCGTGCTGGCAGGCTGACTCGACGCAGGGTTGGCTGCCTCGGCCGTTGCTTTCGCAGGCTTCTTTGCGGGGGCGAGCTCATCTTCGCTCCCCCAAAGGTGCTCGTCGAAATCTCGCTTGAGCTGGCGCAATTCCTCGCGCGCTTCTTCTGCTTCTTTCGCCTCGATCTCGGCACGCTCCGCTTTGGTCTTCGCGCGCTTGCGCAACGCGATGCGAGCCACGAGCAGACTCGCTTCATAGAGCAAAACGAGCGCGGCGAACATGAGACCCATCGTTACCGGCGAAGCATCCGGCGTGACCATAGCCGCGAATATGAGCAGGCCGATATAGACGTATCGCCAGCTCTTGCGCAGCTTATCGTAGGAGATGATATTGAACATGACCAGGTAAAACACGATAAGAGGCAGCTCGAAGCCGAAGCCGAAGCCGATCTCGAATTTGATGATGATATCGACCCACCTGCTAGCTTCGGGCATGATGGTCGCGAACCCTGATGCCTGATCAGTGAGCCATTCGAACGCTGGCGGCAAGATGATGAGGTAGCAGAAGATCGTGCCGAGGATGAACAGCGCTACACCCGCAATGAAGGTTGGCACGAACCATTTGCGCTCTTTCGGTTTGAGCGCAGGCAGGAAGAATGCCAAGATCTGCCAGAGGATGAAGGGAGCCGTGGCCACGAGCGAAGCCCAGAACGCGATCTGGAAACGCAGGCCAAATGCGTCGAACGCACCGAACACATTCAGGAGCACCTGTCCGTCTTCGTTAGCTGGAAGATATTCTGCAACTGGCATGAGCATGAACTGCGCGATGGTCGGCGTTGCCAGATAGAAGATGAGGCACGAAACGAGCAGCACCACCACGATGCGCACGAGACGCATACGCAGCTCGCCAAGATGCTCCATGAGCGACATGCGCGCTGGTCCGATAGGCATGCTAAGCTTCACCTCCCGCGGAAGAGGAAGGTTCGGAGTCGGCCTCTTGTTCAGGTTGGGCTGCATGAGGCTGGGCTGGTTTAGGCTGCGCCGCCTTGGTGGAGGCGGAAGCAGGCTTCTGCTCGCGTACAAATTCCTTGTTCAGTGGCACATTGCCGTAGAGCTCGTCGGCCGAAGGTTTCTTCGCTTGCTCTTCTGCCTTCTTGGCAGCTTCAGCTTTCATCTTCTGACGGTTCGCATCGATGTCTGCTTGCTTTTTCGCATCGACTTCAGCGCGTTTCTTCATCTCCGCGCGTTCGCGGTCGTAGCGCGCTTTACGTTCGGCGAACGTCTCTTCATGTTCGCTACGTGCGACCTTTTCCTTCACCTTGCCGTGCGCACGGTCGATGGCACGCGCCGGATTCTTGAAGGGCTCTTCCGCATTGGGATCGAACACCTCTTCGCGAATAACGCCATCCATCTCATCTTTTGCTTTTTTGAATTTGTTGACGGCCATGCCGATAGTCTTGGCGATCTCCGGCAGCTTATCGGGCCCGAAGATCAGAAAGCCAAAGAGGAGTATGAGGAAAAACTCAAATCCACCGATACCAAACAAGACGAGGCCTCTTATCTTTTACCAAAAACCGCCGGCGCTCTTACGAGTTGCCGCCGAGGAACATTAATCCAACCGTTGGGATCGAAAGAGCGAGAACTAAGATGACACATACGATGATGATGCCGACGCGCTTCAAAAACTCTTTGCGCGCCTGCGCTTCTTTTTGACGACGTGCGCGTTCAAGTGCGGCCTGAC
>FR895139.1:54281-72392 GCA_000435675.1 Eggerthella sp. CAG:298 | reverse complement strand
CAGGCGCAACTCCCACATAGCCCACGGCTTTGCCCGTCTCATCGATCACGAAATAGTATTCGTAGCCATGCTCAGCGATGTTGCGCGCGATCGCGTCTTTCGACTGGAATTGCTCGACCATATACGCTGTTTGGTCTGCTCCGATATGCGCGGGCCAGTACTCGAACCAAATATCATGCGCCATTTCTGCCAAGGCATCGAGATCGTGAACGGGTTCAACTTTTTTCATCTCTATCATGCGATCATCCAATCGACCTGGGGTTATTTCGTGCGTGTAACGCTCGCACTTCTTGTTTGTTTCATCTTATTTCCACGTGCGTTAACAATGGCGAATGAAAAAAGCATACCGCAGAGCGCGTGACAAGATAAAGAGGTCGGTTTCAAAAAATCTCGACCTTTAAGGAGGGTTTCATCATGTTTGATACCGGATCGACGTCATTCATGCTCATCTGTACCATGCTGGTGTTATTGATGACACCAGGTGTTGCATTCTTCTACGGAGGGCTTGCACGTCGTAAAAATGTTGTGAACACCATGTTCATGTCGATGGCGATCATCGGTGTGGTAGGGGTGCTATGGATTATCGCGGGCTGGAGCTTTGCGTATGGCGGAGATGGCTCCAACCCCTTCTTCGGAGGGTTCGACCAACTCGGATGTGCTTCGGTCGTGCAGGATATGCTCGTAGAAGCGCAAGTCGTTCCTGAAGATGCGGTCTATCCGGCTATCATCGATGTGGTCTTCCAGGCGGCCTTCGCAATGATCACCTGTGCGATCATCTGGGGCGCAGTGGCAGGGCGTATGAAGTTCGGTGCCATGATCGCCTTCGTGAGCATCTGGGTGCTCGTCATCTATTGCCCGCTCGCGCACATGGTGTGGGGCGGCGAAGGCAGCTTCATCGGCGATCAGATAGGCGCGCTCGACTTCGCAGGCGGCGATGTCGTCCACATCAGCTCTGGTCTTGCTGGCCTGGTCCTTTGTTTGCTGCTCGGTTCACGCAAGGAATTCGGTACGGTTGCGCATCGTCCGCACAACATTCCGCTGGTGGTGCTTGGTGTAACGCTTCTGTGGTTCGGATGGTTCGGCTTCAATGGTGGCTCTGAATTCGCGGCTGATGGCATCGCAGCGCTCGCGATCCTGAACACCGTGGTCGCATCTGGCGCAGCACTGCTTTCCTGGATGGTAGTCGAGAAGATCGCGGTAGGTAAGCCAACGCTCGTTGGTGCGGTAACCGGTCTCGTTGCGGGCTTGGTCGTCATCACGCCCGCTGCAGGTTTCGTCGAGCCGTGGGCGGCGATCGTGATGGGCTTCATCGTCTCGCCCATCTGCTACTTCGCAATGTCAGTCCTGAAGAATAAGATCGGGTATGACGATGCGCTCGACGCGTTCGGTTGTCATGCGGTCGGCGGCATGGTCGGTGGCGTGCTCACGGGTATCTTCTGCGTACCAGAACTTTCCTGGACGGATTTCGGCGGCCTCATCTATACGGGCGATCCCACGTTGCTTGGCGCTCAGTGCTTAGGTATCTTGGTCACGGTCGCGTTCGTGGGCATCGGTTCGCTTGTGATCGGCCTTATCGTGAAGGTATGCTTCAAGGGAAGCCTGCGCGTTTCTAAGGAACAAGAAGCAGCGGGTATGGATATCAGTGAACACAGCGAATCTGCTTACCCTGCATTCAACGGTCTTGATTAACAGCACGCGAGTGAACCTAAGGCGAACAACGCTAAGAGGGTTCGCACGAGATCAGCAACACGCTGGTCGAAGAGAAAGGATAGCAACATGAAGCGTATATGTGCGGTGGTTCGGCCGACCATGCTCGAACCGCTCAAGGAAGCGCTCTTTCAGGCAAATGTTTCAGGTATGACCATCTCGCAGGTGCATGGTTGCGGCAACCAGCATGGATGGAGCGAGTACTTCCGTGGTAACGAGGTTATCTTGAACATGGTCCCTAAGATCAAGTTCGAGATCATCGCCGATGATGCCCAAGTCGATGCGATCGTGGATGTGATCGTTTCCACGGCACGCACCGGGGAAGTGGGCGATGGCAAGATCTTCGTTTCGAATATCGAACGTGTCGTGCGCATTCGAACAGGCGAGGAAAACGACGCAGCGCTCTAGTGTGAAACCATGCGTTAAAACACGCGTCTCTCTAGGAGATTTCAGAGAAAGACACGGAAAGATGGTATAGTTAATCACACTATTACCTCAAAGAAAGGAACGCGTGATGACTCGCAAGATTGCTATTTTCGATACCACCTTGCGCGATGGCGAGCAGTCGCCAGGCGCATCGATGAACTCCGAAGAGAAATTGGTCATCACGCGTCAACTATTGCGCCTCGGCGTTGATGTGATCGAAGCAGGTTTCCCCATCTCATCGCCGGGCGATTTCAAGAGCGTGCAGCAGATCGCGGCCGAAGTAGGCGATAAGGCGATCGTCTGTGCGCTCACGCGTGCCATGGAAAAGGACATCGATTCTGCTGCTGAGGCGCTGGCTGATTGTGCGCGTCCGCGCATCCATACGGGCATCGGCGTTTCGCACAGCCACATCTTCGATAAGCTGCGCACCACGCCTGAGGTCATTCTCGAGCGCGCGGTGAACGCAACCAAGTATGCCAAGAAGTACGTTGAAGATGTCGAATTCTACTGCGAAGATGCGGGCCGTTCCGATTATGAATTCCTCGCAAAAGTGGTCGAGGCAGTCATCGCTGCTGGCGCTACGGTGGTCAACATCCCTGATACCACGGGTTATTCGCTGCCTGAAGAGTACGGTCGCCGCATCAAGTTCTTGATGGAGAACGTCAAGAACATCGACAAGGCTTCCATTTCGGTCCACTGCCATAACGACCTCGGCATGGCTACCGCGCTTTCCCTTGCGGGCGTTGAGAACGGTGCAACGCAGATTGAGTGCACCATCAATGGCCTGGGCGAGCGTGCTGGCAACACCGCCATGGAAGAAGTGGTCATGGCTATCAAGATGCACGGCGAAGAGCTCGACGCTCACACTGATATCAACACGCGCGAATTCATCCGTGCTTCGCGCTTGGTGTCTTCCATCACGGGCTTTGTGGTGCAGCCCAATAAATCCATCGTTGGTGCGAATGCCTTCGCGCATTCTTCCGGTATTCACCAAGATGGTGTGATCAAAGAGCGCACCACCTACGAGATCATCGATCCTACCGAAGTTGGTGCAGGTCAAAGCTCGATCGTGCTTTCTGCTCGTTCGGGTCGTGCAGCGCTGCGTCACCGCCTGGAGGCACTCGGCTATCATATCGAAGGTCAGGAATTCGAAGACCTGCACACGGCATTCCTCGATCTGGCTGACAAGAAGAAGGAAGTCTACGACGAGGACCTTGAGTCGCTCGTTGGCGAACAGGGCCGTACGCAAGAAGCTTCCTATACCCTGAAGAGCGTTCAGATCTCTTGCGGTCAGCCGCTCACGCCAACGGCCACCGTTACGCTCGTCGATAAGAACGACAACGAATTCTGCGCCTGCTCTATCGGTACCGGTCCGGTCGATGCGCTCTATCGCGCGGTGAACGAGATCGTGGATATCGAAAACGATCTGTCCGAATTCTCGGTGCAGAGCGTTACGCGCGGCATCGATGCACTTGGCGAAGTGACCATTCGCGTTACCGCAGCTGATGGCACGGTCTACACTGGTCGTGGCTCCGATGGCGATATCATCGTATCTTCCGCAAAGGCTTATCTGAACGCACTCAATCGCCTGATCGCTGACAAGCAGTAAGGAGCAAGCGCACGCAGTGTATTGTCTTGAATGCGGACAAAAGATCGAGGACGGGCAGAATGAATGCCCTCAATGCGGTATGTCCGTTGACGAGATGAAGAAGCGCATTGCCGAGGCGCAAGAGAAGCTCACCTATGCTGAAACTGTTGGGCCGGCGGAAACCACCAAGCTTCCGCCGGTTCCTGAACGGGTCTATCACGATAAAGAGGGCAATGTGATCGATCCTGCCGAAGAGATCGATACGGCTGCCGCTAAAGAGAAGGAAAACGATCTTCCTGTTATCGGGCATGCGGAAGACCCGCTCATCACCATGCCCATGCAAAAGATCGTCTCGGATGATGGGAAGGTCGTTGCTTCTGCGAGCGATGAGGCGAAGACCTTCATCCAACCCCCAAAGAAGAAAAAGAGGCTCACAGCGCGCACCAAAGCGGTCCTTGCGCTCGTTATCGTGTTCGCGGCTATCGCTATCGTTGCGGCATTCCTTAATTCTGCTGGCATGCTCAAGCATGAAGAGATCACCGCATCTGACCAGGTTGAGCAGGTGAACAACGAAGCGGTCGATACGCAAGATTCTCAGCAAGAGATCCAGCAATCGGATACGGTCAAAGCGCTCCAAGAGAACTATCAAACACTTGGCAACTATCGTGGTCAGGTGAACACGGTCGTAAGCAATTTCAACAACTATCACCTCGCGTCCGATAAGGCAAAACGCCAGCAGTACGCCGATGAATGCAATAAGCTCATTTCTTCCGTCACCGATTCAAAGGCAAAGCTTGTCGAGGAGATGAACGAGCTGGGCATGAACGAGAATGACGATCAATTCTCGAATTACACCAAGATCAACAAGCTCTATGAGCTTCTTCTGACACGCCTGAATGTGATCAAAGAATGTTGGGACGTGAGCGTGGCTTCGGCTGATCCGAAGAAGGACGCGAAGGCAATATTGGCACCGCTCTCAAAGGATATCAAGGGTGGTAAGTCTTCTTCGATGGCTGATTTCGATGAGCTCTATTCTCAGGTAGAACTTCCGCAATAATAGCCTGCCGTTTATCCAGGTAAGTGGCAGGGCGTTTGTATGTGCAGGAAAAATATGATATAACTATCCAGGTACTTGGTACGAATACTTTCGATTTTTTGAGGAAGTGGGCTTTGTCCCGCTTCTTTTGTTTCTGGGAGGAGTTGATGAAACCGTGTTAAGCGCCAAAGAACAACAGCTGCTCGATGCGCTTTCGCCTACTGCAGAAGCGCAAGGGATCGAAATCGTCACGGTGGATATCGTGGGTTCGAAGAAAGCTCCTACCATCAGGGTCTATATCGACTGCGAAGGGGGAGTGGGCTTCGACGAGCTGGCAAGCGCGCAAGAGTGGATCAATGCCCTTATGGACGAGATCGATCCGTTCCCAGGCGCTTACACGCTCGAGGTCTCTTCGCCCGGTATCGACCGTCCGCTGCGTACCAAGCAGCACTTCCAGCGATTCGCGGGAGAGAAGGTGGCGCTCGTGCTTTCGGCGCCCGTGAACTCCCGTGCGAAATACACCGGCCAGCTTGCTGGTGTGGAAGGGGAGAACGTCGTGCTCGACGTGGATGGCACGCGCACGGAGATTCCGTTCCAGCTCATCAAGAAGGCACATGTCATTGCAACGATAGATTTCAATGCGAAGAAGGGATAGGTATGGCAACCTCAGAATTGATAGACGCTTTGCAAGCGCTCGCCCATGAACGAAAGATCGACGAATTCTATTTGATCGAGCGTCTTGAGGCATCTCTGGCAAAGAGCTATCAGAACATCCTTGATCTTGAATGGGATGCACGCGTTACGATCGATCGCCAGACGGGCAAGATCTACGTGTACGAGATGGTTCCCGTGGGCGAGCCCGACGAGGAAACTGGCGAATATACTGAATTCGAAGAGCGTGATGTTACGCCTAACGACGTGAGCCGCATCGCTGCTCAAAATGCGAAGAATGTGATCAGCTCCATCGTGCGCGAGGCTGGCCGTCAGTCCATCTACGAAGAGTTCTCCGATCGCGTGGGCGATCTGGTCACCGGTACCGTGCTTCAGGGCACGCCCGAGTTCACCATCATCAAGATTCGCGAAGGGGTCGAAGCTGAGCTTCCGCACTACGATCTGAAGCGCAACCCCAACGAGCGCAATGAGCGTCCGCGCAACGAGCACTATCGTCACAATCAGCGTCTGAAGCTGCTCATCGTCGACGTGCGTGACCCGAATGCGGAAACCCCGAAGGCACGTGGCGAGCACACTCGTCCTTCCATCGTCGTTTCCCGTACGCACCCCGATCTTATCCGTCGCCTCTTCGAGATCGAAGTTCCCGAGATCTACGACGGTCTGGTGGAGATCAAGTCGATCGCGCGCGAACCGGGCGAGCGTTCCAAGATCGCGGTTGCTTCGCGCGAGCCGAACCTCGATCCGGTAGGTGCCTGCGTTGGTCCTAAGGGCTCTCGCGTGCGCATGGTGGTCGAAGGCCTGCGCAACGAGCGCGTGGACGTTATCCAGTGGGACGAAGACCCGGCGGTCTACGTGTCGAACGCGCTTTCACCGGCTAAGGTCAATCGCGTGATCATCGACGAAGAGAACAACTACGCCACCATCATCGTGCCTGATGATCAGCTTTCGCTCGCTATCGGCAAGGAAGGCCAGAATGCGCGTTTGGCGGCGCGCCTGACCGGTTGGCATATCGATATCAAGTCGTCTTCGTTCGCGGGCGAACCGCTCGTGGCTGACGAAGACCTCATCGATGTGGAAGAGGTCGAAGAAGAGACCAATGATGGCTTGTGCGCCTATGTCGATCCCGACGGCGTACGCTGCCGCAATCATGCGCGTCCGGGTTGTTCGTACTGCGGCATTCACGCGGAGCTCGAGAACAACTAAGGCGCACGGTAAGGCAGGAAAATGGAGAAGCGCACGAAACAACGCACCTGCATCGAATGCCGGAAAGCTTGCCAAAAAGGCGAGCTCATCCGCATCGTGCGCACTCCTGATGGGCAGGTCGAATACGACCCGAGTGGCAAAGCGAATGGCAGAGGCGCCTACCTTTGCAGCCTTGCTTGCCTTGAAAAAGCCCTTCAAACGCACAAGCTCGACAAGGCGCTGCGTATGAAGGTGAACGAAGAAGATAACGAACGAATCGCTCAAGAAGTAATGAGCGCGGTTTTAGACTAGGAAACGGACGAGGAGACTACATGGCTGGTATGCGTGTACACGAATTGGCTAAAGAGTTCGATATGACCAGTAAAGAACTCTTGGCCCGCCTTGCGGATATGAAGATACCCGCTAAGAGCCACGCCAGCATTTTGCAGGATGCTTATGTGGAGAAGATTCGCAAGAATCTTGAGCCCGAGATCAAGCAGCGTGCAGGTAAGCTTGAGGAAGAAGAAGCCAAGAAGCTGGCTGAAGAGCAAGCGAAAGAAGAGGCTAAGAAGGCCGAAGAAGCTGCGGCTCGTCGTGCGGCAGTGGAGAAAGAGCGCGCACAGCGCGACGCCGAGCGTGCTCGCCGTGAAAGCCAGCAGAAGGAAGGCTTCGCTGGTCGTGCGAAGAAGGAAGATGGCGACGCGCAGCCGGCCAAGAAAGCCCCTGCATCGCCATTCGAGAGCCTTGCTTCTCAGATCGAGCGCGAGCGCGAGCGCGTAGAGCGTGAAGCGCACGAGGCGCGCATGAAAGCGGAAGCAGAAACGCGCGCGGCTGAGGTCGCCAAGAAGCAAGCGGTCGCTGAGGCGTTGCAGTCTCGCATGAACAAGTCCTCTAAATCGTCGAAGAGCGAGAAGAAGGCAGCTCCCGTAAGTGCGGGTAGCTCGTTCTCCTCGCTGCTCGATCAGATCAATAACGAACGTGAGCGTTTGAACAACCAGGCGAACGAAAAGCAGAACCAGGGCGGTTCGCGTCGTGGCGAGAAGGGCAAGAAGCGCAAGGGCTTCGAACCTTCCGTTCCCGAACTTGAGGTCCAGGAGACCAAGGGCGAAGATCGCTATGCTCAGATGGCAGTTCAGGCAGAGAAGTTCCAGCGCGATAAGGTGCTCGCTGAAGCACGTGCTGCTGTTGAGGCTGCTTCCCATGAAGGCCAGGGCAGGCGCAAGAAGCGCAAGGAAAAGCGCGAAGCGGAGGCACGTGAGCGTGCTGAGCTCGAAGCACTGGAGAAGGGTCTCGACCCAACGCTCGTGCTCGACGATTCAGTGGTCGAGGTTGCGCAAGGCTCCACGGTCGCTCAATTCGCTGAACTGCTTGAAGTCTCTCCTAACGACATCATCAAGCGCTTGTTCATGCTGGGTCAGGCACTCACGCTCACCCAGACCATGAGTGATGACCTTATCGAGCTTATCGCCGATGACCTGGGGCGCAAAGTGCGCGTCGTTTCTCCTGAAGAGGAATTCGCGGTCGTCTACAACGACTCTGAAGCTGACCTGCTGCCGCGTCCGCCGGTGGTCACTGTCATGGGTCACGTCGACCACGGCAAGACCTCTCTGCTCGACGCGATTCGCTCGACGGGCGTTGCCGATAAGGAAGCTGGCGGCATTACCCAGCACATTGGCGCTTCGGTGGTCAATATCGACGGCCGTCAGATCACGTTCATCGATACCCCTGGTCACGAAGCATTTACCGCTATGCGTGCCCGCGGTGCGAAAGTTACCGACGTGGTCGTGCTCGTGGTTGCGGCAGACGACGGCGTTATGCCTCAGACCGTTGAGGCTATCAATCACGCGAATGCGGCGAACGTGCCCATCGTGGTTGCGGTCAACAAGATCGACAAGCCAGGTGCTACGCCCGAGCGTGTGCGCCAAGAGCTCACCGAACATGGCATCATTCCCGAAGAGTGGGGTGGCCAGAATATGTTCGTGGATGTTTCGGCTCGTCAGAACCTGCATATCGATGACTTGCTCGAAACCATCCTGCTGCAGGCAGACGTGCTCGAGCTGAAAGCGAACCCGAACGCTTCTGCTTCTGGCTTCGTTATCGAAGCGAACCTCGACAAGGGCCGCGGTTCGGTTGCAACGGTGCTCGTCGATCGCGGTACGCTCAAGACGGGCGACGTGGTGGTTGCCGGAACTTCCTATGGCAAGGTACGCGCGCTCATCAATCCGCGCGGCGTGCATGTTGACGAAGCACATCCCGCTGACCCGGTCGAGATCTTGGGCCTGAACTCGGTTCCCACGGCAGGCGACGAATTCCGCGTGTTCGAAGACGAGCGCGATGCACGTCGTTTGGCTGAGCAGCGTGCGCTGCGTGAGCGTCTTGCTAAGCAGGAGTCGCGTTCGCACATGAACCTCGATGATCTGTTTGCGCGTATCGAAGAAGGCAAGACCACCGACCTTAACCTGGTCGTCAAGGCCGACGTGGCAGGCTCGATCGAAGCACTGCGCGATGCGTTCGAGAAGATGGACCAGTCTGAGGTCAAGATCAACATCATCCATGCGGCGGTCGGCGGCATCACCGAGACTGACGTTACGCTCGCTGCGGCATCTGATGCGATCATCATCGGCTTCAATGTGCGCCCTACGGGCAAGACCCGCGAAGTGGCTACGCGCGAGAAGGTCGACATTCGTCTGTATCGTGTTATCTATCAAGCGATCGAAGACATCAACGCTGCGCGTGTCGGTCTGCTTTCGCCTGATATCGTGGAAGAAGACACCGGCATCGCTGAAGTGCGCGAGACCTTCAAGGTGCCCAAGGTGGGCGTTGTTGCTGGTTGCTACATCGTTGAAGGCGAGATCAGCCGCGACGATTCCGTGCGTATCGTGCGCGATGGCACTGTTGTCTACGAAGGCGAGATCGAAAGCTTGCGTCGCTTCAAAGACGATGTCAAGAGCGTTGCTCGTGGTTATGAATGCGGTATCGGTATCGCAGGCTACCAGGACATCAAGATCGGCGATCACATCGAAGGCTATCGTGTGGTCGAGGTCGAGAGAACGGAATAATCATGAAGCAGTCTTCATCGAATAGAAGGGTGAACGAGCAGGCGCGCGAAGTGATTTCCGAGATATTGCTCTTCGAGATATCCGACCCGCGCCTGGATATGGTCACCATCACGGGTGTTGAGGTGAGCTACGATCGTTCGGTCGCTAACGTGTACTATTCGACTGAACCTTCGCGCTACACGGAAGTAGCTCAGGCCTTCAACGCGGCAGCAGGGCGCATCCGTTCGCTCATGGCGAAGAAGCTTTCCTGGCGTGTTGCGCCTGAACTGCGCTTTCACCTGGATGAGAGCGTGGATAACGCGCAGCGCATCGCTGAAGCTCTCAGCGCTGATGCTGCCCGCAATGCGAGCGCTCGTGCTGAAGATCCCGCGGAAGGCTAAGCCGTGCTCACGCCGCAGTCGAATACCACGCTCGAGGAGATCGCACGCTTTATAGAAGCGCATGATACCTTCGCGATCTGCGGGCATGTGAACCCAGATGGCGATTGTTTGGGAGCGGGACTCGCTCTTGAGCACGGATTGCGTGCGCTCGGGAAGCAGGTAACCGGTCTTTTGGCAACGGAGGATCCGGTCGAAGAGAAGCTCGGCTTTCTTCCCGGGTTGGAAAACCTCGTGCCTGCGAAAGACTTCACCGATGAAGTCGAGGTGTTCATCGCCATCGATGTTCCCAATGTGGAGCGCTTGAAAGACGCGGCAGCGGTGCATGATCGCGCCAAGCATCATATTACGATCGATCATCATGCCTCGGAAACTTCGATGGCCGAACTCAACTATGTCGATCCCGCTTCCGCTTCAGCGAGCGATCTTGCCTGGGAGCTTTTGAAGCTCCTTAACGCTACGGGCAAGGATCAGGCGCTCTGCGCGCTCACGGGTATCATGACCGACACGGGACGATTCTCTTACCAGAACGTGAATCCTACGTGCTTCATCCATGCAGCTGAGACCGTTGAAGCCGGTGCGGAGCCGAACCTTATCGCGCGAGAGTTCTTCCAAAGTCGCTCCCTTCCTTCGCTTCGTCTTGAGCAGCTCATGCTCTCGCGCATGATGTTCTTCTGCGGCGGTGCATTCGTATGCTCCTATCTGAAGGATGCGGATTTCGAAGAGCAGGGCGCCATTCGCGACGATGCTGAGATCCTTATCGATATCTTGCGCGGTATCGCTGGGGTGCGTGTTGCGCTCATCTTGAAGGAGAACGGCAACGGCGAGATTCGCGGAAGCCTGCGTGCGAAGGATGAGACCGATGTGGCCCAGATCGCAAGCGATTTTGGGGGCGGCGGTCACAAGGCTGCTGCGGGGCTTACTTATCACAAATCACTTGCAGACGCGCTCATCGAAGTCCCTACCGATGTCATCGAGACCTGCTTTCCTGAAGATGCCGAAGCAGAAGTCGAACGTCTGTGTATCCTCATCCGATCTTTACGGGAAGAGCTTGATGACTAAGCGCGGCTCGTCAGGATTATCGCTTCTTCTCGCGATCGATAAATCAAAAGGAATGACCTCGCACGATGTGGTCAATCGCGCGCGCCGCGTGTTCGGCGAGAAGCGCGTTGGGCATATGGGAACGCTCGATCCGCTTGCGTCGGGTGTGCTGTGCGTGGCAGTCGGTCCAGCTACACGCTTGGATGCCTTCATGAGCGGCCATAACAAGACTTACGTTATGGATATCGCGTTCGGCTGTGCGACCACGACCGATGATGCGGAAGGCGAAGTTATCTCGCGCGGGGAAGCGCCCAGCGATCTTTTGAACGAGCAGATCGCGCGTGAGGTCGTTGCATCGCTGGTGGGCAAGGGCAAGCAGCTTCCGCCTGTCTATTCTGCGGTGAAGGTGAACGGACAGAAATCCTATGCGGCAGCACGCAAGGGCAATGTGATCGATCTGAAGCCTCGCGACTTCGAGGTGCTCAGCGCAACGCTGCGCTCCGTTGAAAAAAGGCCGCTTGATGAACTGCTTCCTGCCGTGCAAGAGGGAAGCGAACTGGTGCCTGTTTGGCGCGTTTCGATGGAAGTATCGGGTGGGACCTATATGCGCTCGATCGCACGCGATCTGGGAAAACGCATCGGTTGTGGCGCCTTCGTTTCGGAATTGCAACGCACTGCGCTCGATGCCGTTTCGATCGAAGAGTGCATCTCGCTCGAGCACCTTGAAACCTTCGAGGGTGATCCTGCGAGCATTGCGGTCGATCCGCTGCGCATGCTGCCGTATCGTTATGCGTTCGTGCGCGATGCCGAGCTTATTTGTAAGATTGATAATGGCGCACCTATCTTGCCGGCGAAGCTTTCACTCAACATTCCGCTCACCCATATCGCTCATGATGACTTTTGTTGTACCACTCAGGTCTTTCCTTCGTCTGATCCTTGTTTTGAGGGTGAGACGGTGGCTCTTCTTGTCGATAATCATATTAAAGCGCTCTATCGGTTCGATGAATCGAAGGGACAGCTGTGTGCTCAGTGCATCTTTTCTCTAGGAGTTGAACGTGGCTCAAATCTATAACATCGATGAATCATTCGACTATTCTCTCTTCGACAACGCTTCTTGCGCGTTCGGCGTGTTTGATGGCGTGCACAAGGGACATCGCTATCTGCTTGAATGCGCCCGCGAAACAGCGCGGAAGGATAACGGGAAGAGCATCGCGCTCACCTTCGATATCGACCCAGATGAGCTCTTTCATGCCGATCGCCTGAAGAAGCTCATGAGCAACGAGCAGCGTATCGAGATGCTCGCACGCAGTGGGGTAGATGCGGTCGCGGTCCTTCATTTTACGCGTGAGTTCGCCGCTTTGAGTCCGCTCGATTTCTTGAACCAGACCTTCAAGGGGTTCGTTCCTGCGCATCTGCACGTGGGTCTGGATTTCCATTTCGGTGCTAAAGCAGCAGGAAGTGTGGCTGATCTGGGGGAGTGGGCTGCAAGGAACATCTGCCATATCGATGCGCACAATCTTCAGAGCGAAGATGGCTTGCCTATCACCGCTACGCGCATTCGTAACCTGCTTGCTGAACACGATCTAGTAGAAGCAGAACGCCTGCTCGGTCGTCCTTTTTCCATCACTGATGAAGTGCAGCCTGGACGCGGCGAAGGCATGGACATGGGTTTCAGCACCGCGAACCTTATCGTGCCGACGAACAGGCAGACGCTTTCTGAGGGCGTGTATGGTGGCTATGCCTATGTGAATGGGATCAAGTATTGTGCTGCTATTGCAGTGGGTGTTTCACCCGTGTTCGAAGATAAGACCAAGGCAACCATGGAAGTGCATATCCTCGACTTCAACCAGGACATCTACGGGGATCAGATCACGGCCGAGTTCGTCGAGTACATCCGCCCGATGATCAAGTTCGATTCCGTGGACGAGTTGATCAAGACCATCCTTGCCAACATCGAGCACGTCCGCACTACCTTGCCCCTTGATTAGATGATGAACGACCGGGTAGCTTGTCACCTTTTTTCGGGATGCCAGCGCTGAAAGGGCTCGTAGGAAAGTCCAAGCAGTGAGAAGATCTTGCCGATCAAGTGGTCTTCCATATCTTGCACGGTCGTTTGTCCTCCGTAATAGGTAAGGAGCGGCGGCACGATGCTCACGGTTGGAAGCGTTGAAAGATAGCTCAGGTTCTTCAGATGAGTCGGGCTCAACGGGCTTTCGCGCGCAACTAAGATGAGCGGGCGCTTCTCCTTGATGGTCACATCCGCCGCACGTAAGAGCAGGTTATCGGCATATCCGCTTGCTATGCCAGCGACCGTTTTCATGCTGCATGGGATGATGATCATGGCATCCACCTCGAACGATCCGCTTGAGATGCTCGCATCGAAGGCGGTGGGCTCATGGTAGACATGAGCGAAATGCTTGAAGGGGTTCGAGTCCGCCGAGCCTTGTTGTGCCGGAAGTTCGTATGAGGCGGTCAGGAGCGCCGAATCGGACACCACCAGATGAATCTCAACATCATCTTGCGCACGAAGCGCTTCAAGAAAGCGGAGCGCGAGCGGGCTTCCGCTCGCGCCACTTATGCCTACGACGATCCGCTTCATGCTCATGTCCTAGCCTTCGTAGTCGGGGACCCATTTGCGTGGGTCGAGCTTCATGAACTGCGCGCGTTGGAAACGGTTCTTTTGATCGTAGGGTACCGTGCAGTCGAAGATGACCTTCGTTGCGATGCCATGATCGCGAATGGAAGGCGACATGGTGGGATCGTTCGACGGGTCGAGCGGATGGGTGCGCACGCCGGGGATGGTGATGATATCGGCATCCCCTTGGAAGCGCGTGTTCATGGCCCACAGCACATCGTTTATGTCGAAGGGATCCACATCCTCATCGACGAGGAATACATGCTTGAGCTCGCTGAATGCGGAAAACGCGAGCATCGCCATCTGACGTTGACGGCCCTCATCAGAAGGCTGTTCTTTGCGCACCTGCAGCACCGCCATGAACTTACCGCCACCCGGGCTTGCGCAGTAGACGTTCTTCAAACGACCGGGCATGGCGGCCTCGATCAGCTGGATGATGCTCGCTTCAGTGGGAATACCAGCAAGGGAGACATGCTCTTCGGAAGGACCGATGCACGTCTGCATGATGGGGTCCTTGCGGGTGGTAACCGCCTTCACTTTGATGATGGGAAGCGAAGGGTTGGCAGGTCCCGTGTAACCGGGGAATTCCGGCATGGCTTTGCCAGAATGGGTGTTCTGGTCTTCTTCCACGCGTTTTCCGGGGATCAATTCGCCTTCGATCACATATTCGGCATGACCGATGCAGTGCTCGTCGATCGTGAGACAATCCACAAGCCCCACGCCTTCGCCGCGCAACGCACCCGCAATGGTAAGCTCGTCGTAACCGAGCGGGGTCGAAGGCGGCTCGAAGCAGGTAGCAAGCTCGATCGCGGGGTCAACACCGATGCTGATCGAGATAGGCAGCGGACGCCCAAGCTTCTCGGCTTTTTCGTAGAAGGCGCCGATGTGGCGAGCGCCGGGAACCATGTAAATGGAAATCTCATCAGGGCTTTGCAGGCATAGGCGATGGATAGTCACATCGTGTTCGCCTGTTTCAGGATCCGTGGCATAGCACAGGCCGAACGTGATATAGGGACCCGCGTCTTCGGGGGTGTTAGTGGGTGCTGGCACCAGCTTGCGTACATCGAAGCCTTCTTCGGTTGCCAGATGCACGACCTCCTGGCACTGCGCTTCGCTCTTGTCTAGATAGCGCGGTGCGATGGGGTTGTTCAATGCTTCATTCAGCGCATACGCCACGCGATCGGGTTCAACGCCGATCAGGTGTGCCGCACGCTTGCGACTTGCGAGCAGTCCGATCAGCACACGCGCATCAGGATGACCTTTGACGTTGTTGAAGATCATGGCAGGGCCGGTCTTGGTGGGGCGCTCGACCGTTCCGCCTGAACCGATGTAGCGATACACGCCACAAAGCTCGGCAGTAGGATCGACCTCGACATCGGTTTCGATCAGCTCTCCTGGTTGGGTCTTCAAATAATCGATCGCGCTTCTTAAGTCATGGATCTTGTTCGTGGTCATGGCGTGCCTTTCTGTGCGGAAGGGTTTGCAGGTCGTTCGCGGGCGAATAGGAAGCTTGGAGCTCATTGCTGGCTGGAATTAGGAGCAAGCCGTTCAAGAAGGATGCTTGCAATTTCATGGCCGAGGGTGGCGCTCGCTTGGATATCTTTGGAGGTGGCGTTGTCCTTATGGATGCCGCAGATGCAACACACCGTGGTGTCGAGCGCTGCGGCAAGCGTTTCAGCTACTGTGCGGGCAACGAATTCGTCTTTGTGACCGAGGCGGTTGAGCACTGAAGAGGTGGCGCTTGTACCTTCGCCGGTGAGCGAAGCGCGCGCTTCGGCGAGCACGACGCTGCCGATGTGGGGTTCATCGCCTCCTGAAACGCACACTACCACGCAAGCACCCAAGTGCTCGATGGACACCCCGATGGTGCCGAGCGCGCGTTCGAAGGAGAACCGATCCACCGCCAACAACCCCTCCCCAAGTGTTGCGGAATTGAAGTAGGCCAGAGAGCGTGCGATACACTAGAATATGACCTACCAAGCACTATAAAGTATCCTGTGAAAGAGTGAAAGAACCCCATGGCGTCATTTTCTGAAGAAGACATTCGTCAGATTCGCGAAGCGAACGATCTGGTCGAGCTCTTCAGCGAACGCACGCGCGTCCAGCGAAGAGGCCGCGATTTTTGGTGCTGCTGTCCCTTTCACCAGGAAAAGACCCCTTCATGCAAGATCGATCCTTCCACGCAAACCTGGCACTGCTTCGGATGCGGTGAAGGGGGAGATGCCATCACCTACATCGAGAAGCTCGACGATGTGGGATTCGTGGATGCGCTGCGTTTTCTGGCGCGCCGAGCGGGCATCGAGCTGAAGGAGACCGAGACCGATCGCAAGAACCAGACCAAACGAGCCCGACTGCGCGATATCTGCCGCGAGACCGCGTCGTTCTATCACACGCTGCTCATGCGCGATCCTTCACCCGAAGCGCAGGCAGCACGCGATTATCTTTCGGGGCGTGATCTGGGTGGGAACGTGCCGAAAACGTGGAACTTGGGGTTTGCGCCGGGAAGGCGGCGGCTGGTGACGCACCTTTCTTCGCTGGGGTTCAGCGAAGCGGAGATGGTCGAAGCGAATGTGGCCGTGAGAAGCCGCAACAACTTCGGCGCGCAGGATCGTTTCTTCGACCGCGCCATGTTTCCCATCAACGATGTGAAGGGCGAGTGCATCGCGTTCGGCGGCCGCGTTATCGGCGCGGGCGAGCCGAAATACCTTAACACCGGTGAAACGCCGCTCTTCCACAAGTCTGAAGTGCTCTACGGTCTCGACAAGGCGAAGGCCGCGATGGCTTCCACAGGCGTGGCGGTTATCGTCGAAGGCTACACCGATGTGATCGCGCTTCATGAGGCGGGCTTCACCAATGCGGTGGCAACGCTGGGCACTGCGCTCACGCGTCAGCACATCCGTATCCTTTCGCATCATGCGAAATCCAAGATCATCTACCTCTTCGACGGCGATGCAGCAGGCCAGCGTGCAGCCGATCGCGCGCTCGAGTTCATCGACTCGAGCATGACCCCAGAAGCGGGTATCATGCGCATCGATCTCTTCGCCGCTACCATTCCCGATGACCAGGACCCCGCCGAATATGTGAAGGCCGCGGGCGCTGAAGCGATGCAAACGCTGCTCGACGATGCGCAGCCGCTGCTCAAATACGGCATCGACCGTCGCGTTGACCGCTACGACCTTACGCGCCCTGAAAACAAGGTACGGGCGATTCAAGATGCTGTTGCTGTGCTTGCGCCCATCAAGGACTCGATGCTCGCGAACGAGTATGCGGTCTACATTGCGAGCAAGGTTCACGTGGCCGAAGCGCTCGTGATCGATGAGCTTGCCAAAGTTCGTGCACCACGCACCTATGAGGATCGAGACGCAGAAGCTGCTCCTGTGCCCGCGCCCGCACGGAGGCAGCTGAGTGGCCCAGAGCTCAATCGCTTGCGAAGCGAACGCGAGTTCTTGAGCTTAGTGGCTCAAAACCCAGCTATGGCACCCGATTTCCTGAGTGCGCTCATGCAAACGAATTGGCACGAGAATGTTCACGAACAGCTTGCGCAGCTTCTCGTCGATATTCTGGGAGAAAACCCGATCATCACGGTGTCCGACCTCATCTTCACCGCACAGCAGAGAAATCCTTACGCCTCGCGCGTGCTCACTTCTTCGGTGGTGCAGGGAACAACCTCGGCATTCGACTCGCTTGCCTATCTTGCGCGTGAGCTGCAGATCGGCGATCTTGAGCAGACGATCGAAGAGATGACCGCCCAGCTCAAACTCTCGGAGAGCTTGAGCGCAGAAGAGCGCGACGAACTCTTCAAGACGATCGTGGTCATTCAGAACGACCTCAACGCGTTGCGCAGCCGTCATATCGCTTCGAAAATCACATAATAGCGATAACTTCTTGCTATACTTCAAGCGAACGAACAGCGCTCTTCGCGCATGCAACCTGATTCACCTAACAGTTTGAGAAAGGCTTTTCCTTTGAGAACATTGAAGATCGTAACCGCTCCCGATCCCGGCTTGCAGGCAATCTGCGAACCGTGCGATCCAAGCGATAAATCCCTGAAGAAGCTCGCCCAGCGTATGGCGGCAACCATGTACAAGAACAACGGCTGTGGACTTGCAGCACCGCAGGTGGGCGTCTTGAAGCGCCTCGTGGTCATCGATTGCGGAGACCCCGAAGACGATCCCGATCCGATCTACCTTATCAACCCCGAGGTCATAGCGCTCGAAGGCGAGCCGGAGCTGGGGGGAGAAGGCTGCCTGTCGCTGCCGGGCATCAGTGTGAACGTAGCGCGCCAGCCTTTTGCGCGCGTGCGTTATTTCGATCTCGATGGCGATGAATGCATCATCGCGGGCGATGGCCTGCTCGGTCGTTGCCTTGACAATGAGATACACCACCTC
>FR895139.1:31864-54232 GCA_000435675.1 Eggerthella sp. CAG:298 | reverse complement strand
AAGCATGCAGTCCGATCGACAAGGTTCGGGCGCTGCGAGAATACCAAGATGCGCTCGCACGTGGCGCAAAACCCGGCGAAGTTGAATAGCCAGCGGAAGGAAGGCGCAGGTATGCGAATCGTTTTCATGGGAACTCCTGCATTTGCTGCGACCATCCTCGATCAGTTGGCGCAAAGCTATGAAGTGGTAGGCGTGTTCACGCAGCCCGATGCGATCCGTTCCCGCGGCAAGAAGCTCGAGCCCAGCCCCGTGAAGCAGACAGCGCTCTCTCACGAGATTCCCGTGTTCGAATACGCCACGTTCAAAGACAACGATGCCTTCGATCAGCTTGAAGGCTTGGTCCCCGATGTCATCTGCGTTGCCGCCTATGGTGTGCTGCTCCCCGCATCGGTGCTCGATCTGCCGCGTTTCGGGTGTTTGAATGTGCACGGGTCGCTCTTGCCGCGTTGGCGTGGGGCGGCGCCGATCGAACGCGCCATTTTGGCAGGCGATGAACAGATCGGTGTGTGCATCATGCAGATGGAAGAGGGTTTGGACACCGGGGCTTATTGCGCTTCGCGCGTAGTGCCACGCGGTCACCGGTCTGCATCTGAGCTCACCGAAGAGTTGGCTTCGCTTGGCGCTCAAGCGCTCATCGAGGTATTGGAAGACCTCGAAGAAGGAACGCTTGCGTGGACGAGTCAAGACGAAGCGCAAGCGACCTATGCGCATAAGATCGAGAAGGGCGAGCTCGATATCGCTCCTTGGATGAGCGCAAACGAAGCATTGCTCAAGATCCGTGCGTCAAGCGAGAATCATCCTGCAAAATGCTCGATCGGAGGCAAGGACGTTACGATCGTCTCGGCTGCGCTGGCGGATTGTGGCCCAGATGTTCCGCAAGCGATCGAACAGATCGAAGCCGGTCAGGTTCTCTTCGTTGCGAAGCGCCTCTACCTTGGTTTCTCCGATGGTGCGCTCGAACTCATGTGCGTCCATCCCAGCGGAAAGAAGCAGATGAGCGCACGCGATTTTGCTGCAGGCTTACAGGGTGTGAAGCGCGGAGAAGTTCGTTGGGGCGTCCATGGCAACTAAGCATCGCCGCACATCTGCTCCTTCAACTGCTACGCCCGCACGCAAGACTGCGCTCGAACTGGTGCGCAGATCGCGTGAGTCTCACCAGTTCCTTTCTGCTTTTGCCCCGCGCGTGCTGGAGTCAGCCCAGCTTGAAGGTGCCGACAAAGCCTTCGCTCGCTTGCTCGCTCAAGGCGCACTTTCGCTCCAGGTCACGCTCGATGCGCTCATAAACGAGGTGCTGCGCACGCCGCGCGACATACAGGATGATGTGCGTGATGCGCTGCGCATCTCTGCCTACGAGATCATCTATTTGCATAAGGAAGACCACGCAGCGGTCGATCAAGGGGTTGAGCTCGTGCGTTCGATCGTGCCGCGCGCCACGGGCGTTGCCAACTATGTATTGCATCGCATCGTTGAGGCAAAGGACCACTTTCCTGAAGGCGACCCCGAGACTTCGCTCGAAGCTGCTGCGCGCTTCTACGGTTTTCCTGACTGGTTAGCAACGGCGATGAAGAAGGATATCGGCACGCGCAATGCGATCGCACTCATGGCGCGCTCGCTCGAGCCAGCGCCGGTCTATTTCTCTGCGAACGAACTTTCCACCTCGCACGATGGGATCGCACGCTTGCTCGAAGCCAGCGGTATCGAATTCAGCACGCATCGCTCGCTTATGGCAGGAACGAGCGGAGCGGATCCTATCTTCGAGCTGACGCATCGTGGCGATGTGGGCACTGAAGCGTTCAGCTCTCTGTTGCAGCATGAACAGATCATCGTTTCAGATGCTTCCGCGCAGAGCATCGTCATGCGCGCAGTGGAGGTCTTGCCTAAGGATGCTCTCCTGCTCGAGATCGGAGCAGGTAGGGGAGTGAAGAGTCTGCTCTTCCAGAGCGCGTGCGCGCGTCGCAACATCCACTTAACTGAATATGATGTGCTCGATCTTTCAGCAAAGAAGCTGAGTGCACTCGAAGAGCGCGTGGCGAAGGCAGGGGGCAGCATCGCTTCCGCCCTGGCTCACGATGCGACCAAGCCTCTTCCGGTAGCTGATGAAGCCTTCGATCTTATCTTCATCGATGCGCCCTGCACGGGGCTGGGAACCTTGCGTCGTCACCCCGAGATCAAGGCGCGCCTTCACAAGGAAGATGCCAAGAAGCTCTCCGCAACCTCTCAGGCGATGCTCGCACAAGCCGCTCATAAGGTGAAGCCTGGCAGCTATCTCATGTTCGCCACATGCACGATCCTGAAAGAGGAGAACGAGAAGACGGTCAAGCGCTTCCTTGCTTCACCTGCGGGTTCTGCGTTCGAGATCGTGCCGTTTGGCGCGCAGGGTACGCCGTTCTTCAAAACGCCCTTCGATACTGGTGCCGACCTTCATTTCGCAGCGTTGCTCCAGAAAAAGCGCTAGACCGCGCTCGGCGTGCGTGCTTTAATGAAATAAGTCTTTAATGGCGGTACAGAGAGACCGACAAGGCGTGAAACCTTCACAAGGCGAATAACCTTACCGTAGGCACTTCAAGTGCCGGTCTTCTGTGCACACTCGAACAGATAAGGGGAGTGCATGCAACGAAGCGAAACCAACCAAACCTGCGTGATGGACGAGGATGAGATCGAACGCACCCTCGTGCGCATGGCGCATCAGATCCTGGAGCAGAATAAGGGGTGTGAAAACCTCGCGCTTGTGGGAATCCTTACCCGTGGCGATATCCTCGCCCGCAAATTAGCCGACATCATCTATAGCATCGAAGGCGTTCATGTTCCAGTGGGCTCGCTCGACATCAGCTTCTATCGCGACGATGCCTCGATCTCGGGCCTGCCTCAGCTTCATGGGACCGATATCCTGTTCAACATTGACAACAAGACCATCGTGCTAGTGGACGATGTGCTCTTCACCGGGCGCACGATCCGAGCCGCGCTCGACGCGCTCATGGATTTCGGGCGCCCAGCGCGTATCCAGCTTGCCATCCTGGTCGATCGTGGTCATCGCGAACTTCCGATCCGCGCCGATTTCGTGGGCAAGAACATCCCGTCTTCCCTGAACGAGAATGTGCGCTTGCGCCTGAAGGATATCGATGGCTATTCCTGCGTGACCATTTCGCCGATCGAGCCAGGTAAACGCATCGGTTCTGCACCGATCGGGGGTGAGTAGTCATGTTCGATCGCAAGAACCTGCTCTCGATCGATGAGCTTTCCGCTGAAGACATCATGACGGTGCTCACCTATGCCAAGACCTTCGAAGAGGTGAATGAGCGTCCGATCAAGAAGGTGCCAGCACTGCGTGGCAAGACCATCTGTAATCTGTTCCTCGAGCCTTCGACACGTACGCGCGGATCGTTCGAGCTGGCAGAGAAGCGTCTTTCCTGCGATACGATCAACGCAGGAGGTTCGGCCTCTTCCACGGTGAAGGGCGAGAGCCTTGTCGACACCGTCAAGACGCTCGATTCGATGAAGGTCGACATGTTCGTCGTGCGCCATAAGTACGCGGGCACACCGTATATGGTCTCGCAGCATACCAATGCGGCCGTGATCGATGCGGGCGATGGCAAGCACCAACATCCCACGCAAGCGTTGCTCGACCTCTACACCATCTGGAAAGAGAAGGGCTCGTTCGAGGGTCTCAAAGTGGGTATCGTGGGCGATATCGTGCACTCGCGCGTGGCCGGTTCGCTCGTTCCTGCACTTGCGAAGCTCGGCGCTGAAGTTTATCTGATCGCGCCTGCCACCATGCTGCCAGCAGCGCCCGAAGCGCTCGGTGTTGCGCGTGTGTATGCGAGCCTGGATGAAGCGCTGCCCGAGCTCGATGTGGTCTACATGCTGCGCATTCAGATGGAACGTCTCGAAGAGGCACCGTTCCCCAGCTTGCGCGAGTACAACCTGCTCTATGGTCTTACCAAGGAGCGAGAAGAGCTCATGAAGCCGGACGCGATCATCTGCCACCCGGGTCCGATCAACCGCGGCGTTGAGCTCGACAGCTATATGGCCGATGGCAGCCGTTCGGTCATCACCGATCAAGTATTTTCAGGAGTGTGCGTGCGTATGGCGCTCATCTACCTGCTTTTAGGAGGGGCGAACGATGGATTATCTGCTTAAAGGTGTGCGTGCGATCGATCCGGCTATCGGGCTGGATGCGAAGCGCGACATTCTTATCGAAGACGGCGTTATCGCGCGCGTGGAAGAAGCGATCGAGCCTGCCGAAGGCGTGAAGGTGCTCGATCGTAGCGGGTCTCTGGCCTTCCCGGGGTTCGTGGACGTGCACGTTCATTTGCGCGATCCCGGGTTCGAATACAAGGAGACCATCGAGACCGGTACCGCTGCAGCAGCGCATGGCGGCTTCACCGATATCTGCTCGATGGCGAACACGAATCCCGTTACCGATGAAGCGGCGATCATCGATTATGTGATCGAGAAGGCTCAGTCGGCGGGACATTGCACGGTGCATCCGGCAGGCGCCTGCACGAAGGGCCTTGAAGGCAGCTCGCTCGCTGAAATGGGCGACATGGTCGCGCATGGGGCAGCGGCATTCACCGACGATGGCCGCGGCATCCAGGATGCGGGCATGATGCGCCGCGTGATGGATTACGCCAAGATGTTCGATCGCGTGGTCATGAGCCACTGCCAGGATGAAGGCTTAGTGGGCAAGGGTCAGGTGAACGAAGGACCCGTTTCGACCAAGCTTGGGCTTGCTGGTTGGCCAGCAGCAGGTGAAGAGGTTCAGATCCAGCGTGATATCGCTCTTTCCGAGCTGACGGGCTGTCCGATCCATATTCAGCATCTCACCACGAAGAAGGGCCTCGATCTGGTGCGCGAAGGAAAAGCGCGCGGAGTGAAGGTCACCTGCGAAGCAACGCCTCATCATCTGGTGCTCTGCGATGAAGATATCACTGAAACCTACGATACGAACTTGAAGATGAATCCGCCACTGCGCAGCAAGGCCGATAACGCCGCGCTCGTCGAAGCGGTGGCTGATGGCACGATCGATGTGATCGCGACCGACCATGCACCGCATGCGGCATTCGAGAAAGAACGCGAATTCGAGCTCGCGCCGTTCGGCATCACGGGGCTTGAGACTTCATTCGGCCTGGTAAACACCTATCTCGTGAAGCCGGGGCATATCGATCATACCCGCTTGGTCGAGCTCATGGCCATTCGCCCGCGCGATATCCTGCGCATCCCGCAGGTCACGCTTGAGGCGGGAAACCCGGCTGATATCACGGTGGTCGATCCTGATCTTGTCTGGACGGTCGAAGCGCAAGATATGTGCTCGAAATCGCTCAATTCGCCCTTCATCGGCTATGAGCTTACGGGTAAGCCAACTGATGTGGTGTGCAAGGGCAAGCTCACGCTCGAAGCAGGCAACGTGTGTGTCTAGGCGCTTTTTGTTCTTCTATAATGGTTTCACTCTTAAATGTGCAATGAGGAGCTTGTATGTGCGAAACTCTTCAACGAAGCGGCACGGTGCGCGCTAACAGGAAGCTCACCGACACTCTCTTCGTACTCGATATCAAATCGCCCGATATTACTGCAGCCCTGCAGCCGGGACAGTTTATCCATGTCAAGATCCCGGGCATGGACGATCATATCCTGCGTCGCCCGTTCTCGGTCTATCAAGTTGATGAAGGTGCCGGCACCATGAGCGTGCTCTATCAGTGCGTGGGCTATGGCACCGATCATCTTTCCCGGCTTGAAGCGCCGTTCACCATCGATATCATCGGGCCCGTGGGCAATCGTTGGGAGATTCCGGAGGGCCAGCGTGTCCTGCTCGTTGCTGGCGGTGTGGGTGCAGCGCCGCTCTTCATCTTCGCCGAGCAGCTTGTTTCTGCTGGTAAGGAAGTTGATGTGGTGTTGGGAGCGCAAACGAAGGACGCGCTCGTGGCACGCGAGGCTTACATGGCAGTGCTCGGACGCGAGCCGTATTGCGCAACTGATGATGGCACCTATGGCTATCACGGTTTCTGCACCGGCGTGGTGAGCGAACTGCTCCAGACGAAGCCCTACGATCTTGTTGCTTGTTGCGGCCCTGAACCCATGATGAAGTCGCTCTGCGACATCACGAGCGCCAAGAATATCCCTACGGCTATCTCGCTTGAGAAGCGCATGGCTTGCGGGATCGGCGCGTGCCTTTCGTGCGTGGTGGCAACCACCGAAGGCTTCAAGCGCTCGTGCGTTGACGGTCCGATCTTCGATGCCGCGAAGGTGGTGTGGTAAATGAGCGTGAATATGCAGGTTTCCCTAGGCGGGCTTCTTATGAAGAACCCGGTCACCACCGCATCGGGTACGTTCGCTTCTGGGAAGGAATATGCGCAGTTCTTCGACGTGAGCCGCCTTGGTGCGATCACTACGAAAGGGCTCTCGCTGAATGGCTGGGTGGGCAACGACACCCCACGCATCGCCGAGACCCCTTCGGGCATGCTCAACTCCATCGGGCTCCAAAACCCGGGCGTGACGGCGTTCGTGGAAAAGGACCTTCCTTGGCTGCGCGCGGTCGATACGCAGGTCATCGTGAACGTTTCGGGTCATTCCGTGGCTGAATACCAGGGTGTGGTCGAAGCACTCGAGGCGCATGAGGGTGTTGATGCCTACGAGATCAACATCTCTTGCCCGAACGTCGATTGTGGCGGCCTAACCTTCGGCACCGACCCCAAGGTCGCTCACGAGGTGGTTTCCGCGTGCCGTGCGCAAACGCAAAAGCCGCTCATCGTGAAGCTCACGCCCAACGTTACCGATATCACCGAGATCGCACGCAGCGTCGAGGACGCGGGTGCCGATGCGGTCTCGCTCATCAATACGCTTCTGGGCATGGCGATCGATCCTTACAAGCGCAAGCCCATCCTTGCGCGTGGGGTAGGAGGGCTTTCTGGTCCTGCGGTCAAGCCTGTTGCGCTGCGTATGGTGTGGGAAGTGTACAAGGCGCTCGATATTCCTGTGCTCGGCATGGGTGGCATCACGTGCGGGCTCGACGCGATCGAATTCATGCTCGCTGGTGCTAGCGCGGTTGCGGTAGGAACTGCGAACTTCATGAATCCTCAGGCCGCGCTCGAAGTGGTGAGCGGCATTGAGGCATACTGTATCGAAGAAGGCGTCAACGACGTTACTGAACTGATTGGAGCTTTGAATTGCTAAACTTCGAAACGCTGCCCGAATCCGAGCGCATCATCGTAGCGCTCGATTGCGGATCAGATGAAGCGCTCACGCTCGCTCATGCCCTTAAGGGCAAGGCCTCCTGGCTCAAGGTGGGCATGACGCTCTACTATCAAGAAGGACCTTCTATCGTGAAGGCGCTCAAGGATCTTGGGTTCAATGTGTTCCTCGATCTGAAATTCCACGATATCCCGCATCAGGTGTATGGGGCTGCCGCGAGCGCAGCACGTTCTGGGGCCGACATGATCACCATGCATGCGATCGGTGGCCTTGAGATGATGCGCGCTGCGATCGATGGGCTCATCGAAGCCGAACTGCCTGATGTCGTTACGCTCGGCATCACGGTGCTCACCTCGATGAGCGAAGAAGACCTTGCGCTCACTGGCGTTACCCGTAGTGTCGCTGAACAGGTGCGCACGCTTGCTGAACAGGCACAAACGGCGGGGCTTTCCGGCGTAGTTGCCTCTCCGCAAGAGGCGGCCATGCTGCGCGAGACGCTGGGCAGTAGCGCTTACATCGTTACCCCTGGTGTGCGGCCGGCTGGTTCGAGCACGGATGATCAAAGCCGCATCGCAACACCACGCCAAGCGTTCGATAACGGCGCAAGCCATCTCGTGATCGGCAGGCCTATTACCGCTGCACCCGATCCCGCTCTCGCATTCGACAACATCGTGAAAGGACTGTAGTAATGGAACGAGCTGAAGTAATCGATATCCTCACCCGCATGAAGGCACTGCCCGAAGACGTTGAGTCACTTGACTCAAGCGCGGTAACCTTCGATGCCTATCGCTTGCTCGAAGACCCGATCATCACCAATCGTATTGCGGTCGAAGCCTTGCAGCAGCTTCCCCCGAACTATAAGTTCGATGTGGTGCTCGCTGCGAATGAGGAGTCGAAGCTCCTTGCCTATGCTATCGCTATGGCAGCCTGGGCGCGCTTTGCTTATGCAGATCTTGAAAGCGGGGAAGGCCTTACGAACGATTTTCGTATCGATAAGGATGAGAAGGTGCTCATGGTCGATACGCTCGTGGATGAGGCAACCTCGTTCGAAGACATGGTCGATCTGATCGCAAGCAAGAAGGCCAAGAACGTAGGCGCTGTTTCGGTCGTTGCTTTGGGTGATGCGAATCCGCTTTCGGAGAATTTCTACCCCTTGCTTCGCTTCTAGTGCAGGCGCGTTTCGAGCGATATACAAGCTTCAAAAATGCAGTCGATCTTCAATAAACTATTGAAAAATTTATTACATTTCGGAAATAAATAGTTGGTCATTTTCTTAAAAATTGCTTAAAATGCCAGTTCATTTAGGGAAAAGAAGAGAATGCCACTGAAGCGGCTGAATAAAAAGTTTGTATGGAGTTTTCATATATAAAAGCTATACTTGAATGTACAAAAAAGAAAGCGCTCCTCGCTTTCCTGTACTGTTCAACTGAACAAGAATAAAAGGAGATTAACAATGGCCGTACCACAGCTATCCCCTGAAGAAAGGCAAGCAGCTCTCGAGAAGGCTAAAGTCGCTCGTGCAAAGCGCGCAGAGGTGCGCGAAAAGCTCAAGCAGGGCGAACTCACGCTCGAGCAGGTTCTTGACATGCGCGACGATCCGATCATCGGTCGCATGAAGGTTTCTGCCCTCATCGAAACTCTGCCAGGCTATGGTAAGACCAAGGCTGAGAAGGCTATGGCTGAACTTGAGATCGCAGAGTCTCGCCGCCTTAAGGGTCTGGGCGAGCGTCAGAGGAAAGCTCTTCTCGAGCGCTTCGCGTAAGTCATGCCTCGCGGAAATCTCTTCGTTATATCAGGGCCATCGGGGGCTGGTAAGGGGACGCTCATTTCCCGACTCGTTGAGCGCAACCCACAAACATGGGTTTCCGTTTCTGCAACCACTCGCTCTCCTCGTCCGGGCGAAATAGATGGCAAGGACTATCACTTTCTTTCAGAAGAGGAATTCGAGCAGATCCTCGAAGAGGATGGCTTTCTGGAACATGCGCTTGTTCACGGGAAGCATTATGGAACACTCAAACGCTATGTAGATGAGCATATCGCCCAGGGCGATCAGGTCATTCTCGAAGTAGATGTTCAAGGTGCGCGTCAGGTGAAACGTATCATGCCTGACGCGCACTATATTTTTATCGAGCCACCATCGCTTGAGGAACTCGAGCGCAGATTGCGTGGCCGCAACACGGAAACCGAAGAGCAGATAAAAAAGCGTCTTGACACAGCTAAGCTGGAGCTTTCCGCAAAAATGGAGTATGATATTTCGCTGGTAAATGAAGACCTTGAGAGTGCTTATAGCCAGCTCGAGTCTTTTATGAATAGCGTTAACCGATAGCAGAGGTATCCATGAGTATTATTGAACCAAAGATCGACGTCCTGCTCGATAAGACCGAAAACGATCGCTTCCTTCTGTGCGCAGTTGCATCGAAGCGTGCGCAAGACATCAATGAGATGATGCGTGGTCAGCGCAATCGTGCTATTCAGCTGCAGACCGCAGTCGATATCGCTCGTGCTGCTAATCGTCGTCCGCTCTCTCTTGCATTCGATGAGATCGCAAATGGCGATGTTTCTTTTGCTGAAGATTCGATCGACGCAGCGAATCACTAGTCTTTATCACAACCAACGCAGAAGCTTGGGTCTTGGCGGTGCGCCAAACCCAGGCTTTTTTGTATGTTAGCCCCTATTTTGCAAAGGAATCCCATGTCTGAACAGCGTGTTTGTCTTGTTCACTACCACGAGATCGGTCTTAAAGGTAAGAATCGCGCTCACTTCGAGAAGCAGCTCATCACCAACATCAAAGCGGTACTGGGTGATGCGCCGGTCGCGCGCATCAAGCGTATCTCGGGCAGGATCTGCTTGTTCGAAGAGGAGGGCGCAACCTATGAACAGTCGTGCGAGCTCGTTGATCTGATCGCGGGTATCCCCGGCGTAGCGCGTGTTTCGTGCGGATATCGCTGCGAGCAAGATCTTGAGGTCATGTATGAAACGGCTATCAAGGCGCTCTCTGATGTTCCAGCGTTTGAGACCTTCAAAGTCCAAGCGCGGCGCAATCACACTGATTTCGAGATCGATTCCATGCAGCTCAATCAGCTGGTGGGTGCTGTGCTTTGCCGCTCGTTCCAAGATAAGAAAGTGCTCATGAAGAACCCCGATGTGGAAGTGCGTGTCGAGGTCATCCAGGGGCATTGCTATATCTACGCGCACAGCGTTCAAGGGGTGGGTGGTTTGCCCGTTGGCAGCGCCGGCAAGGTGGTCACGCTCATGTCTTCGGGCATCGATTCTCCCGTTGCAACGTGGCGCATCGCACGTCGTGGTGCGGTGCCTGTGGGTGTTCATTTCTCTGGTCGGCCAGAGACGCTCGATACGAGCGAGTATTTGGTCGACGATATCGCCCACGTGCTCGAGCGTACGGGTTGCTTCGCGCGGCTCTATGTGGTGCCGATCGGCGAATACCAGCGCAGGATCGCTGAGCTTTCGCCTGCTTCCTTGCGCATCGTGCTCTACCGTCGCTTCATGTATATGATCGCTGAGCGTATTGCGCTCATGGAAGGGGCGAAGGCGCTGGTCACTGGCGAGAGCTTGGGACAGGTTGCCTCGCAGACGCTCGAGAACATCCAGTGCACGAATGCTGCAGTCTCGCTTCCGGTGCTGCGTCCGCTCATCGGTTCTGACAAGGTGGAGATCATCTCTGAGGCGGAGCGCATCGGCACGTTCGAGATATCATCCCAAGACGCGCCCGATTGCTGCACGCTCTATATGCCGCGCAATCCCGAAACGCATGCTAAGCTCCCCGTGGTGCTCAAGGCTGAAGAAGAGCTGCCGCTTAGTGAGTGGATCGAAGAGGCGCTCGCGGGGCTGGAGATACACGATTATCGTTGCCCTTCGTATCGCAGGCCTAAGCAAACTGAAGAAGCGTAAGCAGTTCAGAAAAACGTGAGTTTTCGCGTTTAAAGAGTTCAAATAAAGTTCAAATAAACGTAAGGTCGCTTCCTTATCTTAGAGGGTAAGGAGGTTGTACCGTGTCCTTTGTCGATGATGTAGATAGTCTCAAAACAAAACTTCATCTGCGAGATATGCCCACCTCGCTGCGCATTGGACTCGTCCTTTTGGGTGCAATCATCCTTTTCATCCTTTTCCAAGGGCTCTGGCAGCTCTCTTCTGGCGATACGCACCTCATCGACGGATCGGCCCAGAGCTCTTGGCAAGAGGAAGGCGAAGAGAGCTTGACTGTTACGCAGGCTGAAGCTGCCCAAGAGGGCACGGCCAGCACAGCCCAACCTGTGCGGTTATCAGTTCATGTGGTGGGAGAAGTAGCAAATCCTGGTCTCTATGAAGTTGATGCAGGATCGCGCGTTCAAGCTGCTCTCGATGCAGCGGGAGGCTTTACAAACGACGCGAACCAAGGAAGCGTGAACCTTGCGCGTGAGATCGTCGATGGTGAGCAGATCGTGGTCGCTTCAAAGAACGCGAGCGCCGCTGGGGCTTCAGGAGCTGGAAGCGCGGGAAGCGCGGGAACGGCAAGTAGCGGCACTTCTGCTTCAGGCGCTTCTGGTGCTTCTGGTGGGCTCGTGAATATCAACACGGCGGATATTGCAGGGTTGAGCAGCCTGTCGGGAATCGGGGAGGCTACGGCGAAGAAGATCATTGCTGATCGGGAAAAGAACGGCCCGTTCAAGACCACGAAGGATATTACGCGCGTTTCGGGGATCGGAGACAAGAAGTACGAAGCTATAAAAGATTCGATCACGGTATAGCACATGCGTGGAACCCGCGAACGAAGGCGTCCGCTCCAATCGATGCGCCCTTCTATCCCTGCTCCCTGCGTGCTCGCTGCTGCATCTGTGGTGGGTGTGTTCGCGGGAGAATGGCTCTACGCTCTTATTCCTTCTGAGCATTTGCTCTTTCTGGCTGTGGGAGGGGCTGTACTTGTAGCTGGGGTGCTTGCGGCGCTTTTTCTTAAGCGGAAGAATCTCGTTCATTGGGCGCTCGCATTCGTGCTCATCGGCGCTCTTTTGGGGATGGTTCAACTGCTTACGCTCGATCATGCGCGCGAAGGAGTGAGCAAAGGGAGCGAACACTATGTGTTCGAGCTCTTTGAAGATGCAAAAGAGTCAACGTTCGGTTCGCAATTGATCGCGACCATCTCTTCGGGGCCGCAGGCGGGCAAACGGGTGATGCTGTTCACCAACGAAAAGGTTGAGCTCTATAGCGGAGATGTTCTTGAAGCTGATTGCGTGCTCAGTGCTCCTAAGGAAGAATACCTTGCCTACTACGATCAAAAGAACATCGCATTCTCGGGAAGCGTGAGCGGCTTTCAAGCATCTGAGAATCAGACGCTGCTCTCGCCCCTGTATCAACTTCGTAAGCAACTGCTTGTAGTTATCGGTACAGGAAGCGATGAGCAGACGCTCTTGCGTGCGATCCTTCTAGGGGAGCGCACGAGGCTGTTCGATGCGAGCTTCTACCACAGCATCAAGGTAGCAGGACTTGCGCACCTTGTGGCGGTATCGGGAGCGCATCTTGTGATCGTGACCGGTTTCGTAACGCTTCTCTTGAAGAAGCTGCGCGTGCCCCGTAAGCTCTCTGTTGCGCTGCAAACGCTCTTTCTGATGAGCTATGTGGTGCTTGTGGGATTCCCGGTTTCCTGTATCCGTGCAGCCATCATGAGCGGCGTTACCCTGTTCGCGCTTCTAGCAAAGCGGCGATCCTCATCGATCTCTGCGCTTGGCATTACGGTCATGGCAATGGTGGCGTTCGATCCGAGCGTGGTCTATCAGCTTTCCTTTCAGCTGTCCGTTGCTGCTACGCTTGGCATCGTGGTGTTCATGCCTTTGCTCAATGAATGGTTTCTAGATCTATTTCCGCACGTTCTGCAATTCGCGCGCGAATCGATCTCCATGACCTTCGCTGCGCTGGTGTTCTCGCTTCCGATCAGTGCCGCACAGTTTTCGCTCGCGCCTCTGCTTTCGCCTTTAGCCAACATCGTTGCAACGCCCTATCTGTCGCTTTTGCTCATGATGGGATTCGCTGTGATGTTCGTCGCGCCATTCATGCCTGGTCTTCTTGGGTTGCTCTCGGTAGCTACGAGCGGGCTCATTGCGTTCTTCTCAGCATTCGAAGCGATTCCGTTCGCATCGATTCCTATCTCGACTACGATGAGCTTTGCCTTTCCCCTCGCGCTTGGTCTCGCAGCGCTCTTGTGGGTGTGGTGGCCAAGGCCCGCCCGGCATAAACGGGCCGTGGCTGCTTGTTCGGTGGTGCTGAGCGCGCTTGTGATCGCGTGCTGCCTATTCCTGAATGCAGGTGCCCGCGGCGATCGTATCGTCATGCTCAATGTTGGCCAGGGAGATAGCTTTGCTTTTATGAGCGGGGGAAAGACGCTCCTGGTGGATACCGGCAACGAAGCTGAGATGCTCTATGCTGCGCTCGCGCGCAACAACATCTCGAAGATCGATGTCGTGCTCATCACGCATCCGGATGATGACCATTGCGGAAATTTGCAAGCGCTTGGCGGGGTGGTGGAGGTCGATCAGGTGTTCATCGCTGAAGGGCTTGATGAAATAGGCGATGCCGGGGCGAAAGACTTCGTTTCGTTGGTGAGAAACATGGTCGGCGAGCAGAAGGTTGTGGAACTGAACAGGGGAGACACGGTACAGTTGGGGATGTTCACCTTTCATATCATTGCTCCTGTGCAGGTTGAGCATGAAGGAGGCAACGAAGACAGCATCTGCTTCAACGTGCATATCGACTGCGATGGTGATGGGGCGATTGATTGGAGGGGGTTCTTCTGTGGGGATGCGGAAGCTGAGGTGTTGGAAGAGCTCAACGAAGAGCATCTGCTTGAATCGGTCGATCTCTATAAGGTCGGGCACCATGGATCGCGTAAGGCGATCACTCCCGAGCTTGCGCGCGTGCTGAGCCCTAAAGTCTCTTTGATCGGGGTAGGGAAGAACTCCTACGGGCATCCGACTGATGATGCTCTGAGCGCTTTGGAATCGGTAGGCTCAGAGGTCTATCGAACCGATCAAGATGGCGATGTCGTGTGCACCTTTTCGCCCGACACTATCACGGTAGACTCTCAAAACAAAAGATGACAAATACCGGGAAGTTCGTCATCTTTCGTTACAATAGCAGCATGGCATCGAAGAAGAACAATCCCTTGCTCCCGGTCTATCTCATCAGTGGCGAAGACGAACTTAAGCGCGAAACGGTCGTTAAGCGCTTGCGTAAGCGTATCTCAACCTACGGCGATCTTGCGTTCAACTCCGATGTGTTCGCAGGTGAGAAGGCAACAGGGGAAGAGATCGTTGCGGCGGCGAATACGCTTCCGTTCGCGAGCGAAGTACGTCTTGTTCAAGTGAACAATGTCGATAAGCTACGCAAAGCTGATGCAGAAGCGCTCATCTCCTATCTTGCTTCGCCATCTCAGACCACTGTTTTGGCGCTCATCGCGCAGAAGCTGCCGAAGAATACGCGTCTGTATAAGGCAGTGAGCGGGTTCGGGAAAGATGCCGTTATTGATTGCGCACCGTTTCAGGCGAAGGACCTCAACGCGGCAGTGCGTTCGATGGCGCTTACGCATGGAGTTACCTTCACGGAAGGTGCAGCAGCATCGCTTATCGATCTAGCAGGCACGAATACGGTCACGCTCGATAGCGAGATCCGTAAGCTTGCTCTTGCACATCGTGGTGATGATCCGGTCAATCAGAACGAGGTCATCGCGCTCGTAGCGCGCACGGCAGAGATCAAACCGTGGGAATTCCTCGATGCGTTCGGAATGAAGAATCTTTCGCGTTGCATCTATCTCTACAATCGCATGGAGAAGATGTCGCCTTATCAGCTCATTTCGCTCTGCGTTTCACGCGTGCGCGATCTTATCAGCGTGCGAGCGCTGAATGCACGAGGGGCCGGGAACATCGCTTCTGTTCTGGGTATTCAGCCTTGGCGCGTGAAAACGCTCGAGAAGCAAGCGCGCAACTACACCATGCCGCAGCTTATCCATGCGCTCAGTACTGCGCAAGATGCCGAACTTGCTATGAAGAGCGGTTCGGATCCGCGTGATGTGCTTCTCGATTGGTTCATCGACACCCTCGGCCGCTAGATGACAAACTACTCGGTCGTTCGTCATCACAGCCTTTGTCATCTAATGAGAAGACCAGCCAGTCGTTATGACTAGCTGGTCTTCTGTTTGCAAACTGTTATGCGAGGACGAACTACATCGTCTGTGCCTGGACGCAGGTGATGGCGATAACGCCTACCACGTCCTCAGCAGTACAACCGCGGGAAAGGTCGTTCACGGGAGCAGCAAGGCCTTGCAGCACGGGGCCGTAAGCCTTTGCGCCACCCAAGCGCTGGACCAGCTTATAGCCGATGTTCGCTGCATCCAGATCGGGGAAGATAAGCACGTTCGCTTTGCCTGCAACTGGGGAATTCGGTGCTTTGGAAGCGCCCAGTTCAGGAACGATAGCCGCATCGAGCTGAAGTTCGCCATCGGCAACGATGTCGGGATAGTTCTCGCGGATGTACTCGACCGCCTTCACGACCTTGGTGGAATCATCGTTCACGGCGCTACCATGCGAGGAATGCGAGAGCAGCGCGATACGCGGATCATTGCCAATCAGGCGCTTGAAGGATTTGTCGGTCTGGTTCGCAATGTGAGCGAGCTTTTCGCTGGTAGGCTGGATCTCGAGCGCGCAGTCAGCGAACAGGAAGAGTCCGTTCTCACCGAATTCGCTGCTCGGAACATCCATGATGAAGAAGGAGCTTACCATAGGCTCGCCGGGTGCCGTCTTGATGATCTTCAAGGACGGGGAGAGGATCTTGATGGTAGCGTGGCATGCACCGCCTACCAGACCATCGCACAGACCGCTCTTCACCATGAGCACGGCGAAGTGAATCGGGTCCTTTACCAGCTCTTTTGCCTCTTCAGGGGTCATGCCCTTAGCTTTGCGCAGCTCGTAGAGGAGTTCAGCGAATTCTTCTTGCTTATCGGAAGTTGCAGGATCGATGATCGTAGCGCCTTCAAGGTCGTAGCCTTTTGCGGCGATCTCATCAGCATCGCCCAAGATGATGATGTTCGCGATTCCCTGCGAGAGCGCTTCTTGCGCTGCTTCGAGGATGCGCTCATCGTTTCCTTCGGGCAAAACGATGGTCTTCTTGTCCGCTTTGGCGCGGTCGATCAGAGTGTCAATGAACGAGGCCATGCATGATCCTTTCAAGAGTTTTTCTATTGGGTTCATAATAGCAACCGAATACCCGCAAAATCGAGTGATAATGGTCACTCGGTTGAATTAACCGTATTAAAGTAGCAGCAATCACCATGATCATTCAGAAGGTTGTTCATAGATGAAGATAATCTCCTTTGCCGTGCCGTGCTTCAACTCGGCAGACTATATGGAAAAATGCGTGTACTCGCTGTTGCCCCTGGGCGACGATATCGAGATCATCCTCGTTGACGATGGTTCCACGAAGGACAACACTGCGGAGATCTGCGATCGCCTTGTGGCCGAACACCCGAATGTGATCCGTGCGATCCATCAGGAAAACGCTGGGCATGGCGGCGCGGTGAATGCCGGTCTTGCTGCAGCTGAGGGCCTCTACTTTAAGGTTGTCGATTCCGACGATTGGCTGGACGAAGAAGCCATGGAGACCATCATGGCCTTCATTCGTTCGCAGGTAGATCTTGCCGAGCCGACCGATCTGGTGATCTCGAATTATGTCTACGAGAAGGTCTATGAAGGCAAGAGTATTTCGATGGGATATCGCAACGTCTTTCCTGAGAACAAGATCTTCGGCTGGGACGATATTGGGCATTTCCACCTTTCGCAGTATCTCTTGATGCATTCGGTCATCTACCGTACGGCGCTTCTGAAAGAGATCGGTCTTAAGCTTCCGCACCACTGCTTCTATGTTGACAACATCTTCGTGTACGTGCCGCTCGCGCATGTGAAGAGCATGGTTTACTTTGACGTGGATACCTATCGCTATTTCATCGGGCGCGAAGATCAGTCGGTTAACGAAAAGGTCATGCTCTCTCGTATCGATCAGCAACTTCGCATCACGAAAGAGATGATCGATGCGGTCGATCTGGATGCGATCGAAAACAAGAAGCTCCAGCATTACCTCTACAACTATCTTTCGATGATGCTTTGTATCTGTTCAGTGTTCTTGCGTATGGAGGATACACCCGAGAATGAAGAGAAGCGCAAAGGGCTTTGGGTCTATTTGCGTGAAGCGAACCCGCGTTCCTATCGCCAGTTGCGCAAGACCTTCTTGAATCTTTCGACCAATCTACCGACGGTCTTGGGAAGGCAGGTCGCCCTTCACGGGTATCGCATCGCTCAGCGCATGTTCAAGTTCAATTAGTGATCGAGCGGCATGAAGGACCATTCACGACTAACGATCCAATGGTACGAGGGGTCGAGCGTGACTAACGATCAAGCAGCGCGAAGGTCGCGTTCAGCTGTCGATCGAGATATTCAGTAGGGTTGTTCGATGAGCTGCGTGTCGTTCGCTCGCGCGAAGCGATCTCATGTCCGAAGCGCAGTGAATGGTCACCGAACTTCTCTGCGATCAAGTCTTTTGCATCGAGCAACGCTGCCTTCTCTTCCGCATGAGCAAGAAGCGGGGAAGTGGCATGCTTCTCGTTGAGGTCGTCGTCGAAGAGGCGCTCTTGCACTGCCGATCCATCGAACCCGCTCACACCTACTCCTACCAGGCGTAATAGTATTCCTGGGCTCCATACTTCATCGAGCATGTCATAGAGCTGGGGAAGCCAGGTAAGCTCATTGGTTCCAAGGTTGGCGATCTTTCGCTGGCAGGTATGGATCTTCAGGTTCTCGTAGCGTACTTTTAGATGGAGCGTGGTGCCCTCAAGGCCTTTCTTGCGCAGGCGCCTTCCTACCTTGTGTGCAGCTGAAGCGATGAGCGATTCGATATCGTGGCGATCATCCAAGCTCACTGCTACGCTGATTTCGTTCGAGACCGATTTGGCTGGCTCGCGCTCTTCCAGGACCGGCGTATCGATACCGAGCGCGCGGTCGCGGATCTTCTGGGCGTTCTTGCCGAACACCTTCTTCAGGATGCCCGTATCGGCTTCTGCGAGCTCCCCAAGCGTGTGGATGCGATAGGTCTTCAGTTGCTTTTGCGCCACAGGGCCGATACCGCTCATCGAGCTAACGGGAAGCGGCGCGAGAAAAGCTCGTTCAGTGCCTGGATAGACGACCGTTATGCCATGAGGTTTATCAAGGTCGGAGGCGATCTTGCTCACTGCTTTGGAGGTGCCAACACCGATCGAACAGGTGATGCCCAGCTCATCGACACGTTGCTGGATCTCACGAGCGATCTTCACGGGGTGGGTCCTGTTCACGCGTGTAGGGCTCACATCAAGGAACGCTTCATCGATGCTCACTTGCTGCAAGTGGGGAGAATAGCTTTGCAATATATCCATGACCTGCTGCGATACTTCTGCATAGCGGGCATGGCTGCCTGCGGTCCAAATGGCGTTGGGGCACAGACGCGCCGCGGTGCTCGAGGGCATGGCAGAATGCACGCCGTATTTGCGCGCTTCGTAGGAGGCGGTCGAGACCACGCCGCGTTTGGTGGGGTCGCCCCCTACGATGACGGGCTTGCCGCGCCACTCGGGGTGATCGTGCTGTTCAACGGAAGCGAAGAACGCATCGAGGTCCACGAGCAAGATCGCAGGTCCGTGCCATTCCTCCAAATCGGTAGAATCTGTCGATAGGTTATTTGCCACAAAGTCAGTCTAACATGCACGCAAGGTTGTGTTTATGTGTTAGGGTATTGCTTCGCGGTATTTATAGGATTCAAGAAAGCATTGGTGTATGCCAAGTTTCAACGTTTTGACAGATGTTATCGGGGGGCAGGATCGTGCCTCGAACAAGGACACCACTCTCCCGTATGACATCCGTGCAGAGATCGACTGGCACGATTTCGCCTGTACCGCTAATCCGCTCGGTGCTCCAGAACGCATCAAAGACGCCATCGCCTCTGCGATCGCTGAAGGCGCGATGACGTTCAGGCCTGATAAAGCAGGCGTGCATCTGAGCAACAATCTGGCGCGCTACTACGAGATCTCGCCCGAATGCTTCCTGGTAGGCACGAGCCCTTCGGCGCTCATCGCCGACATCGCACAAGCATATCGTCCGTGCAACGTGGGTATACCTACGCCTGCGCCTACTGAATACTATCTTGCTGTTGCCAATGTTGGTCACAATCCGGTCAAGCTCATGAATGCGTACTCTCTTTCTGCGGTCGAGCCTCAGGTTGCTGTGCAGAATGGCGTGCGGTTCGAGGCTGCGGTGCTGGGCAATCCCAGTTTTCCGTGCGCGCGTTTGCTCTCAGAGCGCACGCTCGATCGCTATATCGATCATTGCAACTGGGTCATCGTGGACGAGAGCAGCGTCACGCTCACTATGGGCGGCGATTCGTTCGTCACGCGTGCTTATAAGCAAGAGAACCTCATCGTCATCCGCAACCTTTCCGAAGAGCTCGGCATGCCAGGCATTCCGCTCAGCTATGCGATCGGACACCCTGACACCATCAAGCTCATCCGCCAATTCACCGATGGCACCTCTATCGGCATGTTCCACGAGATCGTGGCGCAACAGCTTCCGTATCTTGGAGATTACCAGGAGCGCACCAACACGCTCATCGACAAGGAGATTCCCTGGGTGCAATGCATGCTCAGCCTCATCCCAGGCATTCGCGTGTTCCCTTCAGAGGCTAACTTCGTCATGTGCGCGCTCGAAGAGCGTGCGGCGCGCGATTTCGGCATCGCTGATGCAACCGATCTGGTCGTGCGTTTGCAAACGGCGGGCTTCGGTCTACGCGACCTTACGGGCATTCCAGGTATCGAGGCGAACCGTTACTTCTTGGTGTGCATTCGCTCGCATGAAGAGAACGAGAAGCTCATCCAAACGCTGCGCAGCATCATCGTCGAGCGTCCGTATTAAGCACGGCTGCACGAGCTTAGATCAAAGACCAAAACCAAAAGGCGCGTCCTTAGCTCAAGGCGCGCCTTTGTTGTGTGCTTCTTTGAATCTGCGGGTCTAGTGATAGCCTAGCGACGGTCTAGCGATGGCTTCCCATGAAGAAGAACGCGAGCGTACCGGGTCCTGAATGCGCACCGATCACCGGATCGACATAGTTGATGATGAATTTCTGCGGGCCGTATTCATCCTCGATCATCTTCTTGAGCGTGAGCGCATCTTCGATGCAATCGCCATGCGAGATGGCAAGCGTCTGATCGGAAAGCGGCTCGGTGAAGGTCTCTTTGAAGTGCTCGAACAAACGACGGATGCTCTTCATACGACCACGCGTCTTCTCAACAGGGATCAAGCGGCCTTCGTCATCGACATGCAGCACGGGCTTGATGTTCAACAAGCTGCCAGCGAACGCCGCCGTTCTCGAAACGCGTCCGCCACGGTAGAGGAACATGAGATCGTCCACCGTGAACCAGTGGCACATGTGCAGCAGGTTCACGCGTACCCAGCTGGCAACCTCGTCGATGGTCTTGCCTTCTGCGCGTATCTTCGCAGCGTAGTAGACCAGAAGCCCTTGACCGAGCGAGGCAGCAAGCGTATCGATCGCGATGAACGTGCGCTCGGGATAGTTCTTCACCAGGTCGTTGCCGAGGAGATTGATCGCTTCATAGGTTCCCGAAAGCGCGCTCGAGAAACCAAGGTAGAGCACATCGTTTCCTGATTCGAAGATTGCCTTAAGTTCAGCTTCGGCATCTTTGAGGTTGGGAAGGGAAGTGGTGAACACCTTGCCTTCGCGCATGTGCGTATAGAATTGCTGAAGGTCGGTGACCTCGCCTTTAAGATAGCTTTGATGCTGTTCTTCGCCGATCATGAAGACCAGCGGGAAGATCGTTAGATCGAGATCATCGATGATATCTTCGGGAAGATTGCAGCAGGAGTCGGTTGCGATTTTGAATGTCATCTGTTCGAGACCTTTCGAGTACGTGAACAATTTGGTCCGAACTGGCGATATGCGCTCGTCTAAACCCTACTCATTATAGTAGTTTTGTGCGTAGTTACGCGTTATAATCAGATAGTTTATTTCCGCGAACACCCGAAAAGATCGTTCAAGAAAGGTCATGTCGTGACGAACAGTTACAAAGAAACCATGAATTTGCCCGAAACTGATTTTCCGATGCGAGGCAATCTTCCGAAGAATGAGCCCGCCCGCCTCCAGTTTTGGAACGACATCGACATTTACCATAAGGTGCTCGAAAAGAACAAGGACGCTCGTCCGTTCATCCTGCACGATGGCCCTCCGTATGCCAATGGCCCTATTCACCTGGGGCATTCTTTCAACAAGATCCTGAAGGATTTCGTGAACAAGACCCATGCGCAACGCGGCTATTTCACGCCCTACATTCCTGGATGGGATTGCCATGGCCAGCCGATCGAGCACATGGTCGAGGTCACGCTCGGCCCTGAGAAGATGGCCAAGATCGATCAGCCTACGCTTCGTCGTCTGTGTCGCGAATGGGCGGAGAAGTACGTGAATATCCAGCGCGAAGGCTTCAAGCGCCTTGGCGTCAATGCTGATTGGGATCACCCGTATCTCACATTCACGCACGATTATGAAGCCGGCAACGTCGAGATCTTCAAGGCAATGTATCTGAACGGCTCGGTCTATCGTGGCCGCAAACCCATTCACTGGTGCAAGAACTGTCACACCGCGCTTGCAGAAGCAGAGATCGAATATGGCGATGAGACGTCGCCTTCCATCTTCGTGAACTTCAAGCTCGACACGGTTCCGCCTGCTTTCGAAGCAGCAGGCGTTACTTCGCCGGTCTTCGTACTCATCTGGACCACCACGCCTTGGACGCTGCCGGCGAATGCGGCGGTCTGCTTGGCGCCCGAAGCGGATTACATCATGATCCGCACGGCCGATTTCACCACCATCCTTGCCTACGATCTGCTCGAAGACGTCGCTGAAACAGCAGGTTGGGAAGATTACGAGCTCGTTCGCGATGCGAGCGGGGAAGTGGTGAGCGTGAAGGGCAAAGAGCTCTGCGGCACCACCTATACCTGTCCTATTCGCCAGGATCTTAAGGGCATGATCATCTATGGCAATCATGTCACGCTTGATTCTGGTACCGGCGCGGTCCACACGGCTCCTGGTCATGGCAAAGCCGCACACCGTGGCGGGATTTGG
>FR895139.1:0-31832 GCA_000435675.1 Eggerthella sp. CAG:298 | reverse complement strand
CGATCTTCCGATCCTCATGCCTGTCGACGATAATGGCGTGCTCACCGACGAAGCAGGTCCTTTTGCGGGTCTTGATGTGGATGAGGCTAACCCGCGCATCATCGAATGGCTGCGCGAGCAGGGCGTTCTCGTTGCTCATGTCGATATCGTTCACAGCTATCCGCATTGCTGGCGTTGCCATCAGCCGGTCATCTTCCGCGCGACCGATCAATGGTTCGTTTCCATGGACAAGAACGATCTGCGCACGCAGGCACTGAAAGCGATCAACGAAGACGTGCAGTGGGTTCCTGAGTGGGCTAAGAATCGCATCGGTTCCATGGTTGCCGAGCGTCCCGACTGGTGCATCTCGCGCCAGCGCTCTTGGGGCGTGCCCATTCCGGTCTTCAAGTGCGCGAAGTGCGGCAATACGGTCGCCACGGCAGAGACCTTCGATGCGGTCATCAAGCTCTTCGAAGAGAAGGGCTCCGATGCCTGGTTCACCGAAAGCCCAGCAAGCTATCTTCCAGCAGGTACGGCTTGCGAGGTGTGTGGCTGCACCGATCTGGTTCCCGAATCCGATATCTTGGACGTTTGGTGGGAGAGCGGCGTTTCGCATACTTCAGTTTGTAAGAAGCGTCCTGGCCTGCGTTTCCCGGCCGATCTCTACCTTGAAGGTTCCGACCAGCATCGTGGCTGGTTCCAGTCTTCGCTGCTCACGTCTATCGGCGCCTATGAAACGGCGCCCTACAAAGCGGTCATGCACTGCGGCTTCACGGTGGACGAGAATGGCCACAAGATGTCGAAGTCGCTTGGTAACGGCATCGATCCTGCTGAGGTCATGGACAAGTACGGCGCTGACGTGCTGCGCTTGTGGGTTGCGAGCGTCGATTATTCTCAAGATGTGAGCATCTCGCAAGACATCTTGAAGCGCACTTCCGATACCTATCGTCGTTTCCGCAACACCTTCCGTTTCCTGCTGGGCGTTCTGAACGATTTCTCTATGAACGATGCGGTCGTTGAGTGGGATCAGCTTGAGCCGTTCGACCAGTGGGCACTCGTTCGTTTGGGCCGTTTGCTCGATGAAGTGAACGAAGCGTACGACAACTTCAAGTTCCATCATGTGTACCGCTTGATCTACGATTATGTGGTCGGCGATCTTTCGGCTGTTTATTTGGATGCGCTCAAGGATCGCCTCTATTCCGATGCGCCCGATGCGCGCTCGCGTCGCAGCGCTCAAACGGTGCTTGCGAACGTGCTCGAAGTGCTCGTGCGTTTGCTCACGCCTATCATCAGCTTCACGACGGAAGAAGTGTGGCAGAATTACCCGAAGGGCCTGGCGGAATCGCAGGATCATCCGATCAGCGTGCAGCTTGCTGGCTGGCCTGAGCGTGGGAATTTCGTGCCGCTCATTCCTGAGCACGAAGCAGAGCGTATCGAGAAGCGCTTCGAAGTGGTACTTGCGTTCCGCGATGAAGTGACCAAGGCGCTCGAGGAGAAGCGCGTTGAGAAAGCTATCAATAAGAGTCAGGAAGCAGTGGTGAGAGCAACAGTGCCGCAGGCAGAATACGACGTGCTCACCGATTTTGACGAGGGCTTCTTCGAGGAATTGCTCATCGTGAGCAAGGTCGCCTTCGAGCGTGGCGATGAGCTTACGGTCGAGATCTCCGTATCCGATCTCGATAAATGCCCGCGCTGCTGGAACTTCCGGGTACTGGGTGGCAACCCTCACCATCCCGATGTATGCGAGCGCTGTGGCGATGCGCTCGATGCTATTGGATAGGATCGCGGCATTTCGCTTACTGAACAACAATCAAGCAAAGCACGACGCAACTATCTCTTGTTCGGGGTGGTGGTCGTGCTTTGGTGTGTTTGCGACCAGGTAGTGAAGGCCTACATGGAAGCGCATACGCCAAGCACTGCGCTCGTTCCTGTCATCGATGGCGTTGTTGGTTTTCGTCTCGTTCACAATTTCGGCGCGGCATGGGGTTCGTTCTCGGGCATGGTTATCGTGCTCGTTATCGTGAGCATCGTGCTCTGCGCGATCATCTTGGCCTATATGATCTATGTGTCCAAAGAAGCTTCGGTGTTGGAAACAGTGGGTCTTGCGCTCATCTTCGCAGGAGGCTTGGGAAACATGATCGATAGGCTCGTGCGCGGCTACGTGGTCGATTTTGTCGAGCCGCTCTTCATCGATTTCCCGAATTTCAATATTGCTGATGCGGGGATCACCTGCGGTATCATATGTGTGCTCATCGCATTTCTCATCAAGTTTCTTGCCGCGTCGAAGCATGCGGAACACAGCGAATAGGAGGCGAATTCCATGGCGAGAAAACTCTCGAATACGGTAAGCGATCTGTATGCCGGGATGCGTCTCGATTCGTATCTTTTCGAAGCTGGTCTGTATCCGACGCGCAGCAAGGCGGTCAAGCAGATTGAGGCGGGCAAGGTCTTCTTGAATGGCAAAGAACCCACCAAGAAAGATATCGTGAACGAGGGCGACCTTATCATCTATGAGGAGCTTGTTGAAGAGACGCATGTCTACCTTGAGCCTGAGGATATTCCTCTTGAGGTCTACTACGAAGATGACGACCTGCTCGTGATCAACAAGCAGCCAGGACTCATCTGCCATCCTTCGCCTGGACATCCAGGAGGAACGCTCTCCAATGCGCTCATCCACCACTATGGACGCGAGAATCTCGCTCACATTCAGGGCGATGATCGTCCGGGTATCGTGCATCGTTTGGACGGCGACACGAGCGGGCTCATGCTCTGTGCGAAGAATGACGAAGTGGGCTATATCCTTCAAGATGAGATCCGTCGCCGCAATGTTGATCGTAAGTATCTTTGCCTGGTGCACGGTAACATCGCGAGCGATACGGGCCTGATCGATGCACCGATCTTTCGTAGCGACAAGAATCGTACGCGCATGCAGGTTTCCGATAAGCCTCAGGCGCGCTCGTCGGTCACTACGTTCAATGTGCTCGAGCGGTTTGAATCAGGGCTTAAGGACAACGGCTTTACGCTCGTTGAATGCAAGCTCTACTCAGGGCGCACGCATCAGATCCGTGTGCATATGGAATACATCAATCACTGGGTGGTGGGCGATCAGACCTATGGCAACCCAGGGAAGAGCAGCAATCTCGGGCTCTGCCGCCAGTTCCTTCATTCGTATTTCATCGAGTTCCAGCATCCCTGCATCAACGATACGCTCAGCTTCATGGCGCCGCTGCCAGATGATCTCATTCAAGCTATCTCGCAGTTGGCTGATCGTCGCATCGGGCTCACCGAGCGCGGACATGAAGTGCTCGCTGCCTATCAGGAGAATTGCGGTATCACCGAAGAACGCGAGAGCTTCGCGCTCGTTTAGGGGGCGCGATCGCTCCTTTCGGACAGCGTTCTGTTCAATGGTGTTGATGTCTGTGCGCGCAGCGCTGAAGAGCGAACGCCTTCGCGTGATAAAAGGTAAGGCCTTCGCGTACAAGAGCTCCAGTGACCTGCGTTCTTAAGAGCTCTTTGCTCCGACATCCTTCGAAACGGTCATATTCTCGAAGCGTTTCTGCATCCAGTCATCGGGGAATGTTTCATCGAGCCATACATCGATCGGTGTTGCAGGAGGGATGTTCTCCGTGCGCTGTCCTTCGCGGTGAAGCGCGAGCACCGTGACCACGATGTTGACCGCCATGAAGATGACCATGAGCCACGTGAAGATGCGCATGGCTGTGCTCTTGAAATTGATGTGCTGGAAGATGAACTTGATGCGCGGCATGATCATGCGTACCCAAACCAGACCGAGCATGCCCCACATCACGCCGAATAAGAAGTTCGTACGCCCATCGATCGAGCCGAACGTACCGCTGTAATCCCAGGCGATCGCCTGCCAGAACACCTCCATGATCAGGCTCGCCAGGTATTCCATGGCGGAGCCGAGCACCATGGCTATGAGGAAGATGATCAGATTGTGAGTGTAGTAGAACCGATTGAGGAACACCGTTAGGACCACCGCTCCTACACCGTAGAGCGGAGAGAACGGACCCCACACGAGACCCGCACGACTTTCCCATTCATGGTAAACAAGCACGTGGAAGACGTCTTCGATCAAAAGGCCGAGGATCGAGCCAACCACGAAGATCCAAAAGAGCTTTGCGAAAGAGAGCTGGATATAGCGTGGCGAGACCATGGAAGTGATACCGTGGATAACGCTTTTAGCGTTTGCGTGCTGCGGCTCTTCCATGTGACTCCTTTCGTGTGCTTCTTGGCTTACAGAAAATATGGTGAGGGTATTAAGTTTTGATGAAGTTCGCGCCATTCCAAGCGAGCGGTTCATCTTGTCCTACAATAACAAAGATATAGTGAATCAAGGAGATGAAATGGCTTCTAAACCACAGAAAACCGTCCTTATTGGAATCACGGGTTGCATCGCTGCTTACAAGGCTGCCGAGATCGTGCGCGGCCTGCAGAAAGCCGACGTGCGCGTGAAGGTTATGATGACCGAACATGCCACGCATTTTATCGATCCGCTCACATTTCGTGCGCTCACCAACGAGCCGGTAGCGGTGGAGCTCTTCGATAACCCGCAGGATCCCATTCATCATATCTCTCTTTCTCAAGAGGCTGATCTCGTTCTCGTTGCTCCTTGCACGGCGAACGTGATGGCTAAGATCGCGCATGGGCTTGCTGATGACCTGCTTACCACTACGCTGCTTGCCACCACGGCGCCTATCATGATCGCTCCTGCTATGAACGTGCACATGTATGAGAATCCCATCACGCAGGACAACATGGCTCGCCTGCGCGCGTTCGGCATCTCTTTCATCGAACCCGATGCGGGCTATCTTGCATGTGGCGAAGTGGGGAAGGGCCGTTTACCCGAGCCAGAATTGATCGTTTCGCGCGTGCTCGAAGCACTTGATGCGCCTGTTTCAACGAGCGAGCCGCAGGTGCTCGCTGGCAAGCGCGTCATGATCACGGCTGGTCCTACGGTGGAGGCTATCGATCCTGTGCGCTATATCACGAACCGCTCTTCAGGGAAGTTCGGTTATGCCCTTGCTGAGGCTGCTGCGCGAAAGGGCGCCGAGGTTACGCTCGTTTCAGGACCGGTCGCACTGCCTGCGCCAGAGGGCGTGGAGGTCATCTATGTTGAATCAGCGCGCGATATGCTCGAAGCAGCAATGCCTGTCTTCGATGCGTGCGATATGGGGATCTTCGCGGCTGCGGTAGCCGATGTCCGTCCTGCAAAAGAGATGGATCGCAAGCTCAAGAAGGGTATCAATGATGCTGAGCTGGCCAACATCGCGCTCGTTGAGAACCCCGATGTGCTCGCAACCTTGGGGAACGCAAAGACCGATCAGATCGTGGTTGGGTTTGCGGCGGAAACCAACGATGTCATCGACAATGCGCGCAAGAAGCTCATCAAGAAGAATGCCGATATGATCGTGGCGAACGAAGTAGGTGCGAATAAGGTGTTCGGCAAGGATGACGATGAAGTGTGGCTCGTTACCTCTGAAGAAGAAACGCATCTGCCGCTCATGTCGAAGGCGGAGCTTGCCGATATCATCCTCGATACGATCGCTGCAATGAGGCGCTAGTACGCATGACTGAAAAGAAACACCAGAGCAAGGCAAAGCAACCTCTAACAGAAGATTCTGCCAAACAAGAGAGCACGGTTCGCCTCTTCAACAAGGAGGTGAAGCGCTCAGACCTTTTCAAGTTCCTGGGTCTCATCGGGTTCTTCGTTCTGTGCATCATCGTCGTGGTCGCGCTGCTTCCGCTGTTCAAGGATATCTTCGAACCAGGTGGCGTCGATCGCGTGATCGAGCGCATCCAAGATGCAGGTGCTGCGGGTGTTCTGGTGCTCCTTGCGCTCCAATTCATCCAGGTCGTGGTTGCCTTCATTCCCGGCGAAGTCACTCAGATGGCGGCGGGCATGCTCTATGGGCCGCTTTGGGGTTCGCTGCTCATCCTATTTGGTTGCGCGATCTCGAGCGCATTCGTCTATGAGTTGGTCCACCGTTTGGGTGCACCGTTCGTCAAGGACCTCATTTCCGACCAGCACTTGAAAAAATTCCAGGACTTCGAGAAAACGGGGCGCTTGAACATCATCGTGTTCATCTTGTTCCTTATCCCGGGGTTGCCGAAAGATACGTTCACCTATATCGTGCCGCTTACGGATATGAAGCTGAAGCCCTTTGTGGCTATCACCACCATTGCACGTTCGCCAGGGATCATTCTTTCTGCTTATGCTGCTGAAGGGTTGCTCGATGGACGTTTGTGGGAGAGCGTAGCGATCTTCGCGGTGCTCATCGTGCTCGCGATCATCGCGCTCATCTTCAGCAATCGCATCATGGAGTTCTTGGCGCGCCATCATATAGGAAACGGTTCGCGCAAAGATAAATAGGTGTTGATATTTTGTGTCTGCTGCGCAGGTAGTCGTCCTGTATAAACAAAACGGGAGAGCGATTGCTCTCCCGTTTAGATTTCTGGTCGGGACGCAGAAGTTCGCTCGCGTCAAGACCAAGCCGCTTCGCGGTTGCTTCGCAAGTCTTGACTCTCGCGCCAGAAGTGCTTGGTAGCACTTCGGTGAACCTTTCGGTTCAAATCCTATAGACAAAGCCCATGCCTGCTGCGCAGGTAGTCGTCCTGTATAAACAAAACGGGAGAGCGATTGCTCTCCCGTTTAGATTTCTGGTCGGGACGACAGGATTTGAACCTGCGACCCCTTGACCCCCAGTCAAGTGCGCTACCAAACTGCGCCACGTCCCGATTGCTCAAAACAGCACAAACTATAGTAACAAACCAATCCTTCACGTCAAGAATAGAGACTGGGAAGAATGAAGTTTTTCGGGTAAAAGCATGTTTCTTGAACAAGTCCGTTCAAAGACAATTTCAAATTTCAAGGGGTTTTCTTTTGTCTTGATTTCAGTACTATGAATACAGCATTCTCGCCAGGCGATTGCAGGTTTTGTGGTTGCCATAACGCGTCGCAGAAGTTCGTTTTAGAAAGTGAGTAGCCATGCGCATTGGATTCGATAACGATAAGTACATTTCAATGCAGGCTGAACATATCAAAAAACGCATCGAACAACTGGGTGGCAAGCTCTATCTGGAATTTGGTGGCAAGCTCTTTGACGACATGCACGCCTCGCGTGTTCTTCCTGGTTTCAAGCCCGATGCGAAAGTCTCGATGCTCAAATCAATGAAGAACGATGTCGAGATCATCTTCGCTATTAACGCTAACGATATCGAACAGAATAAGGTACGCAGCGACCTTGGTATTTCCTACGATGAGGACGTTCTGCGTCTGATGGATATCTTGCGCGGCATGGGTTTTTACGTGGGCGCGGTGGTTATCACGCAGTACAGCGGCCAGACTGCCGCCGATGCGTTTCGCCATCGTCTCAAGGCGCTTGGCATCACATCTTATCTTCATTACCCGATTCCCGGATATCCGAACGATATCGCCCGCATCGTAAGCGATGAAGGCTACGGCAGGAACGAATATATCGAAACCACGCGCCCGCTCGTGGTGGTGACGGCTCCTGGTCCTGGTTCAGGCAAGATGGCAACGTGTCTCTCGCAGCTCTACCATGAGAACAAGCGTGGCGTGAAGGCAGGGTATGCGAAATATGAAACCTTCCCGGTTTGGAATTTGCCGCTCAATCATCCCGTGAATATCGCTTATGAAGCCGCCACCCTCGATCTGAACGATGCGAACATCATCGATCCCTTTCAGCTTGAAGCCTACGGCGAAGTGACGGTTAATTACAATCGCGATGTCGAGATATTCCCCGTACTCAAAGCTATGATGGACCGCATCTCAGGGCATTGTCCATATCAATCGCCTACCGATATGGGCGTGAACATGGCAGGCTTCGCGATCATCGATGACGAAGCCTGTTCGGATGCCGCTCGTCGCGAGATCGTGCGCCGCTATTACCAGACCGCTACCGAGGTCAAGCGTAGCGGTATGGGTCAGGATCAGGTTGAGAAGTGCGAGCTGCTCATGAACCAGGCAGGCGTTGGTGCCAACGATCTCAAAGCGCGTTCTGCAGCCCTGCTTAAGGAGGAGATCACGGGTGCTCCGGTGGGCGCGATCATGCTGCCTGATGGGGAAGTGGTCACGGGCAAGACTTCCACGAATCTCGGTGCTGCCGCCTGTACGCTCATCAATGCGCTCAAAGCTATGGCAGGTGTCGATCCTGATGCCGACGTTATCTCAGACGAAGCGATCGAGCCTATCTGTAAGCTCAAGACCAACGTGCTCGAATCCAACAATCCGCGCCTTCACTCCGACGAGACCATCATCGCGCTCGCGATCAGTTCCGCCACCAACGAAACTGCGAAGAAAGTGCTCGATTGTGTTGAGAACCTGCGTGGCTGCGATGCGTTCTTCTCGGTCATCATCTCTGAGACCGATGAACAGTTCTACAAGCGCCTCGGTATGAATATCTGCTGCGAGCCGAAATACGAGCTCCATCGTTACTACCATAAATAGGCTTTATTCCTGCACGGTGTTCATAAGCTGAGAGTAAAGAGCGATGTTGTTTCAAGACGAAGAGCAAGGGCTAACGCGTGCGCATATCGAAGCACATCGCGAGAACCATGAATCTCTTGCACGCGATTGCCATGCAAAACACACATCTCCATCGGCGCGTCTTAACTTGATCGTTGTCGGCAGCGGGAGCAAGGGCAATGCTTCGGTGGTCTATGATCGTGTCACGGGTGAGGGCATCCTTATCGATGCGGGCATCTGTAAGCGCGATGTGTTTGCCTTCAGCGCAGAAGGTGGCTTCGATATGGCCAAGCTCAAGGGTGTTCTCATTTCTCATAATCATTCTGATCACGTGAAGAATCTCGGGGTCATCCTGCGCGGGCTGCGTTCGCAAGGCATCGAGGTGCCGCTCTACTTGCATCCCGAAACGCTCGCCGCGAGCAAGGAGCTCAAACAAGCCCAGGATTCGAACGAGGTCATCTTCTTCGAGGCAGGTCAGAAGCACACGATCGGAGTCTTGGATGTTTCAATCCTGCCTACTTCGCACGATGCGCCTGCGTCGTTCGCTTTCAAGTTCGAATGTGGAGCCGATGCGCTTGGATTCATCACCGATACCGGCGTGGTGCTCCCCGAAGCGCTCGAAGGCTTGCGTGGGGTACGCATCCTCGGTCTTGAGTCCAATCACGATGAGCAGATGCTCAAAACAGGACCCTATCCGCGCATGCTGAAAGAGCGGGTTGGATCAGAAGTGGGGCATTTGAGCAACGCGCAGGCGGCCGACGCGCTTGCGACGCTCATGCATGGTGGACTCGAGACGGTCGTTGCACTTCACATTTCTGAGAACAACAACACTTATCGTTTGCCGGTCGAGACGCTGCGTGGGGTGGTCGCGCGAGCAGAGGCAGAAGTTTCCGTGGTGTGCGCCTATCAGAAACGACCTGTGTTCATCATCGGGTAAGCCCAGTTCGCAAATACTGCCCAGCCCAACCCACTTACCGAACATATTATCTCCATAAACGAAGCGTGCAGCGTGCAGCCAACATGAAGTAATAGAGTGAAAATGAGACTGATTAAGTCTCGTTTTATTATGAGCTCCTAAAAAAGGAGGAACAAGCATGGAGATGATAGGATTTCTAATCCTCTTTCCTCTTGTTGTTGCCGCACTCTTGCTGATCTTTCGGCAGAACAAGGTAAGAAATGCGATCGTGTGGGTTGCGAGCATCGTCATCATGGGCGCTTCTATTGCGTTCGTTGCGATGAACATCGGCACACCGGGGCAGTATTTCCTGTTCGAGTCCGTTGTGGTCGATTGGGCATCAATAGCTATCAGCGTGATCGTCGGCGCAATCGTTATCTTCTACAGTGTCAAGTATCGAAGGTTCTGGGTGCTGGGCCTTGCGGCCATCCAGCTTATCGGCACGCTCATCTTCGAGTTCGGATGCGCGCACGATATCGTATGCACCCGCGGTCTTTATGTTGATTCGCTCTCGCTCATCATGACGCTCATCATCGGCCTTGTGGGCGCAGGCATTTGCATCTACTCCATTGGCTACATGGAAGACTTCCAGGCCGAACATAAGCATGAAGCGGATCGTCGTCCGCGCTTCTTCGCGCTCATGTTCATCTTCCTTGCAGCGATGTATGCGATCATCTTCTGCAACAATCTCATCTGGCTCTATGCCGGTTGGGAGATCACCACAGTTTGCTCCTTCCTCCTCATCGGCTACACCCGCACTGAGGAAGCGATCGCGAATGCGTTCCGTCAGATCGTCATGAACATGGTCGGCGGCATCGCCTTTCTGGCTGCGCTCTTCTTCATGGTGCTCGAATTCAACACCGTCGATTTCCTCGACTTCATCGTCATCGGCACGTTCGCGCCGGCGCTCGTGGTATTCCCGCTTACGTGCTTGAGCCTTGCGGGCATGACCAAAGCGGCGCAGATGCCGTTCCACACCTGGCTGTTGGGCGCTATGGTCGCGCCGACGCCTACCAGTGCGCTTCTGCATTCATCCACCATGGTGAAGGCGGGCGTATTCATGCTTATCAAGTGCGCGCCCATCTATGCAGTGTCGTTCGGGCCCTCCATCTTCGTCATCTTGGTGGGTGGTCTCACGTTCCTGTTCTGCTCGTTCCTTGCCATCTCGCAAGTGAATGCCAAGCGCGTGCTCGCGTATTCGACCATCGCGAACCTTGGCCTCATCACGGCTTGCGCGGGTGTTGGCACGGCAGAGGCGATTTGGGCTGCGATCTTCCTCGTCATCTTCCACGCTATCGCGAAGAGCTTGCTCTTTCTGTGTGTGGGCACCGCAGAGCATCACATCGGCTCTCGTAACATCGAAGACATGGACACGCTCTTCGAGCGCATGCCGAAGCTCGCACGTCTTATGATGCTCGGCATCATGATCATGTTCATCGCGCCGTTCGGTATGCTCATCGCGAAGTGGGCAACGCTCATCACGCTCATCGGAACGCATCAGATCGCGCTCATCCTTATGCTGGCGTTTGGCTCAGCAGCTACCTTCATGTTCTGGGCGAAATGGCTCGGCAAGCTTGCGGGTATCGCAAGTGAGCCCGATAACGTGGAGGTCACCGTGCATAAGAGCGAATGGCTCTCGCTTGCGCTCATGGCGGTGCTCGCCGTGCTTGCTTGTGCGCTCATCCCGGTCATCTCGAACTTCATGGTCGAGCCTTATGTCAGCTCGATCCTCGGTATGAGTATTCAGCCGATCCGCGACGAGAACCTCTATCTGTCCACCATCATCGTCTTGTTCATGGTTGTCATGATGTTCGGCGTGTTGCGCAAGAACACGAAGGCGAAGAAGGCCAGTGTGTATCTCTCCGGCGTTTCGGTCGAGAATGAATCGCGCGTCTATTTGAATGCGCTCTCGAAACCGCAGGAGGCCACTGCGCGCAACTGGTACATGGAGGACTGGTTCGGCGAGGCGAAGCTCACGCCCGTTGGCACTATCATCTGCTACATTCTCATACTTGTTGCATTCATCTGGGCGATCATCGCCACCATCGGATTCACGGCACTGTTCTAAGAAAGGAGGCACATCGTGGAAACGCTTATTTCAATTCTCATCACGCTCGGCGCCTCGGTTGTCTTCGCAATCGTCGGAACGGTGCTCGGTTGCTTGCTCTCTGGCATCGACCGCATTATCTCAGCTCGCATGCAAGGTCGTGTTGGACCGCCGCTGCTGCAGCCTCTCTATGATGTTCGCAAGCTGTTCGCTAAGGATAACGTGGCAGTGAACGGCACGATCGGCACCTATGTGGTTTGCGCGCTCATCTTCACGTTCCTTGCTGGCGGTATCTTCTTCTCAGGCGGGAATTTCCTTCTGTGCGTGTTCGTCATCACGCTTGCTGAACTCATGTTCGTCATGGCAGCTTACGCCTCGCGCTCGCCCTTCTCTGAAGCAGGCGCGCATCGCGAGAACCTGCAGATCATGGCTTATGAGCCCATGGTGCTGTTGCTTGCGGTCGGCCTCTTCCAGGCGACGGGCAGCTTCGATATCGCGATCTTGCCGTTCTTGGATTCGCCCATCATCTTCAGCTTGTGGGGCGTTTTCTTGGGAATGCTGTTCATTCTTACGATTAAATTGAGGAAATCTCCGTTCGATCTCTCATATTCACATCATGCACATCAAGAACTGGTAAAAGGTGTAACTACCGAAATGTCGGGCAAGACGCTCGGTCAGATCGAGATCATGCACTGGTGCGAGAACATCCTCTACATGGGTTGGATCGTGATGTTCTTCATCTGGGGCAACCCTGTTTCGATCGTGGTTGCGCTCATCGCGTTCATCTTGATCTACTTGCTTGAGATCTGGATCGACAACAACTTCGCTCGTGTGAAATGGCAACTGGTGTTGAAATCGACCTGGATCGTCACGCTCGTTCTCGGTGGTATCAATATCCTTGTTCTTGCATTCCTGTAAGGAGGTAACATGTCTTCTGTTTCAAAATCTCCTTGGATCATACATTACGACGGTTCGAGCTGTAACGGCTGCGATATCGAGGTGCTGGCTGCACTCACGCCGCTCTATGATGTCGAGCGTTTTGGCATCATCAATACGGGCAACCCCAAACACGCCGATATCTTCCTGGTTACGGGTGGCGTCAACGAGCGCAACATCGACGTGGTCAAGGAAATCTACGATCAGATGGTAGAGCCGAAGGTGGTCGTTGCTTGTGGTGTCTGCGCTTGCACGGCGGGCATCTTCAAGGACTGCTACAACATCATCGGCGGTGTCGATCAGGCTATTCCTGTGGATGTGTACGCGCCTGGTTGCGCGATCCGCCCTGAGGCGATCATCGATGCAGTGGTCGAAGGAATCGGCATCCTTGAGGAAAAGTCGAAGAAGCTCAAAGAAGAGAAGAAGAAAGGGGCGTAAGCGTTATGGAATTGAATGAAACGTTTGTCCCTCTTGCGCTCGAAGACCTGGTCGATACTGCGCGCGAATATAAGGAGCAGGGCTATCAACTGGCTCAGATGATGGGTGTGCTCAAAGAAGACGATACCGTCTGGCTTTACTACACCTTCATCAAAGGCAACGAGGTCATCAATCGACGCATCGAAGGGATCATCAAAGGTGAGACCGAAGTGCCTTCGCTCACGCCGCTCTATATCGCTATCTTCGTGAACGAAAATGAAGCTCACGATCTCTTCGGTGTGAACATCGTTGGCAATCTTATCGATTTCGAAGGTGCGTTCTACCGCTTTGCTGAAGGTGTTGAAGCTCCTATGAGCATCGTCTCGCCTGAGCAGCTCGCTGCTCGCGAGAAAGCGGCGAAGATCGCAAAGGCTAAGGCAGCGAAGGCAGCGAAAGCGGCAAAGGAGAAGGCGGCGAAAGAGGCCGAAGCAGCCGCACCTGCCGATGCTCCTGCTGAAGAGCAGCCCCAGAAGCAGGCCGAAGCAGCCAGCGCTCCCGCGCCGGCGTCCGCAGAAGCTTCGGCGAACACGAACGAGGAAGGGGAGTAACAATGGCAAAAGCACAAGTCATTCCATTCGGACCCCAGCATCCGGTTCTGCCTGAGCCGGTCCATCTCGACCTCGTGGTTGAAGACGAAACGGTCGTCGATGTTCTTCCTCAGATCGGATTCATCCATCGTGGTCTCGAAAAGCTCGTCGAGACGCGCGATATCCATCAGTACATCTACGTTGCGGAGCGCATCTGCGGCATTTGTGCGTTCGGTCATAGCTACGGCTATGCGCAAACGGTCGAGCGTCTTATGAATGTCGAGATCCCGCCGCGCGCTGAATACTTGCGTGCGATCATGCATGAGCTTTCGCGTATACATTCCCATCTGTTGTGGATGGGTCTTGCAGCCGATGCGTTCGGCTTCGAGAGCTTATTCATGCATTCTTGGCGCTTGCGTGAGCGTATCCTCGATATCTTTGAAGCGGTAGCTGGTGGACGCGTCATCTTGTCCTATACGCTCATCGGTGGCGTTACGAAGGATATCGATGCGCCTATGCTCCAGGCCATCAAGGACAAGCTTGCGAGCATCAAAGACGAATATAAGCAGATCTGCAATGCCTTCCTGAAGGATACGTCGGTGAAGAACCGCTTGGTGGGCGTGGGTTATATCGCACCGGAAGATGCGTTTGGCTATGGTATGGTCGGGCCCTTCGCCCGCGCGAGCAACTTGAACAACGATGTTCGCTGCCTGGGCATCGGTGCCTATGGTGATCTGGCAGAATTCAAGCCGATCCTCTCAACCGATGGCGATTGCTATGCCCGCGTTCAGGTGCGTGCCGAAGAGGTGCTGCAGTCCATCGATATCATCAACGAACTGATCGACAAGATCCCTGGCGGCGATTTCTACGTGCCCGTGAAGGGCGCACCCGCTGCAGGAAGCGAAGCATGCAATATTCTTGAGCAGCCACGTGGCGAAGTGTATTACTACTGCTCTGGCAATGGTACGAAGAATCTCGAGCGCATGCGCATCCGCACCCCAACTACGCAGAATATCGCTGGCATGACCGTGGCGCTTAAAGGCTGCGACCTAGCCGATGTCAACATGATCGTTCTTACCATCGATCCTTGCATCAGCTGCACGGAAAGGTAGAGCAATGGGATATTTCAAACTAGGAAAAATGACGCTCAAGTCGCTCTTCAAGCGCCCTGAGACCATTCGCTACCCGTATGAGACGAAGCCTCCTGTGGAGGATCTGAAGGGTCACGTAGAGAACGACATCGTCGAATGCACGCTCTGCGGCATCTGCGCCAAGCGTTGCCCAACGGGCTGCATCACGGTGGATAAAGAGGCGGAATCTTGGACGATCAACCCGTTCGATTGCATCCAATGCCGCACGTGCGTACGTGAATGTCCGCAGCATTGTCTCACCATGATGCCGGAATATCGCAAGCCTGCTTTCGAGAAGGTTGTTTCGGTCACTACGAAACCTGAGCCTACTGAAGAAGAAAAAGCAGAGCTTGCACGTAAGGAAGCGGAAAAAGCTGCTAGAATTAAGGCGGCGTTGGAAGCGAAAGCTGCACGTGAAAAAGCTAAGCAGGAACAAGCTGGCCAAACGCCTGAAGCTTAGGCTACCGATATAGAATTCTGTGTGATTCGGGCCTTTTAGAGGCCCGTTTCCTTTTTGAAGAGGGAGAGAGCGCATGGGCGCGAACGAGTCCTACGAGGTGTCGAACAAGATCTTCACGCTGCCGAATCTTATCTCGTTCATTCGCCTGCTCATGATCCCTATCTTCCTCGTGTTGCTCTTTCATGACCTGAACCTTGCTGCCACGCTGCTCTTTGCGATCGCGGCATCGACCGACTGGGTCGATGGTCAGGTCGCGCGCCGCACGAACCAAGTCTCTCGTTTGGGTCAGTTGCTCGATCCTGCGGTCGATCGTTTGCTCATGATCTCGGGCGTGCTCGGGTTATTCTTGGTGGGGCGTTTGCCGCTCTGGATCATCCTCTTCGTGGTCATTCGCGATCTTATCTTGCTCATTGGTGGCGGCTATATCTTGAAGCGCTATCAGGTGCGCGTGCCCGTTATCTACGCGGGCAAGGTTGCCACTACGTTTCTCTACATCGGCTTCGTGGGCGTGCTTCTGAACTTCCCGCTCTTCGCAGGGTTGGGCGTATGCGATTTCTCTTGGCTGCCAGGCTTCTCGGCTGCGCAGTATTCGTGGGGATTTTGGTTCGTGTATGCCGGTCTTATCTTGAATATTTTCACCACGTCCTACTATCTTTATGCTGGTATCAAAGGTGCTCGATCAGCGAAAGCGCGCAAGCTTGCGCAAGCTTCATCGGAGAGCACTCATGGCTAGGAAGCGCGATGCGCAAGGAGCGGCTTCTTCGCCTGCTCGACGCGATCAAGACAGATCCAGCATGCGCTCCTCACGTACCTCGCGCGCTGCCTCATCCTCTCGCGAGGAGTCTGTAAGTCAAAGCGGGCGTGCGGCACGTGCGGCACGAGGCGGGAGCAGCGCTTCGGAGGGGCGTCCTTCACGCATCAGCGGAGACGCGAGCTCTTCGCGCAGCTCGCGCTCGCAAGAATCGAGCGTTCGCTCACGCAGAGATGCTCAGCGCGGATCGCAAGCGCGCACGAGCGCCCGTCCGTCTCGCAGAGAACCTGAGATCGATCCTGCGCAAGAGAGCCGTGATGCAGCGCGGCAGCGGCTGCAGGCACGCACGGCTGCAACGCAGCAAGAGCGCTCGTCTCTTTCAGGAGGTGCTCAGCGTTCATCTGCGCGTCCTGCTCGTGCCGATACACTCATGCGCACGGCCAGGCGTACTGCAGTGTCAAAAGATGAACCTCAAACAGAAGACACTTCGCCCTCAACGAATGCGCGTGCGCGCAGGGGAACTGCACAGTCTGCGCGCCGATCACGCGCAGAAGGCAAGCGTCGTTCGCAGGCAGATCAGACGAACAACGTGCTTGGAGGTGAACAGGGGATCCCGCATAATGTGCTGAAGAACCCCATGAAGCCCTCTGGAGGAAAGGGTTCGGGCTCTTCAGGAGGAGCGGGCGTGTTCGCGCGATTGGCAGGCGGATGCGCCTGGCTGTGGTCGAAGAGCAAGGCGCTTTCGGTCGCGCTCGTGGTGGTTCTTGTGTTAGTGGTTGCGGGAGGCATCGATTCGCTTGCCACGATGAATCGCATCTACCAGGGCGTGAGCGTGGGAAACATCGATCTTTCTGGAAAGACGCCCGAAGAAGCAACCGCGCTCATCTCGCAGGAATACGAACCTCGTTTCAACAGCAATGCGGTGGTCTTCTGTGCTAACGAGCAAGCCGCGCAGCGCTCCGAGGAAGAGCAGCAACGCAACGAATCGCTCGAAAAGCAGATATCCTACGAAGAATCGCTCTCTTCGCGTGATCGCTGGACGGTGAACGCGCCTCTTATAGGTGCAACGTTCGATCCAGCTGCCTACGCCAAAGCCGCCTATGAAGTCGGACGGAGCGATGGTGGGTTCTTCGCACGCTTGGCAGCCCAGTTCTCGGGACATGATATCAAACCAGTTTGCACGTTCAACGAGACTTCGCTCGAAGCTCTTCGTGACGAGATCATCGATGCGCTCGGAAGTAAGATGGTCAACTTCAACATCGAGATGAAGGATGCGCATGCACAAGTGACCGACGGGCACGATGGCTATGAGGTGTCCGTAGAATGGCTCATCGATCGGCTGAATCAGGCCCTTCTCGAGGCTGAGGGCGAATCGCGCTTCATCATCGACATGCACGATGTCGCCATCCAGATCGATCACGATAAGGCGCAGGCGTGTGCGGATGAGGTCAACGCCTCGATCCCTTGCGGGGCCAATTTCACCTATGAGGACAAGAGCTATTTTGCAGATAAGAACGTGCTTGCCGAATGGATCAAGACCGAGGTGAAGCAGGAGGGGGATGCATTCACACTCGTGCCGCTCTTCGATGGCGCGAAAGCTAACCCCAAGATCATCCAAGGGTTCGGGTTCAGCTATGGTGGGTCAGATTATCTTGTGCACTTCACGAACGAGGGCGGCAACATCACCGTAAGCACCAATGCGACCGGCTCGGTGCCGCAGGTCTCCGAAGCGATCGCGCACCTGAACGAAACGTTCTTCTCGTCCAACGAGAAAACGACTGCAGCAGAACTCCAGGTTGTTTCCGCGCAGATCCCTGAATCGATGAGCTTCGAAGAGGCGCTCGATTATGGCCTCATCACTGAAATATCCTCCTATACCACGCGCTATGCTTCAGGCGCAGAAGCGCGCAACAACAATATCCACGTGGCAGCCGATGCGCTCAACAACTCGATCTGCAAGGCGGGGGAGACCTGGTCGTTCCTGGCGCTCGCGGGTGAGGCAACACCAGAAAAGGGTTACCAAGGTGCTGGCGCTATCATCGGCGGCGAATACTCCGATGCGATCGGTGGCGGCATCTGCCAGGTGGCCACTACGGTGTTCAATGCGGTCTATGAAGCGGGCTACCCGATCGAGCGGCGCAACAATCATTCGCTCTATATCGCGAGCTATCCCGAAGGACGCGACGCAGCCATCGCCTACCCTGATATCGATCTGGTGTGGCGAAATGACACGGAATCCGATGTGCTGCTGCGCATGAGCTATACCAATTCATCGGTCAGCGCCACGCTCTACGGTGTCGACCCAGGATATGAGGTAACGACCGTTTATGGCGAGTGGGAAGAAGGCGAGCCCTATCGCACGGTGGTGCGCAAAGACCCCGATTATCCTATCGGCACGGAGTTCATCGAGTCCTCTGGCGCTAATGGGCGCTCGATTACGATTGTCCGCACAGTCAAAGACCGTAATGGCAATATAATTCAAGAGAAAGAATTCCATTCGAATTATCAACCGAAGAACGAAGTTAAAGTTCAGGGTTCAGCCGAACCTTCGAGCGAGTGAGAATGAAAGGAGCGGTTGTGTACTACCAGCCCGAACTAGAAACAATGCCACGTGAGGAGCTTGACGCACTTCAGCTTGAGCGTCTTCAGAAGTTGGTCGCTTATGTCTATGAGCGCATTCCCTTCTATCGTGAGTCGTTCGATGAAGCAGGCGTTAAACCTGAAGACATCACCTCGCTCGACGATCTGCGCAAATTCCCGTTCACGGTGAAGCAGGACTTGCGCGACGCCTATCCGTTCGACATGTTCGCGGTGCCGCAAAGCGAGGTCGCTCGCATTCACTGCTCTTCGGGCACAACAGGCACGGCAACCGTGGTTGGTTACACTGAAAAAGACCTTGAAGTGTGGGGCGATTGCTTTGCCCGCTTCCTCTATGCAGCAGATTGTGGCCCCGATGCCGTGCTGCAAGTTGCCTATGGCTATGGCCTGTTCACGGGTGGTCTTGGCGCTCACCAGGGCGGCGAACGTGGTGGTCTTACCGTGCTTCCCATGTCCACTGGCAATACGAAACGCCAGGTGCGTCTCATGAAAGACTTCGGTGTCGACGTGCTCGCGTGCACGCCTTCTTATGCGCTCAACATCGCTGATGTGGCGATCGAAGAGGGCTACAAGCCGGCAGAAGAATTCAAGATCCATGCAGGCATCCTTGGTGCAGAGCCCTGCTCTGAGGGCATGCGCTCAGAGATCCAAGACAAGCTCGGTATCCAGGTCTACGATATCTATGGTCTTTCCGAGGTCATGGGCCCTGGTGTGGCTTGCGAGTGTGAAGCGCAGAATGGTCTGCATGTATGCGAGGATCATTTCATCATCGAGATCGTCGATCCGCAGACGCTCGAGCCCGTGCCTGATGGGCAATGGGGCGAAGTGGTCATGACCACGCTCTCCAAGGAATGCTCGCCGCTCATTCGCTATCGTACGCGCGACATCTCTCGCATCATCACTGGTCAGTGCGAATGCGGGCGTACCTTCCGTCGCATGGATCGCATCACGGGACGTACTGATGACATGATGATCCTTCGTGGTGTGAACGTCTTCCCGTCGCAGATCGAGGAAGAGATCGTCTCGTTCCCCGAGATCGTTTCTCAATACCAGCTCATCCTTACCACGCGCGGTGCGCTTGACCATGTGGAACTGCAGGTCGAGACCGTGCCTGATTTCCCCTTCGACGAAGTGGCTCGCTTGCAGAAGCTCAAGAAGGACCTCGAAAAGGCGCTCAAGGAGAATCTGCAGATCGCAGTCGAGGTGAAGATCGTTGAACCGAAGACCATCGAGCGCTCCGAAGGCAAAGCAAAACGTATCATCGACCTGAGGGAAGGACTGAAATAATGATCTCTCAATTAACGGTATTCCTTGAAAACCGCGAAGGCCGTTTGGCCTCCGCTATCCGCACGATCGCTGAAGCCGGCATTAACATGCAGGCGATGTTCTTGGCGGACACGAAGGATTTTGGCATCTTGCGCATCTTCTGCGACACGCCTGAGAAAGCGTGCCGCATCTTGCGTGAGGCAGATTATCAAGCGAAGTTGATCGATGTCGTTGCGGTCAAGGTACCCAACGTTCCTGGATCGCTTTCGAAGCTCTTCGATTATCTCGATGATAAAGATATCAACGTCGAATACGCGCACTGCTTCATGGTAGGCGATCATGCGATCGATATCTTGAAGGTGGCCGATCCGGCGCTCGACGTGAAGCTTGCTGCAGAAGGATTCGAAGTCTGCAAGCCTGAGGATGTGTATGCGCTCGACTAGGTCGCATATCCTTGATAGAACACGGACCAAATACGCAGGCATCTTTGCTTGCGTATTTGCGTTTGCCCTGAGCGTCGCGCTTTGTCCGTGCATCGCCCAGGCTGAAGTGCGCAATTCCGATGTGGTGCTCGGTCAGACCATCGAGGAGCAAGGCTTCACCGCTGCTCAAGCACCGAACATCGTCGCCGAATACGCCTATCTCGTTTCCAGCGATGGTACGATCTACTTTGCGCGTAACGCGTATGATCAAGTTCACATCGCATCCATCACGAAGATCATGACCGCGCTCGTTGCGCTCGACTATGGGGGAGACCCTACGCAGACCGAGATCACGGTCAGTCAAGAGGCGGCGAGCATCGGTGAATCCACTGCGGGGCTAAGAGCAGGCGATGTGCTCACGCTCGAAGCTGCGATCAAGGCGCTCATGATTCCTTCCGGCAACGATGCAGGTCAAGCCTTGGCTGAATCGCTCGGGCCGAAGATCTTGGAAGAGCTTCAGAAAGACAAGAGCATTCCTGAGAACGAGATGCCTCAGAATGGCTACGATGCATTCGTCTATGCGATGAACAAGAAGGCGCTCGCTCTCGGTATGAACGATGCGCATTTCAGCAATCCGCATGGTCTTGATTACGATCAGTTCAGCGGGGATATGCATTGCAGTGCTCAGAACGTTTCCATCATGGCGCGTGCTGCCATGGAAAACGAGCTTTTCCGTTCGGTCGTAGCAACGCCGAAGACCACGATCTCAGTGAAGCGTGGAGAGGGTTGGGTCGACCTTCAGCTCGAGTCGACCGATCTTCTGATCGGCGTCTATGAAGGCGCTTGCGGTATCAAGACCGGTTTCACCGAAGAAGCGGGCGAGTGCTTCGCGGGTGCTTGCGAGCGCGATGGGGAGACCCTCTACGCGATCGTGCTTCATTCGAGCACAGAAGCGCAGCGCTTCACCGACTGCACGACCATGTGGAACTGGGTCTACGACAACACGATCGATGTTCCGCTGGCTTCTTCGGACGAAGTGGTCACGCTTCAGCTCAATGGCCAGGAGGTCCAAGCGCCCGTCGTGGCGAATGTGAGCCATAAAGGCTGGCTCGATAAGACCTTCAAAGCAACGATCGCAAACCCGACTGAGACGGTCGGGGTCTTCCGCTATAACGGAAATGTGAGCCAAGAAGTGGTTTTCGACGACATTACCAACACCGTGCATGCGGGAGACAAGGTGGGTACGGTAAACTATTACCAGAATAACGAGATCATCAAAACGGTCGACCTTATTGCTGCAGAAGACTGCGCCGGTCCGAACTTCCTTGAAGGTATCGGCATCTGGTGGAGCAGGCTTACGGGCGGCGATCAAGCAAAGGAAGCTGAGAGCGAAGTGGTCAGCTCGATGCCGATCATCTACGGTGCCGATGCCGCGCGCTAAGCGTATAGAGGGGTAAGAGGGAAGCATATGACAACCTGTCCAGTGTGCATGAATGAAGCGAACAATGATGGAGATCGCTGCTCGGTGTGCGGCTACCATTTCCAAGATGCCACCGAAGCATTCGAGGCGATATCCATCGATACCGAAGGTGAGCGTGCTCATGCTGCCGATCAGGCACCTGCATCGCTTCGCGTGTGCTATGGCAAGCAGGAAGGTCTGGTGTTTCCGCTCGAGAGCGATTTCATCGAGATTGGTCGTTCTCCGCAATGTGGCGTGATGCTCAACGATATGACCGTTTCGCGCGTTCACGCTGAAATGGAGAAGATCAACGGCGAATGGACCATCACTGACCGCGATTCGTTCAATGGCGTGTGGGTGAATAACGAAGCGATCAAGAATGCGGTGTTGAACCCAGGCGATCTTCTGCAGATCGGCTGCTTCGTTCTTCGTTTCGTTGAATAATCGCCCCTTCAAGATCTCGTCTTTTGAATCTTTTGAAAATACGAACAAGGATCACGTATGGAATTTTTATCAGGTAATGAAGCGATCGCGCGTGGTGCGTGGGAGGCAGGGTGCCATATTGGCACTGCCTATCCAGGAACACCTTCCACCGAGACCATGGAAACCTTCGCAATGCTTCCCGGCGTCTATGCGGAATGGTGCCCGAACGAAAAGGTCGCGCTCGAGGTTGCGATGGGCGCTTCTGCGGCGGGTGCACGCGTGCTCGTTACGATGAAGCACGTGGGCGTGAATGTGTGCGCCGACCCGCTCTTCACTGCCTCTTATACCGGCGTTAACGGCGGGGTGCTCTTGCTCGCCGCCGACGATCCGGGCATGTTCTCTTCGCAGAACGAGCAGGACAGCCGCTATTATGCCATGGCTTCGCTCGTGCCCATTCTTGAGCCTGCTGATTCTCAGGAAGCGCTCGATTTCGCGCGCAGTGCCTATGATCTTTCCGAGCAGTTCGATGTCCCCTTCATGATGCGCTCTACCGTACGCATCTCGCACACGAAAACCCCTGTTGAAGTGGGGGAGCGCACCGAAGTTGAGAAGAAGCCCTACGAGAGCGATCCTACCAAATGGGTCATGATGCCCGCCTTTGCGAAACCGCGCCGTAAGGTCGTGGTCAAGCGCACTGAAACGCTGAAGGAATGGGTGGAAACGTGCCCGTTCAATCGCGTGGAGAAGGGCGATACGAGCATCGGTATCATCTGCGCTGGTGCGGTCTATGAGCACGTTAAGGAAGCTCTGGGTGACGTGAGCATCTTCAAGCTGGGCGTAACTTGGCCACTGCCCGCAGACGCGCTCGCGCGCTTTGCTGAGAGCGTGGATAAGGTGTACGTGGTCGAAGAGGCTTCGACCTATCTTTCGGATGCAGTACGTTCATGCGGCATCGCGCTCGATGAATTTGTTAACCCCTTGCCTGCCGATGGAGAGGTTCATCCTGAAGATATCCTGCGGGCTCTTGGGAAAGAAACCCCTGCGCACCTCGATACTCCTGGCGATGTTCCCAATCGTCCTCCTGCTCTTTGCGCGGGCTGCCCTCATCGTATCGTTTTCCGTGAGCTCGCACGCAACAAAGCCATCGTCACGGGCGATATCGGCTGCTATACGCTCGGTGCGCTGCCACCGCTCTCAGCAATGGATACCACGCTCGACATGGGCGCTTCTGTTTCGATGGCGCACGGCTTCGAGCTCGCAATGGCGGGAAGCGACCATCGTCCGATCGTGGGTGTGATCGGCGATTCCACGTTCGCGCATTCTGGCCTTTCGAGCCTCATCAATACGGTATATAACAAGGGTGCTGGCACGATCTGCATCCTCGATAATCGCACGACCGCCATGACCGGCCAGCAAGGCAATCCGTTCAATGGGGTGACGCTGCAAAACCGCGAGAGCAACGAGCTCAATCTGCCGGTGATCCTTGATGCTATCGGCGTCGATCACGTGCAGGTGGTCGATGCGTTCGATCGTGATGCGGTACGCGGCGCGCTCAAAGAGGCGCTCGGCCGCGACGAGCTTGACGTGATCGTGTTCCGCGGTCCTTGCGTACTGCTTTCAAAAACGAAGGACAAGCCGTACTACGTGAACGGGAACTGCACGGGCTGCGGTGTGTGCGTCACGTTGGGATGCCCCGCAATTTCAACCGATCGCGAAACGGGCTTTTCGTCGATCGATACCGATATGTGCAATGGATGCTCGCAGTGCGCTCAGTACTGCGCGTTCGATGCGATCGAGCGTTTGTAGAGGGGAGTGCGATATGAGCGATAAGACATTCACCATTCTGCTTTGCGGCGTTGGTGGCCAGGGAACGATCACCGCAGCCACGTTGCTCGCGCGTGTTGCGAGTGCGGCAGGGAAGTGCTGCAAGGTTTCTGAGATTCATGGCATGGCACAGCGTGGTGGCGCAGTTACCACGGTCGTGCGCTTCGGCGACAACGTTTCTACGATGGTCTGCGACGAAGGCTGCGCTGATAACATCGTGTCGTTCGAGACCACCGAAGCGCTCCGCAACCTTGCTTATCTGAAGGAAGGCGGCGTGCTCGTCGTGAACGATGAGGAGATCAAGCCGCTTCCTGTGCTCACGGGCAAGGCCGAGATGCCCGCTCGTGCGCGTGAGCGTCTCGATGAGCTGGGAGCAACGCTCATTCCTGCGAGCGAGCTCGCTCGCAGCGCAGGAACGGCGAAATGCGCGAATGTCGTGCTGCTCGGTGCGCTCGCCGTGAGCCTTCCGTTCGATTTTTCCCTTTGGGAAGAGGTCATTCGTAACAATGTCCCGCCCAAGACCATCGATATCAACCTCGAGGCATTCCATCTGGGTGCCAACTTTATGCAAGGAGAGTAGCTATGGCTGTTGCCCAGTTAAGTGTTTTCATCGAGAGCAAGGTCGGTCACCTGAAGCGCGTGCTCGAAGTGTTCGTGGAGAACGATATCAGCGTGAAAGGCTATGCGTTAAGCGATACTGGCGATTATGGCATCGCACGGTTCGTGGTCGACAAGCCGCAGCGCGCTTTTGAAGTGCTCGAGGCGAAGGGCATGGCGGTCAAGCAGGCTGATGTGCTCTGCTTGAAGCTCATCGATGAACCAGGTGAGCTGGTGCGCGTGTTCGATGTGATCGCTCAGCAAGATATGAACGTGAAGTATTCTTACTCGCTCATCTCGACCTATATCGCGGTCGGTGTCGAAGATGTTGCGCGCGCGGAAGCTGCCTTGGCTGAACAACCGGTCGAACTCGTTTCGCAGGTTGATTTCTCAGCGTAATGCGCTTGTTGCCTGCGCGCTACTAGCATTCCTTACCTTCTTCCGTCCCTTCTATTTTGTATCAGAATCGAGAACCCATGAGCAATACAGTGATCACCCCGATGTTCCAACCCGAGATCGAAACCATGTCGCGTGAAGAGATCCGCGCGCTGCAGCTTGCAAAGCTCAAGGATCAGGTTGCGTGGACCTATGAGCGCGTGCCATGGTATCGCGAGAAGATGGGGGAACTGGGAGTGGTGCCGGGCGATATTCAAACGCTCGAAGACATTCGCAAGCTTCCCTTCACGGACAAGTCAGTGCTGCGCGACACCTATCCGTTCGGTCTTTTCGCCATTCCGCTCGATGATGTGGTGCGCCTGCATGCTTCGTCGGGCACCACGGGAAAGCCGATCGTGGTGGGGTACAACGATCACGATCTGGATATCTGGCGTGATTGCATCGCGCGCTTGGCCCAGATGGCAGGCGTGGTGCCTTCGGACCGCGTTCAGATGGCATTTGGCTATGGCATGTTCACCGGTGGCTTCGGACTGCACTATGGTCTTGAGCATCTGGGTTGCATGGTCATTCCGGCAGGGTCGGGCAATACCGAACGTCATCTCATGATGATCAACGACTACCAGACCACCGTGCTCATCGCCACACCTTCCTATGCGATGCACATGTGCGAATATGGCGAGAAGCATGGTTTCGATTGGGAGAACTCGAGCTTGCGCATCGGGCTCTTCGGTGGCGAACCTTGTCCGCCGGCGCTCAAAGAAGAGATCGAGCGCCGCATGCACATCATCTGCACCGATAATTACGGCCTCACCGAAGTGATGGGTCCGGGCGTTTCAGGTGAATGCCTTGCGTGTCGCGACATGCAGCATATCGCGGAGGATCATTTCTTCTGGGAGATCGTCGATCCAAAGACCGGCGAGCCGCTGCCTGAGGGCGTGCCGGGCGAGCTAGTGCTCACGCCGCTCGACAAGCAGGCGTTCCCGGTGCTGCGTTACCGCACGCACGATCTGAGCTATGTGATCACTGATCCGTGCGCATGCGGACGCACTCATGCGCGCATGAAGAAGGTACGTACCCGCACCGACGATATGCTCATCATCCGCGGAACGAATGTGTTCCCTTCGCAGGTGGAGGACATCCTGGCTAGCATCGAAGGCGTGAGTCCGCACTATCGCATCGAAGTCGATAACGATAACGGACTCGATCATATGGTCATCATGGTCGAGCTGCTGCCAGAAGCGTTCAGCGATTCCTTCGAAGAGATGGATCGCTTCTGCAAGCAGATCCAGACCAAGCTCAAGGACACGATGCTCGTCTCCTCCGATGTGAAGCTCATCGAGCCAGGCGGGATCGAGCGCAGTTTCGGCAAGACGAAACATGTTACCGATCGCAGAAACTAATGAGATGAAACGGCCGCATCTTCGCGGTCGTTTTGCACCGAGCCCTTCGGGACGGTTCCATATCGGCAATATCTTCGCGTCCCTTATCGCGGCGCTCGTTGCCGATGAGATGGTGCTGCGCATCGAAGACCTTGACCCCGATCGCTCCAAGCAGCAGCATATCGATACGATCATGCGCGATCTGACATGGTTTGGCTTCGAATGGGTCGATGTGGTCGTCTATCAAAGTGCCGAAGACCAGCAGGAACACTATCTGCGTGCATGCGAGGGGCTTGAGGCGCAAGGGCTCGTGTATCCCTGTTTCTGCACCCGCGCTGACTTGCATAGCGCCCGTGCCCCTCATGTTGGGGAAGAGTTCATCTATCAAAACACCTGCAAGGGCATCTCAGCTGAAGTGCGCAGTGAACGCATGTCTTGCGAGCGCTATGCGCTGCGCCTTGATGTGGCTGCTGCTCCAAGCCCGCTGTGCTTTGCTGACACATTTCAGGGCGAGAGCTGCTTCGATCTTGTGCGTGAAGCAGGGGATTTCATCATCAAGCGCAGTGATGGGGTGTTCGCTTATCAGCTTGCGGTGGTGGTCGATGATGCTGCTTCGGGTATCGATTCGGTCGTACGTGGCGTTGATTTGCTCACGTCAACACCCAAGCAGATCTACCTTCAACGATTGCTCGGTTTGCCCACGCCTGTTTATGGCCATGTGCCGATCTTCGTAGATGAGAACGGACGCAAGCTCTCTAAGCGCAACAAGGATGCATCGCTCAGCTACCTTATCGATGATTTGGGCTTGAACGCAGAGGCGATCTTGGGGTATCTCGCGTATTGCTCTGGCATCATCCCTGAATGGGAAGCGATGAGCATCGCAGAACTCAAGCGCGAGGCATGCTTGAGCGCGCTCGAAGGAAAGCGCACGATCGTTTGGCAGCCACCAACGCGGCATGCCGAGAATGGTTCTTAGATAATGCCTAGATGAACGAGACGATCGGCGTGATCGCGATCGCCAGACAATAGAACGAGATGAAGATGATGTTCAAGCTGATGATCTGAGCCATAGCGCCATCGCGGGAGTTCTGGTTCAAGGGGTTAGCGAACAGGGCGCGCAAAACCGGGAAGGCTGCGCAGATCATCAAGATCCCCATCACCACGCCAGGAGTGTAGAAGCACAGCTCAAGGATGAGCATTACTGCCATCCATACGATGAGCGCGAGCTTATAGAACATCGGTGCCTGTTCGCGACCGAGCGTGACGGCGAGGGTGTGGCGCTTCGAAGCGATGTCCTTTTCGATGTCGCACGTATTGTTCGTGGCGAGAATCATGCCGATGCCGATCATGAGCGGAAGCCCGGTGAGCATGAGCCACCAGTCGAGCACACCAGAAAGAACGTAGACGCAGGCCAGAGGAATGAGCCCGCCCATGGTGAAACCGATCGCAACTTCGCCGATCGGAAGATAGGAAAGAGGCGTCTTGCCTGCGGAATAGATGACCACCACGAGCGCGCCGATGATACCGATCACCAGCACGGTGAGTCCTGAAAGAGAAACGATATAGCAGCCGAGGATCGCAGCGATGACCAGTTGCGCGATAGCGAATACGAGCACGTGCTTCGGGTTCAAGCGATGGTAGACCAGCACCGCATCGAAGGCATCTTCAGAGGAGTTCTCGAGCGAATCGGTGCCCTTTTTGTAGTCGAAGTAATCGTTCAAGGTGTTCGCCGCCGCTTGCATCAGCGTGCAGATGACGAACAGGACCGCGAACAGAAGAAGGTTCACGCTTCCTGAGAACGTGACCGTGGTGAATACGAGCGTGAAGGTGAGCGCAAGGATCGAAGGTGCGAGCGTGTGAGGCGCCATGAGTTGGAAGCAGAGCTTTGGCGTGAGCGGCTCGAAAGCTTTTTCAACTGACCTGCGGTTGTTTCTCTGTTCCACGGTACCTCTCTCCATAAACATCTCTTCTGCGTTCAATTATATAAGTTAGTATTAAGTGCGAGATCAAAAGATGGGGAGTGTAGCAATGGAGTTCGTGACAGATATCGAAGTGCGTTATTCGGAGACCGACTGCATGGGCGTTGTCTACCATGCGAACTATTTCAGCTGGTTCGACGTGGCACGCTGCCGCTTGTTGGAGGAGATCGGTTTTCCATATCCTCAGATCGAAGCGGATGGGTATCAATGTCCTGTGATCGATGCGCATATCTCATATGGCGTTCCCTTCAAGTTCGGTGAAACTGCAACGATCTATACGCGCATCTCGCAAGCGAGTGCGGTGCGCACCACCTATAGCTATCGCATCTTCGCCAAGGGTGAGGATCCCGAAACGGCGAAGCCGCGCATCACGGGCTCTACCACGCACGCAGTGGTATCGACGGAAACCTTCAAGCCATGTGCGGTGAAGAAGGTCATGCCTGAGCTCTATGCAACGTATAAGAAGATCGAACAACCCGAGGCGTAATTGCGATGTAGGAACGAGAGATAACTAATGTATCTTGTGCGCTATCTTGTGTCAGAACAGGTGAAATGCGCATGATGTCGAATAGTCATCAAGGCTGATCGACGGTCGTTTCGTCTTTTCGTTCTTAAGGATGTTCTATGTCTGAAAACAGGATCGCTCAAAACTTCGGCGCGTGGGGATTGCTGAAATACGCGCTCCCTACCGTGTGCATGATGCTCTTCACGTCCATCTATACGATGGTCGATGGGGTGTTCGTTGCGCAGTTCGTTTCGGTCGATGCGCTCTCTGCGCTCAACATCGTCAATCCGCTCTTCTCGCTCGTGATGGGCTTCGGGGTGATGCTCGGCGCTGGTGGTTCTGCAGTTATCGCGAAGAATATCGGCGAAGGAGAAGAGCAGCAGGCGTTCGATAACTTGAGCACGCTCGTGTTCTTCGGCACGATTCTCGGTCTGGTGCTCATGGTCTTGCTTCTTGTTTTCATGGAGCCGATCTTGAGTTTGCTTGGTGCAACCGAGATACTGATGCCGTACTGCAAGGAGTATTGCTATTACATCGTTGGATTCTTGGCACCTTGGGTGCTCGAGCTCATGTTCTCGAGCTATTTCATCACGGCAGGAAAGCCTCAGATCGGTCTTATCGCAACGCTTTGTTCTGGTGTATTCAACATCGTTGGGGATTACGTTCTTATCGTGGTGGTGGGAATGGGGATCAGGGGAGCAGCGCTTGCGACAGGGCTTGCGACCTGCATTCCTGTGGTGATCGCGCTCATCTACTTCTTCGATAAGGAGCACAGCCTTCATTTCGGGCGCATCATGAATCGTCCGCGTATGATCTTGAAGAGCTGTGCCAATGGGGTATCGGAGATGATCTCGAATCTTGCCGCGATGGTCATCACGCTTTCCTATAACCTCATCATGCTTCGCCTTGCCGGTGAAGCGGGTGTTGCGGCGATCACGGTCATCCTCTATCTTGAGTTCCTCTTCACGGCAGGGTTGTATGGCTTTGCGAGTGGTATCGCGCCGATCATCAGCTATAACTTTGGGGCGCAGAATCGTGTGCGACTGCGTCGAGTGGTGCGCGATGCCTATGTGTTCATCGCGGCTGCGTCGGTCATTCTCTATGCGGCCTGCATGTTCGGCAACGAATTCTTGGTAGGGATCTTCGTTGCGCCCGGGACCGAATTGTTCGCTATGGCAAGCGGGGGTTTAAGGATCTTCGCAACAGGTTTCTTGTTCGCAGGATTCAGCCTTATGACCTCGAATATGTTCACTGCGCTTTCGAATGGTGGCATTTCCGCACTCATCTCTACACTGCGCAGTTTCGTATTCGTGCTCATCTGCTTGATCTCGTTCTCGACGTTATGGGGCATAACGGGCGTGTGGTGCGCGGTGCCTGTTGCTGAAGTGCTCTCGTTGATCGTTTGCGGCATCTGCATCGCACTTTTCTACAAGCGCTATTTCTCGCTCGCTAAATAATGCATGAGGGTGTGTAAGGGGTCGATTCCCTCTACCTTGTTGAAACAAAAAAGCCAAGACAGTCTGCCTTGGCTTAATAGTTTTCCTGGAGCGGGTGACGGGACTCCAGATTTGCTGCGCAAATCTGAACCCTCGCAATCGCAGATTGCTCAGGCGATTTCCTAAAAACGTGCCACCGGCACGTTTTCTTTACGGAAATCCACCTCATCGGTTCGATTCCCTCTACCTTGTTGAAACAAAAAAGCCAAGACAGTCTGCCTTGGCTTAATAGTTTTCCTGGAGCGGGTGACGGGAATCGAACCCGCGTGACCAGCTTGGAAGGCTGGAGTTCTACCATTGAACTACACCCGCGATGTAATCGGATTATACCGCAAAGGATTCATATCTCAGAATAAACCAGATGAATAATCCATTAAGCGGCAACATCGTAGGATCTCAGGAAGTTCATGCACCGAGTTCCAAGCCCAACTCCGGTCATAGGTACATATCCGGCATATAAGTCGAGCGTGTAAGCTGAGCTTTTGTGACCCAATAACACCGATACCGTCTTGATGTTCTCCCCGTTTGCCAGGTTCAGAGTGGCGAAAGTGTGGCGCAGCGCGTAGGGTCTGACGTCCTCGAATGCAGCCTTGCGGCAAAACTCCTCCCAGTACGTGTGGAATGTCCGGTAGGTGTAAGGAACATCAAGAGGTCCAATGAGGGGCGTGCTCATCGTGAACTTGAGTCTCGCTTCAGCCATAAGTGCACGCTTCATAGCGATCCACTGCTTTGCGACTTCTGCGGTGTACGTGTCAAGGGGCACAGATCGGCGCGAGGCGTCGGACTTCGGATAATCAACGATCTTCGTTCCCTTGCCCTTCACAACACTCGTGATCTCAACGACCGTCTCCGCTTCGTCAAAGATGAAGTTTCCAGGACGTATAGCCTGCATCTCTTCGGGCCTCATTCCGGTGTTCAACAAAAGCAGCAATGCTAACTTCAAAAAGTCGATCGGCAGCGCTTCGACGGCCTTCAGGAACCTGGCAGCTTCGTCTGGCATAAGTGGGTCGATAAGCGGCTTGCTCTTCTTGAAAAGACGTGTGAGGAACTTGGCCTTCGCTACATTTCTCTGGATGTCTTCCTTCTCGCAGGCATAGTTGAGCACTTCACGGATGAACTTGAGCACCTTGGCCTGAAGGTCGGGACCGGCCACTCTGATAGGCGCCAGGGGTTTGAGCTTCTTGTGGGAGCGCTTGCACCAGTCGGCCGTCTTACGGTTAGCCTCAAGAGCTGCTCTTTTCTCCTTGGCCCACTTTTCCGAGAGTTTCGGCACTTGAAGCAGGCAAAACTCTATGTCTTCGGAGGTGAGGTCGCATATGGCTATGCTCCCGATAGCAGCCTTCACGTAGCGAAGATAGTTACGCTCATTGCGCTGGGTCTCCTCGCCGATGGAACCGTTACTTCGGATGTCGACATAGCGCTGGGCGTAATCGCCTAAGCCCATGAACGCCCGGGAAGTGCGTTCCTGCCGCTCTGAGACGATTCTCTGGCCCCGCTGAGCAAGCTTATCCTCAAGCTTTGCGTTCTTCTCGTCCTCGAAGGCCTCGACCTGCGATTTGAGGTCGTCTTTCTCGTTCAGGGCGAACACGGTTCTCGTGAGCTTCTTCTTGCCGTTGAAGTACGCGCGGTACTCGTCCGGAACGCGGATGGTCAGCTCGTAGGCAGTGGTGCGCGAGTTCTTGCGTCTGCGGCGCGGAAGCCCCTTCTTCTTGCGCGC
>FR895138.1:58754-78032 GCA_000435675.1 Eggerthella sp. CAG:298 | reverse complement strand
TATTATCCTCGCGGGTAGGGGGTGCGTCAAGAGGTAATTTTAGAAATTCGGATTTCTCTTCACAAGATGTTCACATATCGTCGATTTTATATATAAATCAAACTGCAAATCACCCATGATCCGCCGCCATGAGAGCATTTTTCGGCCGAGAATCATACCCTCGCGCAAGAAAATCTTCGTTGATGCGCGCGCTCATATCGATTAAAAAACTGTGCTTGAAAACCTTTGATATTGGTAAGCGGTAGTGTTGAGTGCTTTTCTAGCAATAGTCTTGTTAGCAATAGTCCTATCTTCAGCCCTATCTTCGCTCTTTCACTGTGATGTTGAACATCCGAAAGCATGACCAATAATAAAGATACAAACGCCACGAATAGAAAGAACGGAAATAACCCGAAAGATTGAATACTTCGTTTTGCACCAGGGCGATATAATCAGAGGATGAATTTAACGCCTCAATGAAGGAGCTGGTATGAAAACAGAACTTTGCGATGTGCTCGGAATCGAATACCCCATCATCCAGGGTGCGATGGCGCATATTTCCGATGGTAAATTCGCTGCGACCGTAAGTGAAGCGGGTGGACTCGGCGTGATCGCCTCGACGCTTCACGATGGCCAATGGGTCAAAGAGCAAGTCGAGATCGCACGTTCTATCACCGATAAGCCCTTCGCAGTGAATCTGATCATGGAAAGCGACATCGTTGAAGAGTGCGCGCGCATGTGCGTTGAGCTCAAGGTGCCGATCTGCACGATCAGCGCAGGCAACCCCGAGAAGATCGTTCCGATCCTCGTGGAGGGCGGCATCAAGGTCATCTGCCTCATCCCCCACGCTCGCGCAGCGAAGAAGATGCAGGATCTGGGCGCAACCGCTGTTGTAGCCGAAGGTATGGAGGGCGGCGGACACATCGGCAAGATGTGCACCTTCCCCATGGTGCGCCAGGTTGCCGAAGCGGTGGATATTCCCGTTATCGCAGCGGGCGGCATCGCTGATGGCAAAGGATTCATGGCGGCGCTCATGCTGGGTGCAGTAGGCGTTCAGATGGGCACAGCATTCCTTGTAGCGGAAGAATGCCCAATCAGCGATGTTTACAAGCAGATCGTCATCGATGCGAGCGATAGCGATACCGTGCTCACCGGTGAATACGGCAAGAAGCAGGTGCGTTGCATCAAGAGCCCCTGGACCGAAGAATACTGGAAACTGCATGACTCAGGCGCATCGAGCGAAAAGCTCGATCAGTTCTGTCGTGGAACCGTTGCAGCTGCACGCGATGGCATCATCGAGCGCGGTGCGTTTTCTGCTGGCATGATCTCAGGACTCATCACCGAGATGAAGCCTGCGGCAAAGATCATCACCGACATCATGGAAGAGGCCGATCAGGCTTACGCCGATTTCAAGAAGATCTACGGCTAGATAAGCGCGCTTGACCCAAACACACAAGAAAGGCTGGCATATGCTGGCCTTTCGTTTTTTTGTCACAGACCTGTCACAATAGAGCAACGCAACTATTAAAAGGAGCAGCTATGAACACCATTGAAGAAGTCCTTGCGTTCAACCAGACCTTCGTTGAAGAGAAGCGCTACGAACAATTCGAAACCGATAAGTATCCTGAGAAGAAGCTTGCAGTATTGAGCTGCATGGATACGCGCTTGACCGAGTTGCTTCCTGCAGCGCTCGGCCTTAAGAACGGCGATGCCAAGATCATCAAGAATGCGGGCGGCGTGATCGCGCACCTCTTCGGCAGTGTGATCCGTTCCCTGCTCGTCGCGATCTTCGAGCTGGGCGTGGAGAACATCATGGTGGTTGGCCATAGCAATTGCGGAGCACAGCATATGAATGCCGAAGAAATGATCTCTCATATGCTCGATGCAGGTGTTCCGCGCGACCATATCGAACTGATGCACTATTGCGGCATCGATTTCGAGAATTGGCTCGCTGGATTCGGCGATGGCGAAGAGAGCGTGCGTGAAACCGTGCACCTGATCGAACACCATCCGCTCATTCCTTCTTCGGTATGCGTGCGCGGCTTCATCATCGATTCGACCACAGGTAAGCTCACCGAGGTCGATTGTACCGCGCATGAGGGAGATATCTGGTAGTTCATCTTCACCGCAACTCATCTTAGGACTACCCTTTTGAGCCTGTGCTCCTTACCCAGCGCAGGCTCTTCTTTTGTCTCTTGAAATACACTCAGATTTCGCTTGGATGCCGTTTGCAGGTAAGAGCACTCGCGAATGGAATATTTCGCATGGGGAAATGCTCACTTGGGGTAAAGTACAACTGATAAATCCATTGGAAATCTGTGCGTGATCGCATGCTTTTCGGGCGTGCTCTTAGCGCATGACAAAACAGGCGGAATACACCTCATGACTACAGCTCAGATCATCTCCATCGTCATCTTCGTCGTGGTGATGGCGCTCATCGTTTCAGAGAAGATCCATCGCACCACTGCTGCTCTTTGCGGTGCGGTCGCGCTCATCCTGTTCGGCATTCTCGACTTCGATACCAGTGTCGAGCATATTGACTTCAACACCCTTGGTGTTCTGGTGGGCATGATGCTCTTCGTAGGCGTGGTCAAAGGGTCGGGCATCTTCGAGTACCTAGCGATAAAATCGGCGAAGCTCGTACGGGGCAATCCGTGGCTTATCATGCTCGTCTTCTCCATCATCACAGCTCTACTCTCGGCGCTGCTCGATAACGTGACCACGATTCTCTTGATCGGTCCGGTTACCTACACGGTTTGCAAGCTCTTGCTCGATATCAATCCGATCCCGTTCTTCATCACCGAGATCCTTGCTTCGAATATCGGTGGTACCGCAACGCTCATCGGCGATCCGCCCAATATCATGATCGGATCGGCAGCGAATCTTTCGTTCTTCGACTTCATCATCTACGACGCGCCGTGCGTTCTGCTCATCATGGCTGCCGTACTTGCGATCTTCTACTTCATGTACGGACGCAAGCTCGGTGTGAGCGATGACAAGCGCGAAGCTGTCATGCATCTGGTTGAAGCGGATGCGATCCATGACAGAAGCTTGTTCCATAAGAGCGTGGTCATGATCGTGGTCGTGGCTGCAGCGTTCGTGACCCACGGATTCTTCCATATCGAGCCGAGCGTTATCGCGCTGGCTGCTGCAGGCATCATGCTCGTTATCAGTGGTGCGGATATGGAGAAGACCATCCGCGAAGTTGAATGGACCACGATCGGCTTCTTCGCCGGCCTGTTCGTTGTCGTTGGCGGCATGGCAGAAACGGGCGTCATCCAGATGATGGCTGAAGGAATGATGGAGCTGACCGGTGGCGACTTGCTGCTCACGCTCATTATCCTCGTTTGGGCGAGCGCGATCATATCCTCTATCCTTGACAACATCCCGCTGGTGGCAACGCTCATCCCTATCATCACCACGATGGGCGCCTCAGGTGTCGATGTTGCTCCTTTGTGGTGGGCTATTTCACTGGGTGCCTGCCTCGGCGGTTGCGGTACGCTCATCGGTGCGTCTGCCAACGTTGTTATGGCCTCGATCTCGGAACGCCACGGCTATCCCCTTTCCTTCATGGAATACACGAAGGTCGGCTTCCCGATCATGATCGTTTGTACGGCTATTGCCTGTGTGTACTTGATCGTACGTTTCGTTGTTTTGGTATAACGTGAATCGAAAGGGCTACTATGAAGCTCGGTTTCATCGGTGCAGGTAAAGTCGGCACCACGCTCGCTAAGTATCTTGCCCCTCATCATACGATCATTGGTTTTACTAGCCGCTCGTATAAGAGCGCCAAAGAAGCTGCTAACTTCACCGGGTCGCGCGCGTTCGAGCATTTTGAAGAGCTTATCCCCCTCTGTGATACCGTGTTCATCACGGTCCCCGATGGACAGATCGAACTGGTCTGGAACGAGATCCTTGCAAGCGACATCGATCTACAAGACAAGAACATCGCTCACTGCAGCGGTGCGCTTTCTTCTGATGTGTTTGCAGGGCGTGAAGAGCGTGGAGCGTTCGGCTATTCAGTTCACCCGCTTTTCGCGGTACCTTCTAAGACCGAAACCTATCAAGAGCTCCATAAGTCATTCTTTGCGATCGAAGGTGATTCGGGACACCTTGCAGAAATGGTCGCTCTCATCGCCGATGAAGGCAACGTGGTTCAAGTGATCGATGCAGCAGAGAAGGTGCGCTATCACGCTGCTGCGGTCCTTGCGTCAAATCAGGTTATCGCACTCTACCAACGTGCCTGCGATGAGCTTGTTCGCTGTGGATTCACGCCTGAGAACGCCGAAAAAGCCCTTGCTCCCCTCTTCCTAGGGAACGCTGAACATGTGGCGCAAGACGGCGTTATAGCGTCTCTTACCGGCCCTGCAGAGCGTGGCGACACGGCGACCATCCAAAAGCACCTTGATTGCCTTGATGGCTCTACGCGCGAAGTCTATTCACTCTTGAACGATACCCTGCTCGAGATTGCCGCTCGCAAGCACGGATCGAACAACTAGTTTTCAACATCAAACATCATTATCCATTTCTCCTGCAAGTATCGGTGAAGCGCTGGGGAAAGTTTCCCCAGCGCTTCACCGATACAAAAAAAGGGCTCGACTGATCAGTCGAGCCCTTTCTGAAAGACCAATTGAAGTTTTTGAATTTACTTCAAGGTTACAGCAGCACCAGCTTCCTCGAGCTGAGACTTCATTTCCTCTGCCTTGTCCTTTGCAACGCCTTCCTGGACAGGAGAAGGTGCGCCCTCGACGAGCTCCTTAGCCTCTTTCAGGCCAAGACCAGTGATGTCGCGGACAGCCTTGATAACAGCGATCTTGTTGTCGCCGAAGCCTTCGAGGATAACGTCGAATTCAGACTTCTCGTCTGCAGCACCTGCATCGCCAGCAGGAGCGCCAGCAGCGCCTGCAACCATAACAGGAGCAGCAGCAGAAACACCGAAGACCTCTTCGAGTTCCTTAACGAGCTCAGAAAGCTCGAGCGCCGGCATTTCCTTCAATGCTTCAACAATTTCTTCGCGAGTTACAGCCATGGTATGACTCCTTTTTTAATCGTTATGCCTTACGTGGCATACTTATCATTTCTTTTGGCAACATCTATGCTGCCTGTTCAAGCCCTAGGGCTAGGCAGCGTTTAGGCTGCATTCTTCTGGTCGGCAATAGCACCGATGGTGCGAGCGACCTGCTCGAGCGGTGCGTTGAGCACGCGCACGATCTGCGACATAGGGTTCTGGAGCGAACCGAGAAGCTTCGCAATGAGTTCTTCGCGCGAAGGAAGAGCTGCGATCTTCTTGACTGCCTCTGCATCGACGAACTTGCCGTCCATGATGCCACCCTTGATGACGAGCGTTTCGTTGTCCTTCGAGAAGTCGCGAAGAGCTTTCGCTGAAGCGACTGGATCTCCGTCAGCAAAGACGAATGCTGAAGGGCCAGAAAGAATCTCGTCCATGTCTGCCATATCCAGTTCCTTGAGTGCGATATGCATGAGCGTGTTCTTGTACACCTTCATGACCGCGCCAGCTTCACGGATATTGCGACGAAGCTCCTGTGCTTCCTTAACGGTAAGGCCACGATAATCGACGACCCAGACCGCCTGAACATCAGCAAGATCCTCTTTGATCTGCGCAAGAGCATCGACATTCTTTGTGCTTGGCATTTACGTTACACCTCCTTCTCTTCAAAACTCGGGTTCCGCCCCAGTTGAGTGGATCGAATTCTGAAAAGAAACGACCCCTGCGCCAATGACAGCAGGGGTCGACAAAGCCATGAATGTGAGCTTCTCTTAACCACCTCGGCGGGCTGCGCAAGCGCAATTAAACGTACGTACCTGCTGTCTTGGGTAGCGGAACAGTTATTCCGTATGCTTTAAGAAAGCCTATACATTATTTCAGTGCACACATACCTCGTCAAGGGTAATTGCTCGAAGAACACGCGAACGGCTACTCTCCGATCGAATCGACCAACACCACATTCCCTTCCGAAGAGCCGTGGTTGAGCACGATCACATCGCCCACTTTATAGCGCACGACATCGACTACGCTCGCCACCGGGCAATCGAAGATCGCCTGCTGCCCATCGAGGATGAGATAGTAGTGGGAATTGCCATCGAGCACGACCGGCGAGATGGATGCGATCGTTCCCGAAGTGCTTCCTGCAGAAGGATGCGCCGAAGCATCGGAACCACCTACATTGATCCCCTGGCTCACCAAGAGCTGCTTGTAGGATTTCTCGGTAGCAGCAAGCGTATCGCCCACCGCAACGTTCTGGTAGCGCTGGATATCGACCATCGCATACATCTTCACCAAACCAGCAGCATCCTTGAGCGCCATGAAATAGGTTGGCTGTCCATCAACGTTGATGAGGAGCGGGAACGTGGCATCGTATTGAAGATGCTGGACCTGACCTTCGGCTGAGCGCATAGCAGATTCTTCCGTTGCACCTGCTACGGAATAGAACTTCGATTCAGCCGTGCGCTGGTTGATCATGACGCAGCCGATGATCGAGTTATCGGCCGTAGCTGACGTAACGCCGCTGTAGACCCATACGTCATCGTCCTGCGCGATGTAATTGAAACCGCTCTTGCCATCGGTCGAAGGCGTAGTTTGCTTCACGCCGTTCTGGCCGAGCCACGAATTGATCCAGCCGCCTGAAAGCGCACCACTCCAGTTGTACTGCTCGATGAGCAGTTCTGCCGGATAAGCACGGTCGACCCATTGCGGAACATCTTCTATAGCGAAGTCTTGGCATTCACCGGTTGAAGCGTTGCAGAGCACAACACGTTGGATGGTCGTGCCGCCGAACAGACCGATCGTACGCTTTTGAACGGGATATATCCAGAACGGTTCACCATCATCGTTGATCTCGAACGATTTCTCATCGAACATGTAGAACGGATAGCTCAATTGCACATGACGATCGACGTTATAGAAGAACGGATCGGAATCTGAATAGCGAATGGGGTTTTCAAGACGCACGATCTCGGTATCTTGCGTGGACATATTCACGATAACGTAGGCAGGGATGCCTCCATCTTTATTCGCCCACCACTTGAAGAAATCGGCATAGTTGAGCGGACTGACGCGCACTGGCTGTCCTTTATAGTTGATCTGCGAATAGAGATCGGAGATCTCGAACTGCGAAACGTAGTCAGCCATGGTACCCATGGTGCGGTTGCCGAGCAGGATCGCAGAATCCTTATCGATGAAGGGGATCTCGCTATAGTTCACTTCAGGAATATCGGTAGCGAAATCGGCGTCTTCGGTAACCAGGACCGTTGAGTACTTCTCGGCATTGCCCGGGAAGAAGGATTGCGAGGCGAGCCAGCCAACAGCACCGATGACCGCAATAGCGATCGGGATAGCCATAAGGCCAGAGAAGAGCTTCACCTTCTTAGGGCTTTTCTCGCGTTTACCCATGCCTGTTTGGTAGATCTGGCGGAACACGAACAACACGAACGTGACAAGCGCCAGAATAACGATGAGGAAGCCCCACAGATCGATGCTTTGGATATTGATGGCCGGATGGAACCACCAATAGGCAAGCGCCAAGACGAGCACGAGCACCACCGCTGCGATGATGATCGTGCGCTTCTTTAGATGCGAGAAGCGCGACTTGATCTTGTTGAAATCGGCACCAGCGCCTGATTGTTGAGCCTGTTTGATGAATTCCGACCAATCGATCGGTCCTTGCTGCGGTCCTTGCTTACGAGGATCGTCCACGGGATATCTCCTTTACTTTCGTTCTTCCCATGCATAGCGCGCTGCACCGAGCGCTCCACACAGATCTGGAGCGTCGGTGATGAAAAGAGCATCGCCCAAACGCGATTCGAGCTCCTGCACCACCCCGCTGTTGCGCGCAACGCCCCCAGTCATCATGAAGGGAGCTTCGCCACGCGCACGCTTCACCATCGAAGCAGTCTTCGATGCGATGGATTTATTCAATCCATGTACAATATCATTATCTGAATGATTATCCGCGATAAGCGAAATAACTTCCGATTCTGCAAAAACAGAACACATGCTCGAGATGGTAAGGTCTTTCTTCCACTCAAGCCCGCGCGTGCTCATCTGATCCATGTCAAGCTCGAGCGAACGCGCCATCATCTCAAGGAAGCGCCCCGTACCCGCAGCGCACTTGTCGTTCATGATGAAGTTCGAGACTTCGCCCGCTTCATCAAGGCAGATGACCTTGCTATCTTGTCCGCCGATGTCCACGATCGTACGGATCTCGGGATTGAGGTAGTGCGCACCATGCGCATGGCAACTAATCTCGGTCTTCGTGTCGGTTGCGAACGGGATATTATCGCGCCCGTAGCCGGTAGCCATGATGGCTGCGAAGTCCTTTTCGGTTGCCCCGAGCTGTTCACAGACCGCTTCGAGCGCCTCACGGGCTCCACGTTCAGCCTTCGGGCCCGTGCGCACGATAGCGCTTGCCACTACTGCGCCCTCTTTATCGAGCACGACCATATTCGTGGTGGTCGAGCCGCTATCGATCCCTGCGTAGTACGTTCCTTGCATATTGAACACTTTCTCGTTCGTTTGCTGACGCGCATCAAGCCCTAAGCTTTCCGAAAATGCCTCGAGCCTTGTTGAAAGCTGACCCTGCGCCATAGGCATATAGTCGGATTCGATCTTGAGCATAGGAAGATCGGTCTCGTCTTTGAGCGCGGAATAATCGAAGCTGTAGAAATCGCAGAACTTCACCGTGTTATAGATGATGCCCTTCAGGTGCGGATTCTCGAAGAACACGCGCCTGCCACTCACATCGGTCATGCGCATACAGGGCACCATGCGCAAGAGCGCGTGCGCATACCAGTCCATCAGCTCTTCAAGGCTGAGGCTTTGCGCGTCTTCAGGAAGCGGCTCGAGCCCTCTGCTTCCGCAGCACGTAAGGTTCGCGATAGGCAGTGACATATTGTCTGCGATGGATGCTTCGAGCTCTGGGCTCACGCGTCCACCCAGAAGCGCGATGAAATCTTCTTGAGGGAACTCCCACGAAGCCTGAGCACAGGCCTGGATGAACAGCTCGGTGTTGAAGGATCTTCCCGTAGATCGCTCAAGATCATGCACGAGATTCAAAAGGATGCCAGCGAACAATTCACGTGCACAACCATTGTTCTCATGGGGAAGATCGAGCAGATAGAGATGCTCCTGATTTCCTTCAAAATCCAGCACATCGTAGACGCGACGCAGTGAATCGCAGCAGTCCATGATGATGACATTGCGCTTATCGAGGCTCTGCTGAATAAGGGACTTCGCATGGCAGCAGAGATTCGCATGCGTGAGCGCCTCAGCGCGCTCGAAATTCTCCTCTTCCCTATCGAGCAAACAGGCCTCTTCACCGAAGGCAGCGAAGAGCTCGATAGGTGCGTATTTGCAGCTGTAGTGGATCATGCGCGCAAGGCTTTCAGTTGTTCGATGAAGGCATTCACACGGGTGACCATTTGGCCATCTGCCACGTTGCGCGAGTCGCAACCATCACCGTCGAGCACGAGCGTAGGTAGGCCATTCTGCTCGAAATACTGTTTAGCAAGCTGCGAAATACCAAGCGTTTGCTTGCATCCCCAGTGGCAGAACACCACGACTCCATCGGCATTGGCGTTCTTTGCCTGCTCGAGCGCAAATGCCAGGCGCTCTTTTGCGCGTCCGTTCATCGCGCCATATACGAGGCGACGCGCCATGCTCTCGAAGGGGTGATCAGGGTCGGGAAGATCGATCGATTCAGCAGCGATATCGGTACCGACCAGTTCGCATTCAGGACCGGCATCGAAGATATCGCGCATCGACTCTTGCCAATTCGGCAAGGTATGTATCCAGAACAGACGCACCTTATCGGAGCGTTCAGTGCCCCGTGCGCGCTCGGTCACAGCGAGCACATCTTCCATGAAGCGAAGCGCTTCAGGGCGTCCGAGCATGATGTGCGTGGAGATCATGGCGCAAAGTTCGCTAGTCATGGTGGTATCGAGACTCACCTTGCCGCGAAGCGCGAGCGAACGCTGATACGCCTGGATCGTTCGTCGCGAATTCACCATAGTAGCGCGCAATGCTTCAGGATCGAGCGAACGATGCGTGGCATCCTCGAGCAGCGATACTAGTTCACGCAGCTGATCTGCAACATAGACCACCGCATCTTCATCGGCGGTAGTGGGCACATCGATGACATAGTGCGGCACATCGTAGAATTTCGCAAGGCGCGGAAATGAGAGCTGGTTCGCATCGCAGGCAAGCGTGGTGTTCGCAATCATGAGCGGGCGGGGCATGATACCCGTTTCCGCTACCCCGATCATGAGCTTGTGGTACGAACAGAAGGTCTCGGCGATATCGTGAGATTCTGAAGTCTCCACGAACACCTCGTCGCAAGCGGTGTTTGCAACATAGGCTGAAATGCCTTCAGGAAACATAGGCGTGAGCTCCATGGCGTGGAGAATCTCGCACGGCATGAAGATGTTCACCATGACCGCATTTTCAGGGTGGCGGAACGAATCGACGATCGTTCCTGCAATACCACCATTCACGCGTTCGGTTGCTGCGCGCACATTGCGAGGCCGCGGAAACCTGCCCGCGAGATTCACCCAGGAATAGGCAGCCATCAGAAGCGCACGGGCATGATCAGGTGAAGCAACGGTTTGCTTCGTGATGATCTGACCGAGCTTTTCAACAACTGGCGATGCCATGGACGATCCCTACGCGAGCGAACGAAGCACGTATTGCAAGATGCCCCCGTTGAAGTAATACTCACCTTCCGTAGGAGTATCGATACGCACGATCATGTTGAAGGCGATCTTCTCTCCTGAAGGCTTCACTGCCTCGACCGCAACATGTGCAGGCTCGGGCAAGCCCTTCGAGAAATCGATCGGCGCTATCGTGAAGGTTTCGGTCCCATCGAGCCCAAGCGATTCAACGCTCTGACCTTCTTCGAACTGAAGCGGCAGGATGCCCATGCCGATCAGATTCGAGCGATGGATACGTTCGAAGCTCTCAGCGAAGGCTGCACGCACACCTTGCAGCATCGGGCCCTTTGCAGCCCAATCGCGCGAAGAGCCACTGCCGTACATCTTCCCAGCGAGCACCACGAGCGGTGTTTCGTTGTTCTGATAATCTTCAGCAGCGTCCCAGACAGCCTTGATCTGATCATCGAGCAGGTCTTTTGTCCAGCCGCCCTTCTTTCCTTCAGCAAGCTTGTTCATGAGCTTGACGTTCGCGAAGGTGCCGCGCATCATAACTTCGTGATTACCGCGGCGTGCGCCATAGGTATTGAAATCAGCGGGAAGGACGCCATGCTCTTCAAGATAGCGCGCTGCCGGCGAATCGAGCGCGATGGCTCCTGCCGGTGAGATGTGATCGGTCGTAATGAAATCGCCCAAGTTCAGAAGCGCACGGGCATCTTTGATCTGTGCTGGAGCACTGGGCTCTTTTTCCATGCCGTTGAAATAGGGCGCACGGCGAACATAGGTGGAATCGGGATCCCAGGCGAATGTATCGCTCGCCTCTTTGCCGAGAGAGCGCCACTTCTCGTCGCCCTCGAACAGGCTTGCGCTCGATTCATCGAAGGTAGCCTTCGTGCAGCACTGAGCGAGCAGACGTGCGACCTCTTCATCGTTGGGCCAGATATCGCGCAGGAAGACTTCCTTGCCTTCTGCGTTCGTAGCGATAGGCGTGGTTTCGAAATCGAAGTCCATCGTGCCCACCAGCGAATAAGCGATAACGAGCGCAGGAGCACAGAGATAGTTCTGAGAAACATCCGGTGAGATACGGCCATCGAAGTTACGATTGCCCGAAAGAATGCTCGCTAGCTCGATGGAATCGGCGACATCGTGCATTGCTGGATAGACCGGACCCGAATTACCAATACAGCTCATGCAGCCAAAGCCACAGGTATAGAAGCCCAAGTCCTGCAAGCCCTCGATGAGGCCGGCGGCTGCCAGGATATCTTCGGTTGCGCGGCTGCCCGGAGCGAGGATGCACTTGACCCATGGTTGCGGTTTCAAACCTTGCGCGGCGGCGTTGCGCGCGAGCAGACCAGCTGCGATCATCATCGACGCGTCGGTTGCCGTAGTGCAACTCGTTACTGCCGCGATCGCAAGCGCTCCGTGAGTAAGATCGTGCGTCTGGCCTGCGATCTCGACCTTGACCGTATCTGAAAGATCAAGATCGCGATCAGCGCAGATAGAGCGGAATGTCTCGTGAGCTTTTGCAAACGGAATGCGATCGTGCGGGCGCGAAGGACCTGCCAGATTGCGCTCGACCGTTGAAAGATCGAGTGTGAGCACCTTGGAATAGGTGCGAGGGGCAGCATCCGCATATCCCCAGAAACCCTGCTCTTTAGCATAGGCTTCGACGAGCGTGATCTGTTCTTCACTGCGGCCCGTGAGCGCGAGATAATCGAGCGTCTTCTCGTCAACCGGGAAGAGCGTGCAGGTGCAACCGTATTCTGGCGTCATATTCGAGACGCAGGCACGCTGCGTTGCAGAAAGCGAGCGCACGCCTTCGCCGAACACCTCAACGAAGCAGCCTACCACTCCTTCTGCGCGGAGCATCTGAGCGAATGTGAGCGAGAGATCCATCGCGCTCACACCCGCTGGGAGCGATCCGGTAAGGTTAACGCCGATCACGCGCGGAACGAGCGTGGTGATGGGCTGGCCCAGTGCAGCAGCTTCAGCTTCGATGCCACCCACTCCCCAACCGAGCACGCCAATGCCGTTTGCGGTAGGAGTGTGTGAGTCGGTTCCAGCGAGCGTATCGAAATACGCGAGCGTGCCTTCTGCTTCCTCGCGCGTCATGACCACGCTTGCGAAGCGCTCGATGTTGAGCTGATGGCAGATGCCCGATCCAGGAGGCACGATGCGCACATTCTGGAAGGATTCCTGCGACCACTTCAAGAAATCGTAGCGCTCCTTGTTGCGCTCGAATTCAAGCTCCATGTTGTTCGCAAGAGCAGCGGCACAGCCCGATTCATCAGCGATGACCGAGTGATCGATGACCAGATCGCAGGGAATCTGCGGATTGATATTCTTCGGATCGCCGCCCAGTTCAGCGCATGCTTCACGCATAACGGCAAAATCGACGAAGACCGGCACACCCGTGAAGTCCTGGAAGAGCACGCGCGCAGGACTGAATTCGATCTCTTCGCCCGTAACGCCTTTCGTTCCTGCTTCAACGAGACGCTCAGAGAGGATCTTCGCCTCTTCGTCGCTACGAGCATTACGAAGGATATTCTCCAAAAGTACGGTGAGCGAATACGGAAGCGCTGCATAGCCTTCTACTTGAGAAACAGGAAAGTACGTATAGCTTTTGGTACCAACGGTAAGTTGCGCTGCGCGATTGTTCATGCAAGCTCCTTAAACTAAAACGAAATGAACATCATGGTCCATGACGAACAAGGTTTTACAAGATTTTTGGTATTAGCGCTCGAGCTGAGCAACGAGCGCATCCGTGAATTCCGTGCAGGTTGCAGCAGGGGCATCTGAACCAGTGGCTTTACGGATATCAGCCGTAAGCACCTTACCCTCCGCATAAACCGCGCGCACCGCATCGCGAATTCGCTGCGCGATCTCGAATTCACCAAGGTGATCGAGCATCATTGCAGCAGAGAGAACCTCGGCTGTAGGATTGCAGATATCCTTGCCAGCGATGTCGGGCGCTGAGCCATGTACTGCTTCGAAGATCGCGTATTCTGGACCGATATTAGCGCCCGGTGCAATGCCGAGGCCACCTACCAGACCAGCACACAGATCGCTCGCGATATCACCATAGAGGTTCAGGAACACGATGACCTCGAACTGAGAGGGATCCATAACGATGTTCATGCAGAACGCATCGATAATGTTGTCGTTGAATTCAATGGACGGATGCTCTTCAGCAACTTCACGTGCGCAACGCAAGAACAAGCCATCGGAATGCTTCATGATGTTCGCCTTGTGAGCAGCTGTGACCTTCTTGTAGCCTTGCTTCTCAGCGTAGTTGAACGCATATTCGACGATGGCGCGTGAAGCAGTTTCGGAGATCGGCTTGATGGAGATGCCCGAATCCTTGCGGATGGTGCCCGCACCCTTTTCTGCAACGAAATCGATCAATGCAAGTGCGTCTGGCGAACCTTCTTCAAACTCGATACCCGCATAGAGGTCTTCAGAATTCTCGCGTACGATGACCAGATCGACGTCTTCGTAGCGGCCACCTGCACCCGGAATGGAGAGGACTGGGCGTAAGCACACATTGAGATCGAGCGCCTGACGAAGCGCCACGTTCACACTGCGAAAGCCCGTACCTACCGGAGTGGTGACGGGGCCTTTGATAGCGACCTTGTTCTTGCGAACCGCATCGATAGTTGAGGGCGGGAGTGGCGTGCCGAACTCTTCCATGAGATGAGCGCCTGCTTCAGCGATCTCCCATTCGATGTCCGCGCCTGCTGCCGCCACCACACGCTGCATTGCAGCGGTCGTTTCCGTACCGATACCGTCGCCCGGGATGAGCGTAACCGTGTGTTTCGCCATTATTACCTCGCTTTAGTTAAGATTGTCGATGATCTGCTGACTGCGACGCTTGAGCGCACCTTTGGATTTTTCCGCATCAAACGCCATACGCTCTTTAAGGCCCTCTTTGACGCTTGGAGCGATCTTGCCCTCGGAAAAGCCAATGAGCGCGATGAGCATATCTTGGTATTCATAATCGCCGTGGTAGCACTGAATAGCCTCGTCGAGCAGCGGCCAAACCTTTTCAGAACGCATAGCAGTAGTTGCCCCTAGCTTGCACAAGAAACGAAGCGCAGCCAAACGAACGAAACCGTTCTCTTCATCGAACAGAGCGGTTTCAGCATCGGCAAGCGCTTTATCGCAGCTCTTCGAAGCGAGCGGGACAAGGGTGGTGAGCACTTCGAGGCTTTCCCAACGCGTCTGAGCTTCTGGTCGCTTGAGCGCATCGATGAAATCGTCAATATAGGGAACCAGGATCTCGGGATCCACTTTTGCGATCTGCGCGAACACGGCTGCTGCGTCTTGGCGCGCGCGACGCGAAGAGCCGGACAGATCTGCAACGAGCTCTTCCCTCATCTTCTCTGAACCGATCGCTTGTTGGGCAGTCTCTTTAATTGATTCGGTCTTTTCGCTCACGCGTTTCTCCCTACTGTTTCAATCTTTACCTAGTTATCCCATCGTGGAGACAACTGCAACTTATTCATTATACCCCTGTTTATCCCGCAAAATGAAAAGCCCCCGCGTTGCGGGGGCTTTAAGCGTCAGTATGGTAATGAGACTATTCAGCAGGAGTCGTATAGGCGCGATTGACTGCGCTGTCAATCGGAACACCCGGGCCCATAGTCGAAGAAACCGTGATGGACTTCACATAGCGGCCCTTAGCTGCTGCAGGCTTCATACGAAGGATCTCATCGTAGACAACACCGTAGTTCTCAGCGAGCTGTTCAGGGGTGAAGCTCACCTTGCCGAGAACAACATGGCAGATGCCATAACGGTCGGCACGATACTCAACACGGCCGCCTTTGAGCTCCTTGACTGCCTTTGCAACATCTGGCGTGACCGTGCCGAGCTTGGGGTTCGGCATAAGGCCGCGCGTACCGAGGATACGACCGAGACGACCAACTTTAGCCATCATCTCCGGCGTAGCAACCGTTGCGTCGAAATCGATCTTGCCGCCCTGGATGTCAGCGATCAAGTCATCGGAACCGACGATATCTGCGCCAGCTTCTTCTGCTGCACGAGCAGCGTCGCCCTCAGCGAAGACCGCAACGCGAACCGTCTTACCAGAGCCGTTAGGAAGGCTCACCGTACCGCGAAGCTGCTGATCCGCCTGGCGCGTATCGAGGTTCAGACGAATGTCCACATCGACCGTCTCGTCGAAGTTCGCGAACGCGATATCCTTCACGAGCGCCATAGCCTCAAGCGGAGCATAGAGCTCTTCGGTCACCTGAGCTTCAGCTGCAGCATATTTCTTACCCATAGTTCTTTCCTTTCGTGGTCATAGCGAGATTTCTCTGCCACATTGAGCAATGCTTCAAGCACTGCAGGTCAATAAATGATTATGCCTCGGGAGAAGCACCTTCACCATCGAGGATAGCCTTAAGACGACGCGTGATGACGTATTCTTTCTTCGGCTCGCGACCCTCGATGTTCACACCCATGGAACGAGCAGTACCAGCGATGATCTCCATCGCAGCTTCGATATCGTTCGCATTGAGGTCGGGCATCTTGATCTCAGCGATCTCACGCAGCTGATCGAGCGAGAGCTCGCCGACCTTGCGGATCTGAGGAATGCCAGAACCGCTCTTGATACCGAGCTTTTCCTTGATAAGGAAGGCAGCCGGAGGGGTCTTGCAGACGAAATCGAAGGTCTTATCTTCATAGATGGTGATCTCAACAGGGATGATCGTGCCAGCCTGGTCCTGCGTTGCCGCATTGAAAGCCTGGCAGAACTGCATGATATTAACACCCTGGGCACCCAATGCAGGACCGACCGGAGGTGCAGGATTTGCGCCACCAGCAGGAATCTGGAGCTTAACGAAGCCCGTTACATTTTTAGCAGCCACTTCAGTGTTCCTTTCAACTGAATAGTTTCATTTCCATATATGACAAAGCGTATCAATGAGAAGCCCCGTCCACACACGGGCATATCTACGCGTTGTTAACAAGATTGCATTGTAGAGGTTAGATGCGAGCCACCTGATCGAAAGACAGCTCAACGGGGGTTTCGCGACCGAAGATGGTAACGAGAACCTTGACCTTGCCCGATTCGGGCGATACCTCAGCAACGACTCCATCGAATTCTGCAAGTGCACCTGAGACAACTTTAACTGCCTGGCCCACTTCAAGTGACGTGGAGGTTTTCTTCGGCGCTTCACGGCTCGTGCGATTCATGATCTTGTTGTATTCCTCGCGCGTGAGCGGCTCAGGATTTCCCTGGCTACCTACGAAGCCGGTGACACCAGGGGTGTTACGAACCGCAGCCCAGCTACGGTCGTCAAGATCCATACGAACCAGAACATATCCGGGAAGCACTTTCTTTTCGGTTTCCACCCTACGGCCACCTTCTTTGATCTCGGTGACAGATTCGGTGGGGATTTCAATAGCGAAGACACGATCTTCAAGACCAAGGCTTTCAATGCGCGTCTCGAGACTCTTCTTGACCTTATTCTCATAGCCAGAATAGGTGTGCAAGACGTACCATTTTTTGCTCATAGCCTATGCTCCCAAACTTGAGATCGCGAACAGAAGCGGTGTGACGATCCAGTCGTCCAAAATAAGGGTATAGACACCGAAGAAGATAAGCGCGACGATGACCACGCCCGTCCACTGGATAACATCCTGTCGACTCGGCCAGGTAACACGACGCATTTCTGCACGGACATCGAAGAAGAACTGGAAGCGGCGCTTCTTCGGCTTAGCCTCTTCCTGCTTGATCTGATAATCCTGCAGCGATTCCTGCTTCTCTTTTTCCTGCTTCTTAGCTTCTTTCTTCGCAAGGAAGCCCTTTTTCTTGGGCTCCTCTTCAACAGCTACTACGACTTCACCACGCTCTTGCGCGGCTTTCTTCGCTGCCTTCTTAGCAGAAGCTTTCGCCCTTTGTGTTTTTGACTTTTTTGCCATACAACTTCCTGATCTGGAAATCCAACAGTCTATAACGCCAAACAAGCAGCTTATTAAGCTGCTTATTAGAACAAGCTGGCAGGCCAGGAGGGACTCGAACCCCCAACATGCGGTTTTGGAGACCGCCGCTCTACCAATTGGAGCTACTGGCCTATTTAGCGCCTAATCTTAACGAGTTTCCTTATGCATCGTGTGGTGACCGCACCATTTGCAATACTTCTTGAACTCAATACGATCAGGATTATTCTGCTTGTTTTTCTTGGTCGTATAGTTGCGGCGTTTGCACTCGGTGCATGCCAAAGTGACCAAAGTACGCATGAATTCTCCTTTAATTACTATTCGTGCGCTTGTGTTTACACATGAACTTACGGATAGCTGGACCCGCATCTAGCGGGTCCAGCCAAGCAATCTAGGTTAGATCGTGCTATTTGATGATCTTGGTAACACGACCGGAACCAACGGTGCGACCGCCTTCACGGATAGCGAAGCGGAGGCCTTCTTCCATAGCGATCGGGTGAATGAGTTCGCCGCGGAGCTCAACATTGTCGCCAGGCATGACCATTTCGGTGCCTTCAGGAAGGTGTGCAACACCGGTAACGTCGGTGGTGCGGAAGTAGAACTGAGGACGATAGCCATCGAAGAATGGGGTGTGACGGCCACCTTCGTCCTTGGTAAGGATGTAAACCTGACCCTCGAATTCCGTGTGAGGAGTAACAGAGCCGGGCTTGCAGAGAACCTGACCACGAACGATGTCTTCACGCTTGATACCACGGAGGAGGCAGCCGATGTTGTCGCCAGCCTGAGCCTCGTCGAGGAGCTTACGGAACATCTCGATGCCCGTGCAAACCGTCTTCTCGGTGTCCTTGATACCAACGATCTCGAGTTCGTCGTTGACGTGGAGAACGCCACGCTCAACACGGCCGGTAGCAACGGTGCCACGACCGGTGATGGTCATGGTGTCTTCAACAGCCATGAGGAAGGGCTTGTCAACGTCGCGCTCCGGAGTAGGAATGTAGCTATCAACTGCTTCCATGAGCTCCCAGATCTTGTCCTGATAAACAGCATCGCCTTCAAGAGCCTTGAGAGCAGAACCGCGGATGATCGGGGTGTCGTCTCCAGGGAACTCATAAGAGGAGAGAAGTTCGCGAACTTCCATCTCAACGAGCTCGAGGAGCTCTTCATCGTCGACCATGTCGCACTTGTTGAGGAATACGACGATGTAAGGAACGCCAACCTGACGAGCGAGCAGGATGTGCTCACGAGTCTGAGCCATAGGACCGTCGGTTGCTGCGATAACGAGGATCGCACCGTCCATCTGAGCAGCACCGGTGATCATGTTCTTGACGTAGTCGGCATGGCCCGGGCAGTCAACGTGTGCATAGTGACGGGTGTCGGTTTCGTACTCGATGTGAGCGATGGAGATGGTAATACCACGCTCGCGCTCTTCAGGAGCTTTATCGATGTCTTCAAAAGCGGTGAAGTCTGCAGTTGCAGAGCCGTGAGAACCGTCGTTTGAAGAAAGGGTCTTAGAAATTGCTGCAGTCAGCGTAGTTTTGCCGTGGTCAACGTGACCAATGGTACCGATGTTAACATGCGGCTTAGTACGCTCGAACTTTTCTTTAGCCATTCTGTCCTCCTTATTAAGGTTGTCTAAAGAGAATTTACAAAGCTTACGGTTGTAAGCGAGTGAATTTGGTAGCGGTGACTGGATTC
>FR895138.1:17217-58677 GCA_000435675.1 Eggerthella sp. CAG:298 | reverse complement strand
CACCTGAGCTACACCGCCAAATACTGGTGCCCACAAGCAGACTTGAACTGCTGACCTCTTCGTTACCAACGAAGTGCTCTACCTGCTGAGCTATGTGGGCAAAATGGTGGAAGTGCAAGGATTCGAACCTTGGAAGGCTGAGCCAACGGGTTTACAGCCCGTCCCATTTGACCGCTTTGGTACACTTCCATAATTTCGCTTGTCTCATGTGTAATTTTCAAGCTGCCTGCTCAAATATGCCTCTTCGGCAATTTCGAGCAAATGAATAATAGGTGAGGAAAAGATTGTTGTCAACAGCTACCACGCCCCCGCGTGTATCCATGTTTTTCAGCGATTCTCCCCTGCTCTTATACTGGCGTTTTACCTGTTCAGTCTATGTTTTTATCAATCTGCTCCCAAAAACGAACAACCCCGAGCAGTGCTCAGGGTTGTTTTTTCGTTCGTATTTCCCTCAAAAATAATGCGCAATTTTTCGACAGACGGTTTTTAGGTTAGCAATCTGCCTTCAGATAGGAATCGAACTCGTCTGTGATCTCTTTCGAAGGCTCCGCTGTGAGCTTCGAGACGATAACGATCACGATCAAGCTCAGGAAGAAGCACGGGAGCAGCTCGTAAACGCCGAAGATGCCGCCCAGCGGCTTGATAAGCTCATGCCACACCACAACGCCGATCGCGCCTGTGAGCATGCCTGCGACCGCGCCTGGCAGGTTCGTACGCTTCCAATAGAGCGAGAGCAGCATGAGCGGACCGAACGCCGCGCCGAAGCCCGCCCAGGCGTAAGAAACGACCTGGAAGATGATCGAGTTCTCGTCGATCGCGATGAAGATACCGAAGAGCAAGATCACCACGAGCGTGATGCGCGCCACGATCATGACCTGTGCATCGGTGGCGTTCTTCTTGATCAAGCCTCGGAAGATGTTCTCTGCAACCGCTGAACCTGAGATGAGCAGGTAAGACGAAGAGGACGACATGGCCGCCGCAAAGATGCCGGAGACCACAAGACCACACATGAAGGAAGGCAGCATCATCTGTGCGAGCACGATGAAGATATTCTCTGCCGCGGAATTCGTGAGGAACTCAGTAGGCAGCACCGCACGACCGATCAGGCCGATCGCAACCGCACAGAACAGCGAGATAACGACCCAGACCACCGCGATAACGCGGGATTTCTTGATCTCGTCGGAATTCTTGACGGACATGAAGCGCACGAGCACCTGCGGCATACCGAAGTAGCCAAGACCCCACGCCAAGCAGGAGATGATAGCGATGATGCCATATTCGGTGGGCTCGCCGAACGCCGGCAGACCATCGACGATGAGTTGATTGCCGCTGGTATCAACGATCGGCACCGCTTGCTGAGTGCCGTTCAAGAAGCCCGGCAGGGAATTCAGGAAGGCGACCGTATTCTCGACACCGCCTGCCTGCGCGACCGAGCCCACGAAGACGATCACGAGCGCGCAGATCATGATCGTTCCCTGGATCAGGTCGGTAGTGGAGACCGCCAGGTAGCCGCCCACGAACGTATAGAGGAACACAACGAGCGCGCCGAGCACCATCATGGTGGCGTAATCGAGCCCGAAGAGCGTTGCGAAGAGCTTGCCGCAGGTCACGAAGCATGAACCCACGTAGATGCTGAAGAACAGCAGGATGATGACCGCCGCGATGGTCATGAGGATGTTCTTCTTATCATGGAAACGATTCGAGAAGAAATCGGGAATGGTGATGGCATTGCCGGCAACCTCGGAATACTTGCGCAGGCGTTTCGCCACGAACTTCCAGTTGAGGTAGGTGCCGATGGCCAGGCCGATCGCCGTCCAGACCGCTTCGTTCGCACCACAGAAGTATGCAAGACCAGGAAGACCCATGAGCAGATAGCCCGACATATCGGAGGCTTCTGCGGAAAGCGCCGTAAGCCACGGACCGAGGCTTCGGCCGCCCAAGAAGTATTCTTCGGTCGAGCGATTCGACTTCTTCGCATAGATGAAGCCGATGATCACGACCACGATGAAATAAAGGAGCATTGCGAACAATACCCAAAAGTCACCAGTAACCATACATCTCCCTTTTCGTTTCTGTCTTCAGTTATGTTCGTTGCTTTTGGCCACCTTCACCGGTTGTTCTTGGGAAAATAGCCGCAGCGGATTATACTCTAAGCATCCCCTATAATGAGTGTTTCATACGGTTAAATTCCGCATATGGGACGCAATACGAAAGGAAAAGGTATGTCCACCTACGAAGAAATGACGCGAGACGAACTCTTGACGCTCAAGGATGCGCTGCAAAAGGAATACGACGAATATTGCGCGCTCGACCTTTCTCTCAACATGGCTCGCGGCAAGCCCGCGAAAGACCAGTTGGGTCTGAGCATGCCCATGCTCGATATCATTTCTTCGACCACCGAATGTGTTGATGAAGCTGGCACTGACCTGCGCAATTACGGCATTTTGGACGGCATCGAGGAAGCGAAGGTGCTCATGGCCTCGATGCTCGACGACGATCCGGCCAATGTTATCGTATTCGGCAACTCAAGCCTGAACATCATGTATGACACCGTCATGCGCTGCTGGGTGTTCGGCACGCTGGGCGCAACCCCTTGGAGCCAGCTTGAAGAAGTGAAGTTCCTCTGCCCCGTTCCGGGCTATGATCGCCACTTCGGCGTGACCGAGGCATTCGGTATCAAGATGATCCCGGTTCCCATGAACGAAGATGGCCCCGACATGGACGTGGTCAAAGAGCTCGTGGCGAATGATGCTTCTGTGAAGGGTATCTGGTGCGTGCCGAAGTATTCTAATCCAGGCGGCGTTACGTATAGCGATGAGGTCGTACGAGAGCTGGCATCCATGCCCACCGCAGCGGACGATTTCCGCATCTTCTGGGATAACGCCTATACCGTTCATCACCTCTATGACAATGTGGCTGATCAGGATCAGTTGCTCGATATTGCCGATGCTTGTGTTGAAGCTGGAAACCCAAATCGCTACTTCAAGTTCGGCTCGACTTCCAAGGTCACGCTTCCGGGAGCTGGCATCTCGGCTATGGCAGCAAGCCCTGAGAATATCGCGGACATCAAGGCACGCATGGGCGTGCAGACGATCGGCCATGACAAGATCAACCAGCTGCGCCACGTCAAGTTCTTGAAGGACGCGGATGGTATCGCTGAACACATGGCGAAGCATGCCGCTATCATTCGTCCGAAGTTCGAACTGGTGCTCGAGACCTTGAGTAACGGGCTTGAGGGAACGGGCTGCGGAAGCTGGAGCAACCCGCGTGGTGGCTACTTCATCTCCTTCGATGCTCCTGAAGGCACGGCAAAGCGCATCGTTTCGCTGGCGAAGGATGCTGGCGTGACCATGACAGGCGCAGGCGCAACGTATCCTTACAAGAACGATCCCGCGGACTCGAACATCCGCATCGCTCCTACCCTGCCACCGCTCGAAGAGCTTGACCAGGCCATGAAGGTGTTCGTGACTTGCGTGAAGCTTGCTGCGGTCGAGAAGCTGCTGGAGGATTAAGCAAACAGAGCATCTGATAGGCCAAGCGCCCTAAGCTGGAAAGTTAAGCTTGCCTAAGCAAAGGAACGCTGCCAGCAAGCAAGCACAAGGGAAAGAAGTTTGAATCTCCCCTTCTGCTACTTAAAGGACTCGCTTCATGCGGGTCCTTTTTTGCGTAGTGAGCCTTGCAGCGTGACCAAAGATTGCAGACAGTAGAGCATATAATAGTAAGAGCGAGATCTTGAAGGAGTGAACATGGAAATCAATGCAGTCAAACTTGATCCAGAGTGCTATCTAGCGCGCAACTGCACGCTTCTAGGTGACATCACCATTGGCAAGCATTCCTCGGTCTATCCCGGTGTGGTCATGCGCGCCGAACGTGAACCCATCGCGATCGGAACGAACACGAACATCCAAGACAACTGCGTGATACATGTTGAATATGACTTCCCTTGCACGATCGGCAACAACGTGACCGTTGGTCATAATGCCACGATTCATGGTGCAACCGTGAAGGACAACACGATCATCGGCATGAATTCTGTCATCTTGGATGGCGCAGTAGTGGGCAAGAACTGCGTTGTTGGCGCGGGCGCCGTGGTTACCAAAGGGGCTGTTATCCCTGATGGATCGCTTGTAATGGGCGTGCCGGCAAAAGTACGCGGTCAGCTGAGCGACGAAGAACGCGCCTACACGCAAACTTCAGCAGACGACTATCAGAGCGAAGCAAGCCAATTAGCCGAGGCGGGCTTCTTCTTCACGGGCAAAGATGTTCCACGCGACCTGCCGACCATCTGCTTGCAAGAACCTAGCGAACAGCCAGAGCAGTACAACTACCAGTGCTGGCGGTAGTGCGCTAAAGCCTCATCTTCGAAACAACCTGCATGATCGCCTTGGTTACAGGTGGCTGGAGCCGGCGGCGCACGTTCTTCAATTCCTTGGGGACGGCAATCTGCTGCGGGCATTTCCTTACACATGCACCACACTCGACACAATCACTTGCATAATGAGCGTCGGTTCCTAAAGCGCCAACGCTCATGAAATAGTTCTTCGCGCCTGTCAACCAATTGACCGAATACGAAGTGTTATACGCGTTGAAGAGCGACGGGATATTGATCCCTTTCGGACAAGGCATGCAATAGTTGCAGCCCGTACAGGGAACACGGAAGCTCTCATTGAATAACGCGAGCACACGATCGAGCGTTGCTTGCTCCGCTTCGGTAAGGCAGCCAGGTGTCGCGTCATCTGCGATAGCGATGTTATCGAGCAGTTGCTCTTCGGTGCTCATACCTGAGAGCACCACGGTGACCTCGGGCTGATCCCACAGCCAACGAAGGGCCAGACTGACTGCCGCTTGCGTTTCGCTCATATCTGATGGTGCACTTTGCTCGATGACCTCTTTTGCTCGCTCAGGAAGACGATCGACCAAACGTCCGCCCAGCAGCGGCTCCATGATGATGACGGGCAGTCCCTTGCTGGCAGCATAATGGAGGCCATCACGTCCTGCCTGGTAGTGCTCGTTGGCATAGTTGTACTGGATCTGGCAGAAATCCCAGTCGTAAGCATCGATGAGCTTCATGAATTCAGGGATCGATCCGTGAAAGGAAAAGCCGATCTGCTTGATGGCTCCGGTGCGCTTCTTCTCCGCGATCCACGCTTCGATGCCAAGGTCGACCAGGCGTGTCCATTGTTCGAGCGTGGACACGTTGTGGATGAGGTAATAATCAAGGTAGTCGGTCTTTAGACGCGCACATGATCTCTGGAAGCAGCGCTCGATGTCTTCGAGCGACTTGCAATTCGTGTGCGGAAGCTTCGTTGCGATGTTGACGCGGTTGCGCAGGCCGTTCTGGTCAAGAATCGTACCGAGTGCCTCTTCACTGCCAGGATAGAGATAGGCGGTATCGAAATAGTTGATACCCGATGCGATCGCCTCAAGGATGAGCAGCTCGGTGCGCAGCAGATCGATCTTGCCAGGCCGCGTGGTAGGAAAACGCATGCAGCCGAACCCTAAGATGGATAGCTTGTTTCCTGATCGCTCATCAATTCGATATTCCATAGCTCTCTGCCCTCTTCTGCTGCTCGCCTTCCTGACTCTATCCTCGCATACGATCTAGCGCTTATGTGAAAACCCTTCAAGTTCTCCATGGCAGCAAACCTGTCAAAATGGCGAATTTGCAGATTTGATAAAACTATTCCGCATTCGGAATAGTTTTTCGCCAATATTGAACTATGAAACTATTCTGAATGCGGTATACTTTTCTGGCTAGATTCCTACCATCCATGGAAGAGAATATGAACGGCACTAATATTACAAGCGCAGAAGCAGCCCGATTGCTCGGCGTAAGCGAACGCCGTGTGGTAGCGCTCATTCATAGCGGTGATCTTGAAGCGCAGAAATTTGGCAAATCTTGGGCAGTGAGCGAAGAGTCCGTTCGATCCCGCCTTGCTAGCGGAACTGTTTCAGGCCGACCCCCCTACGGGCAAAAGAGGCGCGATCTTATCCAGGCCTATACGCTCATGAATAAGAATGATGCCATCTTGCACTTCGTATTCGACAATGAGTCAAAGCGCGTTGTAAAGGTGGAGACGGACGAGCACGTGATCGCAAGCCCGGTCGGAGCCTGTAGAGGAATTGGTAAGCCAACTACAGCCCAGCTCACCTCTTGGATCACTGACCGCTATATCCCCGAAAACCGCATTGGTCTTCGTGAGATACTCGCTAAAACCGGCTGCAAAGATCCAGCAGAACTTCTCTTTCAAACGTTCGGGCAAAACCTCACCGATCAATATTGGTTCAGACCTGAAGGTTCTGATCTCGACTGGAATGAGATCAATTACTTTCATAATCCTTACGTAGGTAATGTTAACGAAAAAGGTCCCGGAAGCGGAACGCCTGGCATGCTTCCTAAATGGTGGGAGCAACGCGACGGCAAGAACTTTCTCATCAAGGGAAGCGATCAGGGAGAGCGCGAGCCTTTTGCCGAGTTGCTTGCCAGTAGGCTTTATAAGCGCCTGCTTGAGCCACAAGATTTCGTTGCGTATTCGATCGAAGAGTACGAAGGGAAACCTCATTCAGTCTGTGAGAATTTTATCACCGAACACACGCAGCTCGTTCCCTTACGTGAGGTCATGAGTTGTTTTCGCAGGCCACAATATGAGCCGTACAACTATGCTGAATATGTTGAGGTTTGCAACGAGCTAGGAGTAGCAGATATTGAGCGCCAACTTGCCAAGATGATCGTGTGCGATTTTCTTACGGCAAACATCGACCGGCACGATATGAACTTGGGACTCATTCGCGATTCGGAAACGCTGCAGTTCGTAGGAGTGGCCCCGCTTTTCGACAATGGTCGAGGGTTCTATTACAGCGCGCAACGCGAATCTGACTTTGGGTCGCGGCCGTTCTTCCACACCTCACATCCTTTTTCGGAATACCCTTCATCCCAACTTGCTTTGGTGCGTGATTACTCATGGTTCGATGCGCGAAAACTGGATGGGTTCGAAGATGAGATCGTTGAGACCTTATCAAGAAACGAGCTCTTGCCTGCGTGGTTCCCACGTGCTGCCGCAAAGCAATTCGAAATTCAGCTTGAACGCGTGATCGAAGCGCAGGAAGAGCACGATCGCTAGATCAAACGCTGGATTGCAGCAGGGATTTGGGCTGGTGAATCGACCGTGATGGTTGCAGCTTCAAGCTCGGATGGATCGCCGTAACCGTACGCACAACCGATCGAAGGAATGCTTGCCCGCGTGGCTACTTCGATATCGTGAAAGCGATCCCCTACCATCACCTGTGGGTATGCATGCTGAGGAGCTACCTGCTGATAGATCTGCCATTTTGGGATGAAACCGAATTCCTCAGCGCAATAGGTGGCAGCGAACAGGTGGTCGATGCCAAAAATACGCAGGTGACTGTCACAATAGGGTCTGCCGCAATTCGAGAGGAAAGCAAGATCGAAGCCTTGCGCATAAAGCTCTTCGAGCATCTCCTTCACCCCAGGAAAGAGCGCACCCTTCCCCGCATGCAGACCCTTATTCATGTCATCCGCGACCATCTTCGCAGCAGTGCGCCATGTTGCCTCATCGATGCCGGGAACGAAGGTGGTCCACATATCTTCGACTTGCCACCCGAGCCAGCGACAGATCTCTTCATCGCGCAACTCCTGCGGTTCGACAATACCTTGGTCCACGAGCCACGCATACGCTTTACGGAGCGCAGGGCTATAGAGCTTCATGCTGTCATGAAGCGTGCCGTCATAATCGAAGAATATCGTGCCCTTGCTCATACCGTCCCACTAAATCAATTGAGTCACATCATTCATAATGATACCGAATCACGCTTACACAGTCTGAAGACTCGTTCATCTTCCAACTCATACCAAGACTTCCTTAAAATCTTTTTTACAAACTTGCATAGTTGGCAAAGTCAGCGAGAAGAAACGAGGGCGAAAGCATGGGCTTGATGCGCGGGCGAGCGTACCTTGGTACGTGAGCGCAAGCGCAGAATGTTCAAGATCTGCTCTCGCAGCTTCGCAGCGTCAGCTATGAAGTCGATTGTTAAATCGACTTCAAAAGATTAACCATCTCAATAGCACCCGTCGCGCAATCGAAGCCCTTGTTGCCCGCCTTCGTGCCTGCGCGCTCGATGGCTTGCTCGATGGTGTCTGTGGTAACGATGCCGAACATGACCGGTACACCCGTATCCAGCGAAACATGCGCGATGCCCTTCGCCGCTTCGTTGCAGACCAGATCATAATGCGAGGTAGCACCACGAATGACCGCGCCCAAGCAGATGACTGCATCATACTTGCCGCTCTCTGCCATCTTCTTTGCCACCAACGGAATCTCGAATGCGCCAGGCACCCATGCTACGTCAACGTCTTCCTCTTTCACGTCGTGACGAACGAGCGCATCCATCGCTCCCGAGATCAACTTCGAGGTGATGAATTCGTTGAAGCGCGCACCAACGATGCCGATCTTGAGGCCCTTTGCAATGAGATTTCCTTCGAGTGTGTTCATGTGATTTCCTTTCGTTTGTTAGGTACAGTTGTTAGTTTTTCAAAAGCACAATTGCCTGATTCGCTGGTTAATTGATGCTCAAAAGATGACCCATCTTCTCCTGCTTGGTCTTCAGGTAGAAATGGTCATGCTCGGTCGCCGGAATCTGGATCGGCACACGATCGATGATCTCGAGGCCGAAATCTTTGAGTTGATAGACCTTATCGGGATTGTTCGTGAGCAGGCGCATCGTCTTCACACCCAAGCTCCGTAGGATCTGCGCGCCGATGTAGTACTCGCGCATATCACCTTCGAAACCGAGCGCCAGATTCGCCTCGAGCGTATCCATACCCATATCCTGCAGCTCGTAGGCACGCAACTTATTCACCAAGCCGATCCCGCGGCCTTCTTGGCGCATGTAGAGCACCACGCCACGACCCTCTTCTTCCACCTGGCGCATGGCTTGAGCAAGCTGATCACCGCAATCGCAGCGCATCGAGCCGAACGCATCGCCGGTCAAGCACTCGGAATGAACGCGCACGAGCACGTCTTCCCCATTGCCGATATCGCCCTTCACCAACGCAACGTGATGCTCGCCGTTGAGCTCGTTCACGAACACCCGCGCACGGAAGTTGCCATATTTCGTGGGCATATTCGTATTGGCGATTTCGGTGACGTGGTTCTCGTTCTTCTTGCGATATTCCTGCAGCGCCTTGATGCTGATGAACTTCAGGTCGAACTTCTTCGCCAGCTCGATAAGCTCGGGCGTGCGCATCATCGTGCCATCATCGCGCATGATCTCACAGCAGAGGCCGCACTCTTGAAGGCCTGCCAGGCGCATGAGATCAACTGTCGCTTCCGTGTGGCCGTTGCGCTCAAGCACGCCGTTCGGCTTTGCCATGAGCGGAAACATATGCCCTGGCCTGCGAAAATCGGTCGGCTTCGCATCTTGGTCGACCACCTTGCGCGCCGTAAGACCGCGCTCTTCAGCGGAGATGCCCGTAGTGGTATCCACGTGGTCGATCGAGACCGTGAACGCCGTTTCGTGGTTGTCGGTGTTCTCGATGACCATCTGCGGGAACTGCAGCTTCTTGCAAAGATCGATGCTCATCGGCATGCAGATGAGGCCCTTGCCGTGCACCGCCATGAAGTTCACGTTTTCGGTGGTGGCGAACTCGGCCGCACAGATGAAATCGCCCTCGTTCTCACGATCTGGATCGTCGGTGCAGAGGACAACCTTACCTTGGCGCAGGTCTTCGAGTGCTTCTTCGATGGTGTTGAATTTGAACATGCTTGCTCCTTCTTATCTCAAACGAACGTACTAACGTATTCTTTAAAACCCATTCATCAGCAGAAAATCTTTGGTGATCCCTTGCGTGTGCTCGGGCGACGAACTGCTTGGCGGACCAAGGGAAAGCAGCCGGTCCACATACTTGCCGATCACATCGGTTTCCAGGTTGACCTCATCACCCACGCGTTTCTGCGCCAGATTCGTTTCGGCGCGCGTATGCGGAATCACTGAGACGCTGAATGTGTCATCTGTGAGGCGCGCCACCGTGAGGCTGGTACCGTCAATAGCGATCGAGCCTTTCAGGATCACATGGCGAAGGATGCTCTGATCAGCCGCGATGGTGAACCAGACCGCATTGTCGTCAGTCTCGATGCGCGTGATCTTGCCCACACCATCGATGTGGCCTGAAACGATATGACCGCCGAAACGTCCGTTGGCTGCCATGGCGCGCTCAACGTTCACCTTGCTGCCTGCATGGAGCGCACCCAGATCCGAGCGATCGAGTGTTTCATGCATGATGTCCGCATCGAAGGTATGCGCGGTGAACGCCGTAACGGTCAGGCAGACTCCATTCACTGCGATACTGTCGCCCAGGTGAACATCGTCCAAGATCTGCGGCGCTTCGACCGTGATGATGGCGCTGTGTGCGCCCTTGCGCAGGGCCTTCACCGTGCCCACCGCCTCGACTATTCCGGTAAACATTTCTGCACCTCGCATTCGAGAAGGATGTCTTGACCAAGTTGCGTGATCGTTAGCGTACTACACTGGATCGCGTTCGCTGGCGTTTCAACCCCCAACCCCTGAACAGGGCTTGGCGCACCTACGCCGCCGAAGATCTTCGGTGCGATATAAGCTTGCACACGGTCGACCAAACCTTGGGAAAAGAACGACCAAAGCAGCGTTGCACCACCCTCGACGATTACCGAATCGATTGCTTTCTCTTTGCCGAGATATGCCAGCAACGCAGTAAGATCGACACGATCGTGTTCGGTGGGTTGCATCGTCTCACACACCGGCGAAACGAACACCTCGCAGCCCGCCTCTTCAAGCGCTTTGATGCGCTTTTGCAGAGCTTGCGCCGCTACCGCGATCAGCGTGGGGGTCTCGTGCGCTGTTTGCACGAGCTTCGAAGTAAGCGGGGTGCACGCCGAAGAATCAACCACCACGCGCAAGGGGTTCTTCGTTTCTTTGTTAGGAATGCGGCTTGTAAGCTCAGGATCGTCCGCCAGCACCGTTCCGATACCAACCATGATCGCCGCACACCGATGGCGATCCTCATGAACCTTCGCACGCGCGGCCTCAGAGGTGATCCAGCGCGATGCGCCTGTTCTGGTCGCGATCTTGCCATCGAGCGTCATCGCATACTTAGCGATGACCAGCGGCAAGCCAGTTTGGATGTAATGGAAGAACACTTCGTTGATCGCGCGGCATTCGTCCAAAAGCACATCTTCAATGACCTCGATACCTGCCTCGCGCAGGACCTCGAAGCCCTTGCCTGCCACGAGCGGATTAGGATCAGGCGCACCCACCACCACGCGCGCGATGCCCGCCTCGATGACAGCTTCCGTGCAAGGCGGCGTCTTTCCCCAATGACAGCAGGGTTCGAGCGTCACGTAGATGGTCGCGCCACGTGGGTCTTCCGTGCAATGCGCCAGCGCCTCGCGTTCGGCATGAAGCTTACCATAGGCAGTGTGCCAGCCCTCACCAATGATGCGGCCATCCTTCACGATAACGGCTCCCACCTGAGGATTAGGGTTGGTCCAGCCAGCACCGCGCGCTGCAAGTTCGAGCGCACGCGCCATGTAACGTTCATGCTCGTTCGCGACCTGCGTATCTTCACTGGTCGCATTCGCCTGTTCGTGCTCGCCCATCAAAAACACCTCCTTATCTCAACAGCCTCTGATCTTTTCCTTGGCCACTAGTGGCCAAGCTCTTCAGAGCTGCTGGCACAAGAAGGTGTCGTACATGATCGCACGTCGCAAACTTGCAAGCATATATGCAGTTGCTGTCATGAAAAAGCCCTGAAACATAGCGTTCCAGGGCATATGACCACAACGATACAGCGATCGATCTTCTTCCATCCAGACTATACTGTCGGTTCCGGAATTTCACCGAATCAGCCTTGTTGGACTTGCGCCGAACAAGGGTCGCGGACTGTTACCGCCGGTCGGGAATTTCACCCTGCCCTGAAGATTTATTTTGTTTTGCTTTACCAAACTATAGCGAATACAGCGCGACCGTCAATACTTACCGCACGTTAACTCGTGTAACGCACAGAATCCACTCTTAAGATGACAAACGACCGGGTAGTTTGACACCAGCATCCTTTTCATCAATACCGATCGTTCAGAAAACCGAATAGTGCATGACCCCACAACTCCCTGATTTCTTATTATATTGACATGTCAATGAAGTAGGGGTATTCTGCAAAAGGATAAGTTGATAAGTCAATGAATAAGCAAAACGACACCACTCCCCGTCTCATACAAGAAAGCGAGAAGGCACACATGCTCACCATACCTTTTGTATTCTCGCGGGTTATTGCGCGCATATCGATGGACGAGAAGAATACACTCACAAGCACAATGAAGCAATATGGTGTGGGGGCCAGCGAATACCCCGTGCTTCTTGCTCTGTTAGCCGGAGAGAGGCAAGGGATCAAAGGTGTATCCCAGCTAGAAATATCTTGCGCTGTAGCTAGGGACCCAGCTCTCACTTCTCGTGCTGTAAGGCAGCTTGAGAGCAAAGGTCTCGTTAAGATAGAGCAAGACGAGAGCAGAAAATCCAGAAACTCCATCGTGCTGACAGACGAAGGAAAAAAGTTGCTAGAGTTGCCTATACCAAGACAGAAGATTGGAACAACAAAGCCTTGAATACACTCGAAGCTGACCAACGCAAGGTCCTCGAGGATGCTCTTGAGACCATCCTCGAGAAAATGCTGCCCATATCATAGTGTCCATAAGAACAGAGTAAGATAGGAGATCTCATGGAACCAAAAGAACAACTCGCCGAAGTAATGAAGAACACCTCCCTGATCGCGCTTGCAAGCTCGGTCGAAGATCTGCCCAATGTGCGCATCTTGGACATCTTCTTCGACGAAAAGCAAAACGTGGTCGTCTTCCCTACTTCAGCTCTCTCGCTCAAGGTTAAGGAATTCGAAGCAAACGACACCGTGGCTTTCACCACGATTCCTCAAGGCCCTGGACCGGTGGTTCGTGTGCAGAATGCCACCGTCTCGAAGAGCGATTGGTCGATCGATGAGATCAAAGACACGCTCATTGCACATCGTCCTGGCTTCGAGATGATGCTGAAAGGCTTCGGCGAAAATGTTGTGGTCTATGAGGTTTCCTTTACAAAAGCGCTCATCGCTGAAAAGGGTCAGAAGACCATCGTCGAGCTGTAAACCACAAACTTGCGCTTTTACCATAAAGCTAAAAGAGAGACTCGCGGTTAAGCGGGTCTCTCTTTTGTTTAAGATTGTAGCTCTGTATACGATCTAATTCATCTTTGGCGCTGGTACCTTGATATCCAAGCGATCATAGAGTCCTTGCCAATCAGAGCATAAAAGGCATACGGTGCTAGGTGATAAAAAAGAACGGCCCGCAAGATGCGGGCCGTTCTACACGATTCAGTATGTCGAACTGGCTGGTACCAGTCTTACTCGATCGGGCTGGTAAGGTCCTTCGAACCCTCAACACGACCCTCGAGATACTTCCAGTAGTTATCAACATCGTTCTGGATCTCTTCGAGGATGTGCTCGTTGCCGGGCTTGAAGAGGTGCTTGAAGCGACCCTGAGGCTTCAGGAATTCCGTGACCGGAATGAGGTTCTTCTCACGAACCGGAGTGAGCTTCCAAACGCCATTCTCGACCTCGAACAGTGGCCAGAACTTGGAGTTCACTGCCAAGCGGCAGATCTCAGCCGTGTCGCCCGAACCAATACGCCAACCGCGTGGACAGGGAGCGAGGATGTTCAGGAATGCCGGACCGTCAACCGCAATAGCCTTCTCAGCCTTGTTGACCAGATCGCGCCAATTGCCAACCGTTGCCTGAGCAACGTAAGGTACACCGTGAGCAGCGATGATAGAGGTGAGGTCCTTGCGAACCTGGGTCTTACCCTGCTCAACCTTGCCAACCTCAGAGGTGGTTGCCCATGCGCCCTTTGGCGTTGCAGAAGAACGCTGGATACCAGTGTTCATGTAGGCGCCATTGTCGTAGCAGACATACACAACATCCTGGCCGCGCTCCATCGCGCCGGACAGAGACTGAAGACCGATGTCGTACGTGCCGCCGTCGCCGCCGAACGCAACAAACTTAATCTTGCGATCAGCCGGGATCTTGCCCGCGCGCTGGAGGCCCTTGTAAGCAGCCTCGACACCAGAGATGGTAGCACCAGCATTCGCGAACGCATTGTGAATGAACGGAACGTTCCATGCGTTATCAGGGAAGATGGTGGTAGAAACTTCCAAACAACCCGTAGCGCTTGCGCATACTACGTCGTAATCGTTAGAGCCCATGAGCACCTGGCGAACCGCCATGGATGCGCCGCAACCGCCGCAAAGACGATGACCTGGAGCCAACTCATCGGGGCGAGCAGATAATTCTTTGATATTAGCCATTTTGTGCCCCTTTCTTATTCTTCGACACCCAGGTAGGTAAGCGAGCTGTTGCCGCCCTGCTCAAGCTCGGTATAAACCTGCTTGATCTGGTCGAGCGTGATGTCAGCACCGCCAAGACCTGCGATGTAATCAGAAACTGGAATGTTCAAGCCTGCACGATAGAGCGCGTTGCGCACCTCAAGTGCAAGCGGAGCAGACGGCGAACCGAAGGAATCGCTACGGTCGATGACCGCGATACCCTTTGCGTTCTTGCATGCTTCTGCGATCTGCTTCTCGGGGAACGGACGGAAGACGCGCGGACGAACAACGCCGACCTTCTTGCCTTCTTCGCGAAGCTTGCGTGCCTCGAAGCGAACGTTACCCGCATTGGAGCCCAGGCAAACCACGATGTAGTCTGCATCTTCGCAGCCCCAAGCATCAACGAGATCGAACGGACGACCCGTGATCTCTGCCCACTCCTTGCCATGCTTTTCGATGATGTCGATCGAATTGGTGATGACATTGCGTTCGATGCGCTTCATCTTCATGTAATCAGGACCGAGCGTAGCGAACATGCCATGACCGACCGGATGCTCGGTGTCGAGCAGCGGATAGAGCGGCTTGTATTCACCCACGAACTTCTCGACCGTTTCGTCGTCTTCCATCACGCACACGTCCATGGCGTGGGTGGTAACGAAGCCATCGAGCGAGGTGATGACCGGAAGCAGCACGTTAGGATCTTCAGCAACGCGGAATGCGATTACCGTGTTGTCGTATGCTTCCTGAGCGGTCTCAGCGAAGAACATGATCCAGCCTGCATCGCGAGCACCCATAACGTCGGAATGATCGCCATGGATGTTGATAGGAGCAGAGATGGCGCGGTTCGCGTTAGCCATGACGATAGGGCAACGCATACCGGAAGCGATGTGGAGTTCCTCCCACATGTAGGCCAGACCCTGAGAGCTGGTTGCGGTTGCAACACGTGCACCTGCAGCAGAAGCGCCGATGCAAGCAGAAAGTGCTGAATGCTCAGATTCGACCGGAACATATTCAGTGTGAACGCGGCCATCTGCTACGAATTTATCGTACGTTTCGACGATGGTGGTCTGAGGAGTAATAGGATAGGCTGCCATAACATCTGGCTTTGCCTGGCGGATAGCCTCAGCGACCATCTGATTGCCGGTAGCGGAGAATGGTTTCTTTTCAGCCATGGTTTACTCCCCTTCCTTCTCTTGAGCCTGAGCTTCTGCCTCAGAGATGAGCGTGAGCGCATCGAACTTGCATTCGTTCACGCAAACGCCGCAGCCCTTGCAGTGGAACAGGTCGATGCCGGTCATTTCGCCATCTTTGACTTCGATGGATGAATCTGGGCAGTAGACCCAGCAGAGCATGCAGTTGGTGCAAGCCTCGCTATCCCAGATCGGACGCATGGAGCGCCAGCCACCGGTGTAGCAGTTGACCGAAGTGCCAGGGTTCGGGCAGACATAGCCTTCGGGATAATCAGAGAGCTTCCAGTTATCGAAGCCGTCGTAGTCGAATCCAGCGGTGCCGCTGTAAGAGATCTGCTCTGCCATTATTCCTGCACCTCCTCATATGCGCGATCGGCGGACTCGAGGTTCGCGTCGATCATCTCTTGGCTGAATTTCTTGCCGAACGTGATGACGAGACGCTCTTTCACGAGGTCGATCGGGAACAAGCCAGCAACCTTAGCGAGCGCGCCAACGATAGGAGTGTTCGGCATGTCCTTCTTGATGGTTGCCAGTGCGATGCCGGTTGCATCGACGGTAGCAACACGCATGGAAGCAGGAGCGTTCACTGCAGCGCGCGCTTCTGCGGGGGTCATGGTAGTGTTGAAGATGATGATGCCGTCTTCAGGCATACCTTCCGTTACATTGGTCGAAGCGAGCAACGTATCGTCCAAGACGATGACGATGTCCGGGTTCAAGATGTTGTTGTGGACTTCAATGGGCTCGCTCGACACGCGGGTGTAAGCCTTCAGGGGTGCACCCGTACGCTCAGGACCATACTCAGGCATTGCCTGGATGAAGTTGCCCTGCAACATTGCCGTATCTGCAACGAGCTTCGCTGCCGTTACCGCGCCTTGACCAGCGCGTGCATGCCAGCGAATTTCGGTCAGCTGTGACATACCTCTCCTCTCAACTTAGGCTGCGCTAAAAATGCGCTTTTTCATTGTAGCAACGAACCCCCAGACCGAAGGGTTCGTTCTTGGCATAACCGCATCAATTCGGTAAAAGGGGTGAGTGCGCGTGCAAGGCAAATGAATTGACGGTCTATCCATTGAACAGACACTAAACGAACAAAAAGAACGGATGGGAGCGGAAGGTCTTTCCTGCTGCGCGTTCGCACTTCAGCGGCGGAGCGGCGCGCGTGGACTAGCTCCAGAAGACGACCATCTCAACGAGGTTCTGGTAGGCCCACGGGTAGGCCTCAGAAAGCCACCCGGTTTCGGGAACGAAGCACATGAGCATGGAGTAAAAAAGGCTGATCGCCACCAGTGCCATGAGCACGTGCTGGCAAACCTTATAGGTGGCAGAACGATGGTCGATCGCCTCGTTCGCTATGAAGCAGAGCAGTACCACCGCCGCCAGGAACAGGAACGTGAAATCAGCATAGTAGCGCTGCAGGATGCCCGCCATCTGCGCATCGAGCAAGGCGACCACGAACCCAGCAACGATCATGAGAAGGATCACGCCCGCAACGGTTCGCGTCTCGTGTTGACGAATGCGGAAGCTCAACAGGCGCTTCGAGAAGAAGAGCACCCACAGGACCGGCAAGCACATAAAGATGCCGCCGAACGTGACCTCTTTCACCGTCTGGCCGATATAGGTGGTATCGAAGGGCGTAGGCAGCAGCCACGGGAAGGTAGCATCGGTGGAGGGGGTTTGCAGGAAGTAGGCGAAGAGCGCCGGGAAGAAGCGCCCGAACACCGTGCCACGCTGCGTCATATCGTTGAGCGTGAGGTTGTAGTTCGCGCCGAAATTCGTAGGAGAGCCGAAGCGTGCGTAATTGTACGCCATGACGCCGAGCGCAACGATCATGTAAGGCAAGACCAGGCAAGCGAACTCACGCATGCCCTTTCGTGTGGTGATATAGCGCGAAGTGATGAACTTGCGCCAGAACAGCGGGAAGGCCAGAAGCGAAAAGACGAGGAATTGCGGGCGGCACGCGACCACGAGCGCCATGCACAGCGAGCCTACCAAGTACCACTTCCCTGCCCGCTTACTTGTTCTCCCGCGCATCCAGAAGTAAAGGCCCCACACCACAAGCGCTAGCGCCATGATGATCGGCAGCGAATAGAACGTGGGGAACTTCGCGAGGTAGAGCATGCCCGAGCAGAAGATGAGCGGGATCTGCAAGAGCAGGAACAGGCCAAGGCTCACTCGTTTGAAGTGGAAGCGCGCGAAGCGATGGAGCAGTGCCGTGCAGCCGGCGATGAAGAGGATGCAGCATATGAGCACCCCGATCGCGGTCGGGAAGTTCGCGCCCGTTATCAGATAGAACGGCAGGTAGAAGATGAGCACGGGCAGCACGCCGAAGTAGACGTAGTAGTGGCCATCGTAATAGGCCACGTCGAAGAGCGGTTCTTCGCCGGTAGCCTTCTGAAATTCATCGCGCGCGCTCTTGTCGTAGGGGTTGTCCATCTTGACGAGCCATTCGGGCGGCTCTTCTTCCAAATAGAGCTCGCCCCGCATCATGGATTTCGCAAGCTCTGCGTATTGCTGCGCGTTGTCGCCACCCACCTCGAAGAATGTGACAGGCGATTTGCCGTCCCACGATCCTGAGTTGTAGCTTGAGGTTGCCACGCCCACCAGGTTCGAGCCCATGAGGATGAAGCTCGAAACGAGCGCGATTTCCACGAGCATCGTAGCGATGATACCCGCCTTCGCCTTGCGTTCATGCTTGACGATGAAGATGCGATAGATGGCAGATTTCGGGCGGAAACAATAGATAAGGAGGAGAACGCCGAGCACCAGCATGAAGCGCAGGTTGTTGAAGAAGAACGGCTCAGGCGCGTTGATCGTGAGCGACTTGAGCACCAACGGATAGAGCGTTTCGCTATCGCCGAAATCTATGCGCAGGTCATCGACGTAGCCGGTTGTCTCAAGATAGATGTACTGGCTTTGCCAGTTGTTCGTGCTCACGTCTACGAGCGGGATGCCCGCCGTGAATTCAGTGTCGTAGAAATACGACTCATGCGCCGAATCCGTGAAGTTGATCTGTATCGGAACCACTTGAGCGGGCTGCGCTTGGTCGAATTCGATGTGGATGTTCTTGACCTCTTTATTGAGATCGTGGATCTCGAAAAGGTGATTCGCCGCCGTTATGCGATACGATTCGCCCTTTGTCTCGGTGAAGGTGAGCTCATCGTCGAGCGAGATCGTCTCGTATCCGCTTGAGCGATAATGATTGATGTTGAAGAGGAATACTTCAAGAAACAGCGCGATCAGCACGATAACGAGCACATTGCGCGCAAGCTTCAGGCCTTTGCTGACCTGCTCGCGATGACGGTTTATGTGGTATTCAAAATCCATTGAGATTCATTGTAAAAGAACCCCTGCAGAAACAAAAGCGCGAGCGCTTTGATAGGTGCGCTCGGTGCGCTGGCCTTCATTTGCCTGATTTTTCGCAACCACCTGACCAATGGATGTGATCAATGCAAGAAAGAGCCGCTTCAGAGATCAGCATAGCGCAAGACAATGCCCCAGCCACAGCAACGCAATCAGGATCACCGTGCTCGCTAACACGTAGGACACATTCCAGTTCAAGGCTAATTTGAAGGGCGAACGTTCGACCAGTTGCGATACGGCAATGGTGTTCGCCGAAGTCGGGCACACCGCATTGCCGAGCGCCCAGCCCATAGCAAGGAGCAGCGCCAAGTACACGGGGCTAACCCCTAGCTGAGCAGCGCTCAGGGAACCGCCGATAACCGTAGTGTAGACAAGCGGGTGTACGCCAAAAGCTGAGCAGACCAACGCGAGCGCCATGACGAGGATGGTCACCGCAAGCACCCCTTCGTTCGTAACCTGCAGCAGAGCCGTCACCGCCATCTCTCCGACACCCGAATAGCTGATTCCCGAAGCCAGTACACCAGCTGCTGTGAAGAGGATCATCTGACCTTTCACATTGGGCAGTTTGACCGCAACGTACTCCTCTTTCACCTTTTGCTTGAACAGCACCGTGCGCTTGATAGCCGCCATCCAGATGATCGGAATGAGGATCGACATCAAGGCGACCGCCACGATGATCGAGATACCGAGGCACTGCCCGACCAGCATGACAGCAACGATATAGAGCACGGAGAAGAGGACCAGCTCGGCGATCTTCTTGTGATCGAGCGCGCCTGCGCCTGGCCGAGATAATCCAGCGCCCTTCCCCTTATCTGACGAACGAGAGGAGCCAGTTTCGAGATCGGTATCGACAGGATCGACGTTGCCCTCATTTGAAGAATCCTGCGCGCGGGAACGCCCAACGATGAAACGCTCACGGAGGGTTGTCATGATCCAGCCGATGAAGCCCGCCACGATCGCGAAGAGCAGGCCAAATGGCAGCACTGAGAGCCAGTCGGCGCCCGTAAGCTGCAGCGAGAGCGCGATGGTGGCGGTGGTGGGCGCCCAGAAAAGACACGTGATGAACCCGCGGCTGAGTGCGGTCGCAAGCACGCGGGCATTACCAGCGAAGCGGCTCGAACGAGCAACTTCGCAGGTGAGCGGCACAGAAGCGATGCTCACGAGCACCCCGAGAAACGCGGTCATCACGCTCACAAGACCATAGAAGCGGCTCTCGCTATTCCCAAAGCGCTCGAATAGAGCCTCAAGCGATTCGTTGTAACCGCCGTAGCGCACCGGCAAGCTGATGAGCGGAACCATGATGAACATCGCTAGCAGGTAGCCATTCTCCAAGAGCGCTTTTTCCCAAACATCGAGCGGAGCTTGCGCGTAAATGAGCAGGGATGCACCAACGAAGAGGAGGACCGCAGCGATCATGCGCGTCGATCCCTTCGTGGCGATGAAGCTCAAGATCACCGCGAGAACGAGCATGATGGTATTGATCAGCGCAAGGAGAGGCTGCGCAAGAAAGACATTGGCGATATAGCCGATACCGAAGCAAAACGTCAGCACACTGCGCAGCGTTTGCAAGCGATCTTCGATTTGGTTATGTTGAGAGAGAAAATGCTTCATAACAATACAAGCCCTCGAAGCAGGTGAAAGGTCATTCCGATCTCACGATCGCGGAATGGATCACTGCTTCGAAGGCTCTTTTACTTTTAGGGACGTGACCCTTATATATTTACCGTAGGCTTACAGATCGAGCGCCTTCTGGACATCAGCAAAGACAACTTCAGGATCTTGATCGCCATTGATCTCGATGAGCAAGCCACAACCGCGATAATAATCGATAAGTGGGGCCGTGGAGCTCTCATAAACATCAAGACGATTGCGTACGGTAGCTTCATTATCATCGTCGCGCTGATACATTTCGCCGCCGCACTTCGGGCAGACCTTATCAGCTTCCGTGCCGATGTAGCCACAGTCGCGGCAAACGCGACGTGAGGTCAAACGGCCGATGATAACTTCTTTATCAACATCGACGAGCAACGCTGCATCGAGCGGACGCTCGAGTTCAGCAAGCTCAGTTGAAAGTGCAACTGCCTGAGCAGAGGTGCGCGGGAAGCCATCGAGAATGAAACCAGCTTTGGTGTCATCATCCTTCAAGCGCTCTTTCACGAGACCGATCACGAGCTCATCAGGAACGAGGTCGCCTGCGTCCATGTATTTCTTTGCTTCGATTCCGAGCGGTGTTTGGTTCTTCACCGCTGCGCGGAGGATGTCGCCAGTGGAAATGTGGGCAAAACCATACTTTTCCACGAGCTTGGCGGCCTGCGTACCTTTACCAGCACCAGGAGCGCCTAACAAAACGATATTCATTATCTAATCCTTTCAATCGTTTTATCCCCAAACCCTTTATAAAAGCACCCTTCTCCAGCGCTTCATAGAATGACTGAAGAAGGGTTTGTACCTGTGATGAACTCTCTTAGGAGATCACGCCAGTTTATTTGAAGAAGCCATCGTAGTTGTACATCTTCAACTGCGATTCGATCTTGCTCATGGTATCGAGCGCAACGCCGATCATGATGAGGATCGAAGTACCACCGAACGCCTGAATGAGCGTGTTGTTGGTGAAGTAGAAGAAGATCGAAGGCACAACTGCGATGATTGCGATGAAGATCGCGCCTGGCAGCGTAACGCGACGCAAGACATTCTTGATGTATTGCACCGTATTAGCACCTGGACGAATACCGGGGATGAATCCGCCTTGCTTCTGGAGATTTTCTGCCGTGTCATTCGGATTGAACACGATAGACGTGTAGAAGTATGCGAAGAACACGATAAGAAGCGCGGTCATGATCCAGTTGACCGGACCTGCCGAGATGGCATTAGCGACCACGTTGAGCCAGTCGATATTGAACAGTGCTGCGATCTGAGCCGGGAAATAGATCAAACAACTTGCGAAGATGATCGGGATAACGCCGGCAGCATTGATCTTCAGCGGAAGATATGAGCTCTGACCGCCCATCATCCTGCGTCCCTGAACGCGCTTAGCATAGCTGACCGGGATACGGCGCTGTGCACGCTCGACGAAGATGATCGCCGGGATGCTGACGAGCACGATGAGCAGGATGAACACGGTGGTCGCGATGCCCATGCCCAGATCGGACTGAAGGTTGATCGACGAGAAGATCGCAGAAGGAACCGAAACGACGATCGAGGTGAAGATGATGAGCGACATGCCATTACCAACACCACGCTGCGTGATGAGCTCGCCCATCCACATGATGATCGCCGTGCCGACAACCAACGTGAAGACGACCAAGAAATCGCTCAAGAAGCCAGGCACCTCAGGGCTGAATACGATGCCGTACGATGCCGACTTGAACAGCAGCAGGTAGCCGACCGCATTGATAAGACCAAGACCAAGCGTGAGATAACGCGTGACCTGAGTGATACGGCGCCTTCCCGTTTCGCCTTCACGCGCCCAGCGCCCAACTGCGGGGATAACACCCTGCATCAGCTGCATGATGATCGATGCGGTGATGTAGGGCATGATGCCGAGTGCGAACACGGAGAAGTTAGACAATGCACCGCCCGTGAAGAGGTCGAGCATCGCCATACCGACTCCCTGCTCAGAAAAGGCATCAGCGAACGCATGGAAGGGAATGCCAGGAACAGGAATGTAGGCGCCAAGTCGATAGAGCGCAAGAATACCGAGCGTGAAGAGGATCTTATTCCTCAGCTCGGGAACCTTGAACGCTTGTACCAGCGAATTTAGCAAGGTGCCTCAACCTTTCCTCCGACTGCTTCGATCTTTGCTCTTGCAGAAGCAGAAACCTTATCAACACGAACGGTAAGTGCCTTCGTGATCTCACCATCACCCAGAACCTTGATGGGATCGGTAGTGTTCTTGATGATACCTGCAGCATAGAGCGTATCAGCATCGACAAGATCGCCAGCGTTGAACTTCGCATCAAGACGGGAAACGTTCACCGGAACATATTCAACGCGATTGAAGTTGCGGAAACCGGGAAGTTTCGGAAGACGACGTGCAAGAGGAGTCTGACCACCTTCGAAGCCGGCACCTTTGCCGCCACCAGCACGAGACTTCTGGCCATTCATACCGCGACCAGCGGTCTTACCATTACCGGATGCAGGGCCACGACCGACGCGCTTACGATTGCGCTTTGAGCCTTCAGCTGGCTTCAGATCTTTGAGTTCCATGTGTTTGTTTCTCCTTTTTGTTTCGCTATCTCTGTTCTCACAGAGGCCGACAGCTCGCTAGTCGGCAGACTTAAAAATGCTGAAAGGTCGGAGTGCTTTTGCACACCGACCATCAGTTGTTATTTTGCTTTGATCTCTTCGACTTCAACGAGGTGCTTGACCTTGAAGATCATGCCGCGTACGCACGGATTGTCGACCTGATCGACGCTGCGACCGATCTTACCGAGACCGAGCGCCTTGAGCGTTCTCTCCTGATCGTATTTCTTGCCGATCGCAGATTTGACCTGCGTGATGCGGAGAGTCTTTTTAGCGTTAGCCATTAGTTCTTCTCCTTCCAACCATAGAGATCTGCAACGGACATGCCACGACGCTTGGCCACCTCTTCAGGATCTTGCATTTCCTGAAGACCAGCAGCGACCGCCTTGACGATGTTCATAGCGTTGTCGGTACCAAGGGACTTGGTAAGGACATCGGTGACACCTGCAAGCTCGAGGACTGCACGAACCGGGCCACCAGCGATAACGCCAGTACCAGGAGCAGCCGGCTTCAGGAGCACCTTACCAGCGCCATAGATGCCGAGGATCTCGTGCGGAAGCGTCTTTTCCGGCGTAAGCGGAACAGTGAACATATTCTTCTTCGCATCGTCGATGCCCTTGCGGATCGCGATAGGCACTTCTTGGGACTTGCCCATGCCAACGCCAACACGACCGTTACCATCGCCGACGACGACCAGTGCAGTAAGAGCGAAGCGACGACCGCCCTTGACTACCTTGGATACACGATTGATATAGACAACACGTTCTTCGAGCTCAGGAACGTCTGCCTTGTTTTCTTGTTTACGAGCCATTTACCTCTACCCTCTCTTAGAACTTCAGGCCTGCTTCACGGGCACCGTCGGCAACAGCCTGGATGCGACCATGATAGAGGTTGCCACCGCGATCGAAGACCACTTCGGTGACGCCTTTCTTCTGTGCTTTCTTACCGATCAGCTTACCGAGCTCTGCGGCACCTTCGACCGTTGCGCCCGTCTTTCCCGTCTTCTTGAAATCGGGACCGAGCGTTGAAAGAGCGCAGATGGTCTTGCCGGTGACATCGTCGATAACCTGAGCGTACATATTCGCGTTAGAGCGGGTGATGCAAAGACGAGGACGCTCTGCCGTGCCGGAGATCTTGCCGCGGACACGGGTGTGGCGGCGACGCAAGCCGGCTTGTTTCTTTTGAAGCTTTTTCATGCTTAAATTCCTTCTTTCCTAGCTTGTGCGTCTTTACTCAGACTTAGCAGCTTTACCAAGCTTGCGACGTACATATTCGCCTTCATAGCGAATACCCTTGCCCTTGTAAGGTTCGGGCTTACGCCATTTGCGAATGTCTGCAGCAACCTGGCCAACCTGCTCTTTGCTGATGCCGTTAACGATAATCTCGGTCTGGCTGGGAACTTCGAAGGTGATGTTCTCAGGAGCCTCGACAACGACCGGATGCGAGAAACCAAGCTGGATCTCAAGGTCCTTGCCTTTGAGCGCTGCACGATAGCCAACGCCTACCAGCTCGAGCTTCTTGGAATAACCTTCAGAAACGCCCTGAACCATATTGTTGATGAGCGTACGCGTAAGGCCATGGAAGCTCTTTGCTTCGCGGCTATCGTCCGGACGCTCGACGATTACTTCATTACCTTCGACCTTGATATCCATCATGTCGTTGAAGGTACGGGTGAGTTCGCCCTTGGGGCCTTTGACCGTAACAGTCTGGCCATCGACCTTAACTTCTACTCCGGCAGGAATAGTGACGGGCATTTTACCGATACGTGACACAGTATTCCTCCCTTCCTACCAGATATAAGCGATGACTTCGCCACCGATGCCGTTCTTACGTGCATCGCGGTCGGCCATTACGCCCTTGCTCGTTGAAATGATCGCAGTACCCAAACCGCCCAGAACACGCGGCAATTCATCTTTGCCAGCGTAGATTCGAAGACCTGGTTTGGAAATGCGCTTGATGCCACGGATGGTGCGCGCCTTCTTCTCGCCATACTTGAGGGTGATCTCAAGGATGTCGCGCGGATTTGCGCTTTCCACTTCGTAGCCAGTGATGTAGCCCTCTTCTTGCATGATGCGGGCAATTTCGACAAGCTTTTTGCTCGACGGCATGGAAACCGTAAGCTTGCCTGCAGAGTTCGCATTACGCACGCGCGTAAGCATATCTGCAATAGGATCGTTCATGCTCATTGTTTTGTTTCTCCTTTGTTCTTGATGAGACGAAAAGCCGGTTCGCGGGCACCCTTAGTGACCACGCCTTGACTCTCGACACTCAGCACGTGATCGAACTTGACTGATGCTTACCAGGAAGCTTTGGTCACGCCGGGAAGTTCGCCTCGGTTAGCAAGTTCGCGAAGACAGATACGGCACAGACCGAACTTGCGATAGTAGCCATGGGGACGCCCACAGCGGCTGCAGCGGTTGTGATGCCGAGTCGAATACTTCGGTACTCGCTTTGATTTGGCGATCATCGATTTCTTAGCCATTCAAATCCTTCTTTCTTATTACCAACTCTTGTTTTGAGTTTAGGCATTCTTCTTAAAAGGGAAGCCCAGCGCATCCAGAAGCGCTTTAGCACCCTCGTTGTTCTCCGACGTGGTAACGAACGTGATGTCCATACCGCGCGTATGATCGACCTTATCGTACTCGATTTCCGGGAAGATCAGCTGCTCATTAAGACCCATGGTGTAATTTCCACGGCCATCGAAGCTCTTGGGGTTCAAACCGCGGAAGTCACGCACGCGAGGAAGCGCGGTGGACATGAGACGGTCGAAGAACTCCCACATGCGATCGCCACGAAGGGTGACCTTCGCACCGATTGCCTGACCTTCACGCAGATGGAAACCTGCGATGGACTTCTTTGCACGAGTGACCATCGGCTGCTGACCGGTGATGACACGCAGGTCCGCGATAGCACCATCGAGCAACTTGGAATCGCCAGCCGCGCGGCCGACACCCATGTTGACGACGATCTTCTCGAGACGGGGAACCTGATTGACGTTAGTGAGCTCGAGCTCTTTGTAGAGCTTGTCGCGCACTTCGTTGTTGTACTTTTCCTTCAAACGAGGAGTAGCCATAATTTGCTTACCTTTCTTCGATGAATTAAACGCAGGATTTCCGACCCTGCGTCCCTCAAGTTTACCTGAGGGTCATAGCCCTTCCCTTTTCAGTAGATCCAAGAAGAGCAGTGTTGTTGATATGCTCAGCAACGAAAGCCTAAAGATTTGAGGACAAAAGCTCCGAAGTGCTTTTTATAGGCGTATCTTCGAAGCCACCCTCGCTTTAGAAGTTTTGGGGTGTTCCTTATGGGCGCGTCTTCGAACCGAGCTGACTTCGTTCAGCGATGTGTTCGAAGAAAGCGTTCAGAAGGAGCGCATCCAGAACTTCTAGTCGATGTCCTTGCCGCACTTATTGCATACGCGAATCTTCTTGCCGTTCTCACGACGATTATTGATGCGCGTGGGCTTCTTGCAATCCGGGCAAATGACCGCGACATTGGAAACGTGGATCGGTGCTTCCATCTCAGAAATGCCACCCGAAGGATTAGCCTGCGTGGGGCGGAGATGTTTCTTGACCACGTTGACCTTCTCGACCTTAACGCGCTGCTTCTGCGGGTAGGCCTCCAGAACGACACCTTCTGCACCAGCATCTTTACCAGCGAGAACGCGTACGCGATCGCCCTTTTTGACGTTCATCTTCATGTCCTTAACCCCCTTACAGCGTTTCCGGTGCCAAAGACACGATCTTCATGTACTTCTTATCGCGAAGCTCACGTGCGACCGGACCGAAGATACGCGTGCCCCTCGGTGCGCCATTGGCATCGATGAGCACCGCAGCGTTCTGGTCGAACTTGATATAGCTGCCGTCGCTGCGACGAACTTCTTTCTTCACGCGAACGACCACACAGCGGACGACTTCGCCTTTTTTGATGTTGCCATTCGGCATTGCTTCTTTAACGCTGCAAACGATAACATCACCAAGACCGGCGTAACGGCGTTTAGAGCCACCGAGGACCTTGATGCACTGCACTTTACGTGCGCCGGAGTTATCGGCAACGGAAAGCATGCTCTGCATTTGAATCATGTGCTTATCCCTTTCGATGATAGCTAAGCGGTAACAAGCGTTACTACTTAGCCTTCTCTACGATCTCGAGGAGACGCCAACGCTTCAGCTTCGACAGAGGACGGGTCTCCATAACGGTTACAACGTCTCCCACGCCTGCTTCGTTGTTCTCGTCATGCGTGTGGAGCTTCTTGGTGCTGTTCACCATCTTGCCGTAGACCGGATGAGGCTTACGTTCCATGATTTCAACAACACAGGTCTTATCACCAGATGCGCTTACAACCACGCCCTGGCGAACTTTACGAGAATTGCGTTCTTCAGCCATTATTCTCTACCTTTCTAACAGTTCGCGTGAGCTATGCGCTCATCTCACGGGCGCGCATCTCGGTTTGGATGCGAGCGATGTCCTTCTTAACTTCCTTGACACGGGCAGTGTTATCGAGCTGACCGGTTGCCATCTGGAAACGCAGATTGAAAAGCTCTGCGCGCGCTTCTTTGAGCTTCGACTGAAGATCGTCAGCCGAAAGTGCGCGGATCTCTACTGCTTTCATTTATTCCTGCCCTTCTTCACGCTTGACGATCTTGCACTTGATGGGCAATTTGTTGATTGCAAGGCGGAGTGCATCACGTGCGGTTTCATCATCAACGCCGTCGATCTCGAACATAATACGACCGGGCTTCACAACAGCTACCCAACCTTCGGGGTTACCCTTGCCCTTGCCCATGCGGGTTTCAGCAGGCTTCTTGGTGATGGGCTTGTCGGGGAAGATCGTGATCCAAACATTACCCGTACGATTCATGCGACGGGTCATTGCGATACGAGCAGCTTCGATCTGACGGTTAGTGATCCAATGACGATCGAGTGCCTGAATGCCCCAGGATCCGAAGTTGAGCTTGGTGCCACCTTTGGCGTTGCCCTTCATCGAACCACGCTGCACCTTACGGTGCTTAACACGCTTTGGTACTAACATTATTTATCACCCCTGTCGTTGTTGCGACGACGGCCGCGATTAGGACGCGAAGAACCTTCGAGTGCGGGCTGCGGAGCCTTCTGACCCGGGAGCACTTCGCCGTGGTAGACCCAAACCTGGATGCCGATCGAACCCATGGTGGTTGCAGCCGTAGCGAAACCATAGTCGATCTTCGCGCGGAGGGTGTGCAGAGGCACGCGGCCTTCACGATACCACTCACGACGGCTCATCTCAGCACCGCCGAGACGACCAGAGCACTGGATACGAATGCCCTTAGCGCCGCTCTTCATAGCGGACTGGACAGCCTTGCGCATTGCGCGACGGAATGCGACACGATTCTCAAGCTGCTCTGCGACAGACTGAGCGATGAGCACAGCATCAAGTTCGGGACGCTTCACTTCAACGACCTCGACCGAAACGGTGCCGTTTGCGATCTCGTTGAGCTTCTTGCGAAGAGCGTCGACCTCGGCACCCTTCTTACCGATCACCACACCGGGACGTGACGTGGTGATGATGACCTTGATCTTGTCGCCTGCACGCTCGATCTCGACGCGCGATACTGCGGCATGGGCAAGCTGCTTGTTCAGGAACTTGCGGATAGCCAGGTCGTTCTCAAGGTTTTTCGCATAGTCTTTATCTGAATACCAGCGGCTACGCCAGTCTTCCGTAATACCGAGACGGAAGCCGGTAGGGCTAACTTTCTGACCCATACTATGCCTCCTCTCCGTTAGATACGATGATGGTGATGTGGCTGGTGCGCTTACGGATACGGGATGCCGAACCCTTAGCACGCGGACGGATGCGCTTCATGGTAGGGCCTTCGTCGGCGTAGCAGGCGCTCACCACGAGACGATCAGGGTTGGTGAGACCCTTCTGCGCTGCATTAGCAACCGCAGAGTTAAGCGTTTTCTCGATGATCTCTGCAACCGCACGATTGGTGAAGCGCAGGGTCTCCTGTGCTTTCACTACGTTCTTGCCGCGAATCTGATCGAGCACGATGCGTGCTTTACGAGGTGAAACGCGCACATAGCGAGTTATTGCTCTAGCTTCCATGTTTCACCCTTTCTTATTTGTCGTGACCGCGGAAGGTGCGGGTTGGAGCGAATTCTCCAAGTTTATGACCGACCATAGATTCTGAAATGTAGACCGGCACATGCTTGCGACCATCATGAACAGCGATGGTGTGACCGACCATTTCTGGGAAGATGGTCGATGAGCGAGACCAAGTCTTGATGACATGCTTATCGCCTGATTCGTTCATCGCAATGATGCGTTCGAGCAGGCGCGGCTCAACAAAGGGGCCTTTTTTCAAACTTCTACTCAATGTTTCTCCTCAAACCTAAAGCGCTACTTCTTGCGACGACGGATAATCAAGCGGCTCGAAGCCTTCTTGGGATTGCGGGTGCGATGGCCCTTGGTGGGAACGCCCCACGGTGTGACCGGATGACGACCGGAGGACTTGTTCTTGCCCTCGCCACCACCATGCGGATGGTCGACCGGGTTCATGACCGTACCGCGAACGCTCGGGCGGATGCCCTTCCAGCGATTACGACCAGCTTTACCGATCTTGATGTTGCTATGCTCAGCGTTGCCAACTTCGCCAACGGTTGCGCGGCACGTAACGAGCACGCGGCGCATTTCGGAAGAAGGCATGCGCAGGATAGCGTAATCGCCTTCCTTACCCATGAGCTGGATGCTGGTGCCAGCGCTGCGAGCGAGTGCAGCACCGCGACCCGGCTGAAGCTCAACAGCATGGACGAGCGTACCAACGGGAATAGCGGAAAGCGGCAGTGCGTTACCAGGTTTGATGTCCGCATCGGTGCCAGAGATAATGGTCTCACCAACATTCAGGCCACGCGGATGAAGGATGTAGCGCTTTTCACCGTCTGCATAGTGGAGCAGTGCGATGCGCGCAGAACGATTCGGATCGTATTCGATGGTGGCAACTTTAGCGGGGATACCGTCCTTGTTGCGCTTGAAGTCGATCACGCGATAACGGCGCTTCACGCCGCCGCCCTGATGGCGGGTGGTGATACGGCCGTTGTTGTTACGACCAGCCTTCTTGGGCAGAGGACGCAGAAGAGACTTTTCCGGAGTAGTGCTGGTGATGTCAGCAAAATCGGAAACAGTCTGGAAGCGCCTGCCGGGGCTTGTGGGCTTGTACTGTTTAACTCCCATTTTTTTCCTTTCTACGGGCATGAGCCGAATTGCTCAACCCTCTTCTCTTGTGTGGACTCCATCACCGCCAAGGCTTCTTTTGGGAGAAAGAAACCGACGATTCCGAGTTTCCACGCGTCCGGGTGTATCCATACAGAGTCAGACGCAAATGAAAAGTATACGGGTGTGTCCGCGTGGTTTCAAGAATAATTTTCGCAGTTCGTTATAAACGGGTAAGCGGCACGATGAACGGCACGAATCTCAAGCGCTGAAGATGGTTACTCGATCAGCGGAGAGCGCGAGACACGAGGTTCCCCGCTTCCCTGTTCGCGAATCAGATAAACTGATTCGCTCATGCGTCGCTGCTTTTCTCGGGTTTTATTAAAAACGAAGTTAGTCGGAAAAGAGTCACCTCGCTGCCTCACCCTCTCCGCTGATCGAGCCAGGCGAACGCGACTATGTGCTAGGGTCAGGTAGTTTGTCACCTAATCCCAGGGGTTAGGTTCGAAGAGCGGACGCGTATCAGGGACATCGGCATAAGGGTGATAGCCATCATCATCCTCAGTGATGTCGCGAAGCTGAGGCGTGGCAGGCTGTTCGCTCCCCTGCTTGGCTGCCTCTACTTCTACTTGAGAAGGAAGCGGCGTTGAGTGTGGTTTCAAAGTATACATTACACTTCCTCCTGTCTTTGCGCTCAAAGAATTTCACCATAAAGTATGGGTTTGTCGTATTTACTCTACAACAAAACCAGGTGGCAAATTACAACTTATCCAACGAAAGCAAAACGCACTCGTTTTTTGCTACGCTAAGGCAAGGAGCAACGGAACACAGAAAGGGCGCATGGGAAACCTGCACGACATATCTCGTCGAATCTCTTCGGTCGCCTCGACACGCAAGATCACCTCCACCATGGAGATGGTCGCGAAAACGAAGATCTATCGTTCCCAACGACGCGTCTCGCGTGCTGAACCCTATGCACGCGTCATGCGCGAGATGCTCACGAACATGGCTGAAGAGTATGCCGATCCTGTTCCGCTTGCCACGCCTCACGACGATATACGACATAGCGCCATCATCGTCATCACTTCCGATCGTGGGCTGTGCGGACATTTCAACAACGACGTTTTGCGCCTTGCTGAAAAACGCGTGCGAACCTGCGAGCAAGAAGGTAAGCAGGTGAGCTTGATCCTCTGCGGCAAGGTTGCGGTGAACTTCTTCAAGCATAAAGGCTATACGCCGATCCAGTCGTTCATCGATCAGTCGGCCTCGCCCACCATCGAACAAGCCGACGCGATAGCGGATTACCTGGTCGAATACTACCTTGCGAACGAACTTGACGAAGCTTTCGCGCTCTACAACCACCATCACGGGATTCTTTCGCAGACTCCTGTGGAATGGCGTTTGATGCCGATCGATATGGCCGCGTTCGATCCGCACCATGTGCGTTTCAGCGGCGGCATCAGCGAGAAGGATCCGCGACTGAAGAACTTGACGGGTCGCATCAACTACGAACCGAATCGCGCCTATGTGCTCGAGCGTCTTCTGCCTGAATACCTGGCAGGCTATCTCTATTACATGCTCATCAATTCAGCGGCAGGTGAACAGGTCGCGCGCCAGATCGCCATGCGCAGCGCGACCGACAACGCTGATGACATCCTCTCCGAGCTGCACTTGCTCTACAACCATATGCGCCAGGACGCCATCACCACCGAACTGAACGAGATCGTGGGCGGCGAAGATGCGCTTGAGGATACGTTCGTTCCCCGTGCGAGGAAGTTCTTCTAGCAGCCCATTCGCTTCAGTGCGGTCGATCCTTCGAAGCGCATTCATTCTTGGCTAAGCTTGTGCGGTTGCCTCGACGATGCAGAAATCGGTCTCACGATGTTCGCGCAGCACACCCATCATCTCGCGTGTGAGAGAGTGATCGTTATCGGTAAGAAGCTCTTCACGGTCGAGCCACTCTGCGAACGAAAGCTCATGTTCATCGAGACGAATCTCAGGATCACCCTCAAGTTCGCAGAAGAAGCCGAAGAGAAGCGAGCTTGAATCGGGCCAGGGCTGGCTTTTGTAATAGCGCAAGTTCTTCACGCGCAAGCCCACTTCTTCCATTACTTCACGATGGACCGTTTGCTCGACGGTCTCCCCCATCTCGCAATAGCCCGCAACAAGCGCATAGTTCGCATACGGGCGCCCTTTATAGCGCGTTGCGAGCACCTTGCCATCGGGGCGCGTGATCGCAACGATGACCGCTGGGAACACCTTCGGGAAGATCATAAGACCGCACGCAGGGCAGCGCATCATGCGCTCTACGCGGTCATGCTCGGTCTTAGCACCACAGCGTCCACAGTACTGCGATGATTCGTACCAGTTCCAGTACTCATGCCCCACCATGAGCGCAAAGCGCTCCCGTTTCGGATGGTACTCGATAAGCTTCTGCAAAGGGAGGAAGGCCCATCCGTCCATTTCAGAAGAGGCATCATACGGTTGATGAGCGAGCGCAGCATCGATCGCTTCATCAGGAACTTCCGCCATGAAATAGACATCCTCGCCCACCGCGAACAGATAGATCGCACGCATGCTCTCAAGTTCGCTCTCATCGAAGAAATCAGCGAAGAGCGGTGCGCGCATCGTGTCTCCTTCAACGAAGGCCAGCACCTGCTTCCCGCGGTAGATGATGATCTTATCTTCGAGCACTGGTGCCCTGAAGGAAATATCATTGTTATAGGCTGCGGGCGCGATGTCGTGTAGCATATCTCTCTCCTTGAAGCTGCCAATCTTCCGCTCATTATATATCTGTAAGCAGCGGCGCCCATGAGGTCCTTGAATTACCCTCGTTCGTCACCTTTTTTCATTCATCATCAATTCGATCAGCACCGAGCGCGAGACACGAGGTTCCCCGCTTCCCTGCTCAAGAACCTGCATCCTGCAGGTTCTTTCGTGCGTCGCTGCTTTCCTCGGGTTTTATTACTAATGAATTTAGTCGGCAAAGAGTCACCTCGTTGCCTCACCCTCTCCGCTGATTGAGCACAAAAGATGTCGAACGACCGGGTAGTTTGTCATCTTCGTCATAAAAAAGGAGCTGGCGTGAACCAGCTCCCATGAGGACAAAGTATGTCCGATAAGCCTGCTCTACTGAGCGAAGATCTCGATCGTGTCGCCTTCAGCGAGCGTGACCATAGCCTTCTTCCAGGTGCGGGTCGGGCCAACGTGATAGCGCACGCGCTTGGGCTTCGGCTTGACGTTAAGCGTGTTCACCTTAACGACCGTTACGTTGAAGATCTCTTCGATAGCCTGACCGATCTCGACCTTGTTGGCATCTTTTGCGACCTCGAACGTATAGACGTTCTCATCCATCATGTCGTAGGAGTGTTCCGTAATGATGGGGCGGATGATGACTTCGCGTGGATCCTTCATTATGCAAGCACCTCCTCGATGCGATCAAGCACAGCGCTCGTTACCACGAGTGCCTTATTGTCGATGAAATCGTAGGTGTTGAGCTCAGATGCTGCAAGCACGCGAACACCAGGGATATTGCGGAAAGAGAGGTATCCGTTGATGTTGTCGTCCTCAAGGATGAGCGTGATGCGCTTGCCGTCGAGGCCAAGCTTTGCGAGGATCGCAGCTGCTTCTTTCGTAGAAGGCTTGTCGAACGTGATGGAATCAACCACAACGAACTCATTGTCAGCGAACTTAGCAGAGAGCGCAGAGCACATAGCCAGCTTGATGACCTTCGCAGGCACCTTGAACGCATAGGAACGAGGATGCGGACCGAAGACGGTGCCACCGCCTGCCCATTGAGGAGCACGGATGGTACCCTGACGAGCACGACCGGTGCCCTTCTGACGCCATGGCTTCTTACCGCCACCGCGAACCTGACCGCGCGTGAGCGTGTTGTGCGTGCCTGCACGGCGCGCTGCGCGCTGTGAACGAACGACCTCATGCATGGCATGCATGTTCGGTTCGATCTCAAAAACGCTCGCAGCAAGTTCAGCGCTACCCGCTTTTTTGCCGCTCGTGTTTTTTACATCAATAGTAGTCATAATCTAAAAACTCCTTCGCAGTGTATTTAAGCCATACGAATGCGAACTACACCATTTTTGCCGCCGGGCACGGAACCCTTGAGCAAAATGAGGTTCATATCTTCGTCAACACGAACAACTTCAAGATTCTTGGTGGTGATGGTATCGCAACCCATGTGGCCCGGAAGGCGAACGCCTTTGAACACACGCGAGGGGCTTGCGCACTGACCGATCGAACCGGGAGCACGATGGAAGTGAGCACCATGTCCACCAGGTCCGCCACCAAAGTTGTAGCGACGCATAACACCAGCGAAGCCTTTACCCTTGGAAGTGCCGGTCACGTCAACCTTCTTCACCTCTGCGAAATTCGCAACGGTGACCTTCTCGCCGAGCTCGTGCTCGGAAGCAGAATCGACGCGAACCTCACGCAGATGGCGCATAGGAGAAACGCCATGCTTAGCGAAGTGACCGCCCATGGGCTTGTTCACCTTGTTCTCCTTGATGGTGCCGAAGCCAAGCTGAACTGCTTCATACCCATCGGTTTCGGTGGTCTTGATCTGGCAGACCGTGTTCGGTGCTGCTTCGATGACCGTAACAGGAATGACCGTGCCGTCTTCGTCGAAGAGCTGGGTCATACCGACTTTGGTTCCGTAGATAGCATTAATCATCAAATATCACTCCCTACAGCTTGATCTCGATATCGACGCCGGCAGGAAGATCGAGACGCATGAGAGAATCGACCGTGGAAGGGGTCGGATCGAGGATATCGATCAGGCGCTTATGCGTGCGCATCTCGAACTGTTCACGAGAGTCCTTGTTGACGTGCGGGCCTTTGATGACGCAATAGAGATTGCGCTCGGTCGGCAGCGGGATAGGACCGGAAACCTTGGCACCCGTCTTCTGTGCGGTATCGACGATGAGACGCGTGGACTGATCCACGATCTCATGATCGTAACCCTTCAAGCGGATGCGAATACTTTCTTTAGCCACTTAACTTACCTCCATTATGGGGTGCGTACGTAAGCCAGAAGGCTTACGCATTGCCACCTGCTTTGCTGATAATTTCATCTTGAACGTTCTTGGGAACCGGCTCATACGAGTCGAACTGCATGGTATAGACCGCGCGACCCTGAGTACCGGAACGAAGGTCGGTTGCGTAGCCGAACATGTTGCCCAGCGGAACTTTCGCAGTGATGACGATCGCATCGCCACGCTGCTCCTGACCCTGGATGAGACCACGGCGGGACGGGATATCGCCCATGACGAAGCCGGTGTACTCTTCAGGAGTTTCGACTTCAACGTTCATAACGGGCTCGAGAATGACCGGATTGGACTTCTTGAGCGCGTCTTTGATAGCCATAGAACCAGCGACCTTGAAGGCAGCTTCAGAGGAGTCGACCTCGTGGTAGGAACCGTCGACGAGTTCAACGCGAACATCTTCGACCGGGTAGCCTGCCAGAACGCCAGAGTTGAGTGCCTCCTGGATGCCCTTATCGACTGAAGGGATGTATTCCTTGGGAACAACACCGCCGACGATCTTGTTCTCGAATTCATAGCCCTTGCCCGGCTCCTGCGGATACATGTTGATGACCGCATGACCATACTGACCGCGACCACCGGACTGGCGGACGAACTTGCCTTCAGCACCCATGACTTCCTTGCCCGGACGCTCACGATAAGCAACCTGAGGCTTACCAACGTTAGCTTCAACCTTGAATTCGCGAAGCAGACGGTCGACGATGATCTCGAGGTGCAACTCGCCCATGCCCGCGATGATGGTCTGACCGGTCTCGTGATTCGTGGAAACACGGAACGTCGGGTCTTCTTCAGCGAGCTTCTGGAGTGCGATGGACATCTTGTCCTGCTCAGCCTTGGTCTTCGGCTCGACCGCGATGTCGATGACCGGGTCAGCGAATTCCATGGACTCGAGGATGATCGGTGCGTTCTCGTCGCACAGCGTGTCGCCCGTGGAGGTATCCTTCAGGCCGACAACAGCAACGATATCGCCTGCAGTACAGGAATCGATGTCGACGCGGTTGTTGGAGTGCATCTGGAGCAGACGACCGATACGCTCTTTCTTGTCCTTGCAGGCATTGAGCACGTAGGAGCCAGAATCGAGCGAGCCGGAATAAACACGCAGATAGGTGAGCTTGCCAACGAACGGGTCGGTCATGATCTTGAATGCGAGCGATGCGAAGGGGCCCTTAGGATCTGCAGGGCGCTCTTCTTCTTCGTCGGTCTCAGGGTTGACGCCCTTGATCGGCGGAACATCGAGCGGAGAAGGCATGTAATCGACAACCGCGTCGAGCAGCTCCTGAACGCCCTTGTTCTTGTAGGAAGAACCAACGAAGACCGGGTGGATCTGGCAGTTGATGGTGCCCTTGCGGATAGCTGCCTTGAGTTCCTCGACGGAAACTTCCTCTTCCATGAGGACCTTTTCCATCAGGTCGTCATCGCAATCAGCCGCTGCTTCGAGCAGCATCTGGCGGCGCTCTTCAGCAACCGGAATGAATTCCTCGGGGATAGCATCCATCGGCTCAGGATAGGTCATGCCCTTATCGTCAGCCTTGAAGTCCCATGCGGTCATGGTAACGAGGTCGACGACACCCCAGAAGTTGTCCTCAGCGCCCATCGGGATCTGAGCAGCAACAGCAGGTGCATGAAGACGATCATGCATGGTGTCGATCGCATGGAAGAAATCGGCGCCAACGCGGTCGTACTTGTTGATGTAAGCGATGCGCGGAACGCCATAGCGGGAAGCCTGACGCCATACGGTCTCGGACTGAGGCTGAACGCCAGCAACCGCGTCGAAGACGGCAACCGCGCCGTCGAGAACGCGCAAGGAGCGCTCGACTTCTGCGGTGAAGTCGACGTGGCCCGGGGTGTCGATGATCTGGAAGCGGTACTCCTGACCGTCCTTCTCCCAGAAGCAGGTGGTAGCTGCAGCGGTGATAGTTACGCCGCGCTCCTGCTCCTGAACCATCCAGTCCATGGTGGCAGCACCGTCGTGGACCTCACCGATCTTGTGGGTCTTGCCGGTGTAGTAGAGGATACGCTCGGTAGTGGTGGTCTTACCAGCATCGATGTGAGCCATGATGCCGATGTTACGAGTGTTTTCGAGACTTGAATTAGCCATGTTCGCTCCCTCCTACCAACGATAGTGTGCGAATGCACGGTTTGCTTCAGCCATCTTGTAGGTATCTTCGCGCTTCTTCACGGCTGCGCCGGTGTTCTCAGAAGCATCAATGATCTCGTTCGCGAGACGCTGAGCCATGGTGTTCTCCTTGCGCTTGCGCGAGAAATCCACGAGCCAACGGATAGCGAGCGTGGTGGAACGACGAGAATTGACCTCGATCGGCACCTGATAGTTAGCACCACCAACGCGCTTGGACTTGGTCTCGAGCGTGGGGCGAATGTTTTCCATTGCCTTCTTGAAGACAGCGATCGGATCTTGACCGGTCTTCTCGGCAACGATATCGAAAGCACCATAGACGATGCCTTCAGCGACGGACTTCTTGCCGTCCAAGAGAACCTTATTGATCAGCTGAGTGACCAAACGGTTGTTATATTTTGCATCCGGCTGCACTTCGCGGCGGACTGCTGCTGCACGACGCGGCATATAACTTCCTTTCAGTGAATAACCTTAATGAAGGTTGGGTGAACAAATAAAGATAAGCTTATTTCTTAGGCTTCTTAGCGCCATAGCGGCTGCGAGCCTGAGCGCGATTATCGACCGCAGCGCAGTCGAGCGCAGCGCGAATAACCTTATAACGAACACCAGGAAGGTCCCTAACACGACCGCCACGGATGAGCACCATGGAGTGCTCCTGGAGGTTGTGACCGATGCCCGGAATGTATGCGGTGACTTCCATGCCATTCACGAGGCGCACACGGCAGACCTTACGCAGTGCTGAATTCGGCTTCTTAGGGGTGGTGGTGTAAACACGGGTGCAAACGCCACGCTTTTGGGGGTTACCTTTGAGTGCCGGGGTCTTCTTCTTTTCCACCGACTTCTGGCGGCCCTTGCGGACCAACTGATTGATAGTAGGCAAGACTCAACTCCTTTTCGTTACTCTTCATGCCAACGTTCGTTTTGTGTGCGTTCTGCAGTTACGCACGCAAAAACAAAGCGACTCATACGAGACGCGAAGATGAACTCTATCACTGCGCTATAGGGGTGTCAAACGCCACGCATCCGGGCGTATCCATACCTTAGCGGTCGTTTTGCGGTGGTGGACGGCAGCAAGGAAAACACGGGCGACCTGCCCCTCATGCACGAGCGCTTCTATCGGTAGTTACTTCCTATACGTTTTTCGCCCTATTATGCAAAAAACATCGCCTTTAAGGGGGCAAACCCTGTTACAATGGGCGCAATTCCTCTACTGAGGATAAAAGAGGCTGTAAATGCACGTAGTATCCATCCGAACATACGTGCATTTTTTTATAGCAGGCAGGTCAAGGTTCGTTCGAAGGGGAACGGTCGGTATGAAGAACACGGTCGCAACGTTTCAGGAGATGAAACAAAAGGGCGAGAAGATCTCGATGCTCACCTGTTACGACTATTCAACGGCAAAGCTCATGGATGAGGCAGGGGTGAACTCGCTGCTCATCGGCGATTCGCTCGGAAACGTTATCTTGGGCTACGAAGATACGCTTTCGGTGACCATGGAGGACATGATCCACCATACGGCTCCCGTGGCGCGTGGCGCGAAGAATGCGCTCGTGATCGCGGACATGCCCTTCATGTCCTATCAGGCTTCCGTCTATGATGCGGTAACGAACGCAGGGCGTCTTATGAAGGAGGGCCGCGCGAATGCTGTGAAGCTCGAAGGCGGCGCTGCGGTCTGCGAGCAGATCCGCGTCATCGTGGATGCGGGCATCCCGGTCTGCGCGCATCTGGGCCTTACGCCGCAGTCGATCAACGCATTCGGTGGTCACAAGGTGCAAGGCAAATCAGCGGAAGCGGCTCGCGAGATCCTAGAAGATGCCAAGCGCATCGAAGAGGCTGGCGCGTTCGCGGTGGTGCTCGAATGCATCCCGGCCGACTTGGCGCGCAAGATCTCCGAGACCATCTCCATCCCCACCATCGGCATCGGTGCAGGACCTGGCTGCGATGGCCAAGTTCTGGTCTATCAAGATATGCTCGCGCTGTTCTCCGATTTCAAGCCCAAGTTCGTGAAGAACTTTGCCAACATCGGTGAGCAGATGACCCAAGCGTTCAAAGATTATGATGCCGAAGTGAAGGCGAACACCTTCCCCGCCGCTGAGCATTGCTTCAAGGACGTGGGCGAAGAAGTGCTCGATAAGCTGTATTAATAGGTTCGTTATTCGATCCGTTCTATTAGATTCATCCAAGTTCTGAAAGACAGGAAAACCATGGAAATCATCACCACTGTTGCCGAGATGAAAGCACGTGTTGCAGCATGGAAAGCTGAAGGCCTCACGATCGGCCTCACCCCTACCATGGGCGCGCTTCACGAAGGCCATATGTCGCTCATGGAAGCTGCACGCAGCGCCAGCGACCGCGTGGTCACGAGCGTGTTCGTGAACCCGCTCCAATTCGGTCCCGATGAAGACTACGACAACTACCCGCGCGATCTTGAACGCGATGCGGGCATCGCCGAATCGAAGGGCGTGGATGTGGTCTTCCACCCCAGCGTTGAAGAGATGTATCCAGAGAACTACAACACCTACGTGGTCATGGAGACGCTCACCGACACGCTCTGTGGTGCAAGTCGTCCGGGGCATTTCCGCGGCGTATGCACCGTTGTGAACAAGCTCTTCAACATCGTGCAACCCGATAAGGCGTTCTTCGGCCAGAAGGATGCCCAGCAGCTCGCCATCATCATGCGCATGGTCTCCGATCTGAACATGAACCTCGAAGTGGTCGGCTGCCCGATCGTGCGTGAAGAAGACGGTTTGGCGAAGAGCAGCCGTAACACCTACCTTTCCGCTGAGGAGCGCGCAGCAGCACTTTGCCTTTCACGCGCCATCTTCAAGGCGAAGGAGATGATCGAGGGCGGTGAACGAAATTCCGCTCGTGTCGCCCAAGCAGTTACCGAGACGATCGAAGAAGAGCCGCTTGCCAGAATTGACTATGTAGAAGTGGTTAATCTTGGTAATATGCAGCCCGTTGAGACATTACCTGAGCGCGGCTTGGTCGCGATCGCAGTGTACATCGGCTCGACGCGCCTTATTGATAATTACCTCTACGATTTCGAATAGGAATTGAAAGAAAGGTATCACCAGCATGTTGCTCAATGTATTGAAGGGCAAGATCCATCGCGCAACCGTAACTCAGGCTGAGCTCGATTACGTCGGATCGATCACCATCGACTCCGATCTCATGGAAGCCACAGGCATCATGGAATACGAGCTCGTTACCATCTCCGATTGCAATAACGGCAATCGCCTTGAAACCTATGTGATCGCAGGAGAGCCAGGCAGTGGAGTCATCTGCTTGAATGGCGCAGCAGCGCACTTGGTGAATGTGGGCGATAAGGTGATCATCATGAACTATTGCCAGATGACGCCAGAGGAGTTCAAAGATCCCGCCAATGCTCCGCATGTCGTGTTCGTGGACGACGATAACAAGATCTCGCGTCTCACCCGCTATGAGAAGCACGGCAAGCTCGAGGATATGAACTAACGTTCGAAGCTGCGAACGAGCACGCGCGCCGTTCCTTCCGAATTCAGTCGAACAAAAAAAGGCCAGCAGATGAGCTGGCCTTTTCTTTTGCAAGGATGGTGCGCTTGGGGCTTAAAGCTCGAGCAGCGGAGCAGCGACCTGCTTCTTGCGCGAAAGGATGCCGGGCACCCACACGCTCTTGGACGAGTCGATACCGAACACGCGGTCGACATGCCCGTGAAGGCCTTCGACGATGAACATGCTGCCCTCTTCGAAGATGTCGGTAACGAGCAGCAGCACATAGGCATAGTCGTTCTTCTCGCGCAGATCGGAGAGGAACTTGCGGATCTCGTCCTCACGCTGCATGACCACATCGAGCGTGACCGTTTCGTGCTGTGCGATGAGGATGGGGCCGTCGCC
>FR895138.1:14449-17147 GCA_000435675.1 Eggerthella sp. CAG:298 | reverse complement strand
CGGAAGATCGGCGTCTCCCCCGCGGTAAGAAAGCACCTTCATGCCGAAATCCTTCACCGGAGAGCCCACGATAGCAGCGAGCTTTTCGGCAACCTCTTCGTCGATCTGAGTTGCCGTGGGTGATTTCAAGATGACCGTATCGGTCATGATGGCAGAGAGCAGAACCGCAGCGATGCTCCGCGGGATCTCGACGGCATTCTCCATGAACTGCAGCGCGACGATGGTGGCAGAAGAACCGACCGGCATGTTCATGAAGCGGATGGGGTTCGCCGTGGAAACGTCGCCGATGCGATGATGGTCGATGATCTCGATGACTTCGGCTTCGTCGATGCCGTTAGCTGCCTGGCTGCGTTCGTTATGGTCGACGAGGATGATCTTGCGCTTCGGGCGCTTTGCCACGTCGGTACGCGTGACGATGCCGATGCAGTGGCCTTCATCGTCGAGCACGATGCCTTCACGCAGCTCACTCATGAGAATGGACGGCGCAGAATCCTTCAAAAGGTCATCCTTGTTCAGGAAGACGACATCCTCTTCGATGAGCTCGGAGACGGGCTGCGAGAGCGAAGCTGCAAGATCGTTCGCGGCGTTCTCAAGGTCTTTGGCGCAATCATCGCCGTCGCAATGGTCCATGGCGGAAACGTAGCGATTCGCCACCATGCGCAAGGAAACGAGCCCCTTGTACTTGCCCTCTTCGTCGGTGACGATGACCGCACGCTTGTTGTGGCGACGCAGCAAGCGGCCTGCGTCGAGCAACGTGGAATCGAGCGAAAGACCGATGGGATCGGTGGTCATGACATCTTGGATGCGCGCGTGAACATGGTTGATGAGCTCGGGCGCAGCGACTGAATACTCGTTCAGGATCGCTTCGCTCTCCTGCGGCAGCGGACCGAGACGCGCGGGGATGTATTCGTATTCCTCTGCTTCAGGGTTCTGCTCGAGCGTGCGTTTCATGAGCTCGTTCTTCAAGTAGGCATAGCCAACAGCAGCTGAGATGGAATCGTTATCGGGATTCTTATGCCCTACGATGAGTACCGGGATTGCCATGGTGCTCCTTTATCGATCGAGTGATTGATGCCAGAAACGAGGTCGTTCGAGCCTGCTTCACTGCAGAAGAGACGAACTTCGTTTCGCGTTGCTATTGTAGCGCGTTTCGCTTACGCGCATGCATAGAAACCGCAACGATTCGCTGAAGCGCGCGGGCGGGCGAACGCGTGAAGAAAGGTGCGGAGAAAGTCGTGAAGAAACAAGGCGAAGACATGCCGAAGAACTAGGCAGAAAGGTCTAGGAGATCTTGACGATCGGCGCATAGTCCTTGAGCAGCTTCTTCGTTTGGTTGTTGCGCGCGAACTTCACGTGGAGCGTATCGCCATCGACCTTCACGACCGTGCCGCGACCGAACACCTTGTGATCGACCGTATCGTTGACCGCAAAGCTCATGGCTGCAGCTGGCTTCTTGCCCGCAGAAGCGCTGCGTGCATCACGCTTGGCATTCGATGCGCTCGACTGGCCGAACACGCGTCCGCCGCCCGCTTCGGTGCCCGAACCCGCGATGCCGCGCCTGCTGCCACGCTTCTCCCAGCCCGATCCTGAGAAGCCCGAAGAGCCGACACCGATCGATTTACGCAGCTCGTTGGGTATTTCGCCGATGAAACGGGAAACCAGGTTGGCGTTCGTCTGACCGAAGATGCGACGCGTGAGCGCTGCCGTGAGGTAGAGACGCTTGCGCGCACGAGTGATGGCAACATAGGCCAAACGACGTTCTTCTTCGAGCCCTTGCGGATCGAACGATGAATTGCTGTGCGGGAAGATCGATTCCTCCAAGCCCGCCACGAACACGCAATCGAATTCGAGGCCCTTGGCAGAATGGATGGTCATGAGCGTGACTGCTGCGCCGTCTTCGGCCATGGTGTCCATGTCGGTACGGAGCGTGACCCATTCGACGAAATCGGAAAGCGAGTCGGCCTCGAAAACGCGCACGGGAGGCGTTTCGGCGCTCTGGTCCTCGCCCACCTTCGGAGCCTCGAAAAGCGCGTCAGCGTCTTCATGGGTCTCGCGGTATTCGTCGACCACGCCGAAGAATTCTTGGATGTTCTCGATGCGGCTCTGCGAGTCTTCGCTGGGGTTGTTGCGATAGAACTCGATGATGCCTGCCTTGTCGACGATCATCTCGATGACCTTGCGCAGATCGCCACTGTATTGCTGCGCCTCGTGGATGATGCCCACGAATTCAGCGATGGCCTTGCGCGTGTTCGGCCGAATGCCCTCATCGAGCATGCAGAGCTCGGCAGCCTGCAAGAACGTGCAGCGATTCCCTGCAGCTACCGTACGGATGTGCTCGATAGTGGTGTTGCCGATGCCGCGTTTCGGCACGTTGATGACGCGCTGTGCGGCAACATCGTTTGCGGGATTCACGACCAGGTTCAAATACGCCATCACGTCGCGAATCTCGGCGCGATCGAAGAAGCGTGTGCCCCCTACCAGGCGATACGGCACACCCGCACGCAGCAGCATATCTTCGAGCATACGGCTTTGCGCATTCGTACGATAGAAGACCGCCATCTGATTGTATGAGGTGCCGTTGCCGTGCTGGTGCTCGATCTCGGCAGCGATCCACCGGCCTTCGTCGCGTTCGTCGGAGGCGGTGAACACCATGATCTTCTCGCCCTCCCCTTGCGAGGCGGAAAGATGCTCTACATTG
>FR895138.1:2567-14437 GCA_000435675.1 Eggerthella sp. CAG:298 | reverse complement strand
AGCGTCTTGCGCTTGCGCATCAAGTTGTTCTCGATGACCGCGTTCGCCGCCGCGAGGATGTTACCCGTTGAACGGTAGTTCTCCTCAAGCTTGACCACGTGCGCTTCTGGATAGTCCTTCTCGAAATCGAGGATGTTCGACAGATCGGCGCCGCGCCAAGAATAGATGGACTGGTCGTCGTCGCCTACGACCATGATGTTGCGATGCTTCGCCGCGAGCAGCTGCGTGAGCGCGTACTGAGCATGGTTGGTGTCTTGATACTCGTCCACCAACAGGTAGCGAAAACGATCTTGATAGACCTCGAGCACCTCTTTATGGTTCTTGAGCAGGAGATACGTGTAGAGGAGCAGATCGTCGAAATCGAACGCATTGAGGGCGCGCAAACGTTCTTGCAGCACTTTGTAGATACGCCCGACCACCTGCGCCGTAGAGTCTTTGTAACGGTCTTCGAACACCTCGGGCGTTACGAGTTCGTTCTTCGCCTTCGAGATACGATTGCGCACCATGCTCTCGGGGTAGCGCTTTGGGTCGATGTTGAGTTCGGCCATGATGCGCTTCACGAGGCTCTTCGAGTCGGAATCATCGTAGATAGTAAATCCCGGCGCGAAGCCTAGGCGCTCACAATCGGAACGCAGGATGCGCACGCACATGCTGTGGAAGGTGGAGACCCACATGCCGCGCACGTACCCGCCCATGAGCTGGCCCAAGCGCTCGCGCATTTCCGCGGCTGCCTTGTTCGTGAAGGTGATCGCCATGATCTGCCAAGGAGCAACGCCAAGATCGACCACCAGATGCGCGATGCGATGCGTGAGCACGCGGGTCTTGCCGCTGCCGGCGCCCGCGAGAACCAGAAGAGGTCCTTCGGTGCACAGCACGGCTTCGCGCTGAGGTTCGTTCAAGGTTTCAAGATCGATAGGCATAGCAACTCCAAAAACTGGTAAGGGCATAAGCTAGCGAGATGGTCCGAGGTGTTCATCATAACCACCTTTGAGCCAAACGCTTTTAGGCGCTTGCTCAGAACAAGAGATCAGAATTATAACAATTCTAAGATACTTACAGGTTGGCGTAGTAAGTCAGCGAGAAAGCTTGGGGTATCCATAATGGCCCCGCCTTCGAATCAAGCGCACTTCGGTGCGCGCCGTATTCGAAACAAGGGGCCAGGATGGATGCTCCAAGCTTTCGCAGTGTCGAGTACGATTTCGATCGGCAGATCGAAATCTCTACACAATCTTCTTGCCGAAGACCGCAGCGATCTCGCGCAGCTGCTCGACCAGTTCGCGAAATTGAGCCGGCGTGAGCTGCTGAGGACCGTCGGAGAGCGCCTCGGACGGATTCGGATGCACTTCGATCATGATCGAGTCGGCACCTGCCGCCACTGCAGCATAAGAGAGCGATGGCACGAGGTCGCGCACGCCTGCGGGGTGCGAAACATCGATGCAGATCGGGAAGAGCGACTGCTTATGGATGACCGGCACCGCCGAGATATCGAGCGTGAAGCGTGTGGTGGTCTCGAACGTGCGTAGACCGCGTTCGCAGAGCACCACATTATCGTTGCCGTTCATAGTGATGTATTCGGTAGCGGAGAGCCACTCGGAGATGGTGCCCGCCAGGCCGCGCTTCAAGAGGACCATCTTGTGCGAGTCTTTCGTGACTTCGCCGATCTTCTTCAGCAGCGAGAAATTCTGCATGTTGCGTGCGCCCACCTGCAAGCCATCCACATAGGAATGTACCAGCTCGGTGTGAGCGGAGTCCATGACTTCTGTGAGCGTTTTGAGGCCGTACTTGTCGCCGCCAGCCTTCATGATCTTGAGGCCTTCTTCGCCCAAGCCCTGGAAGGAGTGAGGGTTGGTGCGCGGCTTGAATGCGCCACCACGGATCCACGAAAGACCCAGATCGGCGATGCATTCCGCGACCTCGAAGAACTGTTCTTCGGACTCCACGGAGCAGGGACCTGCATAGATAGTGATCTCGTCTGTTTTAGTACCGTAATTGGGAAGATTGGTGAGTGGCTTAATCACGGTTAGGAACCTCTTTCATGACCTTCAGGATGGCAGTGTAGATCTCGCGCAGATTCTCGTTATAGAGCGGACCTTCGTTATACGAGCAGACCTTGGTGAAGATCTCCTCTTCGCGCTTGGGGTCGAAAAGACCCATCTTGGCCTCAGGTTTTAGTGCACGAATATCAAGCGAATGACCAGCACGTTCGTTCAAAAGAGACACGAGCTGCTTGTCGATCGCATCGATCGCTTCGCGGTGTTGCTCGATCTGAGCAAAGGAATCTTGTTGTGACATCGTTTACCCTTCCCGAATGGACGCTGATCGGAGTGCGCGAGGGGTGCGCGGAGCGTGAGAGCGGTCACGCGCAACGCAGGAAGCGCGGAGCAGCGGCCCATGAATGACATGATTGATTCATCATAACAAACGCCGCAAGGTTAGCCTGTTCAAACTCGCCTGAAAGATGGTTCGCGGTAGCTATTTTTTTGAGTTGGATCCAATGGGATTATTGAGCATGGCGATAGCGAGAAGCGCGATCGAGAGCATGATGCCAGCGACCGTCCAAAACCAATCGTCTTGTCCGATGACGAACGCTGCAAAATCGATGAGGATGATAACGAGCGCCGCGAAACTGCACCAATGAGCAATGCGCGCATTCACGCGATCGCGCATCTCTATCTTCTCAGCTTCGGTGATGGGTTTGTGCTCGTTTGGACTCATGGTTCGATTATAGCTTGTTTATACGTGTGGATGCTGCAATGTAAGAAACGGTGCGTGCTTATGCGCGGTTTGGTCCAGCGCTTACTGCATGATGAAGCCGGTGCCCTGTATGGTGAAGAACGCGACCACGATGATGCCGACGATGATGCGGTAGACACCGAATGCGGTGAAGTCGTTCTTCTTGATGTAGCCCATGAGGAAGCGGATCGCGACGACCGACATGATGAACGCACTGATGATGCCCACCGCCAGCACCATGATCTCGGTCTGGGTCATGACCAGCCCTTCCATCATGAACTTCGCCGCCTTCACCACGCCCCAACCGAACATGATGGGGATAGCCAAGAAGAACGTGTATTCCGCGGCAGCAGTACGCGAACAGCCGCAGAGCATACCACCGATGATGGTAGCGCCTGAGCGGCTCGTGCCCGGGATGATGGCAAGCACCTGGAAGCAGCCGATCTTGAGTGCCGCCTTCCAATCGATATCGTCCACATTGCGGATCTTAAAGAGCGCTTCTTCGGCGCTGACCTCTGTGTGTTCGCGCTCGACGCGGGCATGGCGACCGCGCACAGGAGCTTCGAGCATCTCGCGCCCCGCAGGTGTTGCACCAACTTCCATGAGGCGCAAGGCCTTCTTACGGTTGCGACGTTCCATGACGATGAAGACAACGCCGTAGAGTATGAGCATGATGGCTACCGTGTAGGCGTTGTAGAAGTGTTCGTTCACCCAGTCATCGAGGAGCAGACCAACGATTGCCGCTGGGATGCAGCCGATCGCGACCATGCCCCACAGCCGCCACGTTCCGCGCTTTTCAGCGTGCGTTTTCTTCGGCGAGAAGGGATTGAGCTTGTGGAAATAGAGCAGTATGACCGCCATGATAGCGCCCAGCTGGATGACCACGAGGAAGAGCGCGAGGAATTGATCGCTCACATCGAGCTTCACAAATTCGTCGACCAGGATCATGTGGCCCGTCGAAGAGATGGGGAGCCATTCGGTGATGCCTTCGACGATGCCGATGAAGAGGGCTTTGAGTGCTTCGAGGATCATGCTGCTTTCCTTGTGCGTTTACTTACTTATATAGGTAAGGCATTCGCGGGCTGATGGCGCGTGGCGCAGTGCAGAACATACAGCCTGGCGCAGATGCCAGCTTTGCACCCTGCGTGCGCAACCTTCGCGAACGAACCTTTACTATTCTACGAGAAAGCCTATAGGGCGCTCGGGGCTTTCAGACGAGCGAGGCGTAAAACTTTTGTAAAGCGAATTTACACAAGTAAAGTGAGTTCCTTGACTTAAACCATAGTTCAAGTAAAACAATGGTCATAACAAGAAAGAGTTCCACCGGCTGCAAATTCCAAGCAGCACAAGGAATCGCATCAATACAAGAAGCACAACACAGCAGGAGGAAAACCATGGTCAAACAAACAGCGGGGCGCGATGCCCTGGGCAATTTCGCACCCAAGTTCGCAGAAAATACCGATTCCGAGCTTGCGGCGTTCGCTGCCACGCTGATGTTCCCCGTGGGCGAGCCCAACGATGCCTACGCGCAGTATTTCAGCGGTAAGAGCTGGCTTGCACCCCTCACGGCTGAGCAGGTTCCGACCGCGAACGTGACCTTCGAGCCAGGGTGTCGCAACAACTGGCACGTGCACAACGCCGATAAGGATGGCGGACAGATGCTGATCTGCGTAGGCGGCCGCGGCTACTATCAAGAGTGGGGCCAGCCAGCGCAGGAGATGCTGCCAGGCGATGTCGTGAACATCCCCACTGGCGTGAAGCATTGGCATGGCGCGGCGCCCGACAGCTGGTTCGCACACCTGGCGTTCACGGTGCCCGGCGAGAATTGCTCGAACGAATGGCTCGAGCCCGTCTCCGATGAGGAGTATGGCAAACTGGAGTAGCGCAAGTTGAAACTCGAGAAAGGACACGGGTGGAAAGCGCACTGAATGGGCTGTCGCAGATGGCGATATTGATCATCGTTGCTGCGGTGGGATTTCTTGCTGCAAAGCTCGACTATCTTGACGAATATACGAACCAGAAGTTCACGAAGCTGCTGTTGAACATTACGCTACCCTGCATGGTGGTCGCATCGGTGCATGGGCTTTCGGCCGCCGATGCGGGCGAGACCGTCGGAATCACGTTCGCCATGGCGATCGCACAAGGGTTCTTGCTTCTGTTGGTCGGCTGGCTCTTGGTGGTGGTGTTGCGCGTTCCGAAGCGCGAGCGCGTGGTGTACCAGTTCGTCACGATCTGCAACAACACGGGCTTTCTCGGGCTTCCCGTGGTGGGCGCGATCCTGGGCAGCGAGTCGGTCATCTATGCAAGCATCTACGTGATGGTGCTGGCGGTGTTCGTCTATGGCGTGGGGTTCGTGATGCTCGCTAAGGATGATCCGCTGCGCGCGGAATACGGCGAGGACGCGAAGGTGTCGATCCCATGGCGCTCGATCGTGAACCCTTCGATGATCGCGAGCGTGCTGGCGCTCGTGCTGTTCTTCACCGGTTGGCAAGTTCCCGAACTCGTGCAGGATTCGCTCTCACTTTTGGGCGGGATCACCGCGCCCATCGCCATGCTGGTGGTAGGTGTGATCGTGGCGCGCTCGCCCATGAAGAACGTGGTGAAAGAGGTACGGCTCTACCCCTACATGATCATCCGCCAGCTGATCTTGCCGGCGCTCTTCTACTGGAGCTTCACCGCGCTGGGTGTTTCGCCGCTTCTGGCTGCCGTGTTCATGCTCATGTTCGCGATGCCCGCCGGATCGATGTGCCCGACGTTCGTTGCGCAGTACAACGGCAACGCGCAGCTGGCTGCGAAGGCTACCATCATCACCACCGTAGGGTCGTTCGTGTTCATCCCGCTGTTGGTCGCGTTCATGGGGCTGGTGGGTTAGCGGGCGCCACTTCGCTTCGCTCGATTTTCCCGGCGAAACGTGCGACAGACGAGGACGTTTCGGGTAAGATGAAAGCCTAGTTTTTGAAACAACCGCGGAACGCGCGCGAGCGAAACCTTGCCAGCAAAGCAGGCAGTTCGCAGACGCATCCCGCAAAGCTCATCCGCAACCCTAGAAGGAGACACGCATGGCCACTTCCACCCCGCTCTCAACCGTATTGGTTCTCGATTTCGGCGCGCAATATGGCCAACTCATCGCGCGTCGCGTGCGCGACCTGAACGTGTATTCCGAGATCGTTCCGTGCGATATCTCTGCTGATGAAGTGCGTGAGAAGAACCCTGGTGCCATCATCTTGTCAGGCGGTCCGGCAAGCGTGTATGCCGAAGATGCGCCTTCGGTAGACCCCGAGATCTTCGAGCTGGGAATCCCCGTGCTCGGCTTCTGTTACGGCCAGCAGATCATGGCGAAAACGCTTGGCGGCACGGTAAGCCACACCGAGAAGGGCGAATACGGCCCTGCTCCCCTCACCCGCGTTGACGGCGTGGATTGCGCGGGTTGTGGTGGCACGTCGGCACTGTATGGCGAAACGCCGCACGAGCAGACCGTGTGGATGAGCCATCGCGATGCGGTGAGCGAAGTGCCCGAGGGCTTCGCGGTGACAGCAGTCACTGACGTGTGCCCCGTGGCTTCCATGGAATGCCCCGAGCGCAAGCTCTACGCCACGCAGTTCCACCCTGAGGTTCGTCACACGCCGTATGGCCAGGAGATGCTGGCGAACTTCCTGTTTGGGATCGCGGGACTGGAACCGAACTGGACCATGGACTCGATCATCGACGATTCCGTGGCAGCCATTCGTGAGCAAGTGGGAAGCGACCGCGTGATCCTCGGGCTTTCGGGCGGCGTGGATTCGAGCGTGGTTGCGGCGCTGTGCGCGAAGGCGATCGGCAAGCAGCTGGTGTGCGTGTTCGTGAACCATGGGCTTTTGCGTAAGAACGAGCCCGAAGAGGTCGAAGAGGTGTTCACCAAGCAGTTCGACGTGGATTTCATCCACGTGCATGCCGAGGATCGCTATGCCCAGTTGCTGGCAGGCGTGACCGATCCGGAGGCGAAGCGCCGCATCATCGGCGAGCAGTTCTGGAAAGAATTCTTCGCCGTGGCCGAGGAGGTTACGGGTGACGGTGAACCCGTGAAGTTCCTGGCGCAGGGCACGATCTATCCCGATATCATCGAGAGCGGTGCACGCAAGACCGGCGGCAAGGCATCCACGATCAAGAGCCACCACAACCTGATCCCCTTCCCCGATGGGGTGCATTTCGATTTGATCGAGCCGCTCGATCACTTCTTCAAGGACGAGGTGCGTACGCTGGGTTCAGCGCTGGGGCTGCCCGATCACATCGTGCATCGCCAGCCATTCCCGGGGCCAGGACTTGCGATCCGTATCATTGGTGAAGTGACGCCCGAGAAGCTTGAGATCCTGAAGAATGCAGACGCGATCGTGCGCGAGGAGCTGGATGCCTATAACGAGCAGTTGTTCGAGAAGAGCGGCGAGCGCAATGGCGAAGTTGTGCGCGAGAATGCCGGCGGTCCTGAGGTCGAGCGCAGTGTGTGGCAGTATTTCGCGGTGTTGCCCGATGTGCGTAGCGTGGGCGTTATGGGTGATGAACGCACGTATCAGCACCCGATTATCCTGCGTGCCGTGGAATCGAGCGACGCGATGACCGCCGACTGGGCGAAGCTCCCCTACGATGTGCTGGCGCGCATCTCAAGCCGCATCGTTGCTGAAGTCCCTGGCATCAACCGCGTCGCTTACGACATCACGTCCAAACCACCTGCAACTATTGAGTGGGAATAGTAATAGAACGTTTGTTCGTATTTTTCATACGGTTTCTAGCGGTTCCGATGGCGACCGATGACGACATTTCAGAACGTCCGCACCTGCAAACCGCATGATTCCGAAATCAGATAGAAACTCACAAGGCTCCTCGAAAGAATCGAGGAGCCTTCTCGTTTCCGCAGATAGACGCATGGTCGGTTGTCACCCCATGGCAAACGGGCATGGGTCGAACGAGCCTGAAACGACTCGAACAGAACCGAAGAGAACCGACACGACCGAAAAACCTACAAGCCAACGAGAGGCAATGATGGCGGGAGGCTTGCAAGTGCCGTCGAAAATCGACGAAACTCAAACGAAACTCACCCGGAAAAACGAAACTCAAGAATGACGGTTGCCCCTGGTGGAGAGCCTGGAAGCGTCATTCTCGCAAACTCACGAAAACGGGTTGGTTTCGCAACCACTCCTCCCGAGTAGTAACGCGAGGCTTGCGGGCCCCTGGCGCGCTCAGCCGTCGTTTTACTCGGAGGGATGACTCCTCGTCAAGTGGGAATAGAGCTTCTCGAAAGAATCGGCGGAGACGCAGTGCTCCAGGCGGCAGGCATCTCTGGATGCTTCGTCGGCGGCGACCCCGGCGTCGCGCAGCAGCCTCTCGAAGAAACGATGCCTCGCACTCGTCGCCTCAGCGATAGCCCTCCCCTCCGGCGTGAAGCCAACGTCATGGTCGACGACCTCGACAAGACCCGCCTCCGATAACTTCACGAGGGCCTTGGAGACGCTCGCCCTCGAGATGCCCAAGTGCCTCGCGATGTCGACGTTGCGGCATCGCCCATGCGAAGAGCGGATCTCCAGGATCGCCCTGAGGTAGTTCTCGGCGGATTCGCGCGACCGGGACGGCTTATTCCAAGGGCGGGTGCTTTCATTCTTTTCCATCTTAGACATGAAGGGGCTAGTCTTTTCGCGCGATTGCCACGCAGGAGGTGAGGCCGATCCGCCGCCAGCTCACGCTGCCGAACCACGTGCCGAGGATCTCCCGCATCTCGCCCTCGGAGTAGATGCGCACGTCCCCCTCGGCGGAGTGCGGCATCCACGCGTTCATGACGGCGCGCGCGGGCGCCGGCTGCCATACGTCGCCGACGACGAAGGTGCCGCCCGGGCGCAGCGCGCGCCACACCTGGAACGCCGCCAGCGCCGGATCGGGGTAATGGTGGAACGAGTCGTTGCAGTACGCCGCATCAAAAGAATTATCGCGGAAGGGCAGGCGCTCCGCGTCGCCCACGACCACCTCCGCCCTCCCGCCGAGACGCTCGGCCGCCCGCTCGGCCATGTTCGCCGAAAGGTCGACCCCCACGAGGGCGCAGCCCGGGATCTCGTCGAGGACGATTTCGGCGAGGGCCCCGGTCCCGCACCCCAGGTCCAGCACGCGGGGCGAGTCGATGCCGCCGCACGCCCGGGCGACCTCGCCCGCCACGATGCGGTAGAGCCCCCGCGCATGGTCCCCCTGCATTCCGGCGTCGTAGGTCTCAGCCTGGGCGTCGAACGCTGCCCTCGACCGCGCCTTCAACTCGTCTGCGTTCTTCTGTTCCATGTCGCTCCCTTCTATTGAGCATTGTTCAACATCTAACGTCAAGAAAAGCCCCAACTGGAATTGGGGCGGTTATCTAATCTGCCTTCTCGCCCGACCTGAACTCGGCGACCAGGGCGGCGAAGTAGCGCTTGGCGGCTTTCACGGCGCCCTCGTCCGGCATGCCGGGCCCCGAAGCGAGCCCGATGCACCCGTATGCCATGAGGGAGGCGAGCCCGTCCGCGTCGCCCCGGGGGCCGCCCCTGAGCAGCGCGTCGAGCTCGAGCGCCGCGCGGAGATGGGGCTGCACCGCCTCGCACATGCCCAGCGAGAGCCTGTCGTGGAGCGCGCCGTTGCCCTCCGCGTGGAAGAAGTCGGCGTGGTCGAACGCGCCGGGGTCGGACCCCGCCTCGATCGCGCGGTCGAGCTTCTCGTCGAGCGAGAGGCCTCGGTCGTCGAGGATCGCGATGATGCCCTCGGCGCAACGCCGCGAGTACTCCTCGATGGCGGCGTCGAACATGTTCTGCTTCGAGTCGAAGTAGTGGTAGGCGAGACCCGGCGCAACGCCCGCCGCCCGCGCCACCGCCCTCACCGAGACGTTATCGTAGCCCTCCTCGGCGAAGAGGCGCATCGCCGTGACGAGCAGCTCCCGCCTGCGCTCATCCGGGTTCTTGACGATTCTGGGCATAGCTTCCACCTCCTCTAGCTCATGGTAAATCATTATTGAACATTGGTCAATAATGAGCTTGGCGCAATCACTTCAGATAGCCACTGGCGAACAGGCCCTTGGTCGAAGGATCTTCATTCAGCTGCATGCTGGCGGCATAAGCCTCGAGCGCCCCGCGGCATGCTGCTTAGCATCCGCCGAACTCCCTCTTCCAGGACTCGTATTCCTCGGGGGTTATCTCTCCGCGGTCGAGCGCATCCACCTGGGATTCCCAGGCCTTGATGGCGGCGGCGAGCTTAGGCGCCTTCTCCGCGCCGGGCGCGACGGCGAGCCTGCCTCCACCGACGGGCCTGAGCCCGAACTCCTCCTCGATCCTGAAGAGGAGCTCGAGGGCGTCCCTGGCGGATTCAGCCTGGACGGGCATGAGGGCCTCGGGGGCGACCCCGAGGGCTCCTGCAATCGCATCCAGGGCGGAGCCCTTCAGCGCCCTCCTGCCCGCCTCGTAGTTCCTGATGGCCGCGTCGGTGCAGCCGGCCCTCTCAGCGAGCTGCCGTTGCGTCATCCCCCGCGACTCGCGCAATGCCCGTATGCGGCTTCCCGTCGTCATCTCTCCTCCTCTGATCGTTTCCCCCATGATACTAGAGAACAAAAACGTTCTCAATTTGTCTTGACCGAACATTTTCGTTCTGCTAGTGTCACGAATTACAGAACGTTCCTGTTCTGTTCATCGAACGAAGGAGGAAGATATGGAGCAGAATTCTAAGCCGGTGATCATGGGCGTCGAGGAGGTCATGCACGCCCTCAGCATCAGCAGGCCCTACGCCTACCGCATTATCAGGATGCTGAACTCCGAGATGGAGCAGAGAGGCTACACCACCATCAAAGGGAAGGTGAGCCGAAAGTATTTCTACGAGCGCTTCCACTGCGCCGACGGCGTTCCCAGACAAGAGGCCCGCTGATGCCCGCCTACATGAACGGGAAGACTGGCGCCTGGTACGTCCAGTGCTATTACAGCGACATCGACGGCAACCGCAAGCACAAGGTGAAGCGAGGGTTCGCGACCAAAGGAGAGGCGCTGGCATGGGAGACGGAGTTCCTGGCCTGCGCCGACGGGTCCATGTCGATGCCCTTCGAGGCATTCGTGAAGAGGTACTCCGAAGACGTGAGACCAAGGCTCAAGCTCAACACCTGGCTCACCAAAGAGCACATCATCCGCACGAAGATAGTGCCATTCTTCGGACCCAAGAGGATGTGCGACATCTCCCCCAAAGACGTGGTGGACTGGCAGAACAAGATGGTGGGCTCGTACGACGACGAGGGAAAACCGTACAGCGGCACCTACCTGAGAACCATAAACAACCAGCTGAGCGCCATCTTCAACCACGCCGTCAAGTACTACGGCCTGGGAAAGAGTCCCGCCGCCCCGACCATCAAGATCGGCGAGCGGCAGGGGTCGGAGATGAAGTTCTGGACGAAGGAGCAGTACCTCGCGTTCAGCGAGGAGGTGATGGACAAGCCAGCCAGCTTCTACGCGTTCGAGATCCTGTACTGGTGCGGCTTGAGGGTCGGCGAGCTCCTCGCCCTCGAACCGAACGACATCGACCTTGGAAAGTGCCTCATCCACGTCACCAAGAGCTACCAGCGGATCCGGAGGAGGGACGTCATCACCTCGCCCAAGACGCCCAAATCGAAGAGAGATGTGGTCATGCCGGAGTTCCTTGCGGACGAGCTCGCCGATTTCCTCGGATCCATCCCGGAGGAGCGGCGCGCCTGCCGCATCTTCTGCTTCACCAAAAGCTACCTGCACCACGAGATGAAGCGCGGCTGCGCCGCATGCGGGCTCGAACCCATCCGGATCCACGACCTTCGCCACAGCCATGTCTCGCTCCTCATAGAGATGGGGTTCAGCGCGATCGCCATAGCGGACCGGCTGGGGCACGAGACCTACGAGATGACGCTTCGCTACGCCCACCTCTTCCCCAGCAAGCAGTCGGACATGGCAGCGGCGCTCGACCAGAGAAGGAGGCCCTGATGTCCAGGCCGACCGTCGACTACAAAGGGCGCCGGCGCAGCAAGACGATAGCGTTCCGGGTCTCGCCGGAGGAGGACGAGGTGATAAACGCCCTCGTGGCGGCGAGCGGCATGACCAAGCAGGACTACATAACCTCCAGGCTCGAGTGCCGCGACATAAACGTCAGCCCGA
>FR895138.1:0-2490 GCA_000435675.1 Eggerthella sp. CAG:298 | reverse complement strand
GAGCTCAGGAGGCTCAGGAGCGCCGACGGCATCGACGAGCGCCTCATCGAGCTCATGCAGGTGCTGACGCGCGTGTTCATCGACCTCGGCGCCGACGAGCTCGGGGCGGTCGGGGACGACGTGGCGCAGCAGGACGCGGCGGTCCTCAGGATGGCGAGGGGCTAGCTCCGCCGGGCGGTCCGGCAAGGGCTTCCCCCGAGCAGTCGACCCTCAGACAGCCTCCTGGGGGCATTCGCGGCACGGCGGGCTCCGTTCGATCGGATCGCCTTGCCTCCTCCTTGGGCATCAAAGGTTCGCACAGCCGCCCGATGCGCCCCGCAAGGGTTGCGATGCTTTTCCGATTTCTTTTGCCGCCCGAGAGAAAAGGCGAAAGCGGCAAAACAAAGCGCCCTCCGGGCTTCGGAAAACCAACGGCCCGATGGGGCGAGGAACGCGCCTTCGCTTCCTCCCTTGCAGGGCGCGGCAGGCGGTGCGGCCCCGATGCCACAAGGCGGGGCAAGGGGCTCCGCCCCAACCGAACGGAGGTCACCATGAACACCAATCCCACTCTCCAGGACAGGGCGGTCAAGGCGGCAGCCCGCTTCCTCGAGGTCCGCGGCTACGAGACGCTCGCGACCGGGTGGAAGTCGCCCGAGACGAGAGGAGCCATCGACCTGGTTGCACGCGACCCCGAGTCCGACGACCTCGTGTTCGTCGACGTCTCCGCGCGCCCGAACTCCGGCGCCGGCTTCGGCGACGGGAGGAACGATCGCGAGACGATGGAGCTGCTCGCGGTCTCCTGGCTCGCCGAGAACGACTTCGCCGAATCGGTCGGCGTGAGGTTCGACAAGATCAGCATGATCGTCGTCGGCGAGGACCGTGCGCTGCTCAGGCACCACATCAACGCCTTCGGCGAGGCCTAGGACCTCCGGGCCCGCCTGGGCAGGCCCCCTCTGGACGGAGGGGGCCGTTTGCAGGCGGCTCGCCCCATGGCGAACCGCCACCCCATGGCGAACGGTCGGTATTAACAGAACGTTTCCGTTCTGTATACTCGGGGTAAACGCCATCGACAATCGCAGAGAGGACGGAGGAAGCATGAGGACGCTCGCGATATCGAACTACAAGGGCGGGGTCGGAAAGACCACCACTGCAGTCAACCTCGCCACCATCTACGCCAGGCGGGGCCTGAGGACGCTCCTGATAGACCTGGATCCGCAGGCGTCCGCCACGGACTTCTTCGGGCTCTACGACCGCGCCACGGCCGAGCGTCGAGGAGCCGTCGAGCTCCTCTACGGGAACGCGCCCGTCGGCGACGTGGCCTTCGAAACCGAGGCCGACGGGCTCTCCGTCGTGCCCTCGACCATAGAACTCGTCGACCAAAACGAGCTGCTCCTGCGCGAGCAGCGTCTTCGTTTCGCGCTCGACGACTGCGCGGGCGACTACGACGTCTGCATCGTCGACTGCAGCCCCACGATGAAGCGCCTCGCCTTCAACGCCTACCTGGCCGCTGCGGGCGACGGCATGGTGATCGTGCCGGTGAAGCTCGACTCCACCGTCATGCGCGGCACCGCCCTCACGGTCAGCGCCATCGAGTCCATCTCCGACGCGCTGCGCGTGCCCACGCCTTCATGGCGCATACTGCGCACCTGCGTGCCCGGCCTCATGACCAACGCCGAGGCGACCGGGGCCGAAGTGCTGGACTCCTACTTCCCCGAAAACCAGTTCGCCACCGTCATACACGCGAGCTCCAAGGTGTGCGAGGGGAGCTGGCAGTGGCAGCCCGTGGCGACGTTCAAGCCCGACAGCCGCCCCGCGAAGGACTACGAGAGGCTCGCAGAGGAGGTGCTCCATGGCTAAATCGGTCGCATCCGGCTTCACCATCTCGGGCTTGCTCGACAGGAACGCGTCGACCCGAAGCGACTACCCCGTCGAGAGGATCCCCGTCGGCGAGATAGCCGACCATCCCGCCAACGCCGCCTACTCGATGGACGATGCGGGCATAGCCCAGCTGGCAAGGAGCATAAAGGAGGAGGGGCTCACCGACCTGCCGCTCGTCCGCAAGCTCGACGACGGGGGCTGGCAGATGGTGAGCGGGCACCGCCGCAAGGCGGCCTACGCCCTGCTCGCCGAAGAAGACGAGAAATACGCTCAGATTCCCTGCCGTGTCATCCGCGACATCACCGACGAGCAGTCCGTCATGCTGCTGCATGCCGCCAATTACTTCGTGCGCAGCCTCACCGTATCGGAGCGTGCAGCGGCGAGCCGCGCGCTCGGCGTGGAGGTCGAGCGCATGAGGGCAGAGAACCCGGGGCTTGCGGGCGTGCGCACCGAGGACATCAAGGCGGCGATCATATCCGAGCAGACCGGACGCAAGGTATCGGGCAAGACCATCCAGCGCCAGGAGTCTCTCGCGCGCAAGATCGAGGAGAGGCTCACGCCCCAGTGGCGCGAGGCCGCGCTCGCGGACGCGCTCTCGGCGGACGCCGTGGGGATCCTCGCCGATCTGGATTC
>FR895137.1 GCA_000435675.1 Eggerthella sp. CAG:298 | reverse complement strand
GATGGAACTGCTGATGGAAGTGCTGGTATCGACCTGTATGAAGCAATTGCAAAGGGCGGTGCCGCGGCTGTTAATATTGCTGGTATCAATTGGGAGCCCGCTCCTTGGGGTATCTATCTGTATGCCTACGATGACAAATTTATTCCTGGCCTGAAAGAGCTCAATGATCGAGTTCATGCACATGGCTGTTTGACCATCGGGCAGCTGCATCATGGTGGTCCGCTTTCACCTGCTCAAGGAAGCGATCGACCGATCTGCTCTTCTACCCTTGAGGAAGACGAGCTTCCCACCATTCCGCCTGAGGGCATGGCTACAAGAGGCTTGACCATTGAAGAGCTGCACGAGAAGCGCGATCTTATCGTTGATGCAGCTGAGCGCCTGTGGAAAGCAGGTTTCGATGCGATCGAAGTCCATGCTGCACATGGCTATTTCCTTAACAGCTTCCTAAGCCCGATCTGGAATCATCGTGATGATGAATACGGACCTCAGACCGCTGAATCCCGTACGCTCATCATGAAGGAGATCTATGACCTGATCCGCGAGCGCTGCGGCAACGATATCGTGATCGGTACACGTATCAACGGTCAAGAATGGTCCCCTCTGCAGCCAGGTGCTATTACGCCAGAAATGGCTGTTGAGCATGCAAAAGCACTCGAGTCGTACGGCTATCAGTACATCAGCGTGTCAGGCTATGGATACGGGCCGCTTCCGTTCCGCTATTGCCCCGACTACTTCCCTTATCCTGATCCTGAACCGCATATGGAACCATATATGAAGGATTACGAGGATCTGGGTATTCTCATGCCTTCTATCAAGGCAGTCAAAGAGGCAGTTAACGTTCCTGTTATTGGCGTTGGCCGCATGGATGAGGTCAAAGGCGAGCGAGTCCTCCGGAATGGTTATGCGGACATCATTGCGTATGGTCGCTATTTATGGGCTGACCCAGAGTTTCCGAATAAGGTTAGAGACGGACGCCTCGATGAGATTCGCCGTTGTACTCGCTGCGCTTCTTGTGAAGACCCGGTTACCTCTCCGCGTATTTGTCGTGTGAACCCCTCACTTGGTCGCGACAAAGAGCTCGAATTAAAGCCTGTTGATAAGCCAAAGAAGGTAATGGTTATCGGCGGTGGTCCAGCTGGTATGCAAACCGCACTTGATGCAGCTGCAAAGGGTCATGATGTAACCTTGTATGAAAGCAAAGGTGAGCTGGGAGGCCGAATGAAGCTTGCCTCAATGATCAAGGGCAACAAAGTCGAAGATATCATTCCTATGCTCGACTATCTTACGGTGCAGATCGAACGCTCCAATGTTAAGGTCAAGCTGAAGACAGAGGTCACCCCTTCTCTCGTGAAGAAGGAAAAGCCAGATGTTGTTGCTATTGCAAATAGTTCGCCCTATTTCATCCCAACGGATCTCCCAGGTGTTGACCGTAAGAATGTCTTTACCATTCCGGGTATGTCAAAGCTTGCTGCGGTTCCCATGAAGATGTTCGGACCTGAGAAGCTTGCCTCTATGAGTGAGAAGTTCTTCCCTGTTGGAAAGCGTATCGTAGTGCTTGGGGCGGGTATTGAAGGCACCCAGTGTGCTACATTCCTTGCTCATCGCGGAAAGAGTGTGGTGTTGCTTTCTGAGAATGAGGACGTTGGAGGCCAGATTCCTGTTCGTTACAAGGCACGCATCGAGCCATGGTTCAAAGACCACAATGTTGAAGTGATTAGGAGTGCTGAATGCACTTCTATTGGCAAGAAGAGCGTGACCATCAAGACTCCTGAAGATGAACGAGAGATCAAGTGCGATAGTGTCATGATCATGCTTCCTGAGAGACGCGATGGATCACTCTATGACTCTCTTAAGGATCTTGTTCCTGAGATATATGAGGTTGGATCAACTTTGGGTGAGCCACACTCACTTCTGAAGCATGCAGTTCTTGATGGCAGGGTCGCAGCGGTTGAAATGGACTAAGAGCGAGTTCGTATAAGTATTGCCTTGCGTAGAGGAGAGGCTCGTTTCAGCGCATAGTACAACGCGGAGCTTAATGTTAGCTCTAAATGAGGAGTAATCATGTCAAAGATCATCTGCGATGTCGTTGCAAAGGATAAGGTTCTGTACTCTGGTTCGCTTTATTCCGTCATGATTCCTAGTTCTGATGGGGAGTTGGGCATCTTAGCGAACCATGAGCCTCTCGTCTCTGCACTAAAGGATGGTGTTATCTGGGCTCGAACCAAGAAAGAAGACGGAATTATTCTAAGCGCTGCTATCATGGGCGGATATGCTCAAGTTCTTGGCGAACGAGTGATTGTTCTTTGCGATAAGGCGAGAGCTCTCAATCGTATTAACGTCAACAAGCTTGAAAAGGATATTCCAGAGCTTGAAGAGCGCATCGCAAGTCTCCCACAAGATGGCTTTATTTCTCGTTCGATTCTGACGCGCAAGCTTCGTTGGTGCAAAGTGCAACTTGAAGCGAAAAAAAGCGAGAGCCGATTTGTTTAAATCAATATAGATGATTTGCATTTTGCTGATCGATCGAAACAGAGGGGCAGGCAAGAAATTGTCGCCCCTCTGTTTTGTTTTCAAGCGTTCTAACCTATAAGTGCGTAATTGGTAAGCGTCCAGCGATTTGTTATTTTTTCTTCAGATAGCAAAAGGGGCGTATGCCCGAAATCGTTCGACAGTTCGAGCTCGGTAAATTGTCGAACCTTACATAAGGGAAAGGAAAAAGTTATGGCAAAATCTGCATTCGCTATGGAAGATCTCGTTCTTGACGGTCCAGGCCTTGCCGACTTTGAGGCAGGAGTTTTTGAGCGCGAACGCAATTTGCGTTTCGAGTTGCTTCCAGAGTCAGTTCGTAAGTTTGATGGTCAGGTTGCTGTTGTAACGGGAGCTGCTGGTGGTCAGGGCGAAATGGAAGCCAAGATGATCGCTCAGCAGGGTGCAAAAGTACTTGTTTGTGATGTCAACGAAGAAGAGATCAACCGTGTTGTTGCTGACATCAAGCGTGATGGCGGCGAAGCGGTTGCTTGTGTTATGGACGTTACCAAAGAAGATGAATGGGAACGTACGGCGAAGATGGCCGCAGACATGTGGGGTCGCATTGATCTTTTGGTAAACAATGCCGGTATCGTGAAAAACGGTACGGTTCTCGATGAGACGCGTGAAAGCATGGAACATCTTATGGATGTTGACTGCTGGGGTGTTTTCTACGGCATGCGTTACTGCGCTCCGTACATCATCGAAGCGGGCGGTGGCGCTATCGTTAATACCTGTTCTTTCCAGGGCGCTCATTTTGGTCCTGCAAATCTGTTCGCTTACGCAACTGCAAAAGCATCTGTTCAGGGCATGACTCGTGCAGCAGCTTCCGATCTTGCTCCTTATGGCATTCGTGTAAACGCAGTATGCCCAGGCTTCATTCTGACCCCAATGACAAAGGGTCGTACCGAAAACCATAAGTTCCTGGCTGAATCGAATCCGCTGCAGCGTTTTGCTGTTGCGCGTGAGATCGCGGCTCCTGTTGTGTTCTTGCTTTCGGATGATGCAAGCTTCGTTACGGGTCAGCATCTGTTCGTTGATGGTGGTATGACGATGTATCTGCACATGCCATCTGCAGACAAGAAGCCTGCTTCAAAATAGGGAAGAAGCCTTTCGGATCCAAGCGAAAGCGTCCTGGATCTCTTGAAGCAAACCTGCCTTCAAGAAGGCAAAATCATAGTTTAGGGGGAAATATGAAAGGCTTAAAAGCATACATCATCAGTACCGGTACGCTCACCAACGATATTAATCTTTGGAAGGGTCAATCGGTTTTGGCAACACGCCAAAATCCTGATCAGAAATGTGAATGGGTAACTGTTCCTACGTCGGCCATCCTGATCGATCATCCTACAGAGGGCTATATCCTCTACGATCTGGGTCTCCCGCCTGATGCTGAAGATCAGTGGACTGAAGCACAGTGCAGCACCAGTTTGTATAACCATGAAGAGGGAGAAACGCTCGTTGATGGCCTTGCAAAGATCGGGGTCAAACCTGAGGACATCAACAAGGTAATCCTTTCTCATTTGCACAATGATCACATTGGCAATATCGAGCTGTTCAAGCATGCAGAATTCTGGGTGGCTCGCGATGAAGCAGAATATGCTTTTACTCTTGTCAATGGTGACTCGGATCCTTCGACGCACGGTTTTTATCTAAAGAAGGACGTTATGATGCCGGTGAAGATCCGCCACTATATTGACGAAGACACCGAGCTGTTTCCGGGGGTTGAAGTCATGATGCTTCCAGGTCATTCTCCTGGGGTGATGGCACTCGTTCTGCATCTCGAAAGCGGAACCGTGATCGCTCCATCGGATGCGTGCAATTCAGAACAGCATTATAACGGTGGTATGCCAGGTCCTCATTACGATTCGATCGCATATTGGCAAAGCATCAAGAAGCTTCATGATTTCTGCGATGAAAACGATGCAACGATCTGGTTCTCTCATGACCCAGATCGCTTCAAGGAAATGAAGCTCATCCCTGAGTACTACGAATAAGATCGAGTATTTCTTACGTCAAAGAACAGCTGGGCGACCAAAACACTTTAGTCGCCCAATATACCAAGGAGGTTTCAAATGATTACCCGTTGTGGATTCATGAAAAGAAAAGAAGGAACGACCATGGAGGAGTTCCAGAAGTATTGGTTGAATGTTCATGGTCCTATTGCTGCGAAGATGGAAGGTCTTCAGCAGTATTCTCAGCATCTTGTAGTGGATAACGAGCATCGCCATGCAATTGCATCTGGTGTAATGGATATCGATGGTTATTCTGAGCTATCATTCGATACCTATGGCGACATGGTTAAAGGTGTTGAATCTTTGCATGGTGAAGGCGCTGAAGATGTGCTGCTATTCGCTGAGCCTTATTGTCCTATTTTGGTTTTCCAGAAAAAGGTCGATTTAAAGGTCCCTTCTTATGTTGACGAAGACAAGATCGTGAAACGTGTTTCATTCCTAAATCGCAAGAAGGGCGTTTCTCCAGAGCGCTTTCAAGAGGAGTGGTGGTACATTCACTCGATGCTTGTGAAGACTATTCCAGGATATATTGGATACAGTCAAAACATCGTCATCGATCGCATCTTGAATGGTGAGCCTGTTCCTTATGAGACGCTTCCGGTTGCTGGAATGGTTGAGTTCTGGTTTGAGAACATGGATGCATTCAATGAATTCTACGGTAGCACTCAGTTCAAACGTATCTCTCCGCATGCCCAAGAGTTCTCTGATGCAATCAATACCTATCTGACCAAGACTTACAAAGTTGTTGGCTAGAGCTTAAAGGGTTCGGGTTTTAGAGGGTGTTAGCGAAAATTGCTAGCGCCCTCTAATTTTTATGAACCAATAACAATATCGTTCAGGTGTTCATATGATGAACGTTGTAAATAAAGGGGATTTATGAAGCGTTTCGAAGGAAAAAATGCAATAGTCACTGGTGGAGCAAATGGCATCGGCGAGTGCATGGTTAAAAGGCTGCTCGAGGAAGGCGCTCAGGTTGCTGTTCTTGATATAGAAGAAGGCACCATGGAGGAGAAGTATGCTTCGAATCCAAACGTTCTTTGTTTGTCGTGCGATGTTGCCGTGAAACAAGAAGTTGATAATGCAGTGGAAAGGGCCATCGACCATTTTGGGCAGATCGACTTGCTGTTCGCTAACGCAGGCATTGTGAGTAGAACGAGCTTGCTTGATGCGACAGAGGAAGAATGGCGTCGTGTGATCGACGTTAATCTTAATGGAATCTTCTTCGTTAACCAGGCGGTATTGAAGCACATGGTTGAGCGGAGAACCAAAGGTGCTGTTGTGAACACGAGTTCAGTGGCTGCTAAGATCGTATCACCTAACACAGGAGCATATAGTGCGAGCAAGGGAGGTGTGTCCCAATTCACGAAATATGCTGCCCTAGAAATGGCACCATATGGTATTCGCGTTAACGCCTTTTGTCCAGGCACCAGCATGACGCGCATCACAGAAGGCACGCGTTTCGATCCAGAGAGGAACGCAAAATTTTTGGCCAATATTCCTATGGGGCGTTATGGGGAGCCAGAGGAAGCGGCGGCTGCGGCTTTATTCTTAGCGAGCGATGATGCTTCGTATATTACAGGGTCTTTACTGTTTGAAGAGGGCGGGTTCTCGCTGTTCTGAGTTTTGTCCATACGTATTTCGAAACAGGCATCGATGTTGTTCGGTGCTTGTTCTGTTTTTGTCTTGAGGTCTGTATCAAAGAAAAGAAAACTCATCAAGAAAAGATGCTTATCCTACTAACATGCAGGTAAGAACTGACAAATAAGTGCGTTCTAGATTCTCCACCGTTCCCCCATAAAAATAAAGATGCGTTGAAAGGGATACACAGCATTTTTCAAAGTGCAATGTGCTGTGTAACGAAACTAAACAAAGGGGGAAATTTGATGGCAACAGAATCAACAACTTCAAAATCAGATCTGCCAGTGCTTCAAAAGCTTCCAGCAAGAAGCTATTGGGCAGTTGTTGTAAGTACGCTTGCTTTCTTGGCGTACTATACATCTCAGTTTTGGCCAAATGTTTTTGGTGTTCAGATCATGGAAGACTGGGGTCTTACCGCAACTGAACTCGGCATGCTCTCAACGGTCGTCTTCATCGGCAACATTCTTGTTCCGCTTTTTTCGAGCCAGCTTGTTGCTAAGTTCAGCGAGAAATTCTTGGTCGGGTTTGGTTTTATCCTGACAGTCATCGCAGCGGTTCCACTGCCTTTTATCGGTGGTGATTATGTTGCACTTCTCATCACCCGTATCATTCTCGGCTTCGCCGGTGGCTTCCTTACTTGCGTGCTCGGTGTTCATCTGGCGCATTGGTTCACCAAAAATTCCCGCGGCCTTGCAACCGGCATCTTCATGGGCGGTCTTGGTCTGGGTATGACTTGTGCATCGTTCTTGGGCTCAGGCTTGACAAGCGCAGGTCTTAGCTGGGTTGATGCAGCAACCATCATGTCTCTTGCAACTGCAATCATCGTAGGCATTCTCTACATGGTAACGCTTCCCGCATTCAGTAAAGTTTATCCAGGCGCTGAAAGCATGGACGACCTTATTCAAGAAAAATATGTTGGTCAGCGCTCAACTCGTTTTGATAAGTATCATACGGCTACAAACCTTAAACAGGTTCTGAAGAGCGGTCCTTGCTGGATGTGTGCTTTGTTCTCAGCTTGTACTGCAATCACGGTTTATGGCTTGGGCTACACGCTCCCCATTTACCTGCAGGTCAACATGGGCACCTCGCTTGCAACCGCAGCTGCGCTTATTGGTATCACGTTCGCATTCAAGATCGTTGCTGCTCCTATTGCTGGCTGGCTGTCTGACAGGGTCTTCCACGGTGAGCGTTTCCAGGTCAACATGATCGACTCTATTGCTGCAATGATCATGATCCTCTTGATCTTGGTTACTCCGATTGACCTTATGGCGCTTGTCCTGATCCTGGCTTTTATGTCTGCATCTCTTTATGGTGGTACTTTCCAGACCATGGGCATCGACGTTGCACCAAAGGCAGCTTATGAAGCACATGCACTGGTTATTTTCGGTGGTTCGATCGGCGGCTTCTTCAGTACCTTGATCTGCGGTGCTCTGATCGATGCAACTGGTACGGCTGTTGCTGCTGTTATTGCCGTTGCTCTGATTACTGGTATTGGTGCAGTCTTTGCGTACTTCTCTCGTATTTAAGATTACGAAGAGAAAGCTTTTTGAAAAGCATTAATAATAACAAGTCTCTTTCATAGCAAAACAAAAACGCCATCATCTCGATGGCGTTTTTGTTGTTCGGTTTTGTTCTCTACCCTGATCCCATATGTCTTTTGACAAAAAGCTTACCTAAAAGTGCATAATTGCGAGAAAGCGGATTGCTTTTTACCATTTTTTTGAGATTGTATTGGTGCGATTGACTTCCGCCTTACTCAAGAGCATTTAATTTCTTTCTAAGGCTTCGTAATCGGAAAAGCCTTTTATGCAAGAAATTAGTCTCTATGGTTTAAAAATCATGTAAGAAAAGGAGCATGAAAGTTATGAAAATTGT
>FR895136.1:4457-74586 GCA_000435675.1 Eggerthella sp. CAG:298 | reverse complement strand
AATTACAAGTGCCCCTTGGGCGTGCTGCTTGCCTTGATAGGCGCAGCTTACTTGATCAATCGAGCTGCCATGAAATCGTTAGCGTTCAGCTCAACGGTGTCGTCGAGCACTTCGAGCTTCACTGGTTGGTCGAACTTGCGTGAGAGCGCAGTTACGATGAGCCAATCGGCAACTTCGGGGTTCTTCCCTAAAAGCGGCCCATGCAAGTAAGACCCGATCACGTTCTTGTAACGCACGCCATCGGCACCTGATGTGTCGTTGTTGCCGTGCCCAGTCGTTGAGACTACCTGACCGAACGGCTCAAGACCTTCGCCGAGATGCGTGCGTCCTGCGTGATTCTCGTAGCCGATCACGGGGTGCGAGGCGATAGGGGAGACGAGCGCGATATTCTCGATCAAGCGATCGAAGCCTTTGTTCGCGCGCTTGGTCTCGGCATCGATGATCGAAAGCCCTTCAACGATCTCATCGCCCATCAGCCAGTTCTTGCCTAGAATTTGATACCCACCGCAGATGGCGAGCAGCACACCACCATCTTCGACGTAGGTGGCAAGCTGCTCTTTGTTCTTCAAGATCTCCTGTGAGGCAAGATGCTGTTCGCGGTCGGGACCGCCGCCCATGAACACGATATCGGCTTCCGAAATGTCGAACTCGTCGCCGTAGTGAATCTGCTCTAGCTGAGCAGGGATTCCACGCCAAGCGCAACGCTGCATGAGCACTTTCAGATTACCCCCATCTCCGTAGAGGTTGAGCAGATCGGGGAAGAGATGCACGATGCGCAGCGGCTCCTGTTGGATAGGCGGGATCGTGTTCGCTATGACTGCAGGAGTAACGCTGAGTTTGCCTTCGCGTGGGGTCGCGACCTCAGCGCTATCAGCGCGCTCCATCAATGCGGCGCGCACCGCAGGCAACGCCGTGTAGTTCGCGATCGCGTACATGTTCCAATCGGCGGGCATGTCGAGGGCGGTATCGACCATATCGTTCACGCTGTTGATGAGTCGTGCCTGGATACCGGCATATTTCAGGCGCAGTTGCAAATCGTTCTTGCGTGTGCCGCCGGCATAGACCACGAGCTCCGGCTGGCTTGCGAGCTCTTCGAAATCGCAGTCCCAGATCCATGAGATATCGTGCCCATCCGCTTCATTGTCGTTGATGAAGAACGCTACCACTTTCTTGCCTGGGTCAGCAGTAATGATCTTCAAGTTCTGATTGAATCCAGTGGGGTTCTTCGCAAGGTTCAGAAGCAGTGGACGCCCCTCGATCGCAAGGTGCTGCAAGCGCCCATTCTGTGGATCGAAAGTGCTCACACATTCCTGAATGGTCTCGTTATCGATACCGAGCTTATGCGTGCAGGTCCATACCGCAAGCGTGTTGTAAACCATGTAAGGACCGGACTGCGCGAGGCGTATGGTGGCCTGCGTAGAATCGATCGTATCGGTGATCGCGTAGGTGATGCCGCCATCGAAGGTCACATTATGCGCATGAACATCCAATTTGGGACGCGCAAAGCCGCAGTTTTCGCAGTGATAGGTACCGAGCTGCCCGTACTGGCGATAATCGTAGGTGAACATACCTGAACAACGCTGGCACATCTGCGCATCGGCAACGGTGTTCTGCGCGAGATGCATGTCTTCGCTCACACCGAAGGCGATCGTCTTGTTCTCGACCTTCTCAGCGATGATCGCGCACAGAGGATCGTCGGCGTTATAGATGAGCGCGGATTCGGGCGAATGCTCAAGCCCTGAGATAATGGCATCCTGTACGCGGTCGATCTCGCCACAGCGGTCGAGCTGGTCGCGAAAGAGGTTCAACAACACCACATAGGTGGCTTTCACCTGCGGCAAGATGCGCGCAAGCCAAAGCTCGTCGGATTCGAACACGCCCCAGTCTGCCGGCTCGGTCTGCAAGAGTGTAGCCGCCACGCCATAAGCCATGTTCGCGCCCGTGCGATTGCATGCGACGGTCTTGCCGCTTGCTTCGATCACATCGGCGATCATATTGGTTACGGTGGTCTTTCCGTTCGTGCCCACTACCACGATCGAGCCCTCCGCGATCTTGCTCATCTCTTCGGAGATGATATCGGGGTCGATCTTGAGTGCGATCTTGCCCGGCATGTTCGCTGCCGGACGATGGGCAAGGGTCTTCAGCCCCCAGGTGGAAAGCGACGATGCCAAGCGGGCACCTGTCTTACGAAAGCTCATGCTCGCTCCTCACTCTTAGTACGAATCATTCTACACGATGGTCTTGCTTGAGCGCATTTGTGCAAGCAGGTATCATCGAACGAACAGTTTGAGCGTGCTGATGCAGTGGCTCCTCATTGCCCTACCGGATCGAAAGGACGAAGCAATGCCCAGCTTGAAGAATGCGATCGAGAACTTGACCAAGGAACAGCTCGTTGAGCTTTTGAGGATGGCCTCGAAGAACCTGGTCGCCATGGATGGCACCTGGTTCCAAATTCTTGAAGAGCGCGAGGGCATGGATTACGCCATGGAGATCGATATTGCTGTGTGGGAGCGCTATCCCATTTCCGAGGCAAGGCGCCTGAAGAAGTTCCTCAATCTTGCTGAATATCCCGGGCTTGAAGGTCTTGCGCAGGCACTTCCGCTCTACTACAACACGATCGCGAACGAGACGAGCATGCACTGGGAAGACGATGCGCTCATCTTCCGAACCGATGTGTGCCGCGTCCAAGCAGCCCGCTCGCGCAAGGGCATGGAATTCCATCCGTGCAAGCCAGCTGGCATCAACGAATACACCACGTTCGCCCAGACGATCGACCCGCGCATCGAGGTCGAGTGCCTGAGTTGCTACCCCGAGATCACGGATCCGACATGCGGTTGCTCATGGCGTTTCACCCTGCCGAGCGACGTTGCAGACGAGGTCGATCAAGGCAAGTAGTCACCATGGAGCCGGCGCAGAAGGCCTCTTGTTTGTACGAGAAACCTTACAAAATTCATGGGCTCAACACATTTTTGGAGAAAAAACGCTAAATACGCGGAGTTCTTGTTTTGTTACCCGATAAACGATTGCGTAACAAATAGAGTTTGAGCATTATATACTCATGATGAAATCGCGAAAAAAGACTGGGCGCCATGCCGTCCGCAGTGCCGAAAACTCGTCATACAGCGGGAAATCTTTCACATCGCCTTATGATGCGAGTGCCTATTCTCGGCACGGTAATGTAGAACAGTATCACGATGCCTCTCGTAAGCAGAAGAAGCATCATAAACGCAAAGTTGGTATGACGGTTGCTGCCATCTTCCTGGTAGTCGTACTTGCGGGTGTCGGTGTTGCGTTTGCTTTCATTTCCAATATCGACCGTAATCTGCAAGACGGTCTTGACGAGGACCTTCTCGCTTCGCTCACCGCATCCGATTCTCCCAGCGAACCGTTCTATATGTTGTTGATCGGCGTTGATAAATCAGAAGAGCGCGAAGAGAGCGACATTTACGGCGGTGCGTATCGCACCGACTCCATGATCCTTACCCGTGTCGATCCGCGTAATACCAAGATAACCATGGTTTCGATCTATCGCGACACGATGGTTGAACTGCCGGGTTATGGCAAACAGAAGATCAATGCGGCATATGCTTTCGGTGGTCCCTCACTCGCGGTCAAAACAGTATCGAAGCTGGCGGGTGTGCCGATCCATCATTACGCCGAAATCGATTTCAATGGCTTTGAAGATGTAGTCAATGCGCTTGGCGGTGTTGAAGTCGATGTGCCCATGGCTATCGATGACCCCCTTGCTGGCGAGCCGCTTGAGGCAGGTCCGCAAACGCTTAATGGTTCACAAGCGCTCGTGCTCTGTCGTTCGCGTCACGCCTATGATAAGTACGGTGATGGCGATCTCATGCGTGCAGCGAACCAGCGCATGGTCATCTCGGCTATCTTGAAGAAGATCATGTCTTCCGACGTGGCAACCATGACTAACACGGTCAACACGCTTGCCAACTACATCACCACCGACTTCTCGGTCTCGAGCATCCTTGGTTTTGCGAACACCTTCAAAGATATCAACGTTGATGAAGATATCTATTCGGCTATGGAGCCCACTACGCCACTGTATGAAAACGACATTTGGTGGGCTGTTCTTGATGAAGAACCTTGGCGCGAGATGATGAAGCGCGTTGATGCAGGTCTTCCGCCTACGGAAGAAGGCTTGGTTGACCCCAATACGGGCGTTACGCTTGCAGTCATTGGTGACGGCGGCAAGAGCACATCTGCAACGAATGGCTCCAATGCATCAAGCTCAAGCCTTTCGGGTGTTGAAATTGCAGTTCGTAATGGCGCGGGTATAAATGGCGTTGCCGCAGAAGCTGCCGAAAAGCTTTCAGCCAAGGGCGCAATAACTGATACGGGCAATGCTGATGATTCCAAGTATAAGAATACGCTCATCATCTACAACGATGAATCTGACAAAGCTCAAGCACAGGCGATTGCTGATGCGCTCGGGGTTGGTCAGCTCAAGAAAAACACAGGCGGCACCTATTCATTCAAGACCGATTTCCTTGTGGTGATCGGCGCTGACTGGGAATAGCCTCCACCCATCATCGTTCGTCACCTTTATTTGTGGTAGGGTTCGCGCTTGATGATCTTGAAGGCGCGATAGACCTGTTCGAGCAGAACCACTCGTGCGAGATTATGTGGGAGCGTGATCGGTCCGAAGCTCATGCGAAAGGCAGCGCGCTCTTTTACTGCATTCGTAAGGCCATCGGATCCTCCAATCACGAACACCAGATGTGATACCCCTTCAACGGTGTAGCGCTCGATCCGGCTCGCAAGTGCTTCGCTGGAGGTCTCTTTCCCTTGGATGTCGAGCACGATGATGGTCGCATTTTCGGGCAGCGCTTCCAAAACGAGCGTGCTTTCTTGCTCGCGGTTCGAATCAGGGATCTCTCGTACGATAAGGTTGCAGTAGCCACCAAGGCGCTTGCTATATTCAGCGCACGCATCGCGCCAGAAGCGCTCCTTCAGTTTGCCGACTGCGATAACAGTGATTTTTAGCATGGAGAATCCCCTTCATGAATCGTTAACTCCATCTGATTGTTTATACTACGTTCTATACGTTTCCATGAGCGCGCGGGGGAATAAAGCGCCCAAGAATCGCGGAACGTAAAAAGATTCAACGAATCATCCAATCGATAGCGCACAAAGGGGAGGGTTATGCGTCATATGATCGACAAACTCTTCCGTGCGACCCTCGATCATCCTAAAGGGGTATTAGCGGCGGCACTTTTGTTATGCGTTGCCTGCGCGCTGTGTATCCCGCTGGTGAAGATCAACTACCAGTTCTCGGACTACTTGCCCGAAGACTCTCCTTCCACTGGTTCGCTTCAAACGCTCGAAGATGCTTTCGGCGCGAACTTACCCAACAGCTACATCTATGCCCAAGGGATCGATCTCATGCAAGCCGATGCGCTTGCCGCTGAATTCGCGGCGATCGACGGTGTGGATGACCTCATTTGGCTCGGCGATGTGGTGGATATCCGCCGACCGCTCGAAACCTACGATGCCGATATCGTGAAGGCATGGAAGAGCGATGAGGGCTATCTCTACCAGGTCGCACTCGACTCAACGAAGTCGGTCGCGGCGCTTGATGCGATCAAGGAAGCGGCTCAAGCAGGAGGGGCGAACGCGGTCGCACTTTCAGGTGACGAAGTGAACACGGCGGTCGCGCAGGGTTCGTCGGACTTCGAGATCCAGCTCATCCTGGTCATGGCAGTCATCGTGATCCTGGGGCTTTTGCTCCTAACGAGTGAAGCCTGGTTCGAGCCGGTACTCTTCCTTTCGGTCATCGGCATCTCGATCGTGTATAACCTCGGCACCAATATCATCTTCGGCGAGATCTCGTTCATCACGCAGATGTGCGCGGCTATCCTACAGCTTGCGGTCTCCATGGACTACGGCATCGTCATGCTGCACGAATACCGCCACTTCAAGCAAGAGGGTCGCTCGTCCTACGATGCCGCACTCGCGGGCATGCACAAGGCTTCGGGTGTCATCGCTTCGTCGGCTGCGACCACGTTCTTCGGATTCCTCTCCCTCTGCGCGATGGCGTTTCTCATCGGCGCGGATATGGGCGTGGTGCTGGCGAAAGGCATCGTGTTCAGCTTCCTTTCGGTGCTGTTCCTCCTGCCCGTTATGGTCCTGCTTTCCGAAAAGCTGCTGCAGCGAACAGCGCATCGCAAGTTCTTGCCCTCGTTCGATAAGTTCGCGAAGTGGTGCATGCGCTTGAGCATTCCGTTCACCCTTATCGCGGCGCTCATCGTGGTGCCGGCGTTCTTGGGATCGCGCAATACCGAATATGTGTATGGGGCGAGCGGGTTCGTGGAGCCGGGCAGTCAGCTCTACGAGGATACCGAGCTCATCGAAGAGACTTTCAACGCTTCTGGTCAGTGCGCGGTGCTCGTTCCCGAAGGCCAGTGGGGCAAAGAGAAGGAGCTGGTCGCTGCGCTCGATACACTGCCGCACGTGAGCTCGATCACATCATACGTGACCACGGTCTCGGAACGCATCCCTACCGATATGGTGCCTCCTGCAAGCCTCGAATCGCTCATTTCGGGTGGTTATTCGCGCATCATCATCGCGACCGATTTGCGCGGCGAAAGCCCCGAAGCGTTCGAACTCGTGCAGCGTATTCGCGATCTATGTCAGCTCTACTATCCCGATGAAGCGAAGCTCGTTGGTTCCACGGTAACGAGCTACGATATGTCGCTCATCGTGAACGACGATTCTGCGCGCGTGCTGTTCGCTTCGATCATCGCTATCGGACTGGTGCTCTTGCTCATGTTCCGCAGCCTGTCGATCCCGCTCATCTTGTTGCTCACGATCGAGAGCTCGATCTGGATCAACCTAGCCATTCCCTATTTTGCGGGCGAGACGATTCAATACATCGGCTACCTCATCATCAGCGCGATCATGCTGGGAGCAACGGTCGATTACACGATCATCCTCACGCGTTCTTACCTCGACAAACGCCGTGTGCAACCGAAGCGCCAGGCCATCACCGAAGCGATCTCGCGCAGTGCGATCACGATCCTTACCTCAGCGACTATCCTTACGCTGTGCGGTGCGTTCATCGGTCTCATCTCGAGCAACGGGGTCATCGCGAGCCTCGGAACGCTCATCGGGCGGGGTGCCTTTATCGCAGCGCTCAACACGTTTCTGCTCCTACCGATGCTCTTCATGATCTTCGATCGCGTTATCGAAAAGACAACGCTTGGAACGCATTTCTATAAACAGCCTTACAAACAGTCACTCGAAGAGAAAGCGGGCAGGTGAGAGCCATGACGCTACGAAGAACGGCATTAGCAATGGTGCTTTGCGTGCTATTGATCATCGCGACCGCCATCACCGAGATCGCTCCTGCGAATCTTGGGTATGCCGCAGAAGAACAGCAGGCCAACGCGGCCGAGACAGAGAGCGCGACCAACACCACGCTCTCTGCGCCGCCTTCGACCCTGCTCGAAGGCACTTGCGAAAAGCAAGAGATCGTGTATGCGAGCATGACGGCTGCAGGTGCGGTGAAGAGCCTCTATGTGGTGAACGAACTGTTCTCCGAAGAGCCCGTCATGGTGAAGGACTTCGGCACCTACAGCGAAGTGGTGAACTTGACCGATGGTACGAACATCGCGCGCGAGTCTGACAGCGTGCTGTGCACCGTGGAGAGCGAATCGTTCGCCTACCAGGGAAATCTTACCTCGACCGATCTGCCTTGGAATGTGAGCATCGCCTATGAACTCGATGGCAAGGCGTGTTCGCCCGAAGAAGTTGCCGGCAAGTCGGGTGAGCTGAAGATAACCATCGAGACCACTCAGAATCAAGCGATCGATCCGCTCTACTTCGACAATTATCTGTTGCAGATCACCTGCACGCTCCCGATGGACCACGTCTCGAACATTGCCACGGAGGAGGGCGCTATCGCGCTCAATGGTTCTAACACCGCAGTCACGTTCAGTGGCATGCCGGGCAAGACAGGCTCCTATACGCTCACTGCCCATGTCGAAGACTTCGAGATGGAGGGGGTGAGCATCGCTGCTATCCCGTTCTCGATGGCCATCGAAGCACCCGATTCGAGCGCGCTCATCGCGCAATTCGATGAGCTCATCGAGGGAACGGGCAAGCTCGATACTGGTGCGGAAGGTCTCGAAGAGGGCACAACCGCGCTCGCAGCGGGAACTCGTAAGCTCGAGAGCGGAACGGCTCAGTTGCAAGGGGGCGCTCAAGAGCTCTCCGCGGGCGTTGCTGCCTATGTGGCAGGGGTCGCGCAGATAAGCGATGGCCTTGCGCAGGCGGCTGCTGGATCGAAGACTTTCGCCGAACAGCTTGAGGGGCTGAGCCAAGCGAGCGCTGCTATAGTGCACTCGCTCGACCAGACACAAACGCAGATGCAGCAGCTGGTGAACGCTATCCAAACAAGCCCCACGATGGCCCAAGCTGAAAAGGATGCGATCGTTGCCCAGCTTTCAGGCATGTCTGGACAGTTCAGCCAGCTGAAAGATTATGCCGCGGGAGTTGAAGGGCTTGCAGATGGGTATGCGCCGCTCGACAGTTCGCTCACCAAGCTTTCAGGTGGCCTTAGTGAGCTTGCCCAGCAGGGCGATGAGCTTACGAGCGGTTCTGCCGCGCTCGATGCGGGTGTGAGCGAACTTGCAGGTTCGAGCGGAAGTCTCGCGCAGGGAGCTGGCAAGCTGAGTGAAGGAGCCTCGGCGCTAGCTGAAGGAACGTCCACGCTCCATGAGGAAAGCGCGACCATCCCCGACAAGGTCCAAGCTGAGATCGATGCCATGATGGCCGAGTACGACAAGAGCGATTTCGTGCCGAAGAGCTTCGCGGATGCGCGCAATACCAACGTGAACCTCGTTCAGTTCGTCATGACTACTGAAGCGATCGCACTGCCTGAGCCCGAGCCTGAAGAAGTGCAAGAAACCGACGAATCGTTACTATCGCGTTTCTTCGCTTTATTTTCGTAGTCCTACCTATTACTATGGGGTAGATGCGGATAAGTTAACCCCATATAACTAGCATATCGAGCGAGGCACGAAAGAAAGGGCTCCCATGTCGCTTCCAGCACCAAAGCATGATGTCGAACCTGATAATCTCACTACTATGGAACTAGGCGAATGCCTGCCGATGACCGCCGAGGTCATCGATGGTCATCTTCATATCGGTGGCGTGGACATGGTGAAAGTTGCCGAAGAATTCGGCACGGCGCTCTACGTGTACGACCAGGCAGACCTTGAGAACCGCATGGAAACCTATCGCGATGCGTTCGCTTCGCGCTATCCCAATTCCGATGTCATCTATGCTTCGAAGGCGTTCTTGAACAAGGCGGTCTGCCGCCTCGTGAACGCGCATGGCCTCTGCCTCGATGTGTCGGGCGGCGGCGAGCTGGCGCTGGCACAGGCCGTTGATTTCCCGATGGAGCGCGTGTTCGTGCATGGCAACAACAAGACTCCCCAAGAGCTGCGCGAAGCCATTGCGGCAGGCGTAGGGCGCATCGTGGTCGATTCGCGCATCGAAGCACGTCGCGTCTCCGAGATCGCAGGCGAACTGGGCAAGACACAAGACATCTACATGCGCATTACGCCAGGTGTCGAGGCTGACACGCACGAATACATCCGCACGGGCTGCGAAGACTCGAAGTTTGGTTTCACCATGCGCGAAGATTTCGCGTTCAACTGCGTAGCCGACATCCTTGAGCTTCCGAACGTGAATCTTGTAGGCTTCCACATGCACATTGGCTCGCAGATCTTCGCACTGCATTCGTTCGACGAAGCCATCAAGGTCATCGTCGAATTCGCGGCGCGCGTTAAGGGCCACTACGGCATCGAAGTGGGCGAGATCGATGTGGGCGGCGGTCTGGGCATCGCTTACACCACCGAAGAGAACCCCTCGTCGATCGATGAATTCGCTGAAGTGGTCACCACGGCCATGAAGAAGTATTGCGCCGAGTTCTCCTTCGCTGAGCCACGCCTGCTCTGCGAGCCGGGTCGTTCGATGGTGGCCGTACCGGGCGTTACGCTCTACACGGTGGGTATCCTGAAGACGCTTCCCGGCATTCGCAAGTACGTGGCCATCGACGGCGGCATGTCCGACAATATTCGCACGGCGCTCTATCACGCAGACTACGAGCCGGTGGTTGCGAACAAGGCCGACCAACCGCGCACGGAGATCGTGACCATCTGCGGCAAGCACTGCGAAAGCGGCGATGCGGTCGTGCTCGATCGGCCGCTGCAGCATCCCGATCTGGACGATGTCATCTGTGTGTTCGGCACCGGTGCCTACTGTCATTCCATGGCGAGCAACTACAATGGCCAGCCGCGCCCAGGCATCGTGTTCGTGAAGGATGGGCAAGCCAAGCTCGTCACGCGCCGCGAGACCTATGCCGACCTCATGGCGTGCGACGTGGATTAAGCGCCAAAGCGCCGCAAGACAATCGAAAACGCTATCTTATCGAGCGGCCCGCGATCTGGCCGCTCGATGTGTCTTCTAGTAGGTATAATCACGGGATACACGATTTTGAATGGAGTGGATCACATGGCAGTTAAAGTCGGCTTGGTTGGAACCGGTACCGTTGGTGGTGGCTGCATCGATATTCTGCACAACCACAAGGAAGATTTCCTGCGTCATTACGGCATCGATATCGAGCTCGTGCGCGTTTGTTCGCGTGAACCTGAGCAAGCTGAAGCGCACGGCGTGGCCGATATCTTCACGGAAGACTTTAACGACATCATCAACGATCCTGAGATCGATATCGTCATCGAGCTTATCGGTGGAACGGGCATTGCCAAGCAGGTCATCCTTGACGCGCTCAATGCAGGCAAGAACGTGGTTACCGCGAACAAGGCGGTCATGGCAACTTCAGGCGAAGAGATCATGGCGCTCGCGGAAGAAAAGGGCGTTGAGCTGGCGTTCGAGGCAAGCGTTGGTGGCGGTATCCCTATCATCGGTCCGCTGAAGCACTCGCTGATCGCTAACGAGATCTCTGCGGTCATGGGCATCGTGAACGGCACGACGAACTACATGCTCACCCGCATGGGCGAAGACGGCATGAGCTACGATGAAGCACTCGCTGAAGCCCAGGCCAAAGGCTTTGCAGAAGCTGATCCCACGGCCGATGTCGATGGTCACGATGCAGCAGCGAAGATCGCCATTCTGGCTTCGATCGCTTTCAATTCGCGTGTGGTCATGGACGATGTCTACACCGAAGGCATCCGCCGTATTTCGCCGGTCGACCTGGCAATGGCGGACACCATGGGCTATGCCGTGAAGCTCGTTGCGCATGCTCATCGCACCGATCACGGTATCGATGTGCGTGTTCATCCCACTATGATTCCGCTCGATCATCAGCTTGCGAAGGTCAATGGCGTTTACAACGCGATCTACGTGATCGGCGATGCCGTAGGCGAGACCATGTTCTTCGGTGAAGGCGCGGGCGCTGGTCCTGCGGCGAGCGCGGTCATGGGCGATGTGCTCGAAGTGGCGCGTCATCTGCAGCTTGGTGTGAAGCCGATCGTTGGCTGCACGTGCACGGATAACATCCCGGTCATTTCCGTTGAAGAGCTGCAAACGAAGTACTATCTGCGCTTCCTCGTGGAAGACCGTGCAGGCGTTTTGGCAGCATGTGCAGACATCTTCGCGAAGTACGATGTCTCGCTCCAGTCGGTTCAGCAGCGTGGTACGAAAGCGCGCGATGCGGTCAACCTCGTGTTCGTCACGCATACGGCTCACGAAGACAGCGTTGCCAAGGTCATCGACGAGATCCTTGCGCTCCCCAATGCGGTCATTGGCGGCTATCCTTCCGTCATCCGCGTCCAAGATTAGTAACAGCTTCTTAGAGGATTTCATACACGAAAAAAGCCAGCGTAAGCTGGCTTTTTGAGTAGTGTAGCGGAAGTATTGAAAGACTCCTGCTGTTTCGGCTTTCTGTAAGCTTAAACAGCTTCGAGCGCCTGCGAGAGGTCTGCGATCAAATCTTCGGCGCTTTCGATACCGCACGAAAGTCTGATCAGATCGGGGCTGATGCCCGCTGCTTCCAGCTCCTCATCGCTCATCTGACGATGCGTAGCATTCGCTGGGTGCAGCACACAGGTACGCGCATCGGCAACGTGCGTAGCGATCTGCGCAAGCTTGAGCGCTGACATGAACCGCTCAGCTGCTTCGCGCCCGCCAACAACACCGAAGCTCACTACGCCACACGTTCCATTCGGCAGGTACTTCTGAGCGAGCTCATAGCTCTCATCGCCGGGTAGGTCGGCATAGCGCACCCACGAGATCTTCGGATGATCCTTCAAGAACTGCGCGACCGCCAGTCCGTTCGCCGTGTGCTGCGCCATGCGCAGATGCAGGCTTTCCAGGCCCATATTCAACAGGAACGCGTTCTGCGGCGATTGGATCGAGCCGAAATCGCGCATGAGCTGTGAGGTCGCCTTCGTGATGTAGGCACCCGCCTGGCCGAATTGCTTGGTGTAGATAACGCCGTGATAGCTCTCATCCGGCGTGGTCAGCCCGGGGAATTTATCAGCGTGCGCATCCCAGTCAAAGTTGCCCGAATCAACGATGCAGCCGCCAACGGCAGCGCCATGGCCATCCATGTATTTCGTGGTGGAATGCGTAACGATGTCGGCGCCCCATTCGATGGGACGGCAGTTGATGGGCGTAGGGAAGGTGTTGTCTACGATGAGCGGTACCCCATGATCGTGCGCCGCCTTCGCAAAGCGCTCGATATCGAGCACCGTGAGCGCGGGGTTAGCCACCGTTTCGCCGAAGACCGCTTTGGTGTTCGGCTTGAACGCGGCCTCAAGTTCCTCATCAGAGCAGGTGGGGGATACGAACGTGAACTCGATGCCCATGCGTGCCATAGTGTGCGCGAACAGGTTGTAGGTGCCGCCGTAGATGGAGGTGGAGCACGCCACATGATCGCCGCAGCCAGCGATGTTGAAGATCGCGAAGAAGTTCGCGGCCTGACCCGAAGAGGTGAGCATGGCAGCGCTGCCACCTTCAAGCTCGCAGATCTTCGCGGCCACAAAATCATTTGTGGGGTTCTGCAGACGCGTGTAAAAGTAACCGGATTCCTCCAGGTCGAAGAGCTTGCCCATGAACTCGCTCGAATCGTATTTCCACGTGGTGCTTTGATAGATAGGGATCTGGCGCGGCTCCGCGTTGCCGGGATGGTAGCCGCCTTGAACGCAAGTGGTTTCGATTTGAGTAGACATGCAAGCTCCTTGTTCTCCAATTTGGGTAAAGTCGTTCAGGCCAGGCTGTACGACCGTATGCCTTTGCAGCTCATGGTATCATCTGGATTTTTCTCTCCGCTGTTCAGCGGGGTGCGTTTCGTTCTTCGGGGCATCGCTTTTCGTGATAGCCAGCACTAAGAACAACCGATAGCCTTGCGCTTCATGATTCGCGCGGCGAGCAAAAATGCCCTTTCAAAAGCTGTTATGATGAACACCGAAGAAAGGACGTTAGCTATGCCGATTAGAATTCCTGATGCGCTACCTGCAACAAGCGTGCTTGAAGGTGAGAATATCTTCGTGATGACCGAACATCGCGCGATCCATCAGGATATTCGTCCCCTGCGCGTGCTCATCTTGAACTTGATGCCCACCAAGATCGAAACGGAAACGCAGATCCTGCGTAAGCTTTCCAATACGCCGCTGCAGGTCGAGGTCGATCTTCTGCAAACGGTCAGCCATCGCGCCACGCATGTGCCAGCTGAGCATCTGGAATCGTTCTATGTAGGGCTCGACGACATTCGCCACAAGCGTTACGACGGCATGATCATCACCGGTGCGCCGGTCGAGCTTTACGATTTCGAGACGGTCGACTATTGGCCAGAGCTGTGCGAGATCTTCGAGTGGGCGAAGACGCACGTGTTCTCCACGTTCTATATCTGCTGGGGAGCGCAGGCGGGCATCTATTACCACTTCGGCATCGACAAGCACATCCTCGACAGCAAGATGTCGGGCATCTTCGCGCACCAGATCGTGAAGCCCTCAAGCCCGCTCGTGCGCGGCATCGATGACATCCTTCACGCACCGCATTCGCGCAACACTGAAGTTCATGTGGAAGACATCGAAGCGCATCCTAGTCTTGAGGTTATCGCCGTGTCGGATGAAGCGGGCGTGTTCATCGCCAAGAGCACCGACAGTCGCCACTTCTTCGTGTTTGGTCACCCCGAATACGATACGGACACCCTTGCCGAAGAGTACTTCCGCGATGTGAAGAAGGGCATCGACCCCGAAGTTCCCAAGCATTATTTCCCGAACGATGACCCTACGCAAAAGCCGCTCTCGAATTGGCGCGCGGCCGCGCAGCTGCTCTATACGAACTGGCTGAATTACTACGTCTATCAGGCAACACCCTACGATATCGACAACACCGATCTCAAGTGAGTCAAGGTAAGTCAGGAGAACCGCCCCCCCCGTGACTCATTGACTTACCTTCAGAAAGCAGCAACAACAGCGAAGGCTCCAGGCGCTTTCACTTCCGATATCTCTGCAAATCGACCTTTCAGGCCCATCTCGTGCATGAATTGATTGACTTCACGAACGAAAAAAGCTTATTATGCAAAGGTTCGCTTTCAAAAGCCCCGTGTGGCTGTGCGGTCTGAAGCTTTTGGCACGGTAGTCCAGAACCAAGCCAGAAGAAAGCGAAGGGGTAGGATCCTTCGCGCATTTCAGGCAAAGCAAGCAACTTTTGAAAACAAACATTGTTACTTTTTTGGAGGAACACAGTGAAGACCTATTATGCAAAGCCGAATGAAGTTGCTCGCGAGTGGCTTCTCATCGACGCGCAAGACCAGGTTCTCGGTCGTGTCGCATCGAAGGCGGCTCACATCCTGCGCGGTAAGCATAAGCCGACCTATACCCCTCACGTGGACACCGGCGATTTCGTGGTTATCATCAACGCCGACAAGATTCGTGTGACCGGTAAGAAGCTCACCGATAAGGAATACTACCGCCACAGCGGTTATCCGGGAGGACTCAAGTGCGAGACCTTCGAAGAGGCCATGGAAAAGCACCCAGAGCGCGTGATCGAACATGCAGTTAAGGGCATGCTCCCCAAGAACACGCTCGGTCGTGCAATGGCTAAGAAGCTCAAGGTCTATGCCGGTGCAGAGCATCCGCACATGGCACAGCAGCCCCGCGAGATCAAGATGGAGGATAACTAATGGCAGGTGAAGCTATCTATTACGGCACGGGTCGTCGTAAGAACGCAGTTGCTCGCGTGCGCATCGTCCCGGGCACCGGTAAGGTTACCGTCAATGGCCGCGATGGTCTCGACTTCTTCGGTCGCCAGGCTCTCGTTGATTATGCAAAGACTCCCTTCGGCGTAACCGATACCATGAATCAGTTCGACGTTATCGCTCGCTGCAATGGCGGCGGCACGTCTGGTCAGGCAGGTGCTCTGCGCATGGGCATCGCTCGCGCTCTTCTCGAGGCTGGCGATTATCGCGCAGAACTGAAGCGCGCAGGTTACCTCACGCGCGATGCGCGTATGGTCGAGCGTAAGAAGTACGGCCTGAAGAAAGCTCGTAAGCGTCCGCAGTTCTCAAAGCGCTAAGCTTTTTGCTTCAGACCCGATCATATCGATCGAAGACAAGAACCGCTTCCCTCGGAGGCGGTTCTTTTTTTGTAGAAACGTTTACGGTTGTCCTATAGGTTGTGTGCTTGTCTGCGCATTTTTGTGCGAATCAGGCATAATAAGCAGACAGACACAATCGCCCGCATCGTGAGGTATATATGTCCGAAGAGAACAAACAGAGCGAACACCCCGCAGCGAACGCCCCGCAAGAGAGCGGCACGCCGCTGCCTCCACCTACTCCTGGCACCCAGCCCGTAGTGCCGAGCGCTCCGCAGCAGCCGGCAACGCAGCAGCCACCCGTGCAGCAGCCTGCACCGCAGCAAGCTCCTGCTCAACAGCCGGATGCTGCGCAACCGCAGGCGCAGGGCGACCTGCAACAGCAACAAGCACCGCAGCCTCCCGAGCAGCCAGCTCAGCAGCCCAACCAAAACCAGCAACAGCCAACCTTCCGCGAGAACGGAGCCTTCTCCTTCTTCGCCACGCCCTCCGATCCCGACGATGACCCCACGCCCATGAGCGTTGGCTTCAAGATCGGTTGGTTCGTGCTCGGTCTTATCGGTGGTATGCTCGGCCTGTTCATGGCATGGCTTTCCACGTCGACGCTCTCCGCAAAGCGTCGACGCCAGGCGCTCATCTGGACCTGGGCAGGCTTCGCAGTTCAAGCAGTCGCCTTCTTCATCATCGTTTTGAACGGTGGCACGTTCCCTGGCATGCCTACTGGTGGCACCGCGGCCCAAGGCGGCAGTGCGGCAGGGACAGGCTCAACGTCTGCATTTGGATAGTCTGCGCATTCGGGAGTTCTTTCTTCTGCTGCTGGTATAATGTGCAAAATGCGATGCAGCAAAGCGCATGATCCCTTTGGGGTCTTCGGCTCATACCTGCTCGCATCGCTCATTGCTCGTGAAACATCTACGTGAGGAGAACGTATGTCGAACGTTTCAGAGATCTTCGGAACCCTGGTCTTCAACGACCACGTCATGAAGGAGCGTCTCCCATCTGAGACGTACAAGAACCTCGCGAAAACGATCAAAGAGGGAAAGCCGCTCGATATCGAAGTGGCGAACGTGGTCGCGCACGCCATGAAGGAATGGGCGATCGAAAACGGTGCCACGCATTATTCGCACTGGTTCCAGCCGCTTTCGGGCATCACCTCCGAAAAGCACGACAGCTTCTTGAACCCCGTGGGCGATGGCACGGCCATCATGACCTTTTCGGGCAAAGAGTCACCTCGTTGCCTCACCCTCTCCGCTGATTGAGCACAAAAGTGAGCAAGATAACGATTTAACGCACGCGAAACAATCGCGCAATATTGGCGACACAGAGCTTCCGTAAGGTAGTAACACCTTAAAACATGCGAAAAGGGGTACTACATGAGAAGCGAAGCAACATGCGCGCACGCGCATCCTTGCGAACCTACGTGCACAGAACAAAGTGTGCAGCAAACCACCCAACAGGCTCGAATGCACTTGCCTCAAGCAGCCACACCACAACCGAGCATGTATCGCAGCTCGTTCGAGCACGATGCGTGCGGCATCGGCGCGCTCGCCAACATCAAAGGCGTGCGTTCCCACCAGATGGTGGACGATGCGCTTTCCGTGCTCGTGAACTTGGAGCACCGCGGCGGCGTTGGCCTCGAGCGCAACACAGGCGATGGCGCCGGCATCCTGCTGCAGATCCCGCACCGTTTCTTCCGCAAGGAAGCGCAAAAGTGCGGCAGCCTGCTGCCCGACGAGGGCGATTACGGTGTGGCCATGCTCTTCCTCCCCACCGATGAACACGGCATCGCTGAAGCTATGCGCATCTTCGAAGATGGTTGCATCGAAGAAGGCATCCCGTTGCTCTTCTGGCGCGATGTTCCCATCGATCCGCACGATCTGGGTCAGGCCGCGCTCGATTGCATGCCCACCATCAAGCAGGCATTCCTCGGTCGCCCCGCCGATTGCGGAACGAACGAAGATTTCGAATGTCGCTTATATATAGGTAGGCGCACCATCGAAAAGCGCGCGAAGGAAACCCCGAGCCTGGAGGGCAAGACCTTCTACGTCTGCTCGATGAGCGCTCGCACGATCGTGTACAAGGGCATGCTCGTCTCCACGCAGATGCGCGGCTTCTTCAAGGATCTCGACGATGCCTCCTGCGAGACCGCCATCGCACTCGTGCATTCGCGCTACTCCACCAACACCACGCCTTCATGGGAACGCGCGCACCCCAACCGCTACATGGTGCACAACGGCGAGATCAACACGCTTCGCTGCAATGTGAACTGGACGCTCGCCCGCGAGCCGCACCTCTATTCACCGGTTATGGGGCCCGCGCTCGAAAAGGTGCTGCCCGTGTTCAACGGTGAAGGCTCCGACTCGGCCATGCTCGATAACATGCTCGAATTCATCACCATGAACGGCCGCAGCTTGCCGCGCGCCATCTCGATGCTCCTGCCCGAGCCATGGGACAAGAACCCCACGCTTTCCGCGAAGCGCAGTGCCTGGGGCGAATACCAATCCATGCTCACGGAAGCTTGGGAAGGCCCCGCCGCTATCGCGTTCACCGATGGGATCATCATGGGCGCCGTGCTCGACCGCAACGGCTTGCGCCCCGCGCGCTACTACGTGACCTCCGACGATCGGCTCATTCTCTCCAGTGAAGCTGGTACGCTCGATGTCGACCCGGCGAAGATCCTGATCGCAGGCAGCTTAGGCCCCGGTCAGATGCTGCTGGTCGATCCGCGCGTTGGCCGCGTGATCTTCGATGACGAGATCAAGGACGATCTGGCGAATCAGGCTCCTTATCTCGATTGGATCAACGCTGAGACCCACACGCTCGATTCGCTCATCGCTCAAGCGAACGAACCTGCTGAGGCTGCTCGGGATGCGGGTCTTGCCTTGAGCGACCGACAGGCCATTCATGGTTACTTCTTCGACGATATCGAGGAAGCGATCATTCCTATGGCGGAAAAAGCAAAGGCGCCGCTGGCGTCGATGGGCGCGGATACCCCTCTCGCATGTTTATCGGAACATCCGCGCCGCTTTTTCCATTACTTCAACCAACTCTTCGCGCAGGTCACGAATCCGCCGATCGATGCGCTGCGCGAATCGCACCTCACCTCCACGCTGCTCTACCTGGGCAACCACGGTAACCTGCTCGAAGACGCGCGCACGAACTGTCGCCTGGTGCGCCTCGATACGCCGATGCTCACCCGTGAAGCCTTCGAAGCGCTTGCTTCCATGGACGAGAAGGGTTTCAAGGGCGCGAAGATCTATGCGTCTTATCCGGCGGGCACCGAGAATGCCCATGCACTGGCAGATGCCGTGAATCGCCTGTGCGAACAGGCCGAAGAACTGGTGCGCGATGGCGTGAGCATCCTTGCGATCTCCGATCGCGTAGGTGAAGGCGAAGTGCCGATGCCTTCGCTGCTAGCCGTTTCGAGCGTTCACAATCACCTGCTGCGCTGCGGTCTGCGCACGCAGGCGGATCTTATCGTGGAATGCGGCGATGCGATCACTGCGCACGATTTCGCCACATTGGTGGGCTATTCCGCATCCGGCATCTACCCCTATCTTGCTCACGATACGATCGCTTCGCTGGCCGAACGCGGCGTGCTTGAGACCGATGCCGAAACGGGTATCGCGAACTACAATGCCGCCATCCTCTCGGGCATCGTTTCGATCATGTCGAAGATGGGTATCTCGACCATGCAGGGCTACCACGCTGCACAGATCTTCGAAGCGGTCGGTCTTGCGAGCGAGCTCATCGATGCGCACTTCACTGGCACGGTCAGCCGCATCGGTGGTCTTTCGATCGACGATCTGCAGCATGAATGTGACCTGCATTACGCTCAAGCGCTCGAACAGCGCACGTCTCCCGCGCCTGATCAGCTTCCTTCATCAGGCATTACCACCTGGCGTCCCCGCGGCGAAGAGCACCTGATCACACCCCAGGTCATCACGCTCTTGCAACGTGCGGTGCGCGCGAACGACCCCGAACTCTTCGCCGCCTACAGTGAAGCGGTCCACCAGCCGGGCCGTGCCATCGTGCTGCGCGACTTGCTCGAGTTCGTCTCCACCCGCCCCTCCATTCCGCTTTCGGAAGTCGAGCCTGCAAGCGAGATCGTCAAGCGCTTCAACACCGGCGCAATGAGCTACGGCTCCATCTCGAAGGAAGCGCATGAGTGCTTGGCTATCGCCATGAATCGCATCGGCGGACGCTCGAATTCTGGTGAAGGCGGCGAAAACCCCGCACGCGAGACTCCGCTTCCCAATGGAGATTCCAAGCGCAGCGCCATCAAGCAGATCGCTTCAGGGCGCTTCGGCGTGACGAGCCGCTACCTCATGAGCGCCGACGAGCTCCAGATCAAGCTCGCGCAAGGCGCTAAGCCCGGCGAAGGCGGTCACCTGCCCAGCGGTAAGGTGTGGCCGTGGATCGCACGGACTCGCCGCTCAACACCAGGTATCGGGCTCATCTCGCCTCCCCCGCATCACGACATCTATTCGATCGAGGACCTGGCCGAGCTCATCTTCGATCTGAAGAACGCCAACCCCAGCGCGCGCGTATCGGTCAAGCTCGTTTCCGAAACGGGCGTGGGCACGATCGCGACCGGTGTTGCCAAGGGCGGCGCGAACAAGATCCTCATCTCCGGTTCGAACGGTGGCACGGGTGCAGCTCCACGCGATTCGATCCATCATGCAGGCCTACCGCTCGAGATGGGCTTGGCTGAAACGCAACAGACGCTGCTGCAAAACGGCCTGCGCAGCCGCATCGTGCTCGAAGCCGATGGCAAGCTGATGGATGGCCGCGACGTTGCGATCGCCTGCCTCTTGGGCGCCGAAGAATTCGGGTTCGCCACCATGCCGCTCATCGCGATGGGCTGCCTGATGCAGCGCGACTGCCAGCAAGACACCTGCCCGGTGGGCATCGCCACGCAGAACCGCGAGTTGCGCGCCTGCTTCTGCGGCAAGCCGGAATACGTGGTCAACTACATGATGATGGTGGCTGAACAAACGCGCGAGATCATGGCCGAGCTTGGATTCGCCACGATCGATGAGATGGTAGGCCAGGTGGAATGCCTGCGCCAAACCCACGATGCGCGCAGCTGGAAGGCCAACCTGGTCGATCTTTCGGCGCTACTCGTGAAGCCTGAGGTCGAGTTCGGCCGCGCGATCCCAGTGGCGCACTGCCCGCACTTCCTCACCGAAGCGCAGGCACCCAACACGCTGCCCGAAACGCTCGATGCAACGCTGTTCATCCCGTATACCGAAAGCGCGCGCGAGCACCTCGAACCCATCCGCTTCCATGCCGATATCTCGAACGTGAATCGCTGCGTGGGCACGATGCTCGGCTCGCAGGTGACCGCGCGTCACCCTGAAGGCCTGCCCGCTGGCTCGATCGAGATCGACTGCGCAGGTTCGGGCGGCATGAGCTTCGGCGCCTTCCTGCCGCAAGGCATCACGCTAAAGGTGTCGGGTGACACCAACGATTACTTCGGCAAGGGGCTTTCCGGTGGCACGCTCGCGCTCACCCCGCCGGCAAACGCGACCTATCGCCCTGAAGAGAACATCCTGGTGGGCAACGTCGCTTTCTACGGCGCAACCGCAGGTCAGGGCTTTGTGAACGGCCTTGCAGGCCAACGCTTCGGTGCGCGTAATTCAGGAGCCGAGCTGGTAGTGGAAGGCGTAGGCGAGAACGGCTGCGAATACATGACCGGTGGCGAGGTGCTGGTGCTGGGCGAAGTGGGACTCAACTTCGCTGCGGGCATGTCGGGCGGTATCGCGTATGTCTACGACGAGACGAAGACGCTGAAGAGCCATTGCAACTTGGAGCTGGTCGAGCTTGTCCGCCCAAATGAAGCCGATATCGCGCGCATTCGCGAGCTGCTTGAAGCGCATGTGGAAGCAACGGCAAGCCCACTTGGCGTGATGATGCTCTACCAATTCGACGATATTGCCGAGCACTTCACCAAGGTGATCCCGATCGAATACGCCAAGATGCTCGATTTGATCACCGAATACGAAGCACAAGGCCACACGCACGAAGAGGCGCAAGAGCTGGCCTTCGAGATCACGAAGATAGGAGCATAACCATGAGACGAGTTGGAGCTTTCTTGCATACGGAGCGCGTCGGTCATGGCCTGCGTCCTGCTTCCGAATCACTGAACGATTTCGAGGAGTTCGCCCTTCCGCTCACGCTTGAACAGCAGTGCGAGCAGGCGAGCCGCTGCATGAATTGCGGTGTGGCGTTCTGCCAGACCGGCGTAGCGCTGGGTGATTCGCTGCATGCGGTGGGCTGCCCGCTGCACAACCTGATCCCCGAGACGAACGATCTGCTCTACCAGCATCGCTTCGAGGACGCGGTGGCGCGCGTGGCGCTCACGAACCCCTTCCCCGAATTCACCGGGCGTGTGTGTCCGGCCCCTTGCGAAGTGGCCTGCAACCTGGGGCTGCATAAGGCACCGGTCACGATCAACGATAACGAACGTGCCCTTTCCGATATCGCTTGGGAGCGCGGGATCGATCCGCTTCCCGCCCCAGCTGCCGATGCGCCGCTGGTGAGCGTGATCGGCTCGGGGCCAGCGGGTCTGGCATGCGCCTGGGAACTAGCACGGCAAGGATGGCGCGTGCGTATCTACGAGCAGGCCGATCGCCCTGGTGGCCTGCTCGTGTATGGCATTCCCAACATGAAGCTGCCGAAGTGGATCATCGAGCGTCGGGTGAACTTGATGCGTGAGAGCGGCATCGAATTTCTCTGCGGCGTTGATGCGTGTGCCTGCGCGGATACGATCGCCGCTGAATCTGACGCGGTGGTGATCGCAACGGGTGCGAACGTTGCGCGCGATGTTGTGCTGCCTGGGCGCGAGCTTTCCGGCATTCATTTCGCCCTCGAATATCTTTCAGAGGTTGCCAGCGCCTACCTTGATGAACGCGACTGCACCATCAGCGCCGAAGGCAAGGATGTGGTCGTGATCGGCGGTGGCGATACCGGAAACGACTGCGTTGCCTGCGCACTGCGCCAAGGAGCGAAGAGCGTGACCCAGGTGATCCGTGCCGAGCGCGCGCCAGAGACCTGCGATGCTCAAGCGGCTTGGCCAGCTGAACGTATGGTCTTCTCGCAAGGCTACGGCCAGCGGGAAGCGAGCGAACGCTTCGGCGAAGATCCTCGCATCTTCTCGACCGACACGATCGCCTTCAGTGGTGGCGAAGGCGCTGCGGCTGGAGCGGTCGCCCAAGTGCACGTGCAGGATCTTTCATACGATGGTGGTCGGCATCTGGTCGAAGGCACGGAAGCTACCATTCCCGCACAACTCGTTCTGATCGCGAAGGGCTTCACCGGTGCGAATCCTGCCGTCTTCGAAGCCTTCGATGTTTCGCTGCCCGAGCGCAGTGGTGCACACTGCCTGCGCGAAGCCGACCCAGCGAACAACAAGCCTGCCATCTTCGCTGCGGGCGATGCACACCTTGGTTCGACGCTCGTGGTGAACGCGATCGCCGACGCACTCGCCTGCACCCACGAGATCATTCGCAACGCCTAGATCCACAAAGAGAAGGCTGCTCGATCAAAAGATGACGAACGACCCGGTCGTTCGTCATCTCGAAACGCGAATGTTACACAGATTAACGTCCATGAAGCATGTTCGAAACATTCGCTGCGTAGTCTAGATAGCGTCGAGAAATAAGTCTTACGCGATCCTGCGTGCGGATCGCAGAGAAGGAGACCTCATGCCAACCGGATCGGAAAGCCAAACCATAACCTTCACCACCAGCGAACAAGACTACTCTCCCGCCAATGTCTCTGATATTTACGGCACGATGGTCTTCGACGAGCGCGTGATGAAAGAGCGTCTGCCGAAGGCAACCTATAAGGAGCTCATGCGCACCATCAACGATGGCGAACCGCTCAACTTGGAAGTTGCCAACGTGGTAGCGCATGCCATGAAGGAATGGGCCATCGAACACGGTGCGACCCACTTCACGCACTGGTTCCAACCGCTTTCTGGCGTAACGAGCGAGAAGCATGATTCCTTCATCAATCCGCAGCCCGACGGCAGCGTGATCATGACCTTCTCGGGCAAGGAACTCATCCAGGGAGAGCCCGATGCCTCGAGCTTCCCGAACGGCGGCCTTCGCGCCACCTTCGAAGCACGTGGCTATACCGCGTGGGATCCCACCAGTCCGGCCTTCATCAAGGACGAAGTGCTCTGCATCCCCACTGCATTCTGCTCCTACACCGGCGAAGCGCTCGACAAGAAGACGCCGCTTTTGCGTTCCATGCGCGCGATCGACACACAAGCACAGCGCGTGCTGCGTTTCTTCGGCGAAGACGGCCACCAGGTCATCGCTACGGTCGGCTCCGAGCAGGAGTATTTCCTCATCGCCGAAAAAGATTACGAACGCCGTCACGACCTGATCATGACCGGCCGTACGCTCTTCGGCGCACCGCCGAGCAAAGGCCAGGAGCTCGATGAACACTACTTCGGTGCCATCCGCCCCACGGTCAATGAATTCATGAAAGAGCTCGACGATGATCTGTGGAAGCTCGGCGTTACGGCCAAGACCAAGCATAACGAAGTCGCGCCCGCACAGCACGAGCTTGCGCCCATCTTCACCAACGCCAACCGCGCCATCGACGAGAACTTGCTCACCATGGAGAAGATGCGCCTCGATGCATCGCACTATGGCCTCACGTGCCTCCAGCATGAGAAGCCCTTCGAAGGCATCAACGGCTCAGGCAAGCACAACAACTGGTCGCTTTCCTACGACAACGTGAACTTGCTCGATCCCGGCGACGACCCAATCGACAACCTGCGCTTCCTTGTGTTCCTCGCCTGCGTGATCGAAGCGGTCGACGAATACCAGGAGCTCTTGCGCATGTCGGTTGCTTCTGCAGGCAACGATCACCGTCTTGGCGCCGACGAAGCGCCTCCAGCCATCGTTTCGATCTTCCTGGGCGATGAGCTCGATGCCATCGTGGATGCGCTCATCAAGGGCGACGAATATCATTCAGCCGAGGCCATTTCTATGGACTTGGGCGTTGCGGTTCTGCCGCAATTCCTCAAAGACAACACCGACCGTAATCGCACGAGTCCCTTTGCGTTCACCGGTAACAAGTTCGAGTTCCGCATGCCGGGTTCTGCCGTGAACCTTTCGGATTGCAACATGATCCTGAACACGGCGGTCGCAAAGAGCCTCAAGGATTTCGCGGATGCTTGTGAAGGTCTTGAGGGCGCTGAGTTCGAGAAGAAAGCGATCAGCTATGTTCGCCAGCTTCTTACCGATCACAAACGCATTATCTTCAACGGCAACGGCTATTCGGAAGAGTGGCAAGAAGAAGCAGCGCGCCGCGGGTTGGCGAACCATCGCAACACCGCCGAAGCGCTTCCGTGCTTCGTCTCGCAGAAATCGATCGATCTCTTCGCTGAGTTCGGTATCTTGTCCGAATCGGAAGTGCACAGCCGCTATGAGGTGAAGCTCGACAAATACACGAAGCTCTTGAACATCGAGGCACGTGTGATGATCCGCATGGCGCGTCGCACGTATTTGCCTGCCATCAGCAAATATATGCGCGATCTGGCAGAGACCATCACCTCGGTGAAGGCAGCCATAGCTTCATCCGATATGGAAGAGCACGAAAAGCTCCTTTCCTACCTGGTGAAAGGAACGAACGCGGTTGCGGCTTGCACACGCACGCTCATCGCTGAGCACGATAGCGCGGAAGCCATCGAAGACCTTCAGGAACAGGCATATGCGTATGCCGAAAAGGTCATCCCTGCCATGGATGCTCTGCGCGCCGAGATCGATGCGCTCGAGTGCGTGGTCGAGAACGACTACTGGCCCGTGCCCACTTACAACGACATCCTTTTTTATAATTAGCTTCAACCACTCCAGCGAAATGGAGTAGAATAACGGAAGGCCATGGTGCTGCCATGGTCTTTCTGTTTTTACTGCATGCCGGCGCTGCGAAGCGTGCGGCAAAACGTATCGAACACTTTGAAGAAGGGGAGCGCTATGGCGGATCTGACCGAAGTCGACTATATCTGGAAAAATGGCGAGATCGTCCCATGGGCGGAGGCAACCACGCACGTGCTCACGCATGCGCTTCACTACGGCTCGGGTGTGTTCGAAGGCATCCGCTGCTATCACAATACCGATACCGATGAAGCGGTCGTGTTCCGTTTGGAAGATCACATGAAGCGCCTGCATAACAGCGCGAAGATCGCGCATATGGAATTGCCCTATTCGGTCGAGGAACTCTGCCAGGCAACGGTCGACATCATCAAAGCGAACAAGCTGAAGTCTTGCTACATCCGCCCGCTCGCGTACTACGGCTATGGCCAGATGGGTGTCGATCCTACTGGAGCGCCGGTCGATGTCATCATCGCAGTGTGGCCGTGGGATGCCTACCTTGGTGAAGAAGCGCTCGAAAACGGCGTATCCGTGGGCATTTCCTCTTGGCGCCAGCGTTCGTTCAACGCCATCCCGCCAGCAGTTAAATCCACGGCATCCTACATGAATTCGATCCTTGCGAAGCTCGAGGCGAAGGAGCATGGCTACGCAGAGGCGATCATGCTCAACGAAGTGGGTCATGTATGCGAAGGCACGGGCGAAAATCTCTTTATCGTGCGCGATGGCATCCTCATGACGCCTCCGCTGGGTGATGGCTTGCTCGAAGGCATCACGCGCGACACCGTCTTGAATATCGCTGTTGATATGGATATTCCCGCACTTGAGGAAACGCTTAACCGTTCCGACCTCTACGTTGCCGATGAGATGTTCATGACCGGCTCAGCCGCTGAACTCACGCCCATTGGAAGCGTGGACAATCGCGTTATCGGCAAGCCCGGCCCCATCACCAAGGCGCTTCAGGAGCGCTATTTCGATGTCGCCTATGGCAAAGTGCCCGAATATGAAGAGTGGATTACGCGCATCGCTGAGTAATCATCTATCCTGATAGCAAACAGAAGAGCCCTGTTCAATGGGCTCTTTTTGTCGAGTAGTCTTGAGAGAAGAGAGAGTATGTCCGAACTACGCACCCGAGAAGTTGAAGATCTGTTGAATGTGCTTGCGGGGCTGAACGAGCCCGATGAAGTCTTCGCGCTCTTAGAAGATCTCTTCACGATTCGTGAGATCAAGGACACCTCCCAGCGTTTGGAAGTGGCGCGTCTTTTGCGTGAAGGCGAATCGTACGCTTCGATCGAGAAGACAACGGGAGCTTCGGCAACCACTATCGCGCGCGTCTCGAAAGCGCTCAACTATGGCACGGGTGGCTATCAGCTGGCACTTGAGGTGTTGAAGGCGAGCGAGCAGTAACGTCTGGCTTGTCGAAGGATCGGGTTTTGAAGCACGTCCAGCAGCATAGACATATCTCCGCTACGGTCAGTGGATCGTTGTCGCAAAACGGAGTGCAAGCGCTCAAGGCTCCGCAGGGGTATCGCGTTTTGCGAACAGTGGCGTTCGTGGTGCTTCTCTGCACTGCGCTCATTGCTTGTGTGCTCATGAGCGGTTGTGCGCAGAGCGATCAAGGCAAAGAGCAAACGCACGCTTACGAGAGTGAGCTTATGGATAAGGGTACGCTCAAAGTGCTCGTTTCTTCTGAGTATCCCCCGTTCAGCGATGGTGGGGCAGAAGCGATGTGGGGCTACGATATCGCTGTTGCAGAGGAGCTTGCCAATCGATTGGGGCTTGCACTCGAGCTGGTGCCCACCTCGCGCGACACGATCATCGAGACGTTGGCCTGCGAACCATCTGCTACGGCAAGTGAAGAAGAGAAGCCCGACCCCGAAGGCGATATCGCGCTTGCTGCGCTTGCTATTACGGGAGAGCGGGACGAGAAGGTCGACTTCAGCAGCTGGTATTACGTGGGCAATCAGGCGGTCGTTACGATGAAGGAGGCAGAGCAGCCTTCATCCGCATCCTCTGCGCGCGCTTCGACAGACACTGCATTGCCGCGCTTCGTGAAGTCCTCTACTGCTCAAACAACAGGGAAAGAAAAAGCACCCGTAACCTTCGAAAACACGGCTGAGTTCGATCCCGAGACCACGCGTATCGCGGTGGTGAAGGGGAGCACTTGCATGCAGACTGCGCGTGAGCTCACGAACGAAAAGCTGATCATCGAGTATTCGAACGCACGCAAATGCCTTCAGGCACTTAAAGCTAAAGAAGTTCAAGCAGTAGTGCTCGATCTTCCTGTTGCTGAATATTTGATCGACCACGAATTTTCGGACATGCGCATCATCGAACGCATCATGACGGGGGAGGCCTACGGCATTGCACTGCCAACGGAATCCATCAACCTGAAAGACGCGGTCAATGAAGCGCTTGCAGCTATGGAAGAGGATGGCACGCTCACACGCCTCCAGGAAGGATACATCGGCAGCTCATACTAGATGACAAACTACCTGGTCGTTCGTCATCTTTTTGGAAATAAGGTGGGGAATATGAACGAAGAGCTTGAAGAAGTACGGCGTATCATTAGCGAAGCAGATCCGAAGAGCGTGGTGTTCTTCGGCGGGGCAGGGGTTTCAACAGAAAGCGGCATCCCTGATTTCCGTAGCGTCAAAGGCATCTTCAATGAGGCGTACCCCTATCCTCCTGAGGTGATCGTCAGCCATTCGTTCTTCGAAGCGCATCCCGATGTCTTCTACGAATTTTACAGAGCAAAGATGGTGCATGAAGATGCGAAACCGAATCAGGCGCACAAGAAGCTCGCCGAACTTGAGCAACAGGGCATCCTTCGTAGTGTGATCACGCAGAATGTTGACGGCTTGCATCAGGCGGCGGGGTCGAAGCGCGTGCATGAGCTTCATGGGAGCATTCATCGCAACTATTGCATGAAGTGCGGTAAGCGCTATGGGCTTGATGCGATCATGGAAGCCGAGGGTGTGCCGTATTGTGAATGTGGGGGAATCATCCGCCCCGATGTGGTGCTCTACGAAGAAGCGCTCGATCAACAGGTCATCCAGGCGGCCGTCGAAGACATCGCGCAAGCAGAAACGCTCATCATCGCGGGCACCTCGCGAGTGGTTTATCCAGCTGCAGGTCTCGTTGAATTCTTCAACGGCAAGCACCTTATCGTGATCAATCGCGATCCGAGCGCACTCGATAAGACCGCGGATCACTGTCTTACTATGAACGTGGGCGAAGCATTCGATTTCTAGACGCCTTTATTGAACAGGGGACGGGGGCAAGTGTTCAACTTTGTTAGCAGTTACCTTGTCGTTTTGATTAAACAGTGGCCATTTTTTAGCTCGCCTGTTCATCTGGAGGTTGAACACTTGCCCCGTCCCCTGTTCATCCTGTTTACCCCATAAACGAATAACCCCCGCGCTGAACTTCAGCACAGGGGTTGCAAGAATTCTTGAGTGCGCCTAAGCGCAAAGGCTTAGTACTCGATGAACTTCGCTGCAGGAGTGAAGCAGATCGGGCACTTCTCGAAGTCTTTGCCGCGGTGGATATAACCGCAAACGGGGCAGAGATAGAAGTGCTCATCGGTGGGCGTATCGATGTTGTTGTATGCCCACATATAGTTTTCAGCATGATAGCCTTCAGCGAGCTTTGCGCGCGTGAAGATCATGACAGCAGCGTTGTTGCCTTCTTCCTGAGCCTTCTTGATGAACGCAGGATACATGTCGGAGGTCTCATAGATTTCGCCCTGAGCAGAAGAGATGAGGTTCAGGTCTGCAGGAGCATCGGTGCCTGCGGTAACTTCCGGACGAGGCCAATCAGGATCTTCAGCCGTAACTGCGTTGTACTCCATAGCAATGTGGATCTGCTCAGCTGCAGAGGTTGCACGCCAGAGAGCTGCGAGCTGGGAATAGCCTGCTTTTTCTGCTGCGTCAGCATAAACGCTGTAGTGTGCAGAAGCGCCAGTTTCGCCACCAACAGCTGCCTTCAGGTTCTCGAGCGTGGTGCCTACAGGTGTTTCGCTACCTGCTGCAACGTTGAAGTTAGTCGAGTTATCCGGCGTTGGGATTTCATCGCGCACTTGTTGTGCCATGTTCATCACTCCTCTTCGATCGCGCGTGCGATCATCGATTCATACTAGTCGAAGAACGTTTGCAGCTCTTCTGTGCTCTTCTCGCTCACAGGCAGACTGCGTTCGTCCTTGATGTAGAATTCTACTCCATGAAACAATAAAAAAGTTGATTGCTAACAAATGGTTAACTATTTTTTTTGATGCGAAAACGCGATCGATCGATGCGTCTTGGCGCAAGAAGAGCGCCATCATAAGAAAGCACATCAAACGAATAAACCTGCTTGTGAGCTGAAACGAAAGGACGATCATGGAACGCGAGAATGCGTGGAAATCCTATACCGGTCAGGACAAATCAGAACTTAACGAGCTTTGCGAAGGCTATAAGAGCTTCCTTTCGCAGTGCAAGACCGAACGACTCGCCACCAAGCGCGCTATCGAGCTCGCAAGCGAAGCGGGCTATGTTCCCCTCACGGAGGCGATCGCTGAAAAGCGTGCGCTGAAACCAGGTGATAAGGTCTGGATCGACAACTATGGCAAGGCGATCCTGCTCGCGCAGATCGGAACGAACGATATCGAAGTAGGCGTGAACATCTTGGGTGCGCATATCGATTCCCCGCGTCTTGACCTTAAGCAGAATCCGCTCTACGAAGCTTCTGATTTCGTGCTGCTCGATACCCACTATTACGGCGGCATCAAGAACTATCAGTGGGTCGCGCTGCCGCTCGCGCTTAAGGGCGTAGTGGTCAAGAAGGATGGCACTGTGGTCGATATTTCGTTGGGTGACGATCCGACCGATCCGGTCTTCTGCGTGACCGATCTGCTGCCGCATCTGGGTGCAGAGCAGATGAAGAAGAATGGCAGGGAAGTGGTAGAAGGCGAAAGCCTCGACGTTCTGTTCGGGAGCGAGCCGCTCATCATTGAAGGCGCTGAGGAAACCACTGAAGCAAAGCCAGCCAAGAAGGAGCAAACCTACGAAGAGCAGATCGCGAGCACTGCGCAAAAGGAAGCGGTACGCGCGCATATCATGCAGTTGCTTCTTGAGCGCTACGGTATCGAAGAGGAAGATTTCCTTTCTGCTGAGATCGAGGTGGTTCCCGCAGGTGACGCGCGCGATTGTGGACTCGATCGCTCGATGGTGATCGGCTATGGCCAGGACGACCGCGTCTGCGCGTACACGAGCCTGGTAGCTCAGCTTGCCATCGAAGAGCCCACGCGCACGGCGGTATGCATCCTCGTGGACAAGGAGGAGATCGGCAGCGTTGGTGCAACGGGCATGACCTCGGCGTTCTTCGAGAACACCATGGCAGAGATCCTCAATTTGATGGGCAAGCAGGGCGATCTGGCGCTGCGTCGCTGCCTGGCGAATTCCTCGATGCTCTCTTCCGATGTGAGCGCAGCTTTCGACCCTTCGTATGCCTCGGTCTTCGAGCCGAAGAATTCCGCCTATTGCGGACGTGGCCTCGTGTTCAATAAGTACACGGGCTCTGGCGGTAAGTCAGGTTCCAACGATGCGAATGCTGAATACATGGCAGCACTCCGCAAGATCATGGATGATTCAGGTGTGAAGTATCAAACCGCTGAACTGGGTCGCGTGAACGCGGGCGGCGGCGGAACCATTGCCTACATTCCTGCGAAATACGGCATGAACGTCATCGATTCTGGCGTGGCAGTGCTCTCCATGCACTCACCTTGGGAAGTCACGTCGAAGGCAGATATCTACGAAGCCTACAAGGGCTACAAAGCATTCCTGAACGCCTAAACGATTTCGTATCAGCAAGCTGGATAACGCCTGCTTCACCAACGGCATCGGTACAATCGATGCATGACGAGCAGTACTAACAAGAACCTGAACATGACCTCAGGCGTTTCGATAAGCGAGATGCATGGGCATGCACCGGCTGCGGCGAAGGATACGTGGATCTTCAACGCTGAAGCCACCTCCACGCTGCTCATTGCGGCATGGTATATCTTTGGTGTGTATATCACGCTCGGGATTATCCCTAAAAATGCCTTTTACGAATGGGGTGCGCATTGGGTCATTTCGTTCCTACTGGGCGTGTTCTATCTTGGGGCAGGTTATCTCTATCAGCGTCATCAGTGCGTTACCAGCTTGAAGAGCTCGGCTGCGTATCTGAAACGTGAGGTCATCGTCTTGCTCACACCGTTCATTGCCTTCTTGGTGTTCACGTTGCTTGCCACAAGTGTGGCTTCGTTGCAGCCAGGACTGGTTGAAAGCGGACTTGCAGCAGGGGAGCCAGGTTTCTCGCTTTCAAACTTGGTGCATGCGCTTTTCATTCATCCAGTGGGGCCAGTCGGATACTTCATCATTTTGCTCGGCATCTATGTGATCACGCATACACCGCAAACCAAGCGTAGCATGTGGACATTGTTCGCATGTGCTTTGGTGGCGAAAATGGTCGCTATCGTCCTTACCGATCTTGGCGTGGCTGCGCATGCGCCGTATTACCTGCTTGGCATCATGGATAACTGGATCTGGTTCGCACTCGGTATTGCGCTGTGCGCCTTCGATGCGCCGAAGCTTCTCAGGCAACCTGCGCTCGCCGCAGGCCTAACAGCCGCGTTCTTCGTTCTCGCTGCGCTTTTGCTCACGTTCAACATGGCTGAAGCGATGCTTCTAAGCTTGCTCACGTTGCTGGGATTGCTCGCGCTCTATTCGCTTTCGGCCGCTCGGTTCTTGCGAGGAAATCAAATACGGTTCTATGGGTTCGTTGCGCGCTACACCATGGCGATCTGGCTCATGCATCAGATCCTGAGCGTGTTCGTATTTTGCGGTCTCTACGCGCTTGGCTTCCACACGAGTGGTGCGTTCGAAGCTGTTTGGGTTCCCGTGAATGCGATCGCCTGCTTGATCGCCTGTTATCCGCTGCCCGTGTTTGTGATGTGGATACTCTCTCACATCGGCAAGCTGGGCTTCATCGTCTACCCCAGTCGTTATCTGCCCGCTTCGTTCGGTAAGTGATGTTTGCGGTATTTGATCCATACCAGTGCTGAGCGCAGCGTGCTAGAGGAAAAAGCAGCCAGATGATCATTGGCGCGGTTCTCGTTAAGCTCTATGGCTCAGCGCGTTGAAGACCGATTCATCAAAGGTGCTGACAGGGTAGATCAAAGAGACGATGCCTACCCGTTACCCCTCTTTGATCTCACTCACTGAACTGGGGCGGATGGTGCCCGCCAACGGCTTTTCGCCAGGTCTTCCGATGGGCCCGACAAGCTCATGGGCTACGTAGGGCTCTTCCAGATAGTCCATCTCTTCATCAGTGAGCTTGATATCTACGGCCGCCAGCGCATCGTCAACGCGCGCAGGCTTGGAGAACCCGAGCGTAGGGCTTTCGACACCCTTGTTCAGATGCCAAGCGATGGCGATCTGTGCCATGGGAACGCCGCGCTTTTCTGAAAGTTCAGCGACACGTGCAATGATGGCTAGATCCAGGCTCTTCGCCCTGTTGTATTTGTCTGCCATGGTAAGGTCCGTTCGGCTGCGAAGAGAATCAGAATCCCATGTCTTGCGAACCAGATGCCCCGAGGCCAGTGGGCTGTAAGGGGTAATCGCCATGTTGAATTGGCGGCACACGGGGATCATCTCGCGTTCATCCTCACGGTAGAGCAGGTTGTAGTGGCACTGCATGTTGGTAAATTGCGTCCAACCGTTCGCTTCGGCAGCAACTTGCATGTTGTGGAGCTGGTAGGCGAACATTTCGCTAGCCCCCAGGGCGCGGACTTTTCCAGCTTTGACGAGCGCATCGAGTGCCTCTAAGGTCTCTTCGATAGGGGTGTTGTAATCGAAGCGGTGGATCATGTACACATCAAGATAATCGGTCCCCAAACGCGATAACGTGCCATCGATCTCGCGGGCGATGGCGGCAGCAGAAAGACCACCTTCGTTGAAGAACACCTTGCTTTGTAGCACCACTTCATCACGCGGAATACCAAGATTCTTGAGCGCTCGTCCGATGTATTCTTCGCTCGTTCCATGGGAATAGCAGTTGGCAGTGTCGATATAGTTGATGCCACCTTCGAAGGCCTGCTTGATCACCTTTTCAGTATCTTCTGGGCTAATGGTCCATTCGTGATTGGACGTGTCTGGCTCACCGAAGCTCATGCCGCCAATGCAGATGCGAGAAACCTCGATGTCTGAATGACCGAGCGGTACGTATTCCATGGCATTCCCTTCTCCAAAACGTCTCTCTCCTTATATTTTTGAACTTGAACTAAGCTTTAAGTCAATAACGAAAGAGGCGTTTTGGAGAACGAGGTGCCTTTGCCATCGTTGAAGAGGGCATCATGCATGTTTCTAGATGGACCATCGACTACATTTTCGAAAGCACTTCCAGCCGAGGGAGTACTTCCCCACGAAGATCTTCAGTTGAGGCTAAATAAAGTTAGTTCAGCAGGTCAGCAACTTTGCCAAGCAGCGGCTCGAAGCTGATGCCGCGGCTCATGAAGTTCGGCTGCTCGAGCGTGACGATCATCGCATCGTGCACGAACTTGCCGGCGAAATCCACAGCCGTATCCAGACTCTTTTCAGCCATGATAGCCGCGGTCACGCAGGAGCAGAACAGATCGCCCGTACCGTGCAGCATAACAGGAAGTTTCTCCACTACGAACTCCGTGAGGGGAGTATTGCGGCCTGCGACATAGTTGCGCAGGAAGCCATCTTCGCGATCCACACCCTTGATGATCACGTTCTTCGCGCCGCGATTGCGCAGCATATTGATCATGCTCTCGACTTCTTCAACAGAAACATTCTGCCCCGTGTATTCGGTACCCAAGATGATGGAAGCTTCCGTCAGGTTCGGCGTAAGGATATCCGCACCATCGGCCAAATTCGTCATCGCGTCGCACAGCTCTTTTGTGTAGGTGGGATAGACCTTGCCATGATCGCCCATCACCGGGTCGACGATGCGCAGCGCATTAGGGAACAACGCATACAAACGCTGAATGCTATCAACCTGTTCAGGCGCGCCAAGGAAACCAGAGTAGATGGCGTCCAGGAAGATATCTACCTTTTCCCACGCATCGATATAGGGTTTCATCATGTCGGTGGTGTCGAGCATGTGCCATACGGGGAAGGCCGTGTGCGAAGAGAAAAGACCGGTCGGAAGGGGGCATACATCGCATCCTGCCGCAGAGATGACAGGGATCGCCACGCCCAGCGAGCACTTTCCGTATCCGCACAGATCGTGCACCGCGCCTACGCGTGGGATGTAATCAGGGTTTTCGGCGTGTTCGTAAAGTGGCATGCTTTGCAGTCCCATGAGGTGCTTCTTTCTATTCGTGCCCAGCTGAACGGGCGTTTCTGTACCAAAAACAAAACGAGTGCGCTATTTGTTTTTGCTCTCGTTCTCTTCGTCACGGTCTTCCGGGCGTTCACCGCGATCGCGAAACACTCTGCGCGTTTTGCGTTCGCTGATCACTGCTGCGACGATGCTGATAACGATTCCTGCACCGACCAAACATCCGATTCCGGCATACGTTTCAAAAATGAAATGGTAGATCTCAGCCAGATCCATGATGCCCCTTTATACTTCGTTTCCCATTGGCAGGACCACCTTGTCTTCTCGAATGTTCAAGCGGCCTTGAAAAGAGAGAAGGGCTGTTAGGTGGTATCCTGTTTGGTTGTAAAGTATACTCAATCTGAATATCTCAACAATACCAGAGACGCGCTGATGAAGTTATGCGTTGAACTATTGTTTACGAAAGGGAAATCATGCTCGACATCCGATTCGTCCGCGAAAATATCGATCTTGTGAACAAAGCTATGGAAAGCCGCAATTTCACGTGGGATTCGAAGCGCTTCTTGCAGCTCGACGAAGATCGCCGCAGTGCGATCGCGCAGGAGGAAGCGTTGCTTTCGCAGCGCAACACCATTTCGAAGAGCATCGGAAAGCTCATGGGCGAAGGCAAGAAGGAAGAGGCAGAGGCGGCGAAAGCAGAGGTAGCGAAGCTCAAAGAGAAGATCGCCTACTACGCCGATTTGCACGAGCAGGCTGAGTCCGCGCTCAACGAGCTCATCCTCGCGATCCCGAACATTCCTTCCGAAACCACGCCGATCGGCAAAGATGAAGACGATAACCCCGAGGTGCGTCGTTGGGGCACACCGCCTACGTTCGATTTCGAATTCAAGGCGCATTGGGATCTAGGCGTGGATCTGGGCATCATCGATTTCGAGCGTGCGGTGAAGCTTGCCGAATCGCGTTTCGTGTTGCTGGGCGGACTTGGTGCTCGTCTCGAGCGCGCGCTCATCAGCTTCATGGCCGACACACACGTTTCTCGTGGCTACAAGGAATGGTGGTGTCCGGTCATGGCGAACGCCAAGACGCTCACGGGCACCGGTCAGCTTCCGAAGTTCGAGGAAGACCTGTTCAAGACCACGGAAGGCCTCTATCTTATCCCCACCGCCGAAGTGCAACTCACGAACATCCACTCCGATGAGGTGCTCAGCGCCGATCAGCTGCCGCTCAAATACTGCGCCTTCACGCCATGTTTCCGCGAAGAGGCGGGCAGCGCCGGTCGCGATACGCGCGGGCTCATTCGCTTGCACCAGTTCGACAAGGTCGAGATGGTCAAGTATGCCAAGCCCGAAGAATCCTACGACGACCTCGAAGCGATGGTCGCCGACGCGGAGAATATCCTCCAGCTGCTTGGCTTGCCGTATCGCGTGATCAGTCTCTGCACGGGCGATCTGGGCTTCTCGGCAGCGAAGACCTACGATCTGGAAGTGTGGCTGCCTTCATACGATGCCTACAAGGAGATCTCTTCGTGCTCGAACTGCGAAGACTTCCAGGCGCGTCGCGCGAACATCAAGTACAAGGACCCCGAGAACTTCAAGGGCAACCGTCTCGTGCATACGCTGAACGGGTCCGGTCTTGCGGTTGGCCGCACCATGGCTGCGATCATTGAGAATTATCAGCAGGCCGATGGCTCGATCAAGGTTCCTGATGTGCTCGTTCCCTATATGGGCGGCATCGAATACATCAAGCCTGAATAAGCGGTCGGACCATGCCTGGCAAGCGCGCGCGAAATACGAACAAGCCTCGCGGAAAGCATGCTGCTCATGCGGCACCTCCTGCGTCCAAGCGCGCCTCAGCACCCACGCCCAACACGCCACGTCCTGCTCAAACGCCTCATGCTCCGCAGAAGCCACGACCAGCCGTGCCTCATGCTCCTGCGGCAAACCAGGCTGCGCATCCAGGAGCAAGTGCATCGCCGACTGCGAAGGTACCGCACGCTCCGGCTGCGAGACCGCAGGGTGAGCAGATTCCCGTAAGCCGGGAGATGCCTTCCGCGCATCCGCAAGCGCAAAAAGCTTCCAAGGCGAAGAAGGCGAAAAGAGCCAAGAAGAAGCGTGTTCCGCGTGCGTTCAAGATCGTTATCACGATCATTCTTGTGGTGGTGCTCGCAGGCGGCGGCTTCCTTGTTTGGGACTACCTGTTCCGCTACGACGACAAGCAAGACTTCCAAGGCCAGTGGAAAATTGAGGGAACGAACGCTTCGATCGTGATCACCGATTCCGAGATCAAGCTCACCGATAGCGTGAGCTTTGGCTATGAGCTTGACACGTTCGCGAAGACCATCAAATACACCTACGTGAACTACGCCAACGAGGGGTCGTACGTGTTCTCGCCTGAACGTGATGTGCTCACGATCACCGATGTGGATCCTGAAGCGAATCAGGGCGAAGGGAACCAATCGATGCGGCTGTTGAAGGTTTCGAACCAAGCAACAGGAGAACCAGAAACCGCTAACAACAACGACACGAGCGATGCGCAGACCAACGGCGTCGTCGTGATCGATGGCACGGAAAGCCCAACGCAAGCCGAGCGCAATGAACAAGCTGCTGGTTCTGCCCAAGGCGGAGACTAGCCCGTGGTAGAGAAGATCGCGCTCGAGCGGCTGAGCGTACTGCCTGATCGAATCGAAGCGGAGGTGCGCGTTCTCGATCCTGCTTATCGCACCACCTCACCCGAGCTTATTGCTCAGGTGCTCATTCAGTTCCCTACGATTCCCTTTCATACTTGCCGAAACGAAGCGGGGCCTACCTTTAGTGCGGTCATGGAGAACACGTCGCTCCCGCACTTGCTCGAGCATCTGGTGATCGACATCCAAACACGGGCGCATGCCGAGCGAGGAGATGAAGCAACCGACCCGGTGTTCACGGGCACGACCCAATGGAGCGCGACCATGCACGATGTGGCTATCGTGCGCGTCTCGTTCTATGACGATCTGATTGCGCTCGGGGCTTTCAAACAGGCGCTCCATTTCATCAACCAAGAGCTCGCATAACTTGCGCGCAAAACGGCAATCAACGCGACGTTAACAAACCTATGTGTGTCATGTTTTTTGATTCTCGCCTGATGCGAAGTGTCTATAATAGAACGCAGCTCGCTTTCGGAAAGAGACCACAGGGTATCGCCCCGCAAGCGTGTTCCTAAGAAGAAGTAAGTTCATGTATAAAGGGGGAAACACTATGGGAAGATTCGCAACATTTCTCGTTGGCGGCTTGGTCGGTGCAGGTATTGCCCTTCTCACAACGCCCCGCACGGGTGAAGAGAATCGTGCGCTCATTAACGACACGCTCAACGAGAATTATCCAGATGCAATGAAGGCAGCACGCGCAACCACCAATCAGCTCGTCGATGCTGCTGCAACTACTTCGACCAAGGTCATCAACACCGTGGTCGACAAAGGTGCTGAAGTAAAAAAAGGATTAACTAGTCGCGTAGAGCAGACGGCTCCTGCAGTCGTTGAGAAGAACGACGAACTGCGCGACAAGATCGATGCAGCACGCGAGCGCATTGCTGCGCAGGTCGCGAAGAATGCTGAAGCGGTTCACGACACGGCAGTCGATGCAGTGCCCGTGGCGATGGATGCTGCTAAGAATGCAAAAACAGCGGTCAAGGAAGCAGCTGAAAACGCGACGGATGCAGCAAAAGACATCGCACAGAGCGCTGCTGATGCTGCGAAGAGCACCGCAAAGACCGCGGCAAGCGCAGCAAAAGATGTGGCAGAAACCGCCAAGAAAACGGCTAAGTCTGCAGCAGATGCAGCAAAGAAGGCCACCAAGAAATAACGGGATTCACGCGATCAACGCTAACGATCCACTAATGATAAGGCGCTCTTAGGAGTGCCTTATCGCGCATTGAGGGGTTATGGGAGACATTCATACAACGCAACAATTGATGGGCGTGCGTGTCGAGCACGCGAAGAAACCGGGAAAACGGCTTGGGCGCGTTCGCCATTTCATCTTTCATCCCACTAAGCGCAAGATCGTGGGCTTCGCGGTGAAACGACCCGATGCTGCGCTCATGTTTCATCGGAGCGATATCTTCGTGGCGCTCGACGGCTATAGCGTGGTCGATGGTGTGGTTATGATCAACGATGACAGCCAATCGACCGGTCGCGCTGCTTGCAAGCGCCTGGGCATCTCATGGGACGATTGCGTTATCTGGCAAGGCCTACCGCTCATGACGGACAACGAAGAACGCCTTGGCTATGTGGGCAGCGTTTCCTTCGATGCCGAAACGGGCGATGTCGTATCACTCCAGGTCGATAAGGGAGCTTCGGTCGAGTTTCTGCTCGGTAGATCGGAATTGCCGGCCAGCCTGATCGAAGGCTTCAAGATCGGCATCGGCGACAATCTCTCCAAGGCTTCGGAAGATGAGACCTTCCGCGGCGCGATCGTTGTCTCCCCTGAAGCGCTCAAGCTTGAACGGGAAGGCGGCGTGGCGGAAAAAGCCGGCGCTGGTGCAGCAGTTGCAGCGCATAAGGTCTCTCAAGCAAAAGACAAGGTGAAGCCCAAAGCCGAGGAAACAGCTCAAAAAGCCGAAGAGCTGGTGAACAAAGGGGCATACAACCTCGGAGTCCAACTCTCTAAAACGCGGGGCATGTTCTCGAACTTCAAAGATGAATACAAAAAGGCGCTCGAAGGGAAGAGCGATGAAGGCGAATAGCGACATCGCTCCTGAGATTCCTGAAGCAGATTTCAACGAGGCAAAAGTCGCATTTGAGGAATCGCTTGGTTCGAACTTCGGTACGGCGTCCATCCTTGAAGAGGAAGAAGAAGCTCCTACTCTTACGAGCGCGAGCCCATCGCGCATGAGCAAGGTCCTTTTCACGATGCGTCAGATCTCGCAGAGCGATCATCGCACCGCGGGCATCCTTGCGCTCACGTTGGGCGCATTCGGCATGCATAAGTTCTACCTTGGATACCATGAACAGGGATTCTTGTTGTTGCTCGCTACGATCATCCTCGCAACGCTCTCATCTGGTATCGGTATTCTGGCCATTTGGATGGTCGCTGGTGCTGAAGGGATCATCTATCTTTCGAAGTCGCCGCAAGAATTCGAACATATTTATGTAGAGGGTACGCATAACTGGTTCTAGCAGTGCAAGTTCCCTGCTCTTTTCGTTATAATAGGCTGCGATCATTCGATCAAGTTGCACGCAGGTGCAATGCTTAAATAAGGAGGAGAATATGCCCACCATTACTCGCGATCAGGTAAGGGTCCCTGCAGATGTAATGCCTGAAGCACGTGAAAACTACATTGAGAACTATATGAAAGCAACGCGCGGCACGGGCCGTTTGATGTTGTTTGCTTGCGATCAGAAGATCGAGCACTTGAACAAAGACTTCTACGGCGAAGGCATCGATCCGTCGGATCTCGAGCCCGAGCATCTTTTCGAGATCGGCAGCAAGGGCACCATCGGTATCCTGGCTGGTCAGCGTGGTCTTATCGCTCAGTATGCGAACGATTATCCCGAGATCAACTATCTCGTGAAGATGAATTCCAAGACCAACCTCGTGAAGGGCGCTCAGGACGATCCATATTCTCCGCAGCTCTACGATCTGGAAGCGGTGCTCGCCATGAAAGATGCGGGCGTTAACATCGTTGGCATCGGCTACACCATCTATCTTGGCTCCGAATACGAATCAACCATGATGGCTGAAGCAGGCGAACTCATCGCCGAGGCTCATGCTCAGGGTCTCATCGTGGTGCTCTGGATCTATCCGCGCGGCAAGGCAGTGCCCGACGAGAAGGATCCCGATCTTATCGCAGGCGCAGCAGGCGTTGCGCTTTGCTTGGGCGCAGACTTCGTGAAGGTCAATCCGCCGAAGGCAACCGATGGCCAGACTTCTGCTGAAGGCCTCAAGATCGCTTCGACCGCTGCTGGTCGCACGGGCCTGGTTTGCGCAGGCGGTTCTAAGGAAGATGCTTCGGTCTTCCTGTCCGACCTTTACGATCAGATTCACATTGGTGGCGCATGCGGCAACGCAACGGGTCGTAATATCCATATGCGTTCGACCGAAGAAGCAGTTCGCCTTACCAAGGCTATCTCTGCTATCACGCTCGGCGATTACAGCGTCGAAGATGCGCTTGCAGTCTTCAATGGCGAAAAGGATTTCACCATCTAAGCTGCTGAAATATACAGTGAGCGTTTCTTGAGCAAGGGCATTTGCTTTTAGGCGCTCGGGCCGGATTTGTTCGGTGAATACAATTTAAACGGGAGGTGCTTGTTATGAGCGCCCCCCGTTTTTGTTCTGGGCCATACCATCCAGCTCAGCCGGCAGAGAATGGTCACTCTTGAGAAAAGGGCCCCTGCCTTGCTTTCGACAGCTTCAGTCTACGGAGCCTTCTTCTGAGCAGGGGAAGGGTGGAGGCGGCGAGTGAAGATTACAGAGAGGTGCAGGAAGGAACCATGCGCGCATGGATATTTCAGTATCTCTTTTTCAGATCGTAATGGGATTGGCGGCTTATCTGGTCATTGCCGTAGTGCTCATTGCGATTTCGGTCATCGATTTTCGAACGCGCCGCATCCCGAATGAATATGTGCTTGCCCTTTTGGCCTTGCGTCTTGTCGTTGCTGCCTTCGATGCTTTGTGGGGAAGCGCCTCCGCGGCGTTTGTGTCACTCGCCACTTCAGGTGTCGTTTCGATAGGGGTAACGTTCGCGCTGGTCGTGCTGAAGCGGATTTTGGAGCAGCGCACTCAGCAAGAAAGCTTAGGGTGGGGAGATGTGAAGCTGCTGGCGGTAGGCTGTTTATTCCTCGATCTCCAGCAAGCTTTCACGGCGCTCTTCATCGCTTCGTTGGCAGGGGTGGTGTTGGGCGTGTGCTTTCGCATCTTCGCAAAGGATCGCACCTTTCCCTTCGGTCCTGCGCTCTGCTTGGGCATCATGACGGGCCTGTTCGTGTGAATGAAGCGCATTGGGGCGTTCTTGAAAGCTCGCTGTATTGCAAGCTCTCTGTATTTCTCAATGTTCCATCGATGATCTTTCTCTCATCAGAGGAAACTTGTGAGCAAGAAAGCGTCTGCAACAAAAAAGCTCCCCAGAAGGGAGCTTGATTCTTAACTGGTGCCCGAGGCGAGATTTGAACTCGCACGTCTTTCGACAACGGTTTTTGAGACCGCCGCGTCTGCCATTCCGCCACTCGGGCAAGCGAAGATTCATTATAGCGGATTCGCTCTCTTGCATAAAGCGCCGCTCAGCAAAATGGCGTTATAGAAGGGTGAATAGTGGGCTGCACGCTCATACGTAAAGAGCTCGTGCAGAACAGAGCGGGATGGTGCTGCGAACAAGCAAGACTAAGGGTGGCTCTATTCTGTTCATCCACGGACAATCTGCGCGCCTTGTTGCGCCGGGCAAAGCGCTTTCTGCCATAATAGCCAGTGAATGATAATCGCGATTCGAACGCAAGGGGATAACAATGTATAACGAAACGATGTACGAGCGCGGCAATGCTCCGTCGGCAATTCGTGAGCTGTTTGCCTATGGCATGGAACGAAAATCCCAGATCGGCGAAGATAAGGTGTTCGACTTCAGCATCGGTAACCCTTCAGTTCCAGCTCCCGATTCGGTCGCAGAGACTATTCGCGAATTGGCAGATATGGCGCCTGCGCAACTGCACGCTTATTCCGCGGCACAAGGCCTCGAATCGACGCGCGCGGCGATCGCTGAGAATCTGAACAAGCGTTTCGGCACCCACTACACAGCCGATAACCTCTACCTCACCATGGGCGCAGCAGCGTGCCTCTCGGCTTGTTTCACGGCGCTCATCGAGCCGGGCGACGAGATCATCGTCATTGCGCCCTATTTCCCCGAATACCGCATTTGGATCGAATTTGCGGGTGGTGTGTGCGTTGAGGTTCCGGCGCGCGAGGACAACTTCCAGATCGACCTCGATGCGCTCGAGCAGGCGATCACGGAGAAGACGAAGGCGGTGGTCATCAACACGCCGAACAATCCGGTCGGCACCGTCTATACGCGTGAAACGCTCGAAGGTCTCGCAGATGTGCTCGTCCAAGCTGAGCAGAAGTTCGATCATGACATCTACCTCATCTCCGATGAGCCTTATCGTGAGCTTACCTATGGCGTTGAAGTGCCGTGGGTCCCTGCGATCTATCCCAACACGCTGGTGTGCTATTCCTGGTCGAAGTCGCTTTCTCTGCCGGGCGATCGCATCGGCTATGTGCTCGTTCCGAACGAGGTCCATGATTCCCGCGAAGTCTATTTGGCAGTATGTGGTGCCGGTCGTTCCCTTGGCTACATTTGCGCGCCGGTCTTCTTCCAGCGCGTTATCGAGCGCTGCGTAGATGAGCCTACGAATGTGGAAGCTTATGCGGTGAACCGCGAGATTCTCACTCATGCGCTCGATGAGCTCGGTTATGAATACATCGAGCCCGATGGTGCGTTCTACTTGTGGATCAAGGCGCTCGAACCTGATGCGCAAGCGTTCTCGAACAAGGCAAAGGAACACGAATTGCTGCTCGTTCCTTCGGATAGCTTCGGCGTAGGTGGTTGGGTACGAGCGGGCTATTGCATCGATAAGAGCACGATCGAGCATTCGATCCCGGCATTCGCTGCATTGAAAGCTGATTACGAATAATGGCATTTGAAGGCGCAATCCTTGATTTTGACGGAACGCTTGTCGATTCGATCGATGCGTGGCACGATCTCGAGGGCGTGCTTGCATGTGAAGCGCAGGCGACCGTCACGCTTGAAGATCGAAAGCAGCTTATTCCGATGTCGCTCGATGAGATCGCGCAGTGGTTCCATGGGCGTTTCGGCCTAGGGAAGGATGCCCGTGCGGTGCGAAAGCTCATGGACGAGTACATGGTCGATGCTCTTTCGCATTCGAAAGCTCTTCCGGGGGTCGAAGCCTTTCTTGAGAGCTGCAAACGCGCAGAGGTGAAGCTGACCGTAGCATCATCAAGCCCTCAGCTGTATCTGCAAACAGCCCTTAAAGCACTAGGCCTGCTGCCATATTTCGAAGCGGTGCTTTCGGTCGAGGACTTGGGCACCACAAAACGCCAGCCAGGCATTTTCGAAGAAGCACGCCGGATCATGGCAACACCGAAAGAAGCTACCTGGGGCTTTGACGATTCATTTTACGCGCTTCAGGTGCTTCATAACGCAGGGTATCCCACTGTAGGGATCTTCGATCCGCACGAAGGTTACACCTTTGAAGAGTGGCAACAAGAAGCCGATATCGTCGTGCGAGGATTCAACGAGCTATCGCTCGCAATGTTGGAAGCATATCCAGTCAAGAACGAGCAGACGAACTAGGCTCTAGGGAGTCCGAGCTTCTCCAGTATTGCGATCGCTTTCGAACGGATCTCGTCGAGGCTTTGTGGCGTAGCGAGCATGCTGGGGATGATAGTGCGCGCAGCCATATGCCCGATAGCTTCTGGATCGTGATCCTTCACTTCGTAATCGCATGAAACCAGAATGAGATTGCCGCGCAACTTCGCGTGATAATGGTGCTGGATGCCTTCGGTGATCGAGAGGATGGTTACGACCTGCTCATCCACGAGGCAATCATTGAACACTCCCTCTTCGATGCCGCGCGAGATCGCGCGCTCGAAGGCCTGGTAGAATTCGCGATATCTGGTAAGAAATCCCTCGAAACGATCGCGATGGTCATAGACAAGCCCTTCGAACTCGATGAAGTCGAAGGGAAGATTGCACTTGCGCACCACGTCGTAGGAGATGAGCATATAGAGCTGAACGACACGATCGTCGATGTCGTTCATGATGTGGTCGAGCGCTGAGAGCGATCGATTGGGGTCGCATACCTGTTCAAGGATAGCCTCTTTTGAGGGGAACCAGTAATAGATCGATGACTGATCCATGCCTACTTCGTGGGCGATCTCTGAAACCGATGTCTTGTGATAGCCTTTTTCGCGGAAGAGTCGGTTTGCTACCGTAATGATCTGCTCACGCTGGTTTTGCCTTGCATTCGATCGCGTATTCGATCTCTTCTTGGTCTTTGTGGTCGTATTCGTACGTGATTGAGTCCCTGATTTCACTGAAGTTTTCGAGTTCGGGGTAGCGGCAGGATGAATGATGTGTGCATGGGAAGCATCGATCTTGGGAGCTGTTTTTTGTGCGTTTCGAGTCTTCGCCATGAAAACAACCTTCCAACGATGCAAGCCTGAATGTGTCTTTTTTGATTATACCCCTACGAACGCGCTAGACGAAATTTGGCGTTATCATAGAATCAATAAGATATGGGTGCGCAACAGTGCCGCCATTTGATCAGTAGACCTATACGGAAAGAAGGCTTCAGGATGGACAAAAAAGTCTACGAATTGCTCAACGACCAGATCAACAAGGAACTCTATTCAGCCTACCTCTACATGGATTTCGCGAACTACTATGAAGAAGAGGGGCTTACCGGCTTTGCTAATTGGTACATGATTCAGGCTCAGGAAGAGCGCGATCATGCGCTGAAGTTCCGCAGTTACTTGCATGAGAACGGCGAAAAGGTGGTGCTCGAAGCTATTGCTCAGCCCGATAAGAAGTTCACCGATCATGTTGCTCCGCTTGAGGCAGGCCTTGAGCATGAGAAGTACGTAACGTCGCTCATCAACGACATCTACAGCGCAGCGTTTGCAGTGAACGATTATCGTACGATGAAGTTCCTCGATTGGTTCATCGAAGAGCAGGGCGAAGAGGAAGATACGGCTGAAACCATGCTCACGCGCATGAAGCTCTTCGGTAACGACGCCAAAGCGCTCTACGATCTCGATCAGGAGTGCGCCGCACGCGTCTACACCGCACCCGCTGCGTAAACCCAATCGCACAAGATAAGGCTAATCTAAGGGCACCCTAGCGTGTAATCGCTGGGGTGCTTTAGTCTTTATCGATAGCTGTCGGCTCCCAAGAGCCCGTTCATGATGCTCGAAACGATCGAGATAACGATGCTCGCAACGAATCCCGACCCGAAGGTCGCGATGATGAAATCGATGCCGAATAGCCCGTTCGCCAACCATGAAGCAAGATAGAGCAGCGCGGTATTGATGATGATATAGAAGATACCGAGCGTAATGACCGTTATAGGAAGCCCGAACAGCTGCAATATGGGTTTGATGGTCATGTTCAGCAGCGCGATGATGAGCGCGATGATGAGCACGCTCGCCCACGTGGACACCGTTCCGCCTACTTCGATACCAGGAACGAGCCACACCGCGACCGCGACGGCAATGAAGATGCCGATCACACGAAGTACGAAATTCATGGCCTTCACCTACTTTCTTCTGTCATTCTTATGAGAACGCTTTCCTAGCTTATGCGAGAAGGCGAAACTATAATCATGAAGTGCCCAAATGAAACAAAATTGTAAGAGGACGTTCAGGTGATCGAGACTATTGAACATACGATCGGCAAGCATGCGCTTTTCGATGCCGCTTCGCCAGCGCTTCTGATGGTATCGGGCGGCTCGGATTCAACGGCGCTTGCCTACATCATGGCCGACCTCCATGCGCGCGGGCTGGTCGGACCACTTGCGTGCTTGCACGTGAATCACAAACTGCGCGGGCGCGATGCCGAAGACGACCAGGTCTTCGTTGCTGCGCTTGCTGAAGCGCTCGATATCCCGTTCTTCTGCTGCGAGGTCGACGTTGCTCTGCTTGCTCGAGAAACAGGAGGCAACGTTGAGGCCATCGGGCGCCAAGAGCGCTACATCGCTGCGCGCAAAGCTCTCGAGAGCCTCTGCATGCACGCGGCGGTGCCCATCGCTGAAGGGCGCATCATCACGGCACACACGCAAGATGACCGCGTAGAGAACTTCTATATGCGCTCGATAAAAGGCACGGGGCCGGGCGGCTTTCGCTCTATGCTCTATCGCAATGGACCGGTGGTGCGTCCGCTGTTGGATGTCTCGCGTGCTAGCCTGCGCTGCTATCTTGAAGAGCGCGCGGTTCGTGGTGAAGTGGTCGTACGCGATGAACAGGGCGCTCTTTGGCGTGAGGATGCGACGAACGCGCATACCGACCGGTTTCGCTCCTACGTGCGTCACGAGATCGTTCCTGCAGCGAAAGCGCAGAACCCGCAATTGCTCGATACGCTCTGCCGCACGATGAACCTCATTGCCGACGAAGACGACTTCATGGAATCGCTCGCCGAAGACGCCCTTGTGAACAATGCTGAACAGGCAGAAGGCTATACGCTACTGCTTCCAAGCTTCGGCATGCTCGCGCTCCCGCTCAAGCGGCGCGCAATTCGTTCAGTGCTCGAGTCGCTCATCGGTTCCGAAGGGCGCATCGAGAGCACGGCCATCGAAGCCGTGCTTCAAGCCTTCGACAAAGACGGCAGCCCGCAAAGCGGCTATGTCGTGAACATCCAGGGCGATCTCGCCGTGAGCGCGAACAAACAAGGTGTGCTCATCGAACCCATGGCGCGCTTCCGCACGCGCCGCAAGCGCGCATAATCGAGACTTTTCAATCAACGCTTCCTTAAGGAGAACCCATGGATCAACAGCCGGTCATTCCCATCAACATCATCTTGTCGTCGAATTCGCCGCGTCGAAAGCAGCTGCTTCAAGATGCAGGCGTCCAGTTCCGTGTGTTCACCCCCACTGAACCGGTCGACGAAACGCTCGATGCCGATCTGCTCGCGCAGCCTGAAGAGGCCGTGAAGAAGCTTGCCGAGCGAAAAGCGGGCGCAGCCGTTCAAGAGGTGCTCGCGCAGAATCCGGTGGGGTTGGGTTTTGTGATCGGTGCCGACACGATGGTCGTGCTCGATGGCGAGATCTTCGGCAAGCCCTATTCGGCCGATCATGCACGTGAGATGCTGCGTAAGCTCTCCGGCAAGACGCACCAGGTCATCACGGGTGTTTCGGTGTGGATGATGCTCTTGAACGAGACCGAGGAAAACGGGGGAGACGGCAACGTTTCGATCGGTTTTCGTACCTTCACGGAAACGAGCGAGGTTACTTTCAAGGAGCTCACCGAAGAAGACATCAATGCGTATGTGGCTACCGGCGAAACCATCGACAAGGCGGGCGCCTACGGCATTCAGGGCAAGGGCGCGGCGCTCGTTGAAGGCTATGAGGGCGATTACAACAACATCGTCGGGCTGCCTGTTGATAAGCTGCTCGAGAATTTCCCCGATCTTTTGCGCAGGGAAGTGCCAGTCGAGATAACGCAAAAAGGGGCGTAAACGCGCGAAAAAACGGGCTGTATGAGGCGTTAACGGGCGCAGACGATGTAGATTTATTGCAAATTTTTCGCAAATGGAATGTGCACACCTGCAAGCGGACGAATCGCGCGGCGCTTTTGCTAAACTAGAACACTAAAAGCCGCAGATGCGGTTTGAAAGCTATGCCATGAAAGAGGAGCGGTGGAAGAATTACATCCCGATCTTGAGCGCGTCCTGTTCTCTGAGAGCGACATTCGTGCGCGGGTACGTGAAATGGGAGCGGCTATCACGCGCGATTATGCGGGAAAAGACCTTGTGGTCATCTCGATCCTGCGCGGTGCGGCGATCTTCATGGCCGATCTGGTCCGCCAGATCGATCTTCCGCTCGAAATGGATTTCATGGCAGTTTCTTCGTACGGAAAAGAGGCTGAAAGCTCGGGCATCGTGCGTATTCAGAAGGACCTTTCGACCGACATCATGGGCCGCGATGTGCTTATCGCTGAAGATGTGATCGATACGGGTCTCACGCTGCGCTATCTGATCAAGAATCTTCAGTCGCGCAAGCCCGCATCGCTTTCCATTGCGGCGCTTCTCCGTAAGGACATTCCAGAACAGGCCGATCTTCCCTGCCATTACTTGGGGTTCGCTTGTCCGGATGAATTCGTGGTCGGCTATGGGCTCGACTACGCGGAAAAATATCGCAACCTTCCCTATGTGGGAGCGCTCAAGCGGAGCGCGATCGCAAAGAAGGCCTGATCGTAAACGACTGAACCACTGAATGACCAACCGACCAACGCATAAGGAACATTGATACGTTATGGCACAAGATCCAAACGCAAAGAACAACAAACCGTCGAATAAGCAGCCTAACAAGCAGCCACGCCAGATCAACATCATCACGATCGTGGTGTTCGCGCTCGTGGCCATCTTCTTCTTCTCGATGCTCACGCGCATGCCCGCGGGCTCTTCGGACGGCATCACGCAAACCGACTCGCTGGTAACGTCTGAATTCACGCAGGCGGTCGACCAAGGGCGTGTTGAATCGGTCGTCTATGACGCGGGCGCAGAGACCATTTCCGGCGTCTACTATCCCGCACAAACGGCAGGTGTAACGGCGGCGAATGCGTTCAATACCGGTATCGAGGCGCTCAATTCCCAGTTGGGCACGATCGTGAATGGTGGCTCGCGCCTTGAGACCATCGAGCCGAGCATTCTGCAAGTCAAGACGCTCGGATCGAAGCACAACTTCACCTGTACCTGGGTCGGTCAGGACACGCTAGGCCAGCTCATGGCAGCGCATCCCGAGATCAAGTACAGCATTACCCTGCCTTCCCCGTGGGGTTCGATCCTGCTCTCGCTGCTTCCGATCCTGATCATCGCTGGTTTGCTGTTCTTCTTCTTCTCGCAGATGAACAAGGCGAACAACTCGCAGATGTCGTTCGGCAAGGCGAAGGCGAAGAAGTCGGTCGAGGAGCATCCCGACGTGCACTTCTCCGATGTCGCTGGTGTTGATGAAGCGGTCGAGGAGATGCAGGAGATCAAGGATTTCCTCGACAACCCTGCGAAGTATCAGGCTATGGGTGCGAAGATCCCGCGTGGTTGCTTGCTCGTAGGTCCTCCGGGCACAGGCAAGACCTTGCTCGCGCGCGCCGTTGCAGGCGAAGCGGGCGTGCCGTTCTTCAGCATCTCCGGCTCCGACTTCGTTGAGATGTTCGTAGGTGTGGGCGCTTCGCGTGTGCGCGATTTGTTCAAACAGGCGAAAGAAGCTGCTCCGGCCATCATCTTCATCGACGAGATCGACGCGGTCGGTCGTCAGCGTGGCGCAGGTCTTGGCGGCGGTCACGATGAGCGCGAACAGACCTTGAACCAGCTGCTCGTTGAGATGGACGGTTTCGAGGCGAACGATTCGGTCGTGCTCATTGCGGCAACGAACCGCGCCGACGTACTTGACCCCGCATTGCTGCGTCCCGGTCGTTTCGATCGTCAGATCGTGGTCGATGTTCCCGATGTGAAGGGCCGTGAGAAGATTCTCAAGGTCCATGCGGAGAACAAGCCGCTTGCAAAGGACGTCAACCTGCCACGTTTGGCCAAGATCACCCCGGGCTTCACCGGTGCCGATCTGGCGAACTTGCTCAATGAAGCGGCTATCCTTTCGGCGCGTCGCAACAAGCACATCATCTCCGAGCAAGAGGTCACCGAAAGCATGGAGCGCGTGATCGCTGGTCCCGAGCGCAAAGGTAGAGTGCTCGACGAAAATACGCGCAAGACCATCTCCTACCACGAATCTGGCCATGCGCTCGTGGGACACCTGCTCCCTCACGCCGATCCGGTCCACAAGATCTCGATCATTTCGCGTGGTCGTGCGCTGGGTTACACCCTTTCCATTCCAGATGAGGACAAGGTGCTCAATTCGCGCAACGAAATGCGTGATGAGCTGGCCGTGTTCTTGGGCGGTCGTGTGGCGGAAGAGATCTTCTGCGAAGACATCACCACTGGCGCTTCAAACGACCTTGAGCGCGCAACGAAGATGGCACGCTCGATGGTTACGAACTACGGCATGAGCTCCGATCTGGGTGTTCAGGTGTTCGGCCAGCCCAACCACGAAGTGTTCTTGGGCCGCGACTACGGCAATACGCAGGACTACTCAGAGGAAACAGCGCGTCGTATCGACGAAGAGGTGGCGCGCATCATGCGTGAGGCTCACGATCGTGCCTACGAGATCCTGTCCTCGCACAAGGAGCAGATGGATCTTATGTCTGCGGTCTTGCTCGAGCGCGAGACAGTCGATGGAGAAGCTTGTACGGCGCTTCTCGATAACAAGTGGGCAGATTACCTGAAGCTCGAGGCGAGCGGCGCAGTGGAGAAAGCTGCCAATACGCTCGCATCGAAAGAGCCGGAGCAAGAAGCCCCAGCTCCTGCTGCGCCGCAGGCTGCTCCTGCACAGCCAGCTGCTCCCAGTGCTCCTGCGTCTCCTGCATCCAATGAGGTGCAGACAAGCGCACAGAATGGGACAGCTGCCCCGCAAGCTCCGGCAGCATCGCAAGAGCCTGCTGCACCAACCGCTCCTTCTGCACCGGCCACGCCCGTTGCACCTTCGGAGCCGAGCGCTTCGGATGCCAACAAGGGCTTCCTTGATAGTCTTGAGCAGAAGATCAAAGATATGCAGGACGGTCAGGATGCAGAGGACAAGCACGACGATAGCGCAGGCAAGCCGCGCGAATAGCCAAAGGATGTTCATTCATGATCTGGAAATGCAGCCAGTACAGTTTTGATGCCAAGATGCCCATTATCATGGGCATCTTGAATCTTACGCCCGATTCTTTCTCCGATGGTGGCTCGTATCCAACGCCTGAAGACGCGATCGCACGCGGACTTCAGATGGTCGAGGAAGGCGCGCTCATCATCGATGTCGGGGGAGAATCAACGCGTTCCGGCGCCACGCCCGTAAGCGAAGAAGAAGAGTGCGCCCGCGTGCTCGATGTGGTGAAAGCGCTGGCTAGTAAGGGTATTTGTGTGAGCATCGATACCCGTCATGCTCCTGTTGCGCGTGCGGCGCTCGAAGCGGGCGCTTCGATCATCAACGACGTGAGCGGATTTCGCGATCCTGCCATGGTCGACCTGGCCGCTTCGTGCGATGCGGGGCTTGTGGTCATGCATATGGGCGGCGATGATCCTCGAACGATGCAAAATGAACCCGTCTATGAAGACGTGGTTGCCGAAGTGTGCGATTACTTAAAAGCGCAGGCAGATAATTTGATCGGGCATGGTGTTGCACGCGAGCGCATCTGCCTCGATCCTGGTCCTGGTTTCGGCAAGACGGCAAAGCAGACAGTCGAGCTCATGAGGAACTTCCACGAGTTCAACCACCTGGGTTTCCCGACCATGGTCGCGGTTTCGCGCAAGAGCTACATTGGCGAAGCGTACCACATCGAAGACCCGAAAGAGCGTGATAGCGCTTCGGCCGCTGAAGCACTCATGGCGTGCGAGCTGGGTGCCTCGGTCATCCGTACGCACAACGTGGCGCTCACCGCTCAAGCGCTCGAAGAGAACCTGCGCCCCTACGTACTCATCGGCATGGGCTGCAACGTGGCGCTCGTGGCAGACGAAGGCGAGGAGCGCGAAGGCAAGATCGCGATGATCAACAAGGCCATCGGCGACATGTGCATGTTGCCCGACACGCAGATCATCGATATTGCAAGCTACTACGAAAGCGAACCGGCCTATTTCGAGGATCAGGATCTTTTCGTGAACACGGTCGTGCTCATGCGCACCGGCTTGCCCCCGCAAGAACTGCTCACCTACCTCCAAGCGATCGAGAACAGCTTGGGGCGTGTGCGCACGCAGAAGAACGGCCCGCGCACGTGCGATCTCGATATCCTCGACTATCAAGGCTACGTCTCTGATCTTGAGGTGCTCACCTTGCCGCATCCGCTCTTGCTCGAGCGCGATTTCGTGGTGAAGCCGCTCTTGGAGCTTCTGCCTCATCATGAGCTTGCCAATGGCGTGTCAGTCACGCTCGATAACGTGAAGTACGGCAAAGCTTGGAAGTGCGAGTAATGAACAACGCATCACGTTCGCAGGATGCTGCGCACCCGCAAGATACAAGCCGTCCACAAGACGCGAACCCCCTGAAGGATGCAGCATTCCTGCAGGCCATAGCGCATCTGCAAGAAGCAGCTCGCCCGCAGGAAGGGGAGGAGCAGCAAGCTTCCGCCGAAGTGAAGACGTACGGTGGCGGGTTTTGGCGCGTCACGTTCTTCGATGAAGTTGATTCGACCAACAACTGCGTCAAAGAAGCTATTTCCAAAGGAGCTCCTGAAGGAATCTGCTTCGTGGCCAACAGGCAAACAGCAGCGTATGGAAGGCAAGGAAGATCGTGGCAAAGCCCTGAAGGCGGCTTGTATTTCTCGTTCATCCTCGATCCTTTGAGCGAGCATCTTCAACCTAAGGTGGACCAGAGCGCTCTTCCAACGCTGAGCCTTCTTCTTTCGCTGGCGGTGCGGGAAACGCTCGCTTCCTTCGCGCAGACCGACAAGATCAAGATCAAATGGCCCAACGATATCCTGGTCATATCCGATGAGGGAAGCGCCAAACTGGTAGGAATCTCGCTCGAGATGATCGGCGGTAAGCTCTGCTGTGGCATCGGCATCAATATCACCTCGCCTAGTGGCTCTGCTGAAGATGCTAAAGCAGCAGGTTCGACCGAAGAGTTAGGCGTTCCCGCAGCATATCTTGAAAGCTTCGATGCCCTATCGGGCGTTGCGTTCGATCAAATAAGCGGTCAGCTTCTTCCCGCGTTGCTCGGCTGTATCCAAGGGTTTTACGAATTATGGTGCGAAGAGGGGATAGAGCCGTTCATGGATGGCTACAATGGCCTTCTCTATAACAAAGGCGAGCAGGTCGAACTCGAAACGATCGATGGGGAGTTGCTTTACGCTGGCGAAGTCATCGGCGCATCATCTTCCGGCGAGCTCCTCCTCCGCACTGAACAAGGCCGCGTCATCGCCGCCAACTCCGGCGAAGTCCACACCCGCCATTGATGACAAACTACCCGGTCGTTCGACACCTTTTTGGCAATGAGCAGGGAACCTCATGGCTCGCATCGGGCACGCTCAATCAGCGGAGAGGGTGAGGCAACGAGGTGACTCTTTGCCGACTAAATTCATTTTTAATAAAACCCGAGCAAAGCAGCGACGCACGAAAGAACCTGCAGGATGCAGGTTCTTGAGCAGGGAAGCGGGGAACCTCGTGTCTCACCCTCTCCACTGGTCGAGCCATGAAAAGTGTCGAACGACTGGGTAATTTGTCATCTTTTGCGCTGCCTGAGAACTTATGTGAACAGGGCTTTGATGCCGATCGCGATCAGGACGATGCCGCCGATGATCGTGGCCTTGTTCCCCAACTTCATGCCGAAATGGCGCCCGATGATCAGCGCAACGATGCAGCACAGTGCGGTGGTCAAGCCGATCAGGGTTGCCGCCGATGCGATGTTGAGCGAAAGCGCTGCGAAACTGACACCCACAGCAAGCGCATCGATGCTCGTGGCAATAGCTTGGAAGAACAAGACGGGAATCGTGAGTTTCGCCTGCTTATCGAAGACTTCTTCGGGCTCTTCATGGAATGCATCCCAGAGCATCTTGCCGCCGATGAACCCGAGGATAACGAACGTGATGATGCCTGCATAGGTTTCGATGAAGGGCCCCACCAACGAACCAGCATAGAATCCGATCACGGGCATGAGCCCCTGAAAGACACCGAAGAAGACGGGCATCAAGAGACGGTGGGCTTTATCGGTTCCGCGATAGACGAAGGCGTTGGACACCGTTACCGCAAAAGCGTCCATGGAAAGGGCAAGTCCCAAAATGAGAAGTTCGATCGCGCTCATGGTCTTGTTTTACCACAATTCAGCATGCACGATCTCTTTATGACCGCTCAAATCAATAGGTCGTCCGAAAGTATCGATTTTGGGTGCAATATGTATAGATTTATAGATATAATTTATAAGTAACCGATAGATTCCAGTGTATCGGTTATGGATCAATCCGTGAGCTTATTCCTCGCTGCCACCATGGATCGCGCCTGGTACGAACCGTCGCTGGCAAGAGTCGAACAAGGTATGCGTAAACTCAAAAGCAAGAGAGAAGGATAGTATGTCTGCAGAAGTCATGGTGAGGCAACAATCGAGAAGTCGTTCGGTCGTTTATTGCGCGGCAGCTATTGCCTGCATGGCAGTTACTGCATGGGTCACCGTACCGATCGGTCCTGTGCCGCTTTCCCTTTCTCCGCTTGCTATCTTCTTCACGCTGTTTGCGCTCAAACCGAGGGATGCCTTCATCGCGATCTGCGGCTACGTTGCGCTCGGCGCTATCGGCCTTCCGGTCTTCACGGGGTTCCGTGGCGGGATAGGTGCTCTCTTCGGCCCAACGGGTGGTTTCATCATGGGTTTTGTGGTGGGCGCGTGCATCGTTTTGCCCCTCAGCCATCTGCTGTCTAAGCGCGCTGCTTTCGCTTCCGACCAGCGTGCAACGTTTCTCGGCGGCCAGGTAAAAAGAGGATTCTTGCTCCGCAGCCTCATAGTGGGCGTTTGTTTTGCGGCTATTTATTATGTATTTGGTTGGCTGTGGCTCATGTGGGTCGGCCAGCTTACGGCAGAGGCTGCATTCGTGGCGGCTGTCGCTCCTTTTGTTGTCCCCGATCTTTTGAAGATGCTGCTTGCGGTATTTCTCGCACAAGCAGCTGGAGCAGCGCAGAGCAGGCTCTAGGTTCGGATCTGCACGAGGAGCAGATGAAAGGGAAGGCATCCGTAGCATTTGGGGTTGTTGCGGATGTAGATGATGCAGTGTGCGCTCGTGCTCGACGGGCGAAGGAAAAGGACAGAAATGAATCTTTCTCAGCTTTATTACTTCAGAAAGCTCGCTGAGCTTGAACATTACGGAAAAGCTTCCGAAGAGCTTTTCATCACGCAGCCTTCTCTTTCAAATTCGATCGGCAATTTGGAGAAAGAACTTGGCGTACCGCTGTTCGAGCGTGTTGGTCGCAATGTGCGCCTTACTTCCTATGGTGCGGAATTCAACGAGCACGTGTGCGTTGCGCTCAGCGAGATCGATAAAGCGATCGATCTTATGAAGCTCTATTCTAGTGGGCTTTCAGGACAGATCCGCATCGGTGCGGTCATCTCGATCCAGCGAAATTTCCTTCCTCTTCTGCTCAGTTCCTTCCGCAAGGAATTCGGCGATAACATCGATTTCGACATCCATCAGGAAACCACCTACGATTGCTTGAAGGGCTTGCTCGATGGCAAGCTCGACGTTGCGTTCTGTGGCATGGTGCTCGATGAGCGCGATATCGTTTATGAACCGATCATCACGCAGAATTTGATCGTAGGTGTTTCAGAGACCCATGAGCTTGCTTCTCGCGAAAGCGTTTCGCTTGAAGAGCTCAAAGACTATAACTTGGTTTCGTATCGCAAGGAATCATTCGCTTCGACGTTGCTCGAGGGGCTATTCCGCCGCGTTGGCCTTTCGCCCAAGCAGTCGTTCAACGACGAGATCAGCGCCGCAGCCTTTGTGGTTTCCGAATCCGATACGGTAGCCATCATGCTCGAGACGCTCGACGATATCAAAACGCGTGGATTCGTGGGTATCCCCATCTCCGATATCCAAACTCCGTTTCACACGATCTACATGGCGTATAAAGAGAAGGCATTCCGCAGTTGCGTGACCGACCAGCTCATCGAGTTCGCACGCAATTTCGCGAAGTTCCCCTCCGGTAAGATCGGTGACCTGCGCGATTATTATCGCCGTGAGCAGATCGAATGCGGCACGTTCGAATAGCAATTCCTATTCACTAATAAACCATGTTCCAAACCTATAGGTCTTAGTCTATGGGTTGAATGATTTACTGGTCAAAATCTACAATTTGGGTAGCAAAATTGCCCCATAGATATTGCTACATCTATGGATATTGCCCAAATCAATATGCTTACATCTATATTATTCTTGGATTCTATCAATTCGACAGATGCGCCTATTGGACGCGTTCATTAATGAAGTTGATAATTGATGCAGACTTGATAACTAAGTCGGAGGGATTAATTCAGGGGTCTTATTCTTCTCATGCAACTACCGCGATCGTGGTCAAACGAACGGCCAATTCAGTAATAGGCGGTAGTGCATGGGTAGGGCAAGGAGCCTGGAATAAAAGAAAAGGAAGGTAAACATGGCAAATTGGTTCGCAACAGCTCCAGAGGAGCAACTTAAGGGCAAGACCGCGATCATCATGGGTGGTGGCTCTGGTATCGGTAAAGCAACCGCGGAACAGTTCGCAGCTGCTGGCGCAAACATCATGGTTTGCGGCGTTCCTGAGCAGATCTGCCTCGATACTGCTGAAGAGCTTCGCGCAGCAGGCGGTAAGGCCGTTGGCATGGTATGCGATGGTACCGATGCCAATCAAGTACAGGCAATGATCGATAAGACCGTTGCAGAATTCGGCGATATCGACATTCTCATTTCCACCGCAGGCATCTCCTTGCCTCGTATGAACGCAATGGACGCAACTGAAGCTGATTGGGACAAGATCTTCGCTGTCAATGCTAAGGCGAACTTCTTCCTCGCAACCGCTGTTGCTCGTTTCATGAAGGAAAAAGGTCACGGCGGCAAGATGGTACTCATCTCTTCCCAGCGTGGCATCTCCGCTATGGAGAACATTGCTCTCTACAGCATCACCAAGGCAGCTGTTATGGGTATGGTTCGCTCACTTGCAGTTGACTTCGCACCGTATGGCATCACCGTCAACGGCATTGCTCCGGGCTACGTTATGACCCCGATGGTCGAAAAGGTCTTCGCAGACAATCCTGCTCAGAAAGACTATGTATATGGTCGCACCCCAAGCAAGGTCAAGATGGGCTCGCTCGAGGAAATGGCAAACGCTATCTACTTCCTCTGCTCACCGGTAACCGAGTACACCACCGGTCAGACGCTCATTCTCGATGGTGGCTGGTCCATCCAGTAAATGTTTTGTTCGTGCAGCTGCCCTTTGGTGGCTGCACCTTTTTCTTCCGTTTCATTTCATACCTATCGAAAGGGGTTGTACATGGAAGGTACAATGAATGCAGTTCACTGCGTAGGTCGCGAAGAGCCATGGCAGTATGTTGAGGATGCTCCGATTCCTCAGATCAAAGACGACGAAGTACTTCTTGAGATCAAGGCTTGCGGCATTTGCGGCACCGATCACTCTCTGCATCGCGGTCAGGAAGCTCTCTTCAATTCTTATGACATCCATTTCCCGGCGGTTTTCGGTCACGAATTCTCCGGCGTCATCGCTGAAGTAGGCAAGAACGCTCCGAGCAACCTCAAGGTTGGAATGCGTGTAACCGCAAACCCGGTTCTGTTCGATAACACCTGCTCCTACTGCGATAAGGGCATGGTCAACATCTGCGACAATCGTCCGTTCTACGGTACCGACCTGCCAGGTGCATTCGCAAAATATATGCCCATGCGTGCAACTAATGTTATCCCGCTGCCTGACGACGTTTCGTTCGTTCAGGGCGCACTGCTCGAGCCCCTGGGTGTTGCTCTCAACGCTGTTGAGCGCGTGCATCCCGAGCCGGGCGACACCGCGCTTGTCATGGGCCCTGGCCCCATCGGCCTTCTCATGATCGCAGTCCTCAAGCAGGCTTATGGTATCCAGAAGGTTATCTGCTCCGGTCTCGCTATGGACACCAAGCGTCTTCAGGTTGCTGAGCAGCTCGGTGCTATCACTATCAACGGCTCTGAAGAAGACGTTATCGCTCGCGTGAAAGAACTCACCAATGGCAAAGGCCCCGAGATCATTCTCGACGCAGCTGGTCACTACACCGTTGTTGAGCAGGCAGTTGAGATGGTTGCTAAGAACGGCAAGATCGGCATCACTGGTCTGCCCGCTCAGGCTTCCAGCATTCACATGAACCCGATCGCTATGCGTCAGATCAGCATCATCGGTTCTCGTGCTTACGAGCGCAAGCATTGGCGTCAGGGCCTGGCACTTCTTGCTAACGGCCTCGACATCGCGCCTATCGCAAGCCACGTTCTTCCTTTGAAGGACTTCGAAAAGGGCATGGAGCTCATCGACGCTGGCGAAGGCCTCCGTGTTATCCTCGAGCCGTAATTCAGCTGGCTTGAAATAGCACTACTCTCCCGTATAAGGGGAATTGGAAAGCCCCGGTTTTCTGCCGGGGCTTTCTTTCAATAGGTTATTTATTCTTTAGATTGGAGAAATACATGGCAGGTTTGGAAGGCGTAATCGTCGTTGATCTCACCCAGTATGCAGCTGGTCCTGCAGCAAGCCGTCTGCTTGGTGAATTGGGCGCAACGGTCATCAAGGTCGAGCCATTCACGGGCGACGAACAGCGTACTCAGGGTGCAGCTTGGGGTATGCATTACAAGAGCGAATTCGACGATGTCGCATATGACTGCGGTTCGTTCAACAAAGAATGGACAGCGATCGACTGCAAGAGCCCAGAAGGCAAGGAAGCAATGATGCGCCTTCTGGAAAAAGCAGACATCTTCGTTACTTCGCTGCGTGACGGTGCACTTCAGCGCCTCGGTTTCGACTATGAGACCTTGCATGCGAAATTCCCGAAGCTCGTTTGGGCACAGAACCGTGGCTATGGCCAGTTCGGTCCTATGAAGGACGCTAAGGGCTTCGACGCAACTTCATTTGCCGCACGTTCTGGCTTCGTTGCTTCGATTCCGCAGAACAACGAGCACTATGAGCCCGGCAACTCGCCGATCGCATTTGGCGACTGGAACACCGGCTGCGCTCTTTGTGCTGGCATCTTGGGTGCTTATGCAGGCGCGCTGCGCACGGGCGAAGGCGACAAGGTCACCACGAGCCTCTATCACGTTGGCACCTGGGGCATGACCTGCTCGCTCATCACGGCACAGCAGGGCGATCCGCATCCGAAGGACCGCATGAAGGCGAAGTGCCCGACCAACAACTCCTATCCTTCTCGCGATGGCGTTTGGTTCCTTATGTGCTTCGGCAACTACAACAAGTACTGCCAGCTCGTGTTCGAAACGCTCGAGATGGATCCGAAGTACTTCACCGATCCTGAGCTCAACACGCTCGAGGCTCTCGCGAACAATGGCCGCTATGAAGAGGTTGTTGCAGCGATCCAGGACGCTACCAAGAAGTTCGACTTCGTTGAGCTCGAGAAGCGCTTCCGTGAGAACGATATTCCGTTCGAGAAGATCCAAACGGTCGCTGACGTTCTGAACGACGAAGAGGCATTCGCAAACGACCAGCTCCGTCGCATCAAGTATGTCAAGCAGGGCCCGACCTCAGAATTCACCGAAGGCGAAGAATACATCGTTACCACGCCTCCGTTCCGTCTGGATTCTATTGGCGATCCGGTGCTCTATCGCAGCCGCCCGATCGGTTATGACACGCGTAAGATCTTGAAGAACATCGCTGGTTATACCGATGCAGAGATCGACAAGCTCGCAGCTGACGGCGCAGTCATGGAATACGATGGCGATCCGCTGCCTCCTGAGGTGCTGGAGCCTAGCTTCGGTCCGAACTCGAAGAAGACTAAATAAAGGTGGTTTAACTAATGGCAAAGAATACTCCATTTTCTGATATTACCGTTCTCGACTTCTCTCGTTACCTTCCTGGTGGCTATGCAACGCAGGTTCTCGCAGACCTCGGCGCAACGGTCATCAAGGTCGAAGACACGGGCCTGGGCGACTTCATGCGTCACGACTATCCGACCAAGGGCGGCGGAATCTCTTACTACATCACCGCGCTCGGCCGCAACAAGAAGTCCGTTTCTTTGAATCTGAAGAACGAAGAGGTTGTTGACTGGTTCTTGAAGATGGCACAGGAAGCAGACATCATCGTCGAAAGCTTCCGTCCTGGTGTTACCGCTAAACTCGGCATCGACTACGAATCAATCAAGAAGCTCAACCCGGGCATCATCTACTGTTCGATCTCGGGCTATGGCGCTAATGATCCTCGTTCGAAGAAGGCTCAGCATGACCTGAACATGCAGGCAACGAGCGGTTATCTGTCTGTCAACCATGGTTCTACTTCGCCGCTGCATCTCTGCGACCTGTCTTCAGGCATGGTTGCGGGCCAGGCGCTGCTCGCTGCGCTCTATGCGCGCACGGTTACGGGCGAAGGCGCTTACATCGACATCTCGATGTTCGATTGCTTCGTTTGGTGGAACTCGCTGCTCGATAGCCGTTGGTGCTTCAACGATGGCGAATGCAAGCGTGACGACCTCGAGTATCCGTCAACCGCTTACAACGTCTATGAGACCAAGGATGGCGGCAAGCTTGCTCTTGGCATGGTCGAGCCTAAGTTCTGGGAGCCGTTCTGCGATGCGATCGGTCACCCCGAGATCAAGCCGACTGGTTTGATGCGTCGTTGGGAAGCTCCTGAGGCATTCGAGATCGTCGAAGAGACCATCAAGGGCCGTACCACCCAGGAATGGCTCGATTGGCTCGAGGATAAGGACTTCTGCATCGCTAAGGTCAATTCCAAGACTGAAGCGGTCGAGCAGATCACGCGCGAGAACCCTGAGGCTCTCGCATGGGTTGAATTCCCCAATGTTGGTCGCGTGCTGCAGACTGGTCTGCCTCACCACATCTCAACCATTCCGGTCGAGATCTCTGAATTCACTGAGGTTTCGCCGCTTGGCGCAGATACTGAAGTCTACCTGAAAGAGGTCGGCGCAGACGATGCGACGATCGCACGCCTTAAGGAAGAGGGCGGCATTCGATTGGGTGACGATATTGAGCCTGAAGAGGATCGAGCTCCAGTTAAGCCTGCATAAGGCCACGATCTAACCTTTGGGAAATCTTTCCTTCCTAGAAGAACGCCGGCGTAATGCCGGCGTTCTTTTATATGTGCAGGACATCATTTATCCTCTTGCGGTGACCAAGGTGTGCCTATTCGTCGCTGTCGGGATTGGCTGAGCAAAAAATGGCAAGAGTGCTAGCGGGTCGTGCGCTTCTCTGTCTGAATAGAACTCAACAAAACCCCATGTCATGTAGGGTAAATCCTGCTTATTTACTCCAAACTGCCACGTAATGCAAGAGCATTTTCATCATTTGAAGTTACAAGTTACTGACAAAGGTAACGACATTTTCGCAGTGTTGTCCACCTCGTTGTTTGACCTCGATCGTTGCCATATTCTGGCTATGGGTTTTCTTGAAAAACCATCAACTATCTGGGCAAATGTTTTGGTCTGTGTCAAAGGCGGATATTCAGCGCATTGGTCAGATACTTGATATCGATTGGCAAAGGAAAGAAGGAGGGGAAAATGTTATTCGATGTCTATGGAGCGAATGCGGGTTTTCAGTGGCTCGGTTTGTTCATGGTGCTTGGCGCACTTATCTTGCTCAATGAGTTCGCGAGACGCACCAAGGCAGGCGGCATCTTCATGTTCATTGGAGTATGTGCGGCGATGACCGTCTATTGCGTGGTGGTCGAGATCGGAGCCGCCATGGGGGCTGAATGGGCGCTCAATAACCCAACATATCAAACGATGGGTGGTTGGTTCCATTACGCTAAGGTCTATGCGGCAACCGCAGGCTGTATCGGCTTCATGATGCTGAAGTACAGCTGGGGCAAGATTGGCCGCTCACATTGGTTCAAGGCATTCCCGTTCGTTATCGTTGCGATCAATATCCTCATTGCGGTCGCAAGTGATTTCGAGAGCGCGATCGTGGCATGGGATTCCAGCTTCGTAACTGATGAGGGCGTGCTTCTGAACGGTGGCATCCATAACGTACTGAATGGCTGCGCCGGTTTGCTGAACATTCTGTGCATGACCGGTTGGTTCGGTATCTATATCTCAAAGAAGCGCCAGGATATGCTGTGGCCCGATATGACGTGGGTCTTCATCATCGCTTATGACCTCTGGAACTTCTGCTACACCTACAACTGCCTGCCGACTCACTCTTGGTATTGCGGCATCGCGCTTCTGCTCGCGCCTACCATTGCAGGCCTCTGGTGGAACAAAGGCGGATGGATCCAGAACCGCGCGTTCACACTTTCGATGTGGTGCATGTTCTGCCAGGTTTGCCCGATGTTCGCGAACGACTCGATCTTCGCAGTTCAGTCGGTGAACAATCCGGCGGTGAACACCGTGGTGGCTTCGATCGCGCTCATCGCTAATATTGCAGCGCTTTCCTACATCATCTACCGCTCGAAGAAGCTCAAGGTCAATCCTTACAAGCAGGAAGTGTTCGTGGGCACCAAGGACTTCCGCGAGGCAATGGCTCGCCGTGCTTCCACCGATTACCTGCTGGCTACTGAGCCGAAGAGCGCAACTGCTGCAGAGATCGCTGAGATGGTCGCGTATAACGAGCTCCCTGTTGAGGGTAAGCCAGGCTTCGTCTATGTGGCTGTTGATAAGAACGGTCAAGAGGCAACCGAGACGATCAAGCGGGAATAGCCGCGCACCTAAAACACAGCGCACAATTACCTGCGATTCGTGTCCCAAAAGCCTCGTCCGATCTGTTCGGGCGGGGCTTTTGCTTGTCGTTGATCGAGCCTGTTGTCATAAGGGGCGGAGCCTGTGGGGTGGTTGGACGACTCTGAGTCCGCACTTGTAAATAGTAATAGGCTGTTCGAAGGAGCGCAGTGCACGAGATAGCCTGCAAGATATTGCAGGCTATCGAGCAACGAAAGCGAGTCGACCCAACCACCCCTCAGGCGTAAGTCCCTTGTGGCAACGAGCGAGGAACCTCGTACCTTACTTCTCTGCTAATGCAGATAGGCAAGAGAGCTCTATCGATCGATAACAGAAGGGAAGGCTATGAGGAACACGGCACCACCTTCGGGATCGTTGAACGCGGTGATGTTGCCATCGTTGCCTTCGACGATGGCCTGCACGATCGAAAGACCGAGCCCCGATCCGCCCTTCACACGCGAGCGTGAGAAGTCGGTGCGGTAGAAGCGCTTGAATAGAAGCGACGGGTTGATGTCGCCGAAGCCCACACCGTTATCCTTCACGGCGATGATGGATTTATCATCGACGCCAGAAAGCATGATCTTCACGCTGCCTCCTTCGGGCACGTGCTTGCAGGCATTATCAGTGAGGTTGATGATTGCCTGCTTCAAACGAGCAGGGTCGATGAGGATATCGGGCGCTTCGCCATCGATGGAGAACTCGATGTCTTTCTTTTGGAAGTTCGCGCTCAAGATCTCGCCAACTTCCTCAGCGATCTGGCGGATGTTCACGCGCTCTATGGTGGTGGGGGAGTCTTCTTGGATATGACGCAACGAGATGAGATCGTTCACGAGGTTGTTCAAGCGTTCCGCCTCAGAAAGCGTGATCTGCAAGAAGTGCTGGCGCATGGAGAGCGGCATGTCGGGATCCATCATAAGCTCAGCATTACCGCTGATCGCCGTTAGGGGTGTGCGGAATTCATGAGCCACGTCCGAGATGAATTCACCTTCACGGTGACGCAATATCGCGATCTCGTCCTTGTGGGATTCCGCGGTGTCGATCAGATCCTCGATATCGTGCGAAAGCTCTTCGCTCTCATAGATACCGTGGTTGATCTTGAACGAGATGTTGTAATCGCCTTCATGGTAGCGTTTGAGACTCTGGGCAAGTTCGCGGAAGGGCTTGCTTGTGAAATGAGCGATGGCAAGACTCAAGAAGAAGGCGATACAGCTGACCGGGATGATAAGGAGCAAGATCCACTCTGAGGCATGGAAGAAGTGAATGCCGCAGATGCAGATGATCGAGCAGCTTAGGGCAGAAAGAAGAGTCGTCGTGAATGCGACGTGCGTTGCGAGCCTCATCGAAGCTTCGCCAGGCTATTTTTTGAAGCGATAACCGTAACCACGTACGGTTTCGACGACTTGCGGATTGTAGCCAGCAGCTTCGATCTTGTCGCGAAGACGCTTGATGTGCGTATCGACCGTCTTCGTTTCCGTGATGAACTCCCAGCCCCAGGCTTCGCGCAGCAGGTCTTCACGGGAGACGACCTTGCCAGCGTTGTGCATGAGATAGCTCATGAGCTCGAACTCGCGCGGCGTAAGATCGATCGGGCCATGTTCGCCTGTGGCGGTGTGTGCGTCGTCGTCAAGCGCGATGCCGCTTGCGCTGACCTCAGCGCTGGTGGAATTGGTAGCCTGCGAACGACGGAGCAGCGCACGTGTGCGTGCGATAAGCTCGCGGATGCCGAAAGGTTTAGCCAGATAGTCGTCTGCGCCCAGCTCAAGGCCGATGATCTTGTTCACTTCGCCATCGCGCGCGCTCAAGAACAGGATAGGCGTGTCATAAGAGGCGCGAATACGACGGCAGAGTTCATAGCCATCGATGCCCGGAAGCATGATGTCGAGAATATAGAGATCGTAGGGTTTCTGCTCGATGAGCGTGAGTGCTTGTTCACCGTCGCCAGCAGTATCGACCGTGTAGTTTTCCTTCTGCAGAGCATAGCTAACGAATTCGGTGATAGATGGTTCGTCGTCAACGACAAGAATGCGCGCAGGAGTATGATCCATAGCTAATCCCTCTCAATATCTGTTAAAACTTTTATCAAGCGCGTGCTGATAAAGTGATTTCCCCTTATGCAATATGGTAGCATTCGTTTTACGATTTACTGTACATAATCGCCGAGCGTTTTTAAAAAATAGTAGGCCTGGGAAGGTACTTCGCGATGCTTTTAGTGGTTGATATCGGCAATACCCACACCGTTTTGGGAATCTATGATCAAGATCGTTTGATCCATATGTGGCGCCTTGCCACTAACGTTGAATACACGAGCGATGAACTGCGCATCAAGCTTCGTGCGCTGCTCAGTGCCGAAGAGATCGATGCTGGCGTGATCAAGGGCGCCATCCTCTGTTCGGTGGTGCCGGCGCTCACGCACAATTGGGAAAAGGCGTGCGAACGCTCCTTCGGGGTTGCGCCCCAGGTGGTCTCGGCGCGCAGTTGCGCTCACTTGCTGAACATCGACAAGACTTCGTTTATCGAACTTGGCGCCGATCGTGTGGCTGATGCGGTCGCAGCGAAGGCCATCTTCGGCGCGCCGGTCGTGGTCGTTGATTTCGGCACCGCAACGAACATGGAGGTCATCGACAAGGATGGCGTGTTCGTAGGCGGCGTTATCGCTCCCGGCGTGGAATCTTCGATGCGCTCACTCATGTCGCGCGCGGCGCTTTTACGTGCGGTCGAATTGGAGGACCCGGGCGTGGCGATCGGCCGCGATTCATCCGAGGCCATCCAGATTGGCGTGGTGAGCGGCGAAGCGGCCCGCGTCGATGGGCTGGTCGAGCGCATTCAAGCAGAACTCGGCTATAAGACCAAAGTGGTGGCAACGGGCGGTCTCGCGCACCGTATCGCACCGCTTTCGCATACGATCACCGAAGTGGATGTGGAGCTAACCTTACAGGGGCTTCGCCTGATCTATAACGAGTTGAAAAAGTGCGATAATCAGCGCTAGAGCCTAAAGAGAAAGAGGGGACCCGACGTGCTAACCGATATTGAAATCGCCCAGGCGGCTCAGCCGCTCGACATTTCCGCCGTTGCAGAGAAAGCGGGTGTGGCGAGCGAATACCTCGAGTGCTATGGACGCACGAAGGCGAAGGTCGACTACAATCTCCTTCGCGATAAGGACTATCAGCCGGGCAAGCTCATTCTGGTCACGGCGATCAATCCCACGCCAGCTGGCGAAGGTAAGACCACCACAACGGTAGGTCTTGCCGATGCACTTTCCAAGATGGGCAAGAATACCGTGGTCGCGCTGCGCGAGCCCTCGCTCGGGCCCGTCTTCGGCGTGAAGGGTGGCGCTGCAGGTGGCGGATATGCCCAGGTCATTCCCATGGAAGACATCAACCTGCACTTCACGGGCGATTTTCATGCTATCGGCGCTGCGAACAACCTGCTCGCAGCTATGCTCGATAACCATATTCAGCAAGGCAACGAACTCGGCATCGACGTGCGCCGCATCACGTGGAAGCGCGTGGTGGACATGAACGATCGTCAGTTGCGCAACATCGTGTGCGGCCTTGGCGGCCCGAAGGCGGGCATGCCGCGTGAAGACGGCTTCGATATCACGGTCGCATCCGAGGTCATGGCCATTTTCTGCCTTGCAACTTCCATCACCGATCTGAAGGAGCGTTTGGGCAAGATCGTGGTGGCCTACACCTACGACGATGAACCGGTCACGGCGCATGATCTCGGCGCAGAAGGCGCTATGGCGGCGCTGCTGAAAGATGCGCTCAAGCCCAATCTCGTACAAACCCTCGAAGGCACGCCTGCCTTCGTGCATGGCGGTCCCTTCGCGAACATCGCGCATGGCTGCAATTCCATCATGGCAACGCGCATGGCGCTCGCCCTCGGCGATTATTGCGTGACCGAAGCGGGCTTCGGTGCCGATCTCGGTGCAGAGAAGTTCCTCGACATCAAGTGCCGTTTAGCTGGCATCGAGCCTGATGCGGTGGTTGTGGTAGCAACGGTGCGCGCGCTCAAGAATCATGGAGGCGTGGCCAAGGCGGATCTGAACGAAGAGAATCTCGAGGCCTTGAAGGCTGGTTTGCCGAACTTGCTGCAGCATGTGGACAACATCCGCAACGTCTATAACCTCCCGTGTGTGGTAGCGATCAACGAATTCCCGACCGACACGCAAGCCGAGATCGATCTCGTGCGTTCAAGCTGCGAGGAGCTTGGCGTGAACGTGGCGCTTTCTCAGGTGTGGGCGAAAGGCGGCGAAGGCGGTCTTGAGCTCGCCGAAGAAGTCGTGCGCCTGTGCGACGAAACGAGCAAACTCACCTTTGCTTATGACGATGGCCTGGGTCTGGCTGAAAAGATCGAAGCGATCGCAAAGCGCGTCTATCATGCCGATGGCGTGGACTTCACGCCTGCAGCTGCGCAGGAGATCGCTAAGCTTGAAAGCCTCGGTTTCGGCGAGTATCCGGTCTGCATGGCGAAGACGCAGTACAGCTTTTCCGATGATCCAGTCAAGCTCGGAGCGCCGAAGGATTTCCGCATCATGGTGCGCCAGGTGAAGGTTTCTGCTGGTGCAGGCTTCGTGGTCGTTCTTACGGGTGATGTGCTCACGATGCCGGGCTTGCCGAAAGAGCCTGCGGCACTGCGTATCGATGTGGACGAGACCGGCAAGATCAGCGGCCTGTTCTAAGCCGGCTTCTATGATCGACCGTACTTTTATCGACGAACTGGCGAGCAAAGCTCCCACGCCAGGTGGTGGGGGAGCGAGCGCCTATTGCGGCGCGCTTGCAGCAGCACTCTCTTCTATGGTGTGCAACCTTACGCTAGGCAAGGCTGCCTACAGCGCTGTTCAGGACGAAGTTCAAGACTGTTGCGACCAGCTGAGCGCGCTTATCGACCATCTGATCGAGCTTGTTGAAGAAGACGCGAATGCCTTCGCTCCGCTTGCAGCGGCGTATGGCATGCCGCGTGAAACGCCTGAAGAACAGCAGGCAAAAGAAGAGGCACTGCAAACGGCGCTCATCGCTGCATGCGATGTGCCGCTTTCCATCATGCAAACCTGTGCGCACGTGATCGAGCTTGCAGAAGTGCTCGTGGAAAAAGGCTCGCGCATGGCGCTTTCCGATACCGGTGCCAGCCTACTCTTCGCTAAGGCGGCATTGCAGGGAGCATCGCTCAATGTGGTGATCAACTGCGCTTCTATGACCGATCGTGATCGCGCGAGCATGTATCAAGAAGAGATGCGCAACCTGCTCAACGCATACACTATGCGTGCCGATCGCGCCTACGAAACCGTGGTAAAGGAGCTTGAACGATGATCCCGCATATTCTCGGTTCGAAACCCGTGGTCGAAGCCATGGAGGCCGATCTTAAGCCGCGCGTAGAACTGCTGCGCCAGCAGGGTATCGTTCCCAAGCTCGCGATCGTGCGCGTTGGCGCGAACCCTGACGATCTCAGTTACGAGCGCATGGCCATCAAGCGTGCCGAGTCGCTCGATATTGCAGTGCAGGTGTTCGACTACCCCGAAAACGTTGATCCTGAACTGGTAGCGGGAGATATCAGATACATCAACGAAGACGCGAGCATTCACGGTTGCTTGATGTTCCGTCCGCTTCCTGAATACATGGACGAGCAGGCGCTTTGCAATATGCTCGTTCCTCATAAGGATGTCGATGGCATTTCGGTCGCGGCGCTTGGTGGCATCTTCATCGATGACCCCGATGCCTTGCCGCCTGCAACGGCGGAGGCCTGCATTAAGGTGCTCGATCATTACGCTATTCCGCTTCAGGGCAAGCGCGTTGTGGTGGTGGGGCGTTCGCTTGTGATCGGCAAACCGGTTTCGATGATCCTTCTGCGTCACAATGCCAGCGTGACCATCTGCCATTCGAAAACGCTCGATCTGGCCGAAGTCACGCGTCAGGCGGATATCGTCATCTGCGCAACGGGGCGTGCTCGTGCGTTCGGTGCGGAATATTTCACGGAAGGCCAGATCGTGCTCGACGTGGGCATCAACTTCGATGCCGAAGGCCACATGTGTGGCGATGTCGATTTTGAGGCGGTCGAGCCGATCGTTGCAGCTATCACACCAGTTCCTGGCGGGATCGGATCGGTCACTACCTCTTGCACCATGGAGCACACGGTTCGTTCTGCTGAGCGCAGCGCGCGCTAAGGAGTGCGTGTGGAGCTAGCGGATCGCAAGATCACTTCCTTAAATGTTGAAGAGACGCAGCGGATAGCAGCTGCCCTTGCCGAGGTGGTTGTTCCCGGCACGGTGATCGCGCTCGAAGGCGATCTGGGTGCAGGGAAAACGCACTTCACCCAAGGGCTTGCGCGCGGACTTGGCGTTGGCGAAGCGGTCACGTCACCCACGTTCAACGTGATGAGCGTCTATGATCAAGGCCGTTTGCCGCTCTATCACTTCGATCTGTATCGCTTGGAAGATGCGCTCGAGCTTGAAGACATCGCATTCTATGACTATGTCGAAGCCGATGGGGTGAGCTGCATCGAATGGGCCGCGAAGTTCCCCGAGGAGATTCCTACCCAAGCGTTGTGGATCTCGATCACCACGCGCGAGGATAACGCGCGTTCGATCGAAGCGCACACGACAAGCGAAGAGACGCAGCAGCTTATCGACGCGTGGTTTGCCGCGCATTCAAGCAGCCAAGCACCCGGAGTGAAGCGAGAAGGATACGCAGTGTCCCAAAAGAACTACATACTTGCCTTCGATACCGCCAACGAGATCATCGCTGTTGGCGTGGGGAAGCTCGAGCGTGAAACCGCCACGATCAAGGTGCTCGCATCGTGTGAAACGCCTGCATTCCGCGCTTCGAACACAAAGCTCATCGCGAAGATCGATGCCGCGCTCGAAGACGCAGGGGTGGCCAAGAGCGAGCTTGCGTGTGTGGCTTGCGGCCGTGGCCCAGGCTCGTTCACGGGTGTGCGCATCTGCACGGCAACCGCAAAAGGGATCGCGCTTGGTTTGGATCTGCCGCTCTTCGGCGTCTCCACGCTCGATGCTCAAGCGTGGGATCAATGGGCGAAGGGCGTGCGCGGCGAGGTGGTCGTTCTTGGTGATGCGATGCGCAAAGAAGTCTATCCCGTGCGCTATGTGCTGAACGACGAAGGCCCCGTGCGCCAAAATGCCGATTTCGTCATCAAGGCCGAGGCGGCGAAGGAGTGGCTGGCAGAGGTT